>NZ_JBEGFC010000001.1:85434-602109 GCF_040202405.1 Xanthomonas sp. WHRI 6106 | reverse complement strand
AGGAAGATCGTTTTTCTGCCGCTTTCTGGCGTTGCGAAGGACACGATTGCGTCATCGACCGCGAGCGACGGATGCCCTACACGCGCACCCTATCCACCCTTCGGGCACCTTCTCCCGATGGGAGAAGGAAGATCGTTTTTCTGCCGCTTTCTGGCGTTGCGAAGGACACGATTGCGTCATCGACCGCGAGCGACGGATGCCCTGCACGAGCACCCTCACCCGCCCTTCGGGCAGCTTCTCCCGATGGGAGAAGGAATGAGGTCTTGCCGCGACGGGAAACGCGTGGCGTCTCCTGTCGCTCCCTGCGAGAACAGATGTCGCTTACGACGTCATGCGGTCCCAGAAGCCTTTGACACCATCGATGAAGGTGGCCGACTTGGGCGAATGCTTGCGCGCATCCTCACCGGTGAAGGTCGCCTCGAACTGCTGCAGCAGTTCACGCTGATCGGCGGTGAGGTTGACCGGCGTTTCCACCACCACGCGGCAATACAGATCGCCTTCGCTGCGGCTGCGCACCGAGCGCACACCCTTACCGCGCAGGCGGAACAACTTGCCGGTCTGGGTTTCGGCCGGGATGCGAATTTCCGCCTCACCGCCCAGGGTTGCCACGCGGACGGTATCGCCAAGCGCCGCCTGCGAAATGCGGATCGGCACTTCGCAATGCAGGTCGTCGCCATCGCGTTGGAAGATCGCATGCTCGCGCACGCGCACTTCCACATACAGATCCCCTGGCGGCGTGCCGGCCGGGCCGGCCTCGCCCTCGCCTGCAAGACGAATCCGGTCGCCGGTATCCACGCCGGCCGGCACCTTGATCGACAGCACCTTGTCTTCTTCCACGCGACCGGCGCCGTGGCAGGTCTTGCACGGGTTCTGGATCAACGTGCCGCGGCCGTCGCAATGCGGGCAGCTCTGCTGCATCGCAAAGATGCCGCGCTGGATGCGGACCTGGCCGCGTCCATGGCAGGTACCACAGGTCTCGACCTTGCCGTCTTCCGAGCCGCTGCCATGGCATGGCGTGCACTCGATCAGGGTCGGGATCTCGATGCGTCGCTCGATGCCGGCAACGGCTTCTTCCAGATCCAGTTCCAGGACGTAACCGACGTCGGCACCACGTCGCGCAGCGCGCGGACCGGCGGCGCCACCGCCAAAAATATTGCCGAAGATATCGCCAAAGATATCTCCCATGTCCGGGCCACCAGGCCCGCCACCACCGCCCATGCCGTGCTCGAACGCCGCATGGCCATGCGCGTCGTAAGCACGACGCTTATTGCCATCGGACAGCACTTCGTAGGCTTCCTTGCACTCCTTGAACGCCGCTTCGGCAGCAGCGTCGCCGGGGTTGCGGTCCGGGTGGTGCTTCATCGCACAACGCCGATACGCCTTCTTCAGCTCTTCGTCGCTGGCGCCACGGGCCACGCCCAGCACTTCGTAGTAATCGCGTTTGCTCATAAGCCGGGATTCGGGATTCGTGATTTGAGGTTCGTTGAAACGCAAAAGCGGACAGCGTGTGCTGTTCCGCCCTGGCGACGCGACGCGTAGAGGATATCGGGGTGGGGACTCACCCGCACGGCGGCGTGCGAATCCCCACTCCCGACTCCCAAATCACGGCTTACTTCTTGTCGTCCTTGACCTCAGTGAACTCCGCGTCCACCACGTCGTCGGCGGCCTTGGAGGCCTGCGCATTGCCGCTGGCCGCATCGGCGTTGCCGCCCTGCTCTGCTGCGGCAGCCGCGGCGTACAGCGACTGGCCGGCTTCTTCCAGCGTCTTGCTGCGCGCTTCGATCTGCGCCTTGTCGTCGCCCTTCATGGCGGTCTCAAGATCCGACAGCGCCGCTTCCACCTTGCCGATCACATCGCCACCGACCTTGCTGCCATGCTCGGTGATTGCGGTGCGGGTGGCGTGGATCAGGCCATCGGCCTGGTTGCGGGTCTGCACCAGCTCCTGGAACTTCTTGTCTTCTTCGCGGTTGGCTTCCGCGTCGGCGACCATGCGCTGGATCTCTTCGTCCGACAGGCCCGAACCGGCCTTGATCTCGACCTTCTGTTCCTTGTTGGTCTTCTTGTCCTTGGCCGACACGTGCAAGATGCCGTTGGCATCGATGTCGAAGGACACCTCCACCTGCGGCATGCCGCGCGGCGCCGGCTCGATGCCGGACAGGTCGAACTTGGCCAGCGACTTGTTGAAGCGGGCCTGCTCGCGCTCACCCTGCAACACGTGCACGGTCACGGCCGACTGGTTGTCTTCGGCAGTGGAGAAGGTCTGCGAGGCCTTGGTCGGGATGGTGGTGTTCTTTTCGATGATCTTGGTGAACACGCCGCCCATGGTTTCGATACCCAGCGACAGCGGGGTCACGTCCAGCAGCAGCACGTCCTTGACGTCGCCGGCCAGCACGCCGCCCTGGATCGCGGCGCCCACGGCCACGGCTTCGTCCGGGTTGACGTCCTTGCGCGGTTCCTTGCCGAAGAAATCGGCAACCGCCTGCTGCACCTTCGGCATGCGGGTCTGACCGCCGACCAGGATCACTTCGTTGATGTCGCTGGCGCGCAGGCCGGCGTCGTTCAACGCGGTGCGGCACGGCTCGATCGACTTCTTGACCAGATCTTCGACCAGCGCTTCGAGCTTGGCACGGGTCAACTTGATGTTGAGGTGCTTCGGGCCCGAGGCATCGGCGGTGACGTACGGCAGGTTCACTTCGGTCTGCTGGCTGGTCGACAGCTCGATCTTGGCGCGCTCTGCGGCGTCCTTCAGGCGCTGCAGCGCCAACGGATCCTTGCGCAGATCGATGCCCTGGTCCTTGTTGAACTCGTCGACCAGGTACTCGATGACGCGGTTGTCGAAGTCTTCGCCGCCCAGGAAGGTGTCGCCGTTGGTGGCCAGCACTTCGAACTGCTTCTCGCCATCGACTTCGGCGATTTCGATGATCGACACGTCGAAGGTACCGCCGCCCAGGTCGTACACCGCAATCTTGCGGTCGCCGCCGTTCTTGTCCAGGCCATAGGCCAGGGCTGCGGCGGTCGGCTCGTTGATGATGCGCTTGACGTCCAGACCGGCGATGCGGCCGGCATCCTTGGTGGCCTGGCGCTGGCTGTCGTTGAAGTACGCCGGCACGGTGATCACCGCCTCGGTGACCTTCTCGCCGAGGAAGTCTTCGGCAGTCTTCTTCATCTTTTCCAGCACGCGCGCGGAGATTTCCTGCGGCGCCATGCGCTTGCCATCGCTGGTCTGCACCCAGGCATCGCCGTTGTCGTGCGCCAGGATGCCGTACGGCACGTGCGAGATGTCCTTCTGCACTTCGCCGTCGGTGAACTTGCGGCCGATCAGGCGCTTCACCGCGTAGAAGGTGTTCTTCGGGTTGGTCACCGCCTGGCGCTTGGCCGAGGCACCGACCAGCACTTCGCCGTCCTTGGTGTAGGCGACGATCGAGGGCGTGGTGCGATCGCCTTCGGAATTTTCGATGACGCGGGCCTTGCCGCCGTCCATGATCGCCACGCACGAGTTCGTGGTGCCGAGGTCAATACCAATGATCTTGCCCATGGATACGCTCCTGATGATTCTGTAGCTGTGTCCGGCGACGCCGGGTCTGGCTGAGATGTGGGGGTGGTGCGCAGGTGTTCAAGCCATCCGTGCGCATCTGTGTTTCACCGGCGCGCCTGGCAGTTCAGCCGGGCGCTGCCGGTCAGTCGTGCTTGGCCACGACCACCAGGGCCGGGCGCAGCAGGCGGTCGTTGAGCAGGTAGCCCTTCTGGAACACCTGCACGATGTGGCCGGGCGCAATGCCTTCGGCCTCGCCCTGGCTGATCGCCTGGTGCTGGTCGGGGTTGAACGGCTGGCCGACCGGGTCGAGCAGGGTCAGGCCGTTGTCGGCAGCGACCTTGAGCAATTGCTTGTAGGTCATGTCCAGGCCATCGCGCAGCGGGCTGGGCTCGCTGCCGGCGGCGGTCAACCCGGCGTCCAGGCTGTCGAACACCGGCAGCAGCTCGCCCAGCAGCTTCTCGTTGGCGAACTTGCGGGCGTTTTCGACATCGCGCGCGATGCGCTTGCGCTGGTTTTCCAGGTCGGCGCGCTCGCGCAGGGCGTCGGCCTTGACCAAGGCGATCTCGCTGCGCAGCGACTCGATCTCGGCCTTGAGCGGATCGGTCTCGGGTGGGTTCTGGGACAGGTCTTCGGAGTCGAATTCGGGGTGGTCTTGGTTCATGTGCAGTTCCCGGGCAAGCGGAACGCCCGCCCCAACGTCACCCCGTATGTGGGCGCTCGCGCGCGTTTCAAGCAAACAATCGCGCCGATCGCCGCCGGTTATCGCGCGCCGGGCGGCTCCATGGCCGCGCCCAGCACCTCGGCGGCGGTCTGCACCAGCGGAATCACCCGGTCGTAGGCCATGCGTTTGGGCCCGATCACCCCCAGCACGCCCAGCACCTGTCCGTTGGCGGTGTATGGCGCGGTGACCAGCGAGACATCGTCCAGCGACACCATGCCGGTTTCCTCGCCGATGAAGATGCGCACGCCCGGCGCCTGGATGGTGCGTTCGAGCAACTGCAGGATCTCGCGCTTGCTGGCGAAGGCCTCGAACAGCTCGCGCAGCCGGTCCAGGTCCGAAAGGTCCTGCACGCCCATCAGGCGGGTCTGCCCGGCCATCACCATGTCGTCGGCATCGGCTGGCACCAGCGCCTCGCTGGCCAGGTCCACGCTGTGCGCCAGCAGCTGCTCCATCTCGCTCTTGGCCATGCGCAGCTCGCGCAGCAGGCTGACGCGGATGTCCGACAGCGCGCGCCCGGCGAACTGCGCATTGAGGTAATTGGCCACCCGTTCCAGCTCGGCGGGCTCGTAGGCGCGGCGCGGCTCGATCACCCGGTTCTGCACCTCGTTGTCGGCAAACACCAGGATCGCCAGCACCCGGCGCGCGTCCAGCGCCACGAAATCGATATGCCGGAACGCAAACTGCTCGCGCCGCGGCGCACTGACCACCCCGACGAAGTGACTCATCGCCGACAGCATCTGCGAGGCGCTGCCGAGCAACGACTGGGTGCCGTTGCCGCTGGCGAGCTCGGCGCGCAGGCGGCGCACTTCGTCTTCGCCGGGCGGCTGCATCTGCACCAGGCTGTCGACGAATACCCGGTAGCCATGCGCAGTCGGAATACGCCCGGCCGAGGTGTGCGGCGAGCTGAGCAGGCCCACGTCTTCCAGGTCGGCAAGAATGTTGCGGATGGTGGCCGGGCTGACATCCAGCCCGGCATGCTGGGCCAGGGTCTTGGACCCCACCGGCTCGCCGTCGCGGATGTAGCGCGCGATCAGCGTGCGCAGCAACTGGCGGGCGCGGGGATCGAGCATTGGGGACTGGGACGCGCGCATGGGATCATCCGGTGAGACTGGGCATAGATAATGTCTGGCCCCGGGGATGGCAAGCGCCTGATTCCCCGTCTGCCCCTCCCACCCTAAGCTTCCCCAAAGCGTTCACACTCGACCTCATGCTCAGACACCTCTCGATCAAGGATTTCGCCGTTGTCCGTGCCACCGAACTGGAATTCGGGCCGGGCATGACCGTGGTGTCGGGCGAAACCGGCGCCGGCAAGTCGCTGATGGTGGACGCGCTGGGCTTTCTGTCCGGCCTGCGCGCCGACAGCGGCGTGGTGCGCCACGGCGCCGATCGCGCCGAACTGTCGGCCGAATTCCAGCTGCCGGCCGAGCACCCCGGCCTGGCCTGGCTGGCCGACAACGAACTGGATGACGACGCCCAGTGCCAGCTGCGCCGGATCATCCGCGCCGACGGCGGCTCGCGTGCCTGGATCAACGGCCGCCCGGTTACCTCCTCGCAACTGGCCGAGCTGGCCTCCCGGCTGGTGGAAATCCATGGCCAGCACGAACACCAGGCCCTGATGGCCCGCCACAGCCAGCTCGCCCTGCTCGACGCCTATGCCCGTAACAGCGCCCAGCGCGAGCAGGTGCGCCAGGCCAGCCAGCGCTGGCAGGCACTGCTGGACGAGCGCGACGCGCTGTCGGCGCAGGGCGATGTCTCTGACCGCATCGGCTTCCTCGAGCACCAACTGGCCGAGCTGGAACGCGAGGACCTGGACCCGGCCGCGATCGCCGCCCTGGACGTCAATCACCGCCGCCAGGCCCATGCCACCGCGCTGATCGGCGCCTGCGACAGCGTGGCCCAACAGCTCAACGGCGACGACGGCGCCAGCGCGCTGGGCCTGTTGCAGGACAGTCGACACGATCTGGCCCGCGTGGCCGAGCACGAACCGCGCCTGGGCGAGGTGGACGCACTGCTGGACAGCGCCGTGATCCAGATCGAAGAAGCGCTGGCCCTGCTCGACCGCGTGCGCGACGACCTGGACGCCGACCCGGCCCAGTTCGAGGCCATGGAACGCCGCCTCGGCCGGTTGCATGACCTGGCGCGCAAACATCGCGTCGCCCCGGACGAGCTGGCCGCCCACCGCGACCACCTGAGCGCCGAAGTGGAGAGCCTGCGCGGTGCCGACGAACGCCTGCAGCAGCTGGACAAGCACATCGACACCGCCACCGGCGTCTGGCGCAGTGCGGCCAGCGTGCTCAGCGCCAGCCGCCAGAGCGCCGCAGAGGCCCTGTCGGCCTCCGCCACCACCCTGATCGGTGAGCTGGGCATGGGCGGTGGGCAATTCCTGATCCAGCTGCAGCCGCACGACAGCGCCCGGCCGGACCCCAACGGCGCCGAGCGGGTGGAGTTCCTGGTGGCCGCCAACGCCGGGCAGCCCCCGCGCGCCCTGCGCAAGGTCGCCTCCGGCGGCGAACTGTCACGCATTTCGCTGGCCATCGAGGTGGCCGCGCTCGGCCTGGACAGCGTGCCGACCATGGTGTTCGACGAAGTGGATTCGGGCATCGGCGGCGCGGTGGCCGATATCGTCGGGCAAAAGCTGCGCGCACTGGGCGAAGAACGCCAGGTGCTGTGCGTGACCCACCTGCCGCAGGTTGCGGCCAAGGGCCACGCGCATTACCGGGTCAGCAAGGCACCGGTGGACGGCATGACCCAGAGCGCGGTGGAACTGCTCGGCCCGCAGGCCCGCCAGGAGGAACTGGCGCGCATGCTCGGCGGCGTGGAAGTGAGCAAGGAAGCCCGCGCGGCTGCCCGCAAGCTGTTGCAGAGCGCCTGATCGGGGCCGGCAGCGCCTAGTGCCGCTACGCCGGTGCGACGGCGGCGGCAGAGATGACGCGTGGCAGCACGACCTTCGTACGCTTGCGAGAGCTCCTTTCCACTGACGAGGCTCCCTTCCCCCGCCTGCGGGGGAAGCTGCCCAAAGGGCGGATGGGAGCGACATCGCTGCGACGCGACTACGACAGGCGCGACAGCCGTACACGGTGTCGCCCCTCATCCGGCGCTGCGCGCCACCTTCTCCCGCCAGCGGGAGAAGGGATGTCTGGCTGCGCGTGATCTGCCGATTGCACTGCAACTGACCACCCGCCGCTCCCTCCCCCCTGCCTGCGGGGGAAGGTGCCCTGTCACTTCTTCACTGGCAAAGCTTCCTTCCCCCGCCCGCGGGGGAAGGTGCCCGAAGGGCGGATGGGGGCAAGCCCGTGCATCAAATCCAACATCACGCCCCAGAACGCACAAGGCGGCCGAAGCCGCCTTGTCATTCGCCCCTGCGATACACCTGGCTCAGCGCGGGCGCTTCTTGCGCACGTACAGCACCAGCGAATGCTCTTCCAGCTCGTAGCCGTGCTTGGCCGCAATCTGGCGCTGCAGCGCTTCGATCTCCTCACTTTCGAACTCGATGACGTGGCCGGTATCCACATCGACCATATGGTCGTGGTGGCCGCCGCGATCGAGTTCGTATACGGCCTGCCCGCCCTCGAAATTGTGCTTGAGCACCAAGCCGGCGGCTTCGAACTGCGTGAGCACGCGATACACCGTGGCCAGGCCGATCTCGTCGCCGTGATCGAGCAGCTGCCGGTAGATGTCTTCTGCGCTGAGGTGATGCTGGTTGCTCTTCTGTTCGAGCAACTCCAGGATCCGCATGCGCGGATGGGTCACCTTGAGCCCGACTTTGCGCAGGTCGTGGGTTTCCATATGTTCTCCGTTCATTGGCGATTTAGCGCCAGCTGCCATCAAACGGGTCGCGGCGACCGGCGGGAGTGTATCATCGGCGTGATTTCCTCAGCACTTACTCCCCGATGCGCAATCTCCTGCTGGTCGCCGCCATTGCTCTTTCCACCGCTGGCTGCGGCATCATCTACAAGCAGCCGATCTACCAGGGCAATCTGATCAAGCAGAACGCCGTGGAGCAACTGCAGGTAGGCCAGAGCAAGCAGCAGGTCAGCGCATTGCTGGGCACGCCATCGATCCCCGACCCGTTCCATGCGCAGCGTTGGGACTACACGTCCACCCAGCGCGTCGACCGCCTGGCGCATACCGAAGTCAAGAATTTCACCGTGTTCTTCGAGAACGATCAGGTGACGCGTTGGGAAGGCGATTATTTCCCGTCGCAGGACGAGCAGCTGGCCAAGTCCGCGCCCAAGCAGTTCGGCCGCAACCTGGCCCGCGACAAGAAGAAGCAACGCGGCCGTTGATGGCCCGGTTGCAGGTCGGGCGATTGCCCGGCCCTATGCAGCGCCTTGAAAACCGGCCAGTGATGCCGGTTTTTTTGTTTCATCTGTGCGGAACAGTTCGCTCAACAACACTTCGCCTGACGACGAGGGACAACCGTGCAACTACGTGCCGGATCCGCTCTTCCGGTCGGGCACAGCCCGCCGACGACGCGCTTCCTTGGGGTCCAGCAGCAGCGGCCTGAGCAGTTCGATCCGGTCGCCCGCGCGCAGTGCCTGCTCCGGCCGCACCACCACGCCGTGAATCGCCAGCGCGGCGGGCGTGCAGTCCCGCGTCAGCCCGGAGGAGGCCACCGCCTCGGCAACCGTCGTACCCTGCGGCACCTCCAGCTGCACGCTGCTGTAGCGGTCAGGCCAGGCCAGGACGACCTCGACCTGCACCGTCATACGTCGCCGCGGTCGGCGACGCGCACGAAGTCGTTGACCATGCGATCGGCCAGGCCCTGGAAGCCCAGCGCCAGCGCCGGGCCCAGCAGACGCGAGCTGGTCTCCACTTCGAGGGTCAGGCTGACCTTGCACGCGTTCTCGCCCAGGGCCTGAAATTCCCACAGGCCTTCCAGGCGCTTGAACGGCCCGTCGCGCAGATGCATCACGATGCGCTCGGGGCGTTCGAGGATGTTCTCGGTGGTGAACCAGGTGCGGAACGAGCCCAAGCCCAGATCCAGGCGCGCCACGATGCGCGCATCGTCCTGCTCGAGCACGTGGGCAGCGTCGCACCAGCCGAAGCGGCGCGGATAGGCGGCGACATCATTGACCAGGTCGAACATGCGGGAGGCGCTGTGTTCGACCAGGGCGCTGCGACGGATGATAGGCATTCGCTAACTTGTGAAAGACGGAAGATCGTTTGACGACACCGAATCGGCGACAATGGCGGCATGAGCAAGAAACCATCCAAGGATAAAGCAAACGGCGCGAAGGCCACGAAAACCATCGCGCTGAACAAGCGTGCGCGCCACGAATACCACCTGGAAGAACGCTACGAAGCCGGCCTGGCGCTGCAGGGCTGGGAGATCAAGGCGATCCGTGCCGGCCGCGCCAATATCGTCGACGGTTACGCATATGTCCGTTCCGGCGAGATCTACCTGATCGGCGCCCAGATCACCCCGTTGATCCAGGCCTCCACGCACACGGTGCCGGTGGAACGACGCGACCGCAAACTGCTGCTGCACCGGGCCGAGATCGACAAGGTGCTCACCCGCGTCGAGCGCGAGGGCTACACCCTGGTGCCCACCGCGCTGTACTGGAGCAGCAACAAGGTCAAGCTGGAAATTGCCCTGGCCAAGGGCAAGCAGAATCACGACAAGCGCGACGCCGCCAAGGACCGCGACTGGCAACGCGACAAGCAGCGCGTGATGCGGCGGCATAATCGTGATGCCTGAGGGGCCGGGATTCGGGAATCGGGAATCGGGAATCGCAACAGCGGGGGCTGCTTCGACTGACTTGCCGCGAGTCTAGCTGCCGCATCGCACGACCAGGCACGCTTTTACGATTCCCGATTCCCGATTCCCGATTCCCGATTCCCGAATCCCGATTCCCGAATCCCGATTCCCGAATCCCGATTCCCGAATCCCGAATCCCGACTCCCGAATCACGTCTTTCCAAGCATGCGCATCAAATTCGGCACTCCCCTGCCCTGTACGTAGCGGTCGCGCTGCAGGTCGGTGCTGGTGTCCAGCAGCAGTTGCTTGACCCGGTCGGGGAAGCCGATGAACTCGCGGCGCGCCGATAAAAACCCGGCCAGAACGCCCGAGACATGCGGGGCAGCCATGCTGGTGCCGCTCATTTCCACCATCAGGCTGGCCGGGTCTTTCGGGTCGAAGTCGTAGTAAGCCGACACGATCTTTTCGCCCGGCGCCACCACGTCGGGTTTGCCGCGGCCATCGGCGGTGGGCCCGCGCGAAGAGAAATACGACACGCCATAGTTGTGCGGGCTGCTCTTGTGCACCGAGCCCACCACGATGGCCTCTTCCAGATTGCCCGGATCGCTGATCGACAGGTCCATGTTGGCCGGATAGGCATCGCCATCCTTGCCCATCAACCACGCCAGCCCTTCGTTACCGGCGGCCACCACCACCAGCACGCCTTGTCGCCATAACCGCCGCAATTCGTTGCACAGCGGGGTAAAGCCGCAGCCATAGCTTTCCGGGTCGAAGTAGCCGCCCAGGCTCAGATTGACGCCGTGGATGACCAGTTCGCCAGCGCGTTCGTTGATCGCGGCCACCTGCTGCACCGCCTTGATCATCCACGAGTCGCGGCCGTCGCCGGCATCGTCGAGCACCTTGAAACCATACAGCCGGGCGTCCGGCGCCATGCCGGCAAACTCGAGCGGGCGACCGGGCGTGCCGTGCGCATCGGCAATCACCGCCTGACATTGGCCGGCGATGATGCCGGCAATGTGCGTGCCGTGCCCATGCCGATCGAGCCGGGTGAACGCTTCGCCATCGGCGCGCGTCAGTTGCCGGGGCGCGCCGCGCCGCGTGCAATCCCATTGCGCCACCACGTTGTCGCGCTGCCCCTTGGCGAAGAAATGCGGATGCCCGGCCGCGATGCCGGTATCCAGGACTGCCCAGCCGATCTCCTGCCCGCGCGCGCGATACGCCGTGCGTGCGGCATCGGCGTGCAGCACGTTGCCGGAGACGTGAATCAGCGCGCGCTTGCCGGCATCACGCCACACCCGGCGAAACCCCAATGCGCGATAGCGGTCCTGCAGCGATTCGATTTCGAAACGGGTCAGCCGGGCCGAGACGAACCGCTGCAGGCCATCTTCCAGTTCGATCGCTTCATCCAGGGCATCGCCTGTCAGGCCGGTGCTGCGTGCGGCGGTCTCACGCAGCTGGTGCAGCAGCAGCGCACGCACGCTGCCCGGGTCGTGCCCCGACAGCCGCCGATCCAGCTCGATCAGTACCTCGTGCCGATGGTCGGGGCCATGCGCTTCGAGCTGCTCACTGAGATCCTTGATCAACACCGCGTTGGACACCGGTTGATCGAAGCCGACGCCAACCGCCTGACGCACGGCGGCGCGCACCTGCGGGATCGACAGATAGCCCGAGCCCGAGTGGGCGTTGTGCTGCCAGTCCGGATTCAGCCGCGCGCCGGCCAGGTTGTCAAAACGTCCCTTGGCATTGGCGATGTCATCGGTGAGATCCGGGTCCAGCGCGATCGGGTCGCGCGTTTCGGCCACGTTGATCCACTGCCGGACGCAGTCGGGAAACGGCAGCTTGCGGGTGCCGGTCCAGCGCTTGAACATGCTGCGCACCTGCGGCAACCCCAGCGGTGATCCCAGGGTTAAAAATAGCGTCACCTCACAGTCGGCGGCGCGCAGTTGCCGCAACACGTCGTAGGCAATCATCGAGCCCTGGCTGTGTGCGACCACCACAAACGGCCCGCCGCCCGAGCGCAACCGCTGCACCAGGCTGTCGCGCATCAATGCGGCACGTTCCGGTACGAAAAAAAATTCATGTACGTCCTGCAGCAGCGCAGCGGAGATCAGCCGCAGCAGGACCCGGTTGACCACATCGACCGGCCCCTTGGCCTGCACGCTGCCCGCGCCGCTTTTGCCATCCAGCTCGTCGAGCAGGCGATGCAGATCAGACCGCTCCTGTTCGCCCTGCGCCAGGGCGTCTGCAAGCAGATGCAGATCCTGCTCGCCCGGCACCACCCCCAGCGTGCTCAATGCGCGCTGCACGCCCTGATTGAGCGCCGGCCCCACATCGCGCGCATCGCAAGTGCCCGGCTCGGCAACCGGATAGCGCTCGCGATTGACCCAGTACGCGAGCCGGGTGCGCTCCCCCATCGGCCGCCCGAACAGCGCCTTGTCCCACTGGCACCGCAACACCTCGGCCGGCGGCTTGTTACCGATGCCATGGATATAGATCACGGTGCGCGCCTTGCCCTGCACGCGCGTGGCGGCAACAGCCGGCTCATTCGCCTGCCGGGTGCGTTGCGCTCGCTGGCGCGACGGTGCGGGTTCGGTGTCGCCGGCCGTGCGCGACATGGCGCGCCGCGTGCGTGAACGTGGGGGCTTGCCTGTCGCCATCGCTTCGCTCCTTCGCTTGCAGACTGTTCGGTTCGGTACCGCCTGAAGCCACTGTAAGCGCAGCCCATCTCAACACTTGTGACAGGGAGCGCCGATCCCTACACTGATGTGGTCAGCGTTTGATGCTTTCCCCGGGGGTGCACTGGTTTCGACGGGGGTCGCGAAGTCGCTTGGCGCATGCCGAGGGGGCAGCTTTCCTCGTTAATCCAGCAGCAAACTTTTAGTTGCCAACGACGACAACTACGGTTCGGACTACGCTATCGCCGCTTAATTGGCTTTAGTTGTTAGTTCTACAGCCGCCTAAGGCGAACCCCCGAACCTACTTGTGCCCGTGCTCGTAGATGTAGGGTCATTATCACGGAACCGCCGGTAGTGGCTGCCTGTCAGCTGCCGGCTAGATCAAGCAGGCTGGTTTCCAGGTGCGCTTTGCCCGCCGTGCTGCCTGGGAACGAGATCTAACGGAGGGATAAGCATGTAGTGCCGGGGATGGAGTGCTTCCGGACGGCGGTTCGATTCCGCCCACCTCCACCAATGAGCGCGAAAAATAGCAGTAAGTGCTTGATTTCGCGAAGGTTAGGCCCGGGGTTTGATGTTCAGTTTGAGCCTGCGTTAGGTATCAAACGAGGTATCAAACCCCGTGCCGAAGCCTTATTTTCTGCGCCGCCCTGCTGGGCTCTATGTGCGCTTCTTCGTCCCGACCGACCTGCAAGCCATCATTGGCTCGCGCTACCTTGTCCGTCCCGTTCGCTTGTCCCTGGGTGATGCTGCCCGACTGGCCGTAGCTCGAACTGCTGTGGCACTCTCGGAAGCATTCGATCGGATGCGGCGGGGGGCAAGCAGCATGAAGAACGATTTGCTGAGCCAGGCTTTGGCCGCATTGCAAGGCAACGAAGCTCAGCCCTACACCATCAAGGTGGGTGGGATGGAACTGTCTGCTGACGGAGCCGAAGACCATGCTCGGCTGCTCGAAGCGTTGAAAAATCTCCCGCTGCCCTCTTCCACCGAAGTGAGGAAGAAGGCCGGGCCGTTGTTTTCTGAACGCGCAGCCATCCATGTTCGTGAGATGAAACGCGTCGGTCGAAGTGCCACCAACATCTTCGACACCGAATACAGCCTCGGATTGTTCGTTGCATTGGTCGGTGACAAGCCTGTGGAAGACTACAAAGCGGACGATGTGCGGAGCTTCCTGGAAGCCATCGAGCACTACCCCAGCAACGCGAGCAAAAAGGCAGAGTTTGCGGGGCTGGCCCCTGCTGACATTTTGAAGAAAGCCCAAAAAGGCAATTACGCCAAGCTTGGAATGCGCACGAAGGAAAAGCATCGAGATCGTTTGGCAGCATTTTTTAATGCGTTGGCCAGCGAAGATCTGATCAGCAAAGCTCCTCATAAGGCCATCATCAATCGGTCGAAGGCAACTACCGATGAGCCAAGTCGCAATCCATTTTCGAAAGATGAACTCAATGCCTTGTTTGAGCCTTCAACATTTAAAATGTGGGCTTCGAAGTATCCCCATCGTTGGTTCGGCACCTTGTTGGGATTGACCACAGGTGCCCGCATCAATGAAGTTGCACAACTTTATGTGGATGATATTGATCAAGTGGGAGGATGTTGGGGCATCCACATTCGTGCGACACGAGCCGATCAGCGCTTGAAAAATCCGCATTCTTCCCGCTTTGTGCCCCTTCCCTCTGCATTGATTGAAGCAGGAATTTTGGTCTATCGCAATGAGGTCAACGCAGCTGGCTTTGACAGACTGTTTCCACATCTGCCGTATCACAGTGAACATGGCTACGGGGATGCGTTGGGAGACCAATTCCGGACTTATGCCAAGAAATGCGGATTGACGCAACGACTCAAAAGCTTCCATTGCTTCCGCCACACCTTGTCCAATGCGTTGATCAATGAGCATGGTGTTTCGGTGATGACTGCTCAGCAAATTACAGGGCATGATCTGACACTCCCACCTGGGCTGAAACATTATGTTGATCCGCCCACGGTTCCAGCCAGGTTGCAAGCCTTGGAGAAGTTTGGCCCGCCTGTCGATTTGCCAGCTTATCAGCCCAGGCAATTTACTCTTTCGCTTAAACAGGTTCGCCACATGGAACGGCGACGGAAGACTGCAAAGCAAGAGGCAGTTGCGGTGAAAAATAAAACTGGCTGGAAAAATTAGACACGAGGATTTGCGCATGGAAGGTCAAGATCAGGCGGCAAAAGAGGAAGCTGCAAGCGCATCCGAGACACTGCCATCAATCATCGACAAGCCTGTTCCGCTGACAATCTTGGATGATCTGGATTGGGAGGCCCATCTCGCCGATCACGATTGGACAAATCACCGCTGGGGTGCATCCCAACTGACGGATCAAAGATCTAAAAATTTGGCCGAGGAAGGCCACGAACAAGAAGCATTGGTTTTGAAGTTGCTTAGTGCGGTCATATCAATGCACTTCCGTGGAAACTTGCCAGAGCCATTTGGACCGATGTGGCAGGATGGTAATCGATGCACACCCGCTCCGCAGCACCTTGGACAACTGGATGTGCAGTTTCTTCAAGCCATGGCCAATTCCGCGAGAAATGCTTGGCTTAAAGCCCGCTTGGCGGATGTGGCCTGCGTAGCAGGGCCATCGGTTGGCTTAAAGGGCCGGGGAATGGGAAAAATGGGAGCATTAGCAGCCCGAGCTTACCTCGATCATGCCAAGAAATTTCTCACAGGGGATGAACCTCTCAGAGCGATGGACTCTGTGGAGTGCTTGCAACGAGCGATGCATTTGGGTTGGAAATACCGTCGAAAGGATGACGCGTTCCGAGAAGAGGTGTGGATGACGGCAACCAATGCAATCGATCATGCAATTGATAAAAAAAGATTTGGTATAATTTCCATACTCGCAGAAGAGATTATCCAAAGACAACATTCATTAGCGGGAACGACCGCTGAAAAATTGGAAAAAGCTGCCGACTCATGGTCTGGTGATGACCAAGAGGAAGTTGTCGATAACATTCCAAGCTTCTATAAAAAAGCTGCAAGACTGTGGCATGCAGCCAAGGACGCTGCTCGATCTGAGGCGTGCTATCACAAAGCAGCCGATGCCCTGATAAAAAAAGCTCGTGGCGACCGACAGGCCATGGTGCGAGCGGATTGGATGGCAAAAGGCATCGCTTTGCTTCGCCAGCACAGAGGTGATCGAACCAAAATTAAAGAGCTGCAATCAGAGTTAGCTGAAATCCGAAGGACCATTTCGGACGAGATGCACTCAGTCAGCCACGAGATCGACACCAGAGATCTGATTGCCTTCATCGAGCAAAAAGTCACAAGCACAGAACTGCCTACGGCACTTTTCCAACTCGCTTTTGCATTCTCGACATTTACCTCGGTCGAGCAAATCAGAGCAGAAGTCATCGAGACGTCCAAGAAATATGTTTTCCAGCATCTTTTTGCGAGGGTCGTCTATAACGATGAAGGTGTGCCAGTCGAACGAGGGGATGCATTCGATGCCAACGATCCAAGCAATTTAGAACAGCATATGATCGAAAACATTTGTCGTTTTCATCATCCATTGCTAGCCAATGTTGCTGTCATGTATGCCACCAGCTTGGTTCGCGATCGGTGTGAGCCCACACTCAATGATCTCTTGGCACTCACTCATGCTTCTCCGGTGGTTCCAGAGGGGCATGAGTGGTCCATGGCAAGGGGCCTGCTCGCAGGACTGGAACACGATTGGGAAGAAGCAGCCATCTTTCTTATCCCACAAGCTGAGCCATTCGTGCGTGCAGCCTTTAAACGCAGAAACATCAACACACTGGCCGTCAAGGATGGGATAGAGGAAGAGAAATCTCTGAGTGAGTTATTAGGCCATGAAGACATCAATCAGGTGTTTCACGAAGACATTGTAATCGAGCTAAAAGCTATTCTCACGCACCGATCGGGCCATAACCTCAGAAACCTCTTTGGCCATGGGCTAATTAAAGACGAGCACCTTTCTTCAACGGCAACCATCGTGCTTTGGTGGACATTGCTGCGGTTGATCATGTGGCCCTATCGCCATCGATTAATTACATTCTCAGAATCATTAGCAGCGCCCACTCAAAAGCAACCTGGCGAATAAAACCCACTCAAATGATGAGAGGAACTAATGGCACGTTTAGCTGAAAGTTCAGTTGTTATAGCATTTCGGGACTGGCAGTGGCTAAACCGGACTGCTGACGCAACAGTCCCACCGCTCATGATCGTCATGGAGGGAAATCCAGAATCAATGCTGGGTGACTTACAGATATCTGCGGGAGAGCGATTCTTTCTTTTTGAAGTTAAATCCACTGAAGATACGATATGTGAGGAATGGAACAAATGGGATTATAAAAAACAAATACCAAAACCAAAGGTGCTTTTTACCAAGCATTGCCAAATTCTGGATGACCTTGGAAAATCATACAGCGCAAATGGAACCGTTAAAAACGCAGCCACATTAGAAGAGGCGCTTAATTTCATCAATTTTTCGATTGCATGCCATCATTTCCTTTACTGGAATGAAGTCACCAGCCACTTTCAGATTGAACCATATTATTTTGGCTGCGAGAGAAAAAATGGACTATCAACTGCGCAGCTTAAAAAATGCCAGATAGCCATCAATAAATTATCCTTTGCGTTAAATGAGCTTGACACCAATGAATTAGGAGCAAGTTTATCACCACCCTCGCAAGATGACTCACTCCCAATTTATTACACTAGCATACGATTCATTCAGCCTGAAATGCTAAACGATCGCTCAGCACGCTTAATTACCGAGGCTAATAGTAAAAACCCCTTGTGGCAGTTTCTCGGTTTACCATTTGAAGAATTTGATAGCTATGTGCAACAACTTTGCGGCGGCACATCTTACAAAACGAATTGCGTATTATTATCCAGCAGCGGCAAAATTTTCGCGCATATCGTCGATACTATCGACCTGCTCACTCTTATAAAAGCCATCCGACCCCGCATGCTACCAGACGCTCCTGACCCCAACTCATCTCCTAGCGGCGCGAAAAAGCATATTCATCGCGCTACACGGCGCCCGCAGGCAGATAAACCGAAACCGGACCCTTCGCTCAATGGCAAACCAAAGCAAAAAAGCTCTGGCCTATCCTAATAAAAACGCAATTGTGAGGCGCGTGCGCGCATTCTTGATGCAATACAAGCGTCGATAAATTTATTATATTCATCAGGATCGACGCCGTCTGGAACAAGGTGACGAATTTTATCGTAATCAGCTGGTTCCCAAGGCTTGCGGCTAGGCTCATGCCCTCTCTTCAAAGAGGGCTCTAATGCAGCACGAAATCCTTCTTTCTCTCTTTCTAAATAAGTTGACACAGCACGATCGGCAATCGAGGATGAATCCTCGGGAGATTGCGTCTTTATTGCATTAGCGTAGCAAGCAAACCATATCGTTCTCAGCGCCTTCTTTCTTTTCATAATCCCACCTCGCACTTGAGAATACCAATCTAGACAAATATTTAAATATGTCAAACAAGGCTTCACTTGCAGTTGAAGTGGCTTTACCGACTAGATGGTGCTTGCAATCAGCCAAAAGCTATCGGTGAATCCTGAATTATTTTGATGGAAATAATTTGCGGACCTCAGCTTTCACTTTTGCTCACAAGCTCGGCGACTTAAATTTAAGTTGCCACCGACCCGAGTCGTTAGAATTCGACTCTTCATTCGAATAATCATGTTGTGGGCTCGGCGCTGTTGGCACATCCAGCTTAAAATTCTTCTCAAAAGTGCCTCTCGCTTCATCCATGGCATTTCGAGCTTGATCAATCCGCCATTGCCTCAACTTCATCACTCGCTTTGAGACCATGTGTTTTGCTTTCTGAGCTTGACGTGCAGCCAAGGCTGACACAGCCGTTGGCGTCGCTCCTTCAAACTCGGAAAGCTTTGCCTTTGTAGCGAGGTGATCACACTGCGCACGGTAGGGACTCACCAGCATGCGTGCGTATCGCACCATGCATCAGCCCAGCTGCTCAGTGTCTTCGAACAGAAACGGCTTGGTCGCATAATGATCCACTCTCCGGCACATCAAGGCGTCATACGCTTGGTTAAAGCACTCTTCAATTTGAATCCCTGGAATGCTGTTGAGGATATCCAAAGCTTGCCGAGCGGTTTCATGCTGCGCTTCCAACCATTGCTCAATCAGTTCTGCTTCTTGATTTAAAACCTCTGCATCTTTTCCGGTCGCTCTCGCCAAGCGTGTGACCTTGCTGGCTTGTCTGGTCAATGGGCTGTATTGAGTATGGATGCGATTTAAAGTCTGCTGACTTGGTCTCTGTCCATGAGGACACAATTGATCATCAAAACGACGACTCTCCTGAGGGGCAAAGCTCCCCCGCCCTTTCTCCCTGGCTCGATCCCGAAGCGCTGCTTCATGACTGTGGCTTGCTGGGACCCCATGAATATCCCTCCCCTGCTGAGCTTCTCGACGCTCCTTTAAAATTTGAGCAAAATGTCGATCCGCTGATGTGACTTCACCCAAAGGCACGGCTTTAGGATGGCGCTTGGCTTGGAAGAATTCACCCCGCGAAATGCGCTTCTTGGGTGCTCTGGTGAGCGCCCCGGCCTTTTCAAAATCTCCTTGCTTGAACGCATCTTGCGCTTGGGCCCTCAATGTTCTGTGGTCCACTCGTGCGTCAACGCCGGCCATGATGAGATGCGCATTGATCACTGATGCGATCTTCCCACGCAGGACTTTCATCTCCGTTGCCCCTGCTCCCTGCCTTGCATCGAACTCAGCACAAGCTCGCTCCCCTAGCCCTGAGGCATCGACCTTCCTGGCAGAGATGAGTAGATGCACATGATGATTGCGCTGGTCCCCTCTTCGACCAGGTGAGTGAACAGCCACCAGCACAGCCGCTTGATAACGGTCGACAAGAAGCTGACCAAGATCGAGGGCAAGCGCATTGCGTTGCAGGGCATCTAGACTGTTGGGTAAGGAAACTTCGACTTCCCTCGCAACGCGAGCATTTGCTCTCGTTTCTTGCTGCTCATTAATATCCCAGAAGCTTCGAACATCGAAACACCATCTGGGCGCCCCATTGGGCGCAAGCATTTGCTGTGAGACAACGCCCGATCTTTTCCCATATTTGTGCGTCGTCTTGTGAGTTGTATCCCGCAGATTGATCCCTGCACGATAAGCAGCCGCTGCGACTGATGATTGACCTTTTCCACGACTAAACGATTTGATGCTGACATGATAAATTGCCATTAATTTTTCCCGGTTGAGATTGGTTGATAGTGGGAATAACAAAATGGCTAAACTTTCTTTTGTCCAGATCAAACCACTTGACCCATTTTTGAGAGATAAATCACGGGGTTTGTGTCATTTCCAGGCAGAGCTTCTAGCCCTACCCGATGCGCAAGCAGCGGCTTTTCATTGCGAAAGCGATGCCCACGGTTTTTGCGGAGCAAACAACCATATGTGGGCCCTTGACCTTCTCTTTTTTAGGTATTTTCCCTAGGGAATATTAGGTGTGAATTTAAAACATATTTTGCAGGGTGCAGATGGCCAGTGCCCACGGTCGAATGAACATGAACAAAACCTGTACGAACTGGGTATAATGCGATCCCAGATGCCGCAATCAAACGGCAAACAAAGACCGCCAATCGCAACCAGAAGGCAGCTACAAAAAAATGGAATGGCTTAAATTTCTAACAGGCGAGATCGCTGCTGGCTCGCTCATTGTGTTTCTCTTGGCTGCCGCACTCACGTGTTGGCGCACGGGTTCTCTACATCCCATCAACACGCGTGTCTTGCGATTATTTATCAGCAAAGACGATATTGAAGACACGGTCATTCGCAAGAACTTGGCAGATCATTCTGCTTTGGCTGCGTTTCGAATGGCACACCAGATCCGCGTCCAAACGCTAAAAGATGCGAAAGCCCTCATCGGATTTTCGGACTTACACAATATCCCACTCAAACTCATTGGACATGCAGGCTGGGCCTTTGACCTCAAAAATCATGTTATCCACCCGAAGCGGGTTCATTCTAAGTGGTGGCTGATTTTACCCTTCATCGCTGTTGCAGTGCTTATTGTTCTCGCCGCAATACTTGGTGCAATCGCCGCTAACGACAGTTTGTTAGTGACTTTGAAAGAAACACACACCAGTATCTTTGTCTCGGAAACTGAGGCGAGAACCCAAACGCTTTTCTCCGTTAGAAGCGACACTTTGACAGTTGAACAGTGCAACACCGCCAACAAACAAGTTATCCCATCTACATTCGACCCACGAGACCTTAAAATTCTCTGCCAAGTTTGGCAGGATCCCGCTCTAAAATCGCATTTGGCAAAAGAGGTGCCTAAGCAGAGAGCTGCATCACTGGCAGGTTTTCTTTTCGCATTGTGGTGCGCCTGGCAGTTCTACACAGTATTCAGAGAGCTGCTCTCGGCGAACATGCTCAAAGCCATCCTTGACGAACGCCAGATAAGCGCAAATGCGTAGCATCACAACTTAAATTCACACAAAAATGAGGAGGTTTCGCCTCCTCATTTTTGCTTATTCGCTAAATTATTTTACTCAACAGGCCTCGGGGACGGACGTTGATATTTGGAGAATGTTTTATAAAGCGAAGCTGCACGCTCATCAGCAGCAACACTTTCAACACTACTCAGCCCCCTCAATGCAATGTCGGCAGATGCTTTCCCGTCTCCCAACAGATATGCCAATCGTAGATATGCGGCACTATCGATCAGATTTTTATCTTTTGTCTCGCTGGCATAGATATCCGACAGTCCATAATACGAATACAAGTTTCCAGAGGATGCTGCATTCCTCAAAATGCCAAGCCCCTCCTGGAAGTGGCCACTCGTTGCCGTCTTCTTTCCATAGATGACAGTTGCGGCCTTGTTGCCTGCCTGCGACTCTGCTTTCAGCTGATCCAAAGACAGTTTGTCCAGTCGTGCAAGTTCGGCCTCAGTCGGATAGCCGTTAGACAAAAGCCACTTTGCCTCGGCATCCGAGTTAGCCACCAGCGGGCCACTTGCCTTGCAGGCGCTCCCGCCACCTTGACACAAATACTGCTTAGCATCTTGCACGCCGCTAGGCGTTGCTAACTTTGCCTTTTGCTCCGCTCCATTCGCAGCTGCGCTGTGCTCAGGGCTTGCCGTCGCAGAAGTTTCAGCCTGGGAAGACGCCGTATTGGTGTCTTCCGCTGGCTTGTCGGCTTTTCCGCACGCAGCAAGCGCACCGGAAAGCAGCGCCATGGACAAGATTATTTTGGCTTTCATAGTTCTATCCATTATAGACTGCACTGATTCTGCTGGAAGTTGGTCCACCATCTCGAACAAGACGCATCTGCTGATGTGACTTTCCATTTAACGCCAATTGAGTTATCCAGACTTCCAGAACTGAGAACCTCTCCCGGCACATAGCTTTCGAGATTAACCGCATAACGCTTAGACCAATCGATAAAAAATTGGACAAAGTTCATCTGATCATCAGCTTCGATGTCGAGCGCCTTCATGATTTCGAAGCAGTAATACTCCGGAACCGTCAACTGACCTGGGATGCGATATTTATTTGACTCTTTTGTCTGCTCCTCGCACACCCATGCCAAGTCGTCACGAAAAATCTTGGTTGCGTCCTTAAACGACATGCCAGGGTTGGCATAATTTGCCGTTTGCTTATTTAAAATAAAATCCATCCACCACGCAGTGGCTCCGTCTGGTGGAGCTGTGGTTCCGTTGGGCCCGAATGTTCTACCTTGCGAGTAGCCAATCGCCATTAACACCGTTGACTTTCCATGGATGCTCGCCCCAGGTAGTTTGTCTTGGGCATATGTCCCGCCTTCCGGGAGGGGTATTGGATTAGGACACATTGCAGGTTTGGTTGCCCTAAGGTTTTCGCAAACAATCTCGCGTTCGTCCGGACCACCCCCGCCCCCACCATTGTCACCGCCGCCGTCGCCCGGATCTGGGTAGTAAGGCGGTGGCGGATTTTCAATCGGCGGCGGGATATAGGGAGGCGGCACTTCGACAGGCGGCATTGTCGTGGTCCCCTCGGTATCGGAGGCTGTTGCCAATGGCGATAAGACGCTGGCAACCCCTGCTAGCACCAAGGTCAGATAAATGGTTCGCCTGATCGCAGCTTTGAGCTGCTTGGGCTTGCCGTCTTGCGACTCATTCAATTTCATAACTATCCTTATTAATAGAGCGATCAATTCCGATGATCAGGATTTCAAGCTCGGCTGAGTAAAACATCCCCTGTTCCTGTTCCAATAGCGTCGGCAGACGCCCCATAATTTTTGCAGCAAGCGCTGGACTGCATGCATTTTTTCCAGCACGAAGCGTGTGTTCGGACACATATCCGTTTGAAAGAAGTGACCACAACACTCTTGGATCTAAGCCAGCCGTGGCGAGATCAGATATTTTTTGCAAAATCAACTTGATGTGATCTAACCACACCTCTGAATTGCTGAGATCTGGGCTTGTGGCAGTCGAAGATGCCTGCATCCAGCTTTGACCTGTTCGCTGTTTAGCAAAGCTTAGGCAATGCGCAATATAGAGCGGATAAAGATTTCGATAGCGTCCCGCCAAATTTATCAGGAGAGTGCGGGTTACCCGTCCATTAGTATCACTAAGTGGATGGATGCAGATCATCTGATACGCAATGGCTTCGAAAAAAGCACAGTTGATCGGCTGGGCGATCTTTCCTTGTAGCAAATCTTCGAGGTTTCTCAGAAGATAAGGCAGTTGATCTGCCTGCGGTAAAACAAGCCAGGCTTCTGACGGTTTTTTTCCACCGACCCATGCATTATCCGTGCGGCTCTTAACTTGGCTATTGCCCAAATTTTTTGCTAAATTCAAGGACCAATTTAAAACGCCATGCGCATCTGGAAGCCCTGCTTTAAGGGATGCATTGATGGCTGATGTCGCATAGCGATTTGCCCTCAAATCAGGGATGCCAGAGAACTTCCAGGTTCCTCTGCATACATGCACTAACCGAGAAGACAGAGCTGAAAGGTAGCCAACGCATTGAGCATCTGACTCAAACCGTTGGTAATCCCCTATTTTTTCATAGGTTCGAAGTGGCGGCTCTAACAACGCTGGCGTATAGACCGAAAACGATGCATCGAGCCAAACAGAAGCATTAGGCGCATCGCGTCGTCCTGGAAGTGGCGCAAAAGCCAAATCAAGGGGCGCTAACTCAAAATTTCCATCCATAAAATTTCGACGCACTGACGGAGCCCAAGCAACATGCCCTGACAACTATGTCAAATCAAGGCAAAAATCGAAGATGAAGTGATGCACGTCACATAAATGGCGCAAATCTGATAATTATCAGAAAACCCTTACATCGATCACGTCTTTCACCGACAAACTTTGTGCCAGTTAACGCACTCGCTTGGTCTTAGAGCGTGACTTGATGTCAGCCAAGAGCGCGTGCTGTTCTTTGGCAGGAAGCTGCGTGAACTCCTGGATGAGTTCTGCCAGTTCGTCTGTCTCTGCATAAAGGTAGGCAAGCGAGACCCCAAGAGCGTCAGCCATCTTCTGGGCGGTCTCACTGTCGCATTCGTGCACTGCCCGCTCGTATCGATTGATTCGAACGCCTGCGACATCTTCTGGTAGTCCCATGAGCACTCCTAAGGCCTTCTGACTGAGCCGAAGCGTCTTCCTCCGCTTCTTCATGCGGGCGGCGAAGACGACACGAACACTGCGGGCGTTGGGAGAAGTCATGCCCCAAGGATGAACGTAAGCTACGTTGTTCGTAAATTACGTTGCCCGTATCTTACGTTTAGCGTATCTTTTTGCTCATTGCAACCCTGGTGGTTGCACCCACCCAAGGCTAAGGACCCAACCATGTCGAAGCGTCGTGTCGCACTCATCATCCTGCTCATCGCCGGGCTGGCAGCTTGCTCAGCAGACGGCCCGGCTCAGACGGAGAGAGAGCATGCGTTCCTGCAATATGTGAAAGACAACGGCAGTGACGACGCCCGGATTGAAGACTTCAAGAGTGGCAAATGCACGAAGGCAGAAGGCGCTCCGAGCTATGTCTGTGACGTAAGTGCAGAAGTCACAGCCATGGGACGAAAATTCGGCCGTGAGATGGACGGCGTCTATACCTTTTCGGAAATTGGCGGAGTTTGGAAGGTCACTGGCCGCATCCAGTAATCCTCTTCTCATTGGTATCCCCCTCCTCCGCTTTGGAGCTTCAATGACGGTCTGGAATTTCCTTACTCTTCTGTTGGTTGGTGGTGCCCTTTTTATTGTGGTTGGATCTCTTGTGACCTTGAAGCTGCACAGTGAGCGTGCAGCTTTTAAGGAAAATTATCAGCGGTTCCATTTTAATAAGCGCACTGCCATTGCCATCTCCACAACTCGCTCATCCATTAAATTAAAAATGGGCAGCGCCACCAAGCCCTACCAATTCTCAGATGTTCGTTCCTGGGATAAACATTGGCACCGATCGAAGCATGAGGGAACGATCAGAGTGAGTGTTCGAGACATTGACCACCCGAATTGGACGATCAGTTTTGGAAATGAGCGCGAGATGGACAAGTGGTATGAGCTTATTCGACAAGCCGTCAATGAAGGCTTGAAGCTTTAATTTAAATTGACGCAATAAAAAATGGGCCCCAGTCGGGGCCTTTCTTTTAATTTAAATAAGTTCGTCAACCCGCACGGCTAATCAGAAATCTCCCTCTCCCACTCATTCTTCATTTCGTTTAAATTTGCAGCTTCGATCCAAAATTCCTCGTCTATCACGTCCAAATCGGTCATAAGCCATGATGTAAACAGGCCAATCTCAAAGCAGCAGAAGAGAGAAGTCTCAACTCTACTAGGCAAAACTAAGCCAAGCCCTACTTCAAAATGTGTGTCTGTTTCCTCCATTTTAATGGACGGAACGATCGACCTGACATTAGGATGAGCACCGTCATCGATCATTGAGTCATACATGACAGTGATGAGACCCGCATTTTCTGGCATCAACTTACTGAAACGCTTGCATGTTTTCTTGACTGCATCGTTAAACTCAACTCGGCACCTTTTTCGAGCATCCTGGTCTCGATGCCGTTTAACCCATACGTCGCCAAGCTCTGGCTTCTGTTCGATAAGTTGTGCGTAGCAGGCCGCTTCAAGACACGCTCTGAGAGTCGGAAAGATCGCTGCACGGTATCCAATGAGAGCAGTGTTGACCGATGCACAGAACATGCCTCTGGCACTCAACCGCAGAAGGGCCGCAATGGGCACTTGCAAACGAGCTACTGCTGACTTCTCAATGAAGGCGTCCAGCTCAGCGCATCGCCTTACGGCGCTTGCATTCGATTGAATTGCGTCTTTTGCGCAATCGGAAGCAGCTTCAAGAAATTGATAAAGGGAGCGCGGGGTATCCAAGATCTGAAAGCTCCGTAGAGGGCCGTAAATGATACCTAATCCATAAGAATCAGGTTGGGCGTGCTGCTTACCCGCGATTCTTATACTGGCTCAGGAATCACCTTGACTGAAGTTGATTCCCGATTATAAATGTGGCATGGGCAAAAAAACAACATCCACCGATTATCACCTCGCCGAGCATCTTCTTGATGAAGAAGAGCGCGCATTCCGCACTAAAATGGTAGAAACAACTTATCAAGTCCTCAAGGCCAACAAGGTCCGCCCGCCTAAGCGCGTGAAGCACCTCTCCCAACTCTATGTCGATGGCCTAATTAGCGATAACGAGCTAAACGCACTCTTGAACGCTCGCGTTTCTAAGTGATTGAACAGCGCAAAAAACCAACCACTAGGCTATAGTTGACCGAGCGTAATTTCGCATTATAACTATTGAAACAAGGCGATTCGCAGGAGGAATCCAAATGGCAGACCATGAAATGAGTCTAGAAGAAAAATTTAGACGCCAAGAGCTAATCCGAGAGGCGAAAGAGATGTTTGGGGAAGAAGGAGGAACGGTCTCGCCTAGAATTGACCATTTAACCAAGCTCTTCCTCTCAGGAGAAATTAACGGCGAGCAGCTCGAAGAACTCCTTGCCGTTGACGCCTTCCACTGAAATTAGAAAATCATAGAATAGGATGATTAATCATGCAAAATGCCTCGAACCTTCACTCAGCCTAATAAGGGGACCAGTATGGTTATAAAATAAAACACAATTGAATTACCTAGTTTCATCAAAATGTTCGCGCACTATTGACACCCCTCGATGAGCTATTAGGTTGGGTAGCAAAGGTGGTGCATGAAAGTAATCAACAACGACGACAACCCTAAGCTCCAATATTCCGTTAAACGCATCATCGCCGGCAATGTTGTGCTTGAAGGCCTGACTGTCGAAGGACCTAATGCGGAAAAGCATTTCCTGAAAATCCTTAGACAACTTTCTAGAAAACAAAATCTATCAAGCTCAGCGTCTTCCTTCGATAACCCTGGTCACGCCCCTCTCCTCCTAGAGGACGCGATTGAAAAATACCGGGAAGACATCAAGAGGGAGCGCCAAGATCTGCGCGGCATTATTGCTGTGACACGCACCCTTTCGATCTTAGCAAGCGTAGTTGGCAACATACCGGTCACCCAGATCAACCAAGACCATATCCGCGCCACTCTCGATAGCTTTCGATGGTGGCCAAGCAATGCCAAAGCAACGAAAGAGTTCCGGGGCTTGACCGTCACTGAAATCTTGAACATCGGCAGGACACGCCCTCCGGTCGAGATCGCAGCAAGCACCTACAACAACCATCTGGCCCGTATCTGCGCATTCTTTAGCCGTCTTGACGACATGGACATCATTGAAAGCTCACCCTGCAAGGGCGTTAGCACGCGGATCAACACCTCCACAACGCAATCCAATCGCAGGCCGCTACGGGCTGCTGAACTTGCTGCCATTTTTAATCCAGAGGAATTTAAAAAGTGGGTCAAACAGCGACCTGAGCGTTGGTGGGTTCCGCAGCTTTGCCTATACACAGGCGCGCGAGCCAATGAAATTGCTCAGCTAAAATTGTCGGATATCGCAACTATCGATGGGATAAGTTGCATCACCATCCGGGTGACCCAAAAGGGACAGAAGGTCAAAAATAAATCTGCGACACGCGTCATCCCCTTGGCGAAGCCCCTCATCGATGCAGGATTTTTGACCTATGTGGAAGAAGTCACGGCTACGGGACACCAACGTCTTTTTCCTCACTTGGCAGCCGGCCACACCCTCTATCAGGGTGACGCTTACTATCGAGGCTACGGGGAGAAGATCATTCACGATTTTTGCAAACGGCTAAAAGAAATGGGATTTGAGAAGGGCGTCGGATCTCATGCTTTCCGTCATACCTTCTCCACCAATCTGACCAAACATGGGATTGGCGTTGCCGATGTTGCTCTAATCACTGGGCACACTATCCTAGGTGCAAAGCCGGATAGTGTGCATGTGCCCGGCTTGCAAACCTATATTGATCGGAATGAGTGCCCTCCTGAGCTTCGAGCAATCTACGCAACCATTTCTCAGTTTAATCCGGGCGTTGAGTTACCTGCTTACACGCCTGGACAATTTGCAAAAGCCTTCTCGAAAAAAGACAAGTTTAATAAATAAAAGAGCCCCAACATGTGGGGCTCCTTTTCAACCTGGATATTTCGGAAACTTCTCATTCGGATGCTTGGCCTTCCACTCTTTGTAAGCCGCCGATCCTTCGTAAGCTGCAAAAGCACGTGGCGTCCTACCACGACCAGACCAAGTTTCTTGCGTGTGGGGAAGCCAATACTTGGGAGCCACTTCCTTACGAGTGCCAGCTGCTTTCTTCAGACGACCAGGTCCGCCAGCAGAAGCTCCAAGCTGAGCTGCGAGATCTGCTTTCTGCTTGGCGGTAAAGTGCTGGACGAAGCGGCTCAGCAGATCTGACACTTGCTGGAAAGCATTCGATGCTTCTTCTTCCAACAAGCTGGCTTCTTGTTCTTCCAACTTCTTTATTTCTTCAGCGAGTTTCGCTTTGGCTGCTGCGATTGAATCAAGGGTCGATTTACTCATCTGGCCAGTGGTCTAATTGAAAGGGAATTCATTATAACAAACTAAAGGAGCGTCGTAGCTTCGCTTCTACTGATGCTCTGTGAGCCTGTGAGCGATTTTATCCGTCTCAGCCACCGAGATCTCTGCCACCTTCCCCCACTCTGTGCCCCCCTCATCAAGCGTTCCTGCAACGTGAAAATGAAGGTGGCTTATGGCCTGATTCGCATCCTTACCGTTATTTTGCCACACCGCGATGCCCGGCCTCTCATACGCTTGATCAATGAGACGCGCTGCATCACGAACAGCTGTCATTAATGCAAGGGCCTCACTATCGTCTAATTCCAGCAGTGTTGGTCGATGGGCAATGGGGATGACCAACAAGTGCGGGATACCCCTTTGTTCACGAGTTACAAGCGTTGCTGTAAGTGCATCGCGCCGCAAGATTGTGTAAGGCCTGTCCCCTCTTAAATATGCACAAAAAGCACATGCGCCATCGTCAGGAAGCTCAATACTATTTTGAGCCATTACGAACTCCTCAAAGAAGAGAGAAATGCCTGCAATTCCAGGCGATCTAGCTTTTTGAAAATTTTTGGAGGAATGACCACTGTGAGTTGGTCGGAGACCTTTTTCTTTCGCGAGGCAAACATGAAAGATAGAACGATAAGTCTAATTGAATCCTGCGCAGGAAGAATGCTTGAAATTCTTGACGGACCGCCACCCCAGGGCGTAATTGAGATATGTTGGCAGTTTCCTCTTGCGACAACTTCAACCCAGAGATCAAACAAGCTTTTGGTCAATGTATCGATCTCG
Organism: Xanthomonas sp. WHRI 6106; assembly: GCF_040202405.1. Taxonomy (NCBI): domain Bacteria; kingdom Pseudomonadati; phylum Pseudomonadota; class Gammaproteobacteria; order Lysobacterales; family Lysobacteraceae; genus Xanthomonas; species Xanthomonas sp. WHRI 6106. The sequence continues at coordinate 572,741 of NZ_JBEGFC010000001.1, read as the reverse complement.
GAGCTTGCGGAGTTATCCTTATCCATCTCCGCATATGCGGAGAAGAATATTTTTCGCGCCTGATCATTCACGACTGCGACTGTTCCAATTTCATAAACATCTTGCTTTCCAGGCTTATACAACTTACCCACTACTACTTTATTGGCAAGAGCCTTTTCCAACTCTAAATCAAGCCTCTCGTAGTTGGATCCGTAAAGCTTTTCAATTGTTTGACCAAGCAAGCTATTCTTATCGATTATGTCTGGGATTTTCGTGTCAAAGGTGTTACAGATACCAATGACCAAGTGATCACGCTGGTCAAATATGTCACCCTTCTTGATTCTAATCTTAGTTTCAGGCGACGAATACTCGCATTCAATAGGCCTAGGCCATGTTAGAAATAAGCCAGATCCTGCGGATATTATAATAACTGCAACAAACCCCTTTTCCCCAAGAACATTTAATTGCCCTGGATAGAAAAGAAGCCAGATCCTAATAATTGCTACAATGGTTCCCAGCACCGCAAAGGATTTGGTAAAATAGTGGCGCCAGAAGCGCCAAGTTCTAATGTCCTGTAATAACTCGTGCATTGAGGTTCCGGTTAATCAAAGACCTAGGCCTTCATAGGCGCTTGATTTATAATAGTGTGGCCCCTGTCCTTTTTTAGATGGGTAAAAGCCAACGTAATTATCCAAAGCAAACCTTATGATTTTCATCTGAAATGACACCGACATTGTGTAGTAGTTGGCTTCCAGGAATGGCTTAGGTATGAAGCCCTCGTCAATTTGACGGTCACCGTCCAAGTTGGCAACAACAACCGGCAGATCGAACTCTTTGATCACTTCAACTTCATGTGCCAAGAAGGAGGCTCCATCGCCGCCCTTCCTTTTCGCGTGTGAGCTTCCAAGCAGCACAACCTGCTTGGCATTTTTGAGGCGTTCCCTAAGGTTTCGCTTGATAGTCTCCGGCTTACTTGTGTCTCTGGCCTCAAACAGATCGTGAGCGTCGTAGAAGTTGAAATCGATCTTATCGTTGTCTCTCCAAGCTTCCATCAAACGATAGGATCTAATATCTTCGCTCGCAAACGCGATATAAGTTTTATTTCGATAGCTCATTTCAAGCTCCATTTATTAAAGATGGTGCCGCTCCGGAAGCAAATCATACAACTCGTCCAACGGACTTGTGGCAACGCCAGAATCGTAACGAATTTTCCAAGCCAACAATCGCACTTCATCTATCTTGGAAAGATGGGATACATCTAATTTATGGATAAGAGGGATGGAACCATCAGATTCCATGAATGCAGAGTCGTATGCGACAGCACGCCTGTTTTGACGTGCAGTGGGCAGAGTTTTCTTTCGAATGGTCTTGGCAATGGCAATTTCGGCGTATATCCAAGGAGAAGATGTGCTCCCATCCTTTATTGTTTTACCGGGCCATATTGATTCAGGCGTGTTCAGAAAAAAAAGACACTCACAACGATCAATCATCTCTGTAATCGCCATCATTAGCATTACATGGACGTGACTGGTTGAGAGATTTCGCTTATCGTAATTATAATTCACACCGTTATCGTGAAGACAATATCGATTATCTATCATTCTGATCAGCGCGTCTGCGCTATTCCAAACAGTAGAGTCAATGAATGCTGTCAAATCAAAGCACTCTTTTAGCCAACCGGCTAGGCGTAGTGCCTTGGCTTCGTCGTTGTGGGAGTGAGAAATAAATACATCTGCGTTAATAGCCGGAAACCAAGCTTTGCTTAAAGCCTGCGCATCTAGCTTGCCATCTTCGTTAAGATATCCTTCGAGCGAGCTTTTCATTGCCGATGCATGCTCTTCTTGGAGTAACCTCCCAAGAGAGGCAAAGGAATACCCGAAGTTTTGCGAGAGACCTTCGATTTGAAAACCACGGTGCATCGTTCCCCCTATGAAGCTTGGCAGTGCTTTTCGCCCAAGCCAGATGCTACCTGAACAAAGCGTTCATTGGGATGGTAATTCTCATACATTGACCTATGCCCGACCCAAATCTCAGGGATCGAGGTATCATTCGAGGTATCAAAGCAAACCCATCCATTGAGTTCCAATTTCTTTAGGATCAATGGGTTGTTTGAGGGCGTTTACAGGCTCCGCCCACCTCCACCACACCACGGTCCTAAGACGACCGACCAAGGCCGGGAATCCTTCCATGAAGGGCTCCCGGCCTTTTTCATGGGCGGTCGATGCGTTTGCGCTGCAGGCGGGACGCAGCGGTGGACAGTGCGCCACCAGGCGTGTCAGTTAGTGACGCGCACCGTCGGTTCGGCGCCCGTGCCGCGCGGCTGCAGGCAGGGATCGGCGTCCGTATTGAGAGCCGCCTCACCGCGGAGTTGATCGAACAGCGCGAGCAGTTCGGTGGCTTCCTGCTGCAGCAGGACCAGGGCGCTCTTGTTGGGCTCTTCCACTGCATCGCTCCGACGACGCTCCCCAGCGCCCTGCGGCAACCGACGCAAACTGCGTGCCAGCGTGGCAATGCCGGCAGGGGCGACGCGTGGGCTCAGTCGTTGGTCCACCTCGCGCAATGACACTTGCGGAAGAAGCCCCCCGATCAGCAGCAGGAAGACAGCGGCACCCTCAACCTGCGGCAGCGGAGCAGCCGTGGGTCAGGAGCGAAACGATAGCCGCTCAGGTGTATTCGAGCTGCCGCTGTGCTTCGGCGTGCATGGCTTCCAGCGTCACCATGCCGGCGACGCGGGCGGCCGACATGGCGCTGCGGTGGTCCGGGAATGTCGGCGACAGCCTGGCGCCTGCAAGCTCGCCGCTCGCCTTGCCGGTGCCGATCTGCTCGATGTTCCAATCCGCGCTCCAGGACTCGGCGGCATCGCCACTGCGCGATGCGTGGCAGGTCAACTGGTAGCGTCCAAGAAAAATGACCAATGTGTGCTCGGCTCGACGGTTCGTCACGAGCATACCGGCACGGTGTGGCGACGACGAGTGCTGCCCCGTCTGCCAGCTGACTGCCCCACCTGGGCACGCGGCTTGCATCGGACTCAACCAGACTATCGGTGTTGGGGAACACGGTGTTGACCAGAAAAGCAAAACGCCGTGCCGCCGGAGCCTTGCTGCTCGGCGGGGCCATCTTCGTCCTGATCGGCCTGGGCGGTTACTTCACCACCCAGCGTTCGCTGTCCGATGCCGGCTGGGTGACGCATACGCAGGAGGTATTGGCCGGCATCGACGAGATCCAGGCGGGCCTGCTGTCGGCAGAGTCGTCGGTACGCGGCTACGTGCTCACCGACAACGAGGCATTTCTGGGGGTGTACGCCGATGCGATCGGGCGCCTGCCCGAGCGCATCGTGCGGCTGGATGCCCTGGTCCAGGACAACCCGGTGCAGAGGCGCAACGCGCGTGCGCTGGGGCAACTGGTGGACAAGCGACTGGTGCAGATCAACGACCTGCTGCACAGCTATCGTGCGCATGGACTGGATGGGGCGCGCGGGTCGATCGCGCGGGGCGTGTTCCAGACCTCCGCGGCCCTGCGGCGGCAGGTGCAGACCATGACCGAGCTGGAACGCCATGAGCTGGTCAAACGCACCGAGGCCAACACCAGCAGCGCGCAGTGGGTGCTGCGCATGACCGTGATCGGCATCGTCAGCGGGCTACTGGTGATGCTGCTGGCCTACCGCCTGCTGGCGCGCGAGCTACAGCGGCGGGTGCATGCCGAAGACGCTGCCAGCCATACCAGCGAGCGCCTGGTCGAATCGTTCGCGGCCCTGGAGCGCACGTCTGCCGGCCTGGAAGCGCTGGCGCGGTATTCGGGCCTGCTGCAGAACTGCCGTGACGCCGAGGAAGCGCTGGAAATCACCGCACGCACGATTGCGCCCCTGATTCCCGGCGCCGCAGGGGCGGTCTACCTGCTGCGCGCATCGCGCGATCGCGCCGAGCAGGTGGTGGCCTGGGGCGCAATGGCCGACGGCGACAGCCCGAGCATTGCGCCGGAGAGCTGCTGGGCGCTGCGTCGCGACCGTACCCATGTGGTGGACGACGCCAGCGCCGGCATGCTGTGCCGCCACGCCGACGCCAATCTTCCGGCGCATGCCAGTACGGTGTGCATTCCGTTGTCGGCCCAGGGCACACAGTTGGGCATGCTGGCACTGCGCAGCGACGACCCCGGCGGCCTGGCCACGTTGACGGTGGCCGAAGCGGCGGCCGAACAGCTCTCGCTGGTGCTGCACAGCCTGCGTCTGCGCGAGACGCTGCGCCAGCAGTCGATCCGCGACCCGCTCACCGGCCTGTACAACCGACGCTATCTGGAAGAAGCGCTCAACCACGAACTGGCGCGCTGCACACGCCGGGTGCAACCGCTCTCGGTGCTGATGCTGGATGTGGACCATTTCAAGCGGTTCAACGACCTGCACGGCCACAGCGGCGGCGATCGGGTGCTGGCGGCGATCGGCGAGCTGCTGCTGGCGCAGACGCGCGGCGAAGACATCTGCTGCCGTTACGGCGGCGAGGAATTGACGATCATCCTCCCCGAGGCGGACCTGCCGGTGGCGTGCATGATGGCCGAGAAGCTGCGTGCCGGCATCGAGGCCCTGCAGGTGATGGCCGATGGCGTGTCGCTGCCGAAGATCACCGCATCGTTCGGTGTGGCGAGCTTTCCCGAGCATGCAGGCAATGCCGCGCAACTGCTGCGGCGCGCAGACGAGGCGTTGTATCGGGCCAAGCAGGCCGGACGCAATCAGGTGGTGGGCGCCGCGGTGCTGGCGCGTGCAGAGCCGGCCCGGCTGCTCTGATCGATACGCTGCTCGGCAGCGGCGATCAGCCCGGCGCTGCCAGGCGGTGATGGATGGCCGACCTTCTGGAATTCTTCGTCATTAGTTATAGCGGCTGGCGACACGCCAGCTGGTGGCAGGCTGCTGATGGTCGGGCGGCTGTGGCATACGACACGGCGTGCGATGCAACCGCTGCATCTCAATCCGGCACACGGCACTCGCACCCCGCAGCAACGCCAGGTACAGCGCACCCGCTGCGACGGCGCAGCCTCAGCGACAGGCGTGCCCGTCTTCATCGGTGGGAATCAGCCCGGCGCCCGCCAGCATGCCGTCGACGCGGGTGCGGACATACGCCGCGTCCTCGGGCTCGGCACTGCGCAGCAACGCTTCAGCGCGCGCCTGAAAATCCAGGTAGTCGAAGTCCGCGTCGTCGTCGGCAGCCAGGTGTGGCAGTTCGTCCTGCAGTGCATCCAGGCGGGTATCGAGATCTTCGCGGCTAGGCATGGCGGACTCCAACGACAAAGGCCATACGGTTGCGGCAAGGCCGTCAAGAATGTGCGAAGCCCTGCCGTGCAACGCTTCATTTTCCTACCCATTGCGGTGGTGTTCGCATACTCAACTTTGTCAGGGCCCGGCCGATAATGGTGCCGACTCCTACAGAACCCTCCATGTGATCCTCCACCTGCGGCGGGATTTCCGCCTCGGCATCGTCAAGATGCTCGGGCCAATCACCGCGCTGTTGCTTTGCCTCTATGCGGTGTACCTGGCCATGACCGGCCAGGTGGCTGCGTGCCTGATCACTGCGGTCGTGGGCGCGTTGGCGATCTGGCGCGGCTGGCAGATGCGCGATGCCGAACAGACCGGCACCGGAGGGGTCTGGCTGGCGTCGATCAATGTCGCCGGCTGCCTGGTAGCCTGCTGGACCGGGGGCGACGGTGCCCTGCCCTGGCTGTTTCCGGTGCTGGCGACCAATTACTTCTTGTGCGGGCCACAACGCGCGGTGTTGCTGAGCCTACCGTTGATGGCAGCGCTCTTGTTCTTGCCCGGGCTGATCGTCAGCCCCGGCCAGGGCGTGTCGACGGTGGTGGTGACGCTGGTGACGCTGGCGGTGGGCTACGCGTTCTCGCTGCGCATGCAGGACGACCGCGTGCATCTGGAAGAATTGGCCTCGCTGGACGCGCTGACCGGGTTGCCCAACCGGCGCATGCTCGAACGCGCGCTCTCCCACCAGATCGACCAGCGCCAGCCGCAGGAGCGGCTGAACAGCCTGATCATTCTCGACCTGGATCATTTCAAGGAGGTCAACGATCTCTACGGGCACGCCGCCGGCGATGCGGCGCTGTCGGACCTGGCGACCATCCTGCGCTACGAAGTGCGCGAGCCGCACCAGGTCTTCCGCTTCGGTGGCGAAGAGTTCGTGGTGCTGCTGCGTGCCGGCTCGCTGGCCGAACTGGAAGCGGCTACCGAGCGCCTGCGCAAGGTGATCCGTAACGGACTGCGTGGCCCGGGCGGACGGATCACGGTGTCGCTGGGAGCGGCGCGCCACGATGGCGAGACCCACTGGCAGGACTGGTTTTCGCGCGCCGATGCGGCGCTGTACCTGGCCAAGAACAGTGGCCGCGACAGCGTGCGGGTGGCCGACTGAGCGCAGCGCCCGCCAACCCGGACGGTGGCACGCGCGCCATCTGCCTGCCAATGGCGCATCCCTGAGCGGGATGCCCCACTGCGGTCGCGACGGGGCGGCCCACTGACCGCCCCGCTCGTCCATCAACGCTTGACCACCGCCACCGGAGCGGCGGGTGCTTCGCCCTGCTTCCAGCCGCCAAGCGCCTTGTACACCCCGACCACACCGACATTGACCGCCGCCTCGGCCCGCGCCAGGGCATCGTCCGCCGCCAGCTGGGTGCGCTGTGCATCCAGCAGGGTGAGGAAGTCCTCCGAGCCCTCGCGATAGCGGATCTGCGCCAGCTGCTCGGCTCGCCGCGCGGCGTTGGCCTGCTCCACGACGATCGCCAGACGTGCCTGCTGGCGGCCGTACCCGATCAAGGCGTTTTCGGTGTCTTCCAGTGCCAGCAGGACGGCCTGCTGGTACTGCGCCAACGCGCCCTCGGCCTGCGCCTTGCTCGCACGCAGGCGCGCACGCACGGTGCCGAAGTCGAACGCCGCCCAGCTGATCGACGGGGTGATCGACCAGGCCTTGGCATTGCCCTCGGTCAACCTGGCGGCATCGCCGGACAGGAAGCCGACAAACCCACTCACGCTGATGCGCGGGAACAGATCCGCCGTGGCCACGCCGACCTGCGCGGTGGCCGCCGCCAGCCGGCGTTCGGCGCTGCGCACATCCGGACGCTGACGCAGCAGGCCGGCGGTGTCGCCCAGCGGCAACGGGCGTGCGAACGCCGGCATGCTGCGCGCCACCAGGGTGGCATCCAGCGCGTCGGGCTGTTGCCCCAGCAACACTGCCAGACGATGGCGGTACTGCGCTTCTGCGGTTTCCAGCAACGGAATATCCGCTTCGATCGCCTTCAACCGCGCCAGGCTGCTCTGCACATCCAGCTCGCTGCCGGCGCCCAGGTCCCAGCGCGTCTGCGTGAGTTTCTGGGTGTCGCGCAGATTGGCCAGGGTGCGCTTGGAGACGTCCAGCTGCTTCTGGGTGCCGCGCAATTCGAAGTAATTGCGTGCCACTTCCGCGGCGACCGTGACCTGCACGTCCTGCAGGTTGGCCTGCTCTGCGTCCAGATCGGCACGTGCGGCTTCCGATGCGCGACGCTGGCGACCGAACAGGTCCAGCTCCCAGGCCGCATCCAGACCGAGCGTGGTCTGCTCGGTGAGGAAGCGCTGATTGCCGGCGATCACCTGCTGCTGCTCGCGGCGATCGAAGCTGCCTTGTGCGGTGATGTGCGGGGCCTGGTCGAGACGGCGCTCCACAAACACCGCGCGTGCCTGCTTCACCCGCGACACCGCAATGCGCAGGTCGTGGTTGGCGAACAGCGCATCGCGCACCAGTTGCTCCAGCACCGGGTCGTCGAATTGCGACCACCAGTTGCCGACCGGCGATTCGGCGCTGAAGGCGGCGTCCTGCGCGCCCTGCAGCGTCACCGAGGCGGGCGGGTCGGGCCGGTAATCCGGCCCCACCGCGCAACCGCTGAGCACCAGCGCGGCCAGTGCCGCGCCGAGCAATGTTCTTACCATGGCAAGGTCTCTCCCAGGTGGGTGTAGCTGCCGGTGGGGCCGTGTGCGTCCAGCAGCGCCATCTGCACGCTGCTGTGCGCGCCCTGCTCCACCTCGATCTCGCCGCCGCCACCGTTCATGTCTGTCTTGACGTAGCCCGGATGCACGGTGTTGACCTTGATCGGGGTGTCGCGCAGTTCGTAGGCCAGATGCACGGTCCAGCTGTTCAACGCGCTCTTGGAGGCGTTGTAGGCCGGCACCTTGAAGTCATAGATCGGCGAGCCGGGCTGGCTGTGCAAGGTCAACGAGCCGAGGATGCTCGACACGTTGACGATGCGCCCAGCCAGCGAACGACGCAGCAGTGGCAGGAACGCCTTGGTCACGCCGACCACCGCGAACAGGTTGGTGTCGAAGGTCCGCTTCCACGCATCCAGGCTCTGCTCGGAGGGCTTGCGCTGGATGTCTTCGACCATGATGCCGGCGTTGTTGACCAGGATGTCCAGATGGCCATGGCGCTGCTCCACCGTGCCGACGGCAGCGGCGATGCTGATGTCGTCGTTGACGTCCAGTTGAATCGCTTCCACCGGCAGGCCTTCGGCCTGCAGCTTGAGGGCGGCGGCGACGGCGTCGTCGCGCTTGCGGCCGGCCAGCAGCGTGTGCACGCCGGCCTGGGCCAGTTGCCGAACGGTTTCAAGGCCGATGCCCCGGGTGGCGCCGGTGACCAGTGCGATCTTGGTGTTGCTCATGTGGTGAATCCTCTTTAATTGGGGGAAGTGCAGGGCTTACGCCTCGACGGCGTCATGCGAAACGGCAGCCGGTGCAGCGGGACCGCGGCGGGTCACCCACTTGCGCAGTGCCACATAAAACACCGGGGTCAAGAACAGACCGAACAGGGTCACACCCAACATGCCGGCGAACACGGTGATGCCGGTGACCGAGCGCACTTCGGCGCCGGCACCATGGCCGAACACCAGCGGCACGGTGCCGGCGATGAAGGCAATGGAGGTCATCACGATCGGGCGCAGACGCAGGCGGCAGGCTTCCAGTGCGGCTTCCACGATGCCCTTGCCGTGCATTTCGAGTTCGCGGGCGAATTCCACGATCAGGATCGCGTTCTTGCACGCCAGGCCCATCAACACCACCAGACCCACCTGCACGAACACGTTGTTGTCGCCACCGGTCAGCCACACACCGAACAAGGCAGACAGCAAGGTCATCGGCACGATCAGGATCACCGCCAGCGGCAAGGTCCAGCTCTCGTACAACGCGGCCAGCACCAGGAACGCCAGCAGCACCGCCATCGGGAACACGATCAACGCCGAGTTGCCCTGCGTGGACTGCTGATAACTCAGGTCGGTCCACTCGATGTTCATGCCATTGGGCAACACCTGCGGTGCCATGCCGGCCAGCTTCTGCATCGCTTCGGTGGACGAGAGCACGCGCGGGTCCGCTTCGCCGATGAGGTCGGCGGCCGGGTAGCCGTTGTAGCGGATCACCGGGTCGGGGCCATAGGTCTGGCCCAGCGTGACCATGCTGCCGATCGGCACCATTTCGCCATTGGCGTTACGGGTACGCAGGTTGGCGATGTCTTCGACGCTGTCGCGGAACTGTCCATCGGCCTGGGCAATCACCTGATAGGTGCGACCGAAGCGATTGAAGTCGTTGATGTACGACGAGCCCAGGTAGGTCTGCAGCGTGTCGAACAGGTTGGTCAGCGGCACGCCCTGCGCCTTGGCCTTGTCGCGGTCGACCTTGGCATCGAGCTGCGGCACGTTGGCCTGGTAGGTACCGATCGGGAACTGCATGCCCGGCGTCTGCGAGATCGCACCGGACATCGCATTGACCGCGCTCTGCAGCTGGCCATAGCCCAGACCCGCACGGTCCTGGATGTACAGCGAGTAGCCCGAGCCCTGACCCAACCCCAGGATCGGCGGCGGCATGAAGGCGAACGCAAAGCCCTGCTGGATCTGGCTGATGCGTGCATTGAGCTCGGCGTTGATCTGCACCGCGCTGCGGCTGCGCTGACTAAACGGCTTGAGCGTGATAAACACCGTGCCGGTGTTGGGCGTGTTGGTGAACTGCAGCGGATTCAGGCCGGGGAACGCGATGGTGTGATCCACGCCTTCGGTCTGCATTGCGATCTGGCTGATCTGGCGGATCACCTCATTGGTACGTTCCAGCGAGGCGCCTTCCGGCAGTTTGGTACCGGCAATCAGGTACAGCTTGTCCTGGGTCGGAATGAAGCCGCCCGGCACCAGCTTGAACATGAAACCGGTGCCGACCAGCAGCAGCAGATACACCATGAACACCGCACCGCGCTTGCTCAAGGTACGCGACACCGCGCCCTGATATTTGTGCGAGCTGCTGTTGAAGAAACGGTTGAACGGACGGAACAGCCAGCCGAACAGACGGTCGATCAATCGCGACGGGCCGTCCTTCGGCGCGTCGTGCGCCTTGAGTAGCATGGCCGCCAGTGCCGGCGACAAGGTCAGCGAGTTGATCGCCGAAATCACCGTGGAAATGGCGATGGTCACCGCGAACTGCTTGTAGAACTGGCCGGTCACGCCCGACAGGAACGCCATCGGCACGAACACCGCGCACAGCACCAGCGCGATGGCGATGATCGGCCCGGACACTTCGCGCATGGCCTGATGCGCGGCCGCCAGCGGACTCAACCCTTCTTCGATGTTGCGCTCGACGTTTTCCACCACCACGATCGCGTCGTCGACCACGATGCCGATCGCCAGCACCAGCCCGAACAGGCTCAGCGTGTTGATCGAAAAGCCCAGCAGATACAGCGCGGCAAACGTACCGACCACCGACACCGGCACCGCCAGCAACGGAATGATCGACGCGCGCCAGGTCTGCAGGAACAGGATCACCACCAGTACCACCAGCAGCACCGCTTCCAGCAAGGTGTGCACCACCGCACTGATCGAGTCACGCACGAACACGGTGGGGTCATAGGCCGCCGACCAGGCCATGTCCTGCGGGAACTGCTTTTCCAGCTCGGCCATCTTGGCGCGTACCGCGTCCGACAGTTCGATCGCGTTGGCACCGGGCGACTGGAACACGCCCATGCCCACCGCGTTCTGGTTGTCCAGCTGCGAACGCAACGTGTAGTTACCGGCGCCCAGCTCCAGGCGCGCCACGTCGCTCAGCCGCACGATCTCGCCGCTGTTGCCGCTGCGGATGACGATGTTGCCGAACTCTTCCTCGGTGGTGAGGCGACCCTGCGCATTGATCGAGAGCAGGAAATCGCTCTTGTTGGGCATGGGTTCTGCGCCGAGCTGGCCGGCGGAGACCTGCACGTTCTGCTCGCGGATGGCGGCAACCACATCGCTGGCGGTCAGGCCGCGCGCGGCCACCTTGTCCGGGTTCAACCAGATGCGCATGGCGTAATCGCCGGCACCGAACACGCGGATCTGGCCCACGCCAGGCAGGCGCGACAACTCGTCCTTGACCTTCAAGGTGGCGTAGTTGCTCAGGTACAGCGAGTCGTACTTGCCCTTGGGCGAGGTCAGATGCACCACCATCGTCAGCGTGGGTGACTGCTTCTGCGTGGTCACGCCCTGGCGGCGCACGTCCTCGGGCAGACGCGCCTGCGCCTGGCTGACGCGGTTCTGCACCTGCACCTGCGCCTGGTCCGGGTCGGTGCCCGGCTTGAAGGTCACGGTGACCATCAGCACGCCGTCCGAGCCGGCGACCGACTTCATGTACATCATGTTTTCCACGCCGTTGATGGCTTCCTCAAGCGGCGTGGCGACGGTCTCGGCGATGACCTTGGGATTGGCGCCCGGATACACCGCGCGCACCTGCACGCTCGGCGGTACCACTTCGGGGTATTCGCTGATCGGCAGCAGCGGCATGGCGATCAGGCCGGCCGCGAAGATGATGATCGACAGCACCGCGGCAAAGATCGGCCGGTCGATGAAAAAACGGGAAAAGTCCATTGGGGTGGTCCTGAAGGAGGTTGCCGCCGGGTGGCGGCGCGGCACGGCGGCCCCGAGCCGGCCCGATGGAAAGGCCGGCGTTCATGGGCTGCGCTGCAGCGATGAATCAGTTCGAAGCGGTGCGTTTGTCCGCTGCCGGCGCCGATGCCATGGCCACGGCCTTGGCATCGACCGGCATGCCGGGCATGAAGATCTTCTGCACGCCGTCGACCACAACACGGTCACCGGCCGCCAGGCCCTTGCGCACGATGCGCAGACCATCGGCAGCGCGGCCGAGCTCCACATCGCGCCGCTGCGCCTTGCCGTCCTTGTCGACCACATAGACGTACTTGCGGTCCTGGTCGGTCAGCACGGCCTTTTCGTCGACCAGCATGGCCTTGAACTGGCCGCTGCCCAGCAGCTGTACGTGGGCGTACAGGCCCGGCGTGAACTGCCGCTGTGCGTTGTCCAGCACCGCACGCACGCGGATGGTGCCGGTGCTGCGGGTCACCTGGTTGTCCAGGAAATCCACCCGCCCTTCGTGCGGAAAGCCCTGCTCGCCGACCAGGCCGATGCGCACCGGCAACTGACCGCCACGTTCGTCCGGACGCTCGCCGTTGCGGGCCATCTGCGAATAGCGCAGGAAGGTGCCTTCGTCGGCATCGAAATAGACAAACACCTTGTCCAGCGACACCAGCGTGGTCAGCACGCTGGCGCTGTCGCCGGCGGTGACCAGGTTGCCGGCGGTGACCATCGCCCGACCGGCGCGGCCGTCGATCGGCGCACGCACGCGGCTCCAGTCCAGGTTGAGCCTGGCGGTGTCCACCGCGGCCTGTGCGGCCAGCAGATCGGCATCGGCCTGATCGGCGGCGGCGCGGCGCTGCTCCCAGGTTTCGGTGGAAATGGCCTGCTGGTCGGAGAGTTTGCGTGCACGCGCGGCTTCGCTGCGCGCCAGCGTGGCCTGGGTGCGGGCCCGCACCAGCGCGGCATTGGCGCGGGCGAAATCGGCGCGATAGCTACGGTCGTCGATGCTGAAGAGCACATCGCCCTTCTTCACTTCCGCACCTTCGGTGTAGTTGACCTTGTCGATGTAGCCGGACACGCGCGGGCGCAGCTCGACGCTTTCCACCGGCTCGATCCGGCCGCTGAATTCGTCCCACTGGCTGATTTCCTTGATCAGCACCGGGGCGACACTGACGCTGGGCGGTGGCGGTGCGCCGGTCTGCGCAGCGCCGCCGCCACAGGCGGCAAGCACCACCGCGAGCACGGCGGCCGTCAGCACGGGACGCATGGGGAAACGGAACGGGGTGGCGTTCGGGGTCATGGAGACATCTCTCGAGTGGGGATAGGCAAATGCAGACCGGCCAACCGGTCCACCGACGGGGCGGAGGGCAGACGACGGCTGACGGTCACGATGGGTTGTCCGGGCTGGCCGGGCCCGGCGATCAGGGAGACGGCGGCGCGCCCGACATCCACGGCGCGAATCCATTCCGGACAGGCCTCCTTGGCGCGGCCGGGCGTACACACCGGTTGCTCGACCGAGAGCAGGTGAACGCGCACGCCCAGCGACTTGGCTTCTTCATGCAGCACCTGCGCCAGCATGCGGGTGGCGGCGGCGGCGACCGAGCGGTCGCCATGCGCCGACCAGGCACGCAGCGCGCAGGGGCTGCCGAGCAACAGATAGCGGCCGCCACCGTCGGCCTCGGCCAGTAGCGGCAGCAGGTGGCGGGCGGCAGCCAGATGCGGCAGCACGTCGCGCTCCAGGCGGCGGCGCAATGCCGCCACCGGCCGGTCCAGCAGGCGCCCGGCCTTGGGCGGGCTACCCAGGCTGGCGATCACCGCGCCCAGCGGACGGGGGCGCTGGGCCAGCTCGGTGGCCAGGGCCAGCGCGGACGCATCGTCGGCGACCGAGCCGCGCAAGGTATCCAGCAACGGCGAATCGCCATGCTCGGCCCGCAGCGCCGCCAGCTTGGCGGCATCACGTCCAATCACCAGCACCGGCATGCCGGCGTCGAGCAGCGCGGCGACGATGCCCGCGCCCACGCTGCCCGCACCGCCGATGACCGCCGTCTCGGATTGGACCATCCCGGTCATGGGACTTTCACTCCCGACATCGGGACAATTCCACGCTGTGCCCAGCGCGTCGGCAGTCCAGTCCGCCGCGCGGGCGCGCCGCCGGCCTGCCGTTTCGGCGATGCGGAAAACGCACGCGAAACGCTGGCGCGCTGGCTTTTTGCCGAAGAAACCACCGGATCGAACGCGCTTTCGATGGCGCTGCGGGACGCGGAAGACAAACCGAAGACATCGCACAACCACATGGCCGTGCTCCTGCATGGAGGGGATGCCGCATAAGCTAGGCCTCAAAGCAGCACTTGATTAGTCCGGATTTAGGGGAATAATCGTCCCGCAAGCGGTCTAATCCCTCCTGACCCTCGGAAGGCAGTCCCATGACACACGATCTCAACGACACCCTGATCTTCGTCAAGGTGGTCGAACAGGGCAGCTTCATCGCCGCCGCCAACGCGCTCGGCCTGCCCAAGACCACCGTCAGCCGCAAGGTGCAGGAACTGGAAACGCGCCTGGGTGCGCGCCTGCTGCACCGGACCACGCGTCGCATCGGCCTGACCGAAGCCGGCTCGGTGTACCACGAGCATTGCCAGCGCATTGCCCGCGAGCTGGAAGAAGCCGAAAGCGCGGTGGGGCAACTGCAATCGGGCCCGCGCGGCTGGTTGCGCTTCACCGTGCCGTATTCGCTGGGCATCACCTGGATTGCGCCATTGCTGGGTGAATTCCACGCGCAATATCCGGAAATCCAGCTGGACATGCATCTAGGCAACGAGAAGCTGGACCTGATCGGCGGCGAAGCCGATCTGGCGCTGCGCGTCGGCGCCCTGCCCGATTCGAATCTGGTCGCGCGCAAGCTGGGCAGCCTACGCACGCAGGTATTCGCCAGTCCGTCCTATATCGAGCGTTATGGTGAGCCGCTGCATCCGGACGAGCTGCAATTCCATCGCACCTTGGCGTTGCGCAAGAACCGCAATGTGCATAACAACCGTTTCTTCTGGTCGCTGAGCGATGGCAGCGACATCCGCGATTTCCCGGTCAATCCGCTGATGGTGGCCAACGACCCGGCGGCGCTGAACGGTGCGGTGTTATGCGGTGAAGGCTTGCTGCTCACCGGCGATGTGATGGCCAAGCCGTTCGTGCAATCGGGTCTGGTACGCCGCGTGCTCGCTGGCTGGACCGGGCCGGAAGTGGATTTCAATGCGGTATTTGCCGGTGGGCGACTGGTCTCGCCAAAGGTGCGCGCATTCGTGGACTTTTTGGTGACGCGCATGAATTTCGATGCCGACTACATGATGGCGCAATGCCCTGCCCGTCTGGCTGCGCAAAAGGCCGACCACGATGCGAAGGTCGAAGTGGGCGCAGAAGCGGAACTGCGCGCCGAGGGCAAGCGCATCCTGGAAAACGTCACGGCGTAAGACCGCTTCAAGCAGTCGCCCAATGGAGTAATCCTCTCCCCTCGGGAGAAGGTGCCCAATGGGCGGATGAGGGTATGTCTGCGAGCGATGGTTGAATGCCGATGCGTGTTGGCGTCAAAGCGATGTAGCGCCAAGCCTCAGAGCAAGACCGTTCCGGAACATTTAGATCAGAAGCTTAGTTAGTCGAGGGCGCGGTGCCCTCGCCGCTCGCGGGACACGCCGTTAACCCGTCCATGGGGGCTCGGTGGCGGCATCCATGCCGCCAACGGTCCCGCAATCGGCGAGGACACCGCACCAGAGAGTTGGCTGGCTGTTTATTGATAGCTCTGCACACCGACCAACTTGACTGGTCCTTGCCCGCCCACCGTCGCGGGACCTTGAGCGGCATGGATGCCGCGCCAGAGCTACATGGACGTACTTGCAGCGTGTCCCGCGATGGTGGGCGGGCAAGGGCCCTGCAGCAAAGGCGCAGCGTCGGGTGCGCGGTGCCCTCGCCGCTCGCGGGACACGCCGTCAACCCGTCCATGGGGCTCGTTGGCGGCATCCATGCCGCCAACGGTCCCGCACTCGGCGAGGACACCACGCCAGACAGTGGACTGGCGGTTTTGTTGAAGAGTAAAGACACCGTGCCGCCAGCTTGTTAGTCGCTGGTTGAGATACATGCAGACCGACCATCTCGGCTGGACCTTGCCCGCTCACCGTCGCGGGACCTTGAGCTGCATGGATGCCGCGCCAGAGCTTAGAAAGACGTACTTGCAGCGTGTCCCGCGATGATGCTCGGGCAAGAGCCTTGCAGCAAAAACGCAGATCAGCCGCTTTTGACCATCAGACATGCAGTGCAAGAAAACAGGCCGCTTCCGCGGCCTGTCGTCAGTACATCGCGTGCCAGTCGAATCGACCGACCCACGATTCAATGCAGCACACTCACCGCATGCCGGTATTGCTGGCGGCGCCTTCGGCGCGCAACGGAATCAGGCGAATTTCGACGCGACGGTTCTGTGCGCGGCCGGCATCGGTGCTGTTGTCGGCAATCGGGTAACGCTTGCCGGCGCCCATGGTTTCCATGCGCTCGCGTTGCACGCCCTGCGCGGTCAGGTATTGCGCCACGGCACCGGCGCGTTCTTCGGACAGGCGCTGATTGACCGCATCGCTACCAACGCTGTCGGTGTGCCCAACCACTTCCACCATGGTCTGGTTGTACTCGCGCAGCGTGGACGCGACCCCATTGAGCGCGCTGTAGAACTGCGGCTTCAACGCGGACTTGCCGAAGTCGAAGGTGATCCCGTCGGGCAGGTTCAAGGTGATGTTGTCGCCCTGACGCTGCACTTCGATACCGGTATTGGCGGTGCGCTCGCGCAGTGCGCGTTCCTGGCGGTCCTGGTACTGGCCGACTGCTGCACCACTCAGCGCGCCGATGCCGGCACCGACCATGGCATGCTGGCGACGCTCGGTGGCGCTGTCGCCGGTCAGCAGACCTGCAGCTACCCCGATGGCGGTACCGATCAGCGCATTGCGGCCGGTGCGGTTCTGCTGTTGCGTCTGCTCGCCGTATTGATCGCGCTGCACATACGAGCCGCCGGTCGCGCAGGCTGACAGCGCGATGGCGCTGGCCAGTGCAACGGCGAGGCTCTTGGTGGCTGCTGGGGACATGGTGTTCTCCTATCGCCGGACCATCCGGCGCTCAATCGTGTGCGCGAGGATAAACAGACCAACGCGACTGGCGCATGATGAAAGCGGGCGGCGGCGACGCGCAGCGGGTTGTCCATTCAGGAAAACGTTTTCTCGCGCGCATCATGGCAACGCATCGTTGCGTGCCGACCCGCTGGCCGCGCAGCAGCACCAGGATGACGCGTGCCGTACTTGAAAAGCGCCACATTGCAGCAGCACGCAGACCAAAATGCATTGCTGTCGTCAGTGGTCAGCCGCGCGTCTTTGCATACGCCGCCAGTGCGGCGTCACGTCCTTCGGCCAGCCCGATGATGGGCGATCGCGGATACTCCGGCGCAAGCCGCGCCAGCGACAGCGGATGCAGCCACGGAGCGAAGCGCTCCTTCACTGCAAGCTTGCCGAGCTCGGGCACCCAGCGGGTGATGTAGGCCGCTTGCGGATCGAACTTTTCTGCTTGCGTCACCGGATTGAACACGCGGAAATACGGTGCGGCATCGGCGCCGGTGCCGGCCACCCATTGCCACCCCATGGTGTTGTTGGCCAGGTCTGCATCCACCAGCGTGTCCCAGAACCAACGCGCGCCTTCGACCCAGTGCACGCGCAGATGCTTGCACAGCAGGCTGGCCACGATCATGCGAACGCGGTTGTGCATCCAGCCGGTGTGCCAGAGTTGCCGCATGCCGGCATCGACGATCGGAATGCCGGTGCGGCCACGTTGCCAGGCCTGCAGGACCACCGGATCGGCCTTTGCCCACGCGAAGCCTTCGAAACGCGGATTGAGATTCCGGTTGGTGGTGTCCGGGAAATGATGCAGCAGGTGATACGCAAAATCGCGCCAACCCAACTGGCGGATGTAGCCGTCGATTTCGGCACTGTTGCGCGCATTGCGATGCGCTTCCAGGGTGGCGGCAATCCGCCACGGCGCGATCTCGCCAAAGTGCAGATGCGGCGACAGTTGCGAGGTGCCGACACGATCGGGGCGGTCGCGATTGTCGCGATACCCGTTGAGCGCGCCGTCGATGAAGATCTCCAGCATTTCGTGCGCACCAGTCTCGCCAGGCTGCCAGTGCTCCCAGAAGCCGGTGTCCCACTTCAGGTCCGGGCGCAGCGCCAGCGACTCCAGCGCAACGGACGGCAGCGTTGCCGGCAATGGCGGCAGGCTGCGCGGTGCCGCCACCGCGGCCGGCAGCTGCAGCTGCGTCAGCGCATTGCGCCAGAACGGGGTGAACACCTTGTACGGCCCGCCCTGCTGCGTGGACAGCTGCCATGGCTCGAACAACAGCGATGCATTGCAGCTCTGCACGTCGATGCCGCGCTCGCGCAGGTTGCGCTTGATCTGGGCATCACGCGACTGGGTCGCCGGCTCGTATTTGCGGTTCCAGTACACCGCCACCGCACCGGTCTGGGCGACCACCTCCTCCAGCACCTGCTCGCTGCTGCCGGTCCGCACGACCAGCTCACTGCCCAGCGCGCGCAACGATGCGTCCAGCGCTGCGAGCGAGTGATGCCGCCAGCTGCGCGAGGCCGCACCGGGTGTCCATTCGCCTTCTTCGTGCGGCGCATCGATATACAGCGGGATCGGATGGTGCCCGGCATCGAGTGCGGCACGCAGGGCCGGGTTGTCCTCCAGGCGCAGATCGCGACGGAACCAGACGATGGCGTATGACATGCGGACTCGGCAGCGGCGGTGAGGCTGCGCAGCATAAGCCAGCAAACGCAACGATGGCGCGACGCCGGCCGGCGTTCATTGCCTGCATGCGATCAGCATGCTGCGCATGCGCACTGGCAGACCGCGTGCCGCAATCACTGCGCAAGTGCCATCGCCATCATTACGCGCCTACGCCTAGCAGGCGACGCGGGGCATGCCGCGCTACCACCGTCCAATGCCCTCCACGCGCGCGGGCACCGGCCGCGCGCCTATTACTCGAAGCTGCCCACCGAATCGTGCGCCAGATTGTCGAAGCGGGTGTATTCACCGAAGAACTTGAGCTTGCACGCCCCGGTCGGCCCGCCGCGGTGCTTGCCGATGATGATCTCGGCCAAGCCCTTGTCCGGCGAATTTTCCTTGTTGTAGTAATCGTCGCGGTAAATGAAGACGATCATGTCCGCGTCCTGCTCGATTGCGCCCGATTCGCGCAGGTCGGCCATCACCGGGCGCTTGTCGGTGCGCGTTTCCAGCGAGCGGTTGAGCTGCGACAGCGCGATCACCGGCACGTTGAGTTCCTTGGCCAGGCCCTTGAGTCCACGCGAGATTTCCGAGATTTCCGTTGCGCGGTTCTCGCTGTTGCCCGGCACCGACATCAGCTGCAGGTAATCGATCACGATCAGGCCCAGATCGTGTTCGCGCTTGAGCCGGCGACACTTGGACCGCAGCACCTCCGGCGACACGCCAGGCGTGTCGTCGATGAAGATCTTGGTCTCCTTCAGCATCTTGATCGCGCCGGTCACGCGCGCCCAATCCTCGTCTTCCAGCGCGCCGGTACGCAGACGCTGCGCGTTGATGCGGCCGTTCGACGAGATCAGGCGCATCGCCAGTTGCGAGGCCGACATTTCCATCGAAAATACCGCCACGCCTTTCTTGGATTTGATCGCGGCGTATTCGGCGATGTTTAGCGCAAAGGTGGTCTTGCCCATGGCCGGACGTGCCGCCAGGATGATCAGGTCGGTCGGCTGCAGGCCGGCGGTCATCGCGTCGAAATCGGTGTAACCGGTGGGAAGGCCGGTGATGTTGCCGCCGTTTTCAAACCGGTTGCGCAGCTCTTCGAAGGCATCCTTCAGCGCGCCCGGCATCGCAACGAAATCGGTGCGGCCGCGCGCGCCGGCTTCGGCGATCTTGAATACGGCTTTTTCCGCGGCCGACAGCAATTCAACGCTCTCGCGGCCTTCCGGCTGGAAGCCATCGTTGACGATGGTGGTCCCCACCTCGATCAGTTGCCGCAGCACCGCCTTGTCGCGCACGATTTCCGCATACGCGGCGATGTTGGCCGCCGACGGCGTGGTGCTGGCCAGCTCGATCAGGTAGGCACCATCGCCCACCTGCTCCAGCTTGCCCTGCGACTCGAACCACTCGCCCAGGGTCACCGCATCGAACGGGCGGTCCTTCTCGTTCAATTCGCGGATGGCGCGGTAGATCAGCCGGTGATCGCGCCGGTAGAAATCGTTTTCGGTGAGCTGGTCGTTGACCCGGTCGAACGCGTCCGGCGCCAGCATCAGCCCGCCCAGCACCGCCTGTTCGGCCTCCACCGAATGCGGCGGTACCCGCAACTGGTCCAGACGCGGCTCGGGACGATCGTAATCGTCGTCGTCGCGATCGCGATTGCGCTTGGAACGGAAACCAGGACGAGCAGACATGGACGAACAGACCTGACGCGGGGAGACGAGGGCAGGAAGCATAGTCATCGGCGGCGCCGACGACCATGCACAACTCTGTGGATAACTGGTGGACAGCCGGTGCATCAGCGTTGTACGCCAGCGCTGTCGCAGCGGCCGAGACGCCCGCGCCGCCTGGGTTTGCGGCATGCCCCCGGCTCGTCCGGCAGGCCTGGGCCGGGCCGGGAATCGCTGTGGTCAACTCAGCGCTTGGTGCGCTCGATCAGGCCCAGGAAGGCGTCGATGAAGCCCTGCAGGAACGTGCGGCTGTCGGCGTTGGCGAGCTGGTCGTCCGGTCCGAACAGGCCGTCCTTGTACTGCAGGAACACCTCCGGCTGGCCGAGCACATGCATGTTCAGGTAGGCCAGCACGTTGCGCAGGTGCTGCTGAGCGGTGGCGGTGCCGATGGCGCCGACCGAGATGCCGACCACCGCTGCCGGCTTGCCGGAAAACGCGCTGTCGCCATACGGGCGCGAGCCGGTGTCCAGCGCGTTCTTGAGCACGCCGGGGATCGAGCGGTTGTATTCGGGGGTCACGAACAACACCGCATCGGCAGCGCGGATCTGCTGTTTCAGGCGCGTGCCTTCGGCCGGGAAATCGCCATCGCGATCCTGGTTGTACAACGGGATATCCCCGATTTCCACGTACTCGAACACGGCCTTGTCGCCGGCCAGATGCTCCAGCGCGCGTGCCAGCTGACGGTTGTACGACGCTGCGCGCAGGCTGCCGACGAGGACGGCGATGGTGAACTTGCTCATGGGAACGCTCCATTGGGGAAACCAGTGCCCGACTCTAGTCAGCCCGACGCGCACACCCGGTGAAACGCCCGCGCCGCCTCAGCGGCTCAGCGCCGCCCGCTGCGCGCGCCAATGCGCCTGCCATGCCTGGAACATCAGCACCGTCCACAGGTGCGTATGCCATTTGCGCTCGCCGCCGTTGAAGGCGCGCCAGAGTCCGGCCACGGTATCGGCGGCAAACACGCCCTCGCGCTCCAGCGTGCCATGCGCCAGCAGATCGTCCGCCCAGCCGTGCAGATCGCCGCGCAACCACGCACTGACCGGCGCGCCGAAGCCGCGCTTGCCGCGGTACACCATCGGGTCGGGCAGGTAGCGGCACAGCACGCGCTTGAGCAGGTACTTGCTGACGCCATCGCGGTACTTGAGCGACAACGGCAACGACCAGGCGAATTCGGCCACGCGCCAGTCCAGCAACGGCGCGCGCGCTTCCAGCCCCACTGCCATGGTGGTGCGATCCACCTTGCACAACAGATCGTCGGGCAGGTAGGCGGCGAAATCGGCCAGCATCATCGCGTCGGCCGGCGTGCCCGAGCCGTGCAGCGGGTCGGCCAGGCTGTAGAAACAGTCCGGCTCGGTGGCGCCCAGCACCACTGCGGCCGGATCGCGCCAACGCGAGATGCGGTTGCGGTAGATGTCGCCGATGCCACGCGCGCCGGCCTCGGCCACCAGCGCGGCCAGCCCGCCGGTGCGCGAGGACTCGCCGTTGCTGCGCGCCGCCACCGCCATCAGCCGGCGCAGTGGGCCCGGCACCAGGCCGTGCATGCGCCAGTTGCGCAGCGCGCGCTGGTAGCGGCCGTAGCCGAAGAACAGTTCGTCGCCCCCGTCGCCGGACAGCGCCACCGTCACCCCACCGCGTGCAAGCCGCGCCACCAGCGCGGTCGGCACCTGCGAGGCATCGGCAAACGGTTCGTCGAACATGTCCGGCAAGGTCGGCACCACCGCCAGCGCATCGGCGCCGCTGACATACAGCTCGGTGTGGTCGGTGTGCAGATGGGTGGCCACTTCGCGCGCCAGCGGCGCTTCGTCGTGATGCGAGCCTTCGAACCCAATGCTGAAGGTGTGCACCGGCTGGGCGCTCTGCGCCTGCATCATCGCGGTCACGATCGACGAATCGGTACCGCCGGACAGGAACACGCCCACCGGCACGTCGGCCACCATGCGCAGCGCCACCGCATCGCGCAACACGCTGTCCAGTTGCTCTTCGGCCTGCGCATCGGTGCCGGTGAACGGCGCTGCCAGTGCGCGCTGCATCGCTTCGCGCGCATTCCAGAACGGCTGCTGCGCCTGGTCGGGCCGGTGCGCGGCAGCGCCCGCCGCCACGGTCTGCGCGTCCATGCGCAGCACCCGGCCGGGCATCAGCTTGAAGGTGTGCTCGTGGATGCAGGCCGGGGCCGGGATATAGCCCAGACGCAGCAGCAAGGTCAGCGCGTTGCGATCGACGCCATTGTCGAAATCCGGGTGCTGCCACAACGCCTTCAGTTCGGAACCGAACACCAGGGTGTCGCCGGCCCAGCCGTAGTACAGGGGCTTTTTGCCCACCCGGTCGCGTGCAAGAAACAGACAGTTGTCGCGCTCGTCCCACAGCGCGATGGCGAACATGCCGTTGCAGCGGGACAGGGTGTCGTCCAGGCCCCACTCCACCACCGCCGCCAACAGCACCTCGGTATCGGAATGACCGCGGAAACGATGCCCCAGCGCCGCCAGGGCCGCGCGCAACTGCGCGAAGTTGTAGACCTCGCCGTTGTAGGCCAGCACATAGCGGCCGTCGGCCGAGCGCATCGGCTGATGTCCCAGCGGCGACAGATCCAGGATGCTCAGCCGCTGGTGCGCCAGCGCCACGCCGGCCTGCGCATCGCACCAGGTGCCGGCATCGTCGGGGCCGCGATGACGCACGGCCGCACCCATGGGGCGCACCAGCGCGTCGAGCTGCTCGCCGTGCAAGCGCGGCGAGGCCAGCAGCAATCCTGCCAATCCGCACATCCTCAGCGCCCCTGCGACATGACGGTGGCCGGGCGAGAAGCGCCGGCACACCGCGCACTGCCGGCGTGCCGGCCTTGGCGCAAGTGCGCGGGGGCCGATCCAGCGCCCTGCCCGCCCTCACCTGCTCCGCAGTTGGCTGCAGCAGAATCGGCCACCCGCACGCAGCGTGCGCCGCTCATGCCGCCACCGCCGCGGGGGTCGGCATCGGCACGAATCCAGGCAGCGCCTGCACGCGTTGCAGCCAAGCACCGATCGCCGGCCAACGCTCCAGATCGAAGCCGCCATCTGCCGCGCAATGGGTATAGGCAAACAAGGCGATGTCGGCAATGCCGTAGTCGGCGCCGGTGAACCAGGCGTGCTGCTGCAGGTGCTGTTCCATCACCGCCAGGGCCTGTTCGCCGCGCGCGCGCAGCTGCGGCAGTTCCGCGCGGCGCGACGCATCGCGCGGGGTCCACAGGCTGATGAAACGCGCCACCGCCACATACGGCTCATGGCTGTACTGCTCGAAGAACATCCAGCTCAGGGCCTGCGCGCGCTGCCAGGCATCGGTGGGCAGGTACGGCGTGCCTTCGGCCAGCCAGAACAGGATCGCGTTGGATTCGGTGAGCACGCGGCCGTCGTCGCGCTCCACCATCGGCACCTTGCCGTTGGGGTTCTTGGCCAGATACTCGGGCGTGCGGCTCTGCCCTGCCACGCTGTCCACTTCGACCCAGTGATATCGGCTGCCCAGCTGCTCCAGCAGCAGGCGCACCTTGTAGCAATTACCGGAGCTGGACATGCCATGCACGGTCAACGGGGGACGCACGGTCGACATCACACTGGCTCCGCGGCAACAACGAGGGGGCTGGCAGTGTCACAGCCCTTTGCGGCTTTGCAAAGCCCTGCGCAGGGTGCCGGCCGGCCATCGCCGGTGGAGTGCGCGCTGCCAGCGCAGGAGCCTGCAGCCAAGGTGGGCCGCATCCCGCCTCAGCCCATCGCCACGATGGCGACCGGCACCCCCAGCACCGCCAGCAGCACGCCCAGCAGCGACAGCGTCAACGCCCAGGCACCGAACGCGCGGCTGCGCGCACAGCCGGTCGTGCCGGCCACCGACTGGATTGCGCTGATCGACCACCACACCGCCCCGAGCATCAGCAGCAGCACGCACACCGACAGCTGCGCCATGCCGGCCGGGTCGCTGGCCCCGGCGCGCAGCAGCTCCACCCTGCCCTTGAGCGCCACCAGCGCGGCGAGCACGCACACCAACCATGGCAGCACACTGCCGGCCATCGCCGGCAGCAGGCGATCGAAACGCGCAGCGCTGCCCATCCAGCGCAACAGCAACGTGAGCAGCACGCAGCCCAGCGGCAGCAGCGCACCGACGGCAACGACGCCCGCCAGCTGCATCCACCACGGCAGCGCGTGCAGCCACATCCATGTCGACACCAGCGTGGTCACGGCGAACACGGCCCACGCGCTCATGCGCAACCGGCGTTGTTGCGGCATGCGTTGCGCCGTGCCATGCGGGTTGAACAGCATCCCGCCCAATCCGCCAGCACGCCACCACGGCAGGCACGCCAGTACCAGCACGATCAGCGCCAGCAGCCCGGCCAACGGATCGCCCAGCGCACGCCAGTCCGGTGGCTGCGAGCGCCGCTGCGGCTTGAGATCGTGATTGAAGTACAGCAGGTCGCGCGCACGCTCCATGTCGGCCGATGCACGTGCCACCTCCCCGGCAGGAATGCGATCGGTAAAACGCTGCCATTCACCCACGATGACCAGGCGGTCATCGCGTACTGCGATCGTGCGCGAGAAGCGGAACCAGGGGTTGGCCACGATCTGCGTGTCGCTTTCAACGGTTACCGCCGGGTCGGCCTGCACGCGCACGGTCTGCCGTGCCAGCTGCGGTCCGCCCAGCGCCAGCGGGCTCTTGCGCGCCTGCGCGGGCAAGGCCTGCATCCACTCGCCGAGCTGGAACAACGGGAAGCCAAGCTCGTCGCCTTCCCTGGCCGGCCACTCCAGCCGATAGGTTTCGTGGGTGCGCACGTTCAGCGCATCGGCAGCGTCGATGGTCGGCTCGCTCACCTGGGTCAGCGCGGTGTAGTAGTGCTGCATGAACTCCAGATAGTGCTCGCCCACAGCGGGCGCACCATTGGTTTCGAAACCCGACGCCACCTGCTCCCCGCGCCCCTGCCGGTAGATGGTGTCCACCGCAAAGCGCGCCACGCGCTGCGGCTTGCGCAGCGACACGACCACGTCCTCGACCACCTCGACCTGCGGCAACGTCGGCATCGGCGCCGGCACCGCCACCAGGGCGTCCTGCCCGGCCAGCACCGGCAATCCGCGCACGAACGGCAGTGGCTGGCGCTGCGCAAGCGCACCGTCCTCGCGGTCGCGCGTGGCATCCACCCAGATCTCGCCCTGGGGCAGATGCGCACGCACCACCACATGATTGAACGCGTACGGACTGGGCAGGCGCTGATCCAGCGTGCCGCCCTTGTCGCTGCTGACCAGCACCGGCTCGGCGCGGATGCCGGCCAGCTGCAGCAGCGCAATCAACAAGGTCGCCTTATCCTTGCAATCGCCATAGCGGTTGCGCAAGGTCACTTCCGGCGCATGCGGGGCGTGCGAGTTCTCGCCCATGTCCAGCCCGACGTAACGGATCTCGCCCTGCACGAACGCCACCGCGCGCAGCAACGCGCCCTGTGGATCGTCGCTGCGCAGCCGCAGGCTCTGCGCCATGCCGGCGGCCACCTGCGCGTCCTTGAATGCATCCGGATACAGCTGCGCCGCCCACGCCGCGACCGCCGCCCAGTTGCCGGCGGTGGAGATCTCGATCAACCCGTATGGATCGACATCGTCGGGAGCGTCCTTTTCCGGCTGCACGGCGGCGATCGTGCGTGCGCCGATGTTCAACAGCGTGACCCCGTCCGCGGTGCTGACGTTTCGGCTGAAGCCTGGCGCGCTGATGCGCCACTGCAACGCCATCGCGGCGGGGTAACGCACGCGGACCCGACGTTCGCCCAGCGGCACCCCATAGCGTGCATCGAACACGTCGTGATAGCCCTTGCCGAAGACCGGATTGCTGCCGGTGACGGTCACGCCATAATCGACCCGATCGCCCACGCGCAGATCCGGGAGGGTGATCGACAGGGTCAACGCGCCATCGATCAGGCCATCTTCCAGCCCGCTTTCGCGGCGCAGGCGCGCGTAGTGGGCCCGGCCGCGCATGTCGATGCGCTTGCCGTCGCGCCACACGTCCAGGCTGTTGAGCTCCAGCGTCTGGTACTGCGGCTGATAGTCGACGGAAATCTGGCCGGCCTCGTCCAGGCTCTTGGCACGTTGCACCGTGTAGCTCAATCGCCGGTAGGCGCGCGGCGCGCGTCCGGTGAGATCGACCTGGTCGGACACCAGCTCATAGCGCAGCCCGCTCGCGCCCGGCACATGCTCGGGCACCGCATCGGCCACCACCCATGCCGGCACCGGCGCCATCGTGGGCGCCTCGCTGGCCTGCGCCGGTACGACCACCGCGGCGCTGATCGCACACCACACCCACACCATCCAGACCACGCCACGCAAGCGTCCCACCCCATCCTTGCCGATCAACACCCGCTCCTCGTCAAAACGCGTTGAGCCCCGTCAACGCACGCCCCACCACCAGCTGATGCACGGTTTCGGTGCCCTCGTAGGTGATCACCGATTCCAGGTTCAGTGCATGCCGGATCGCCGCATGCTTGGTGGTGATGCCCGCCGCGCCCAGCAGCTCGCGGCATTCGCGCGCCACGTCCAGCGCCATGCGGCAATTATTCCACTTTGCCAGCGAGATCTGCTCCGGTCGCACAGTGCCGGCGTCCTTCAGCCGCCCCAACTGCAGCGCCAGCAACTGGGCGGTGGCAATGCGCCGCGCCATGTCGGCCAGCTTGATCTGCGCGCTCTGGGTGGCCGCAAGGGGCCGGCCGAACAGGATGCGCTCGCCGCTGTAGGCCAGCGCCTCGCGCAGGCAGGCCACCGCCGCGCCGATCGCGCCCCAGGCGATGCCGTAGCGGGCCTGGTTGAGGCAGCCCAGCGGCGCCTTCAGCCCGGCCGCGTTCGGTAGCCGCATGGGTTCCGGCACGAATACGTTGTCCAGAAACAACGCCGACGTGACCGACGCACGCAGGCTCATCTTGTGCGAGATGTCTTGCGCGCCGAAACCGGGGCTATCGGTCTCCACCAGAAACCCGCATACACCATCATCGGTCTGCGCCCAGATGACGGCCAGACCGGCAATGTTGCCGTTGGTGATCCACAGCTTGGCACCGTTCAAGCGCCAGCCGTCGCCCTCGCGCACCGCGCGCGTGGTCATGGCAGCCGGGTCCGAACCCCCTTGCGCCTCGCTCAGCCCGAAGCAGCCGATCACCCGGCCGGCAGCCATCTCCGGCAGCCAGCGCCGAC
Source organism: Xanthomonas sp. WHRI 6106 (assembly GCF_040202405.1). Lineage (NCBI taxonomy): Bacteria > Pseudomonadati > Pseudomonadota > Gammaproteobacteria > Lysobacterales > Lysobacteraceae > Xanthomonas > Xanthomonas sp. WHRI 6106. The sequence goes on along the minus strand of NZ_JBEGFC010000001.1, from coordinate 545,197 downwards.
GTTGCGCCTCGCTGCCATAGGCATGGATCGGATACATGCACAGCGAGGACTGCACGCTGACAAAACTGCGCACCCCGCTGTCGCCACGCTCCAGTTCCTGGCAGATCAGCCCATACGCCACCGCGCCCAGGCCCGCACCCCCATCGTCCACCGGAAGGCTTGCGCCCAGCACGCCCAGGCCCGCCAATTCCGGCACCCATTCACGTGGAAACCGCGCCGCGTCGAAGGCATCGCCGATGGCAGGCAGCACGCGGCTGTCGGTGAAGCGCGCCACCGCATCCTGCACCGCCCGCTCGTCGTCGGTGAGCAGCCCACGCACATCGAACAGATCATCGGCACGCACCGGCATCGCCGCTTCCAAGCAGGGAGTTGTGGCAAGTATCCGTCAGTTGCTGGGCGTACGCGGCCTCGTTGCGCAGGGGCGCGGGCAAAAAAAGAGCCGGCGATGCCGGCTCTCGTTGACGCAGGCGGCTCAGCCCATCACTGGCGGCTGCTCATGCCGTCCTGACGGATGCCCGCGTCTCCCGCGGTCGAGGCGGTCTGGGTCACCAACTGACCATCGACGACCGCGAGGCGATCGCTCGCCGGCTTGTCGTTCATGCGCACGGTCTTTTCGAACCCGTCGTAGCGATACGTCACGTCGTAGGCCACCACGTTGTCGGCATCGCCCAGCGAAATGCGCTCGCCCGGCTTGTTGTCCATGCGCATGGTGCCGGTGGTGCCATCGGCATTGCGGTAGGTCACGTCATACCCAACCACGCGCGAAGACGAGGAGTTGGCATTTTCGGTGTGGCACTGGCGCTCGGTGCGATCCACCACGCGGCCGCCGACATGGTTGCGGTCCACGCGGTTGCCGATGAAGCCGCCGCCCACCGCACCTGCGGCCGTGGCCAGCTTGCGGCCGTTGCCGCCACCGACCTGGTTACCGAGCAGGCCACCGATGACCGCGCCGGCCACGGTGCCGCCGACGTTGCCGTCGCGCTCGGGCAGGCGCTCCTGCACCACGACGTCGCGGCACACTTCGCGCGGCGAAGAGCTGGTGGTGGTTTCACGGATGGCGTTGCTGTTGATGACCTGGGCGTACTGCGGTTCGCGCTGGGTGATCGGAGCCACCCGAACCACGTCGGCGTATTCCAGGCCGCGCGGCGCCGGTTGGCCGTTTGCCACGAAGTCGCCCGACGACGGACGATTATTCATGAAGGCGGCCGTAGCCACGCCTCCAACCAGCAAGGCACCAGCAGCGACCAGTATAGTTGTCGTATTGCTCTTCATCACCAGCTCCCTGCGGACGCACCGCGTTGTTGACGGCGTGATTCCAGCATGTGAACCCTGAACGAAAACGCCCTCGCTCATGAACGACTCGGTTAAGTTCAGCTAGCGGTTACTTCATGCACATCTAACAGGCGGAGCTCTCGCATGCGAAATCCTCTCACTGCACGTGCCCTGGAATGGGCGGCCAGGCTGCGGTACCCCACATTGTTCAAGCTGGCAGCTACGCTGTTTGTGGTGGATGTGCTGGTGCCGGATGTCGTGCCATTTGTGGACGAACTGCTGTTCGGGCTGACCACGCTGCTGCTGGCGAACTGGAAAACCCGGAAGGCGCCGCTGCCGGCATCGGTGCGCCGCGACTGATGCAGCTGATCGACAGCCACTGCCATCTGGACGCGAGCGAATTCGATCATGACCGCGCCGAGGTGATTGCGCGCGCACGCGCGGCCGGCATCCTGCAGCAGGTGGTGCCGGCGATCACTGCCGCCAGCTGGCCGGGCCTGCGCGAGGCCTGTTCCCAGGCGCCGGGACTGCATCCGGCCTACGGCCTGCACCCGATCTTTCTAGGCCAGCACCAGCCCGGCCATCTGGAGCTGCTGGCCGAGTGGATCACGCGCGAGCGCCCCTGCGCCATCGGCGAGTGCGGTCTGGATTTCTATCTGGACGGCCTGGACGCAGGCGCGCAGCGCGACTATTTCGATGGGCAATTGCGCCTGGCCAAGCGCTTCGACCTGCCGGTGATCGTGCATGCACGCCGGGCCACCGAAGAAGTCATCGCCCGCATCAAGGCAGTCGGTGGCCTACGTGGCGTGGTGCATAGCTTTGCCGGCAGCCCCGAGCAGGCGCAGCAGTTATGGAAACTGGATTTCCTGATCGGCCTGGGCGGCCCGGTCACCTACCCGCGCGCCAATCGCCTGCGCGGCCTTGCCGCACGCATGCCGCTGCAACAGCTGCTGCTGGAAACCGACGCACCGGATCAGCCCGACGCCAGCATCCGCGGCCAGCGCAACGAGCCGGCATTGCTGCGCACGGTGCTGGACTGCATCGCGCAGCTGCGGGGCGAAGATGCCGCCGTCATTGCCGAGCAGACCACGGCCAACGCGTGCCGCCTGTTCGGTTTGCCGGCCTGGCCTGGTCCGCGCAGCGCACTGCCGCAACGCCGCTGATGCTCACGGCGCCGCTGCAGCCTCGGCCACCGGCTTGGACGCGGTGGTCCTGGGCTTGAGTAACATCTCCAACGCCTTGCCCACTGCCACGAATGCGAAGGTGCCGGTGATGTGGGTAGCTGCCCCCAGCCCGGCGCCGCAGTCCAGCTTGAGGGTGGCGTCGGCATCGAGCTGGGGGCGAATCCCGCACACGCTGCCGTCGGCTTGCGGATACTTGACGTTTTCCAGCGAGTACACCGCCGGCACGCCGAAGTAGCGCTGCGCATTCTTGGGGAAATTGAACTCGCTGCGCAGCTTCTTGCGGATCAGCGCCAGCATCGCATCGTGTTCGGTCCGCGAGACATCGCGCACGCGCACCAGGGTGGGATCGGTACGCCCGCCGGCGGCGCCGACGGTCAGCAACGGCAGCTTGCGTCGGCGGCACCAGGCGATGGTTTCCACCTTGACCCGGAAACTGTCGCAGGCATCGATCACCAGATCGAACCCATCGCCCAGCAGCGTTTCGATATTGCCGGAAGTGAGAAACGCCTCCACCGCATCGGCCTCGATCTCCGGGTTGATCGCCATGCAACGCTCGGCCATCGCGCGCGCCTTGTTGCGTCCGTACTGCCCGGCCAGCGCCGGCAATTGCCGGTTGGTGTTGGACACGCACAGGTCGTCGGCATCGATCAGGCGGATGTGGCCGACGCCGGTACGCGCCAGCGCTTCCACCACCCACGATCCCACCCCGCCCATGCCGACCACCGCCACGCGACAGGCGGCCAGGCGCTCTACCGTGCCGACCCCGTATAGCCGGTCGATACCGGCAAAGCGTTCACGCCATTGTGCTTTCATCACCCTATTTTACGCGTGCCATCCACCGCGCGTCCGCCCAACGCCAGACCTCGCTGCCGGAGCACGCGTCATGACCGACTCCCCTCCCAATCAATCGCGCACGGCGCGTTACGGCTTCATGCTGGTCCTGGGGGGATTGATCGGACTGGTGGCCACGGTGATGGTGGCGCGTGTGCTGCAGGCCAGACGCGACCCGGTCCCGGGCAGCCTGATGCAGGTCATGGCCTACCAACTGCGCGCCCTGCAAGCGCCGCCCACTGCAACCTGCACCCTGGCGCAGCAACGCGCGCGGTTGCGCTCGCTACGCCTGCTCGCCGACGAACTGGAGCCCGCATTCGGAAACCTCGGCGAGGACCGCCGCTTCGTCGAACATGCCGACGCGCTGCGCGCGACACTGGACCGCGCGCAACCCGCGCCGGCCACCGACTGCGCGGCAGTTGCCGAATCGGGAATGCACATCGCCCACGCCTGCGATGCCTGTCACCGTGACTTTCGATGAATAGGGCGCTCGGGTTTCGTTAAGCCTGGAGTGATGCAGTTGGCAGACTGTTCACCTGGACCATCCCAGGATGACATCGCCGCGGCCCCGACCGCCTTCAGAACCATCCGGAGACACCTCATGAAGACCCGACTGCTCGTTATCGGCCTGGCTGCAACGGCAACCCTGGTCGGTTGCGCCACCTCCCAGCCCCAGTACGGCAGCTATCGCGGCGACCGCGGTTACGATCAGGGCTATTCGCAGCCGGCGCCGCGCTGCGTTGATTGCGGCATCGTCACCCGCATCGACGCGGTGGGCCCGACCCGCACCGCGCCGACCGGCACCGGTGCCGTGCTTGGCGGCATTGTCGGTGCCGTCGCCGGCCGCCAGATTTCCAAGGAAACCGGCGGCAGCAAGGGCAACAAGAACGTGTCGGCCGTGGCCGGTGCCGCCGCCGGCGCGCTTGCCGGCAACGCCATCCAGAACAACGTCACCAGCGACAGCTTCGACGTGCAGGTGCGCATGGACGATGGCCGGGTGATCGTGGTGAACCAGCGCGATCTGGCGGGTGTCCGCGAAAACGCCTACGTGCGCGTGGTCAACGGCCGCGTGGTGCTGCGCTGACCGGCGCAGGTCTCCAGGCGGCAGACAGCAGAAAGGCCCGGTGACGGGCCTTTCTGCTGTCCGTGCAACGTGCTGGCACGCTGTGGCGCTTAGACCACCTGCACCGCGTCGGCCTGCAGACCTTTCTGACCCTGCACGACGGTAAAGCTGACCTTCTGCCCCTCCTTGAGACTCTTGAAGCCCTGGATCTGGATCGCGCGGAAATGGACGAACACGTCCTCGCCATTTTCGCGGCTGATGAACCCAAAGCCCTTGGCATCGTTGAACCACTTCACGACACCATTCTCGCGTTCGATGTTGGACATCTCGACTGACTCCCTACGACACTGTGATGGACTGGCGGTGGTGGCTGTGATTGCAAGGAGGAAGCGAGGTACATGGATGTAGCGGATCGAACGATCTACCGCATCAGGCCACGATTCACGGTGACCTTTGCAAACAGCAGCGGCTGCAACTTAACCCGCGCAAAACGAATTTTCAAGCACCCCTTGCGCATTTTTGTCAAGCCTGAAATAGGACATTTCTAAACCATCATGGACACCACCGTCGTTTACTACGTGTTGGCCGGAGCGCTCGTGCTGATCGGCCTGGCCGGGGTGATCCTGCCTGCCCTGCCCGGCCTGCCGCTGGTATTTGCCGGGCTGCTGGTCGCCGCCTGGGCCGATGGCTTCACTCATGTGGGGTGGATTGCGCTGGTGATCCTGGGCTTGATCACGGCCGGCTCCTTCCTGATCGATTTTCTGGCGACCGCCTACGGTGCCCAGCGCGTGGGCGCCAGCAAGACGGCGCTGTGGGGCTCGGTGATCGGCGCCATCGCCGGCATCTTCTTCATGCCGATCGGGTTGTTCGTCGGGCCGTTTGCCGGGGCCTGGCTTGGCGAGTACTACCAGACCCGCAAGAGCGGCCAGGCCACCAAGGTCGGCGTCGGTACCTGGCTGGGCATCATGCTCGGCGCGGCGACCAAACTGGCATTGGGGCTGTGCATGCTCGGCGTGTTTGCGATCGCCTGGTTCTTCTAGCGCCTGGCGATCGCTGCAGCGGTTCGGCAAACGTCTACTCGCCACGCCTGACCGGCTGCGGCGATGACATGCCTGGCAAGCGCCGTGCTGGCAGCCGCGCTGCCCACTGCCGGCGTCCATCCGACCGTGGCGGCGTGTCCACGCATCCTGGCAAGACGCAACACCGCGTGCGATGCCACATCGCACCGACGAATGTTATGGCCGTGTACACATCGCGTATGCAGACGCGACCATTAAGCTACACATCTCTGCGCCTGCCTGGCGCAACACCTCGGCCAGACTGACCATGTCCAAGCACCGCACCCGCCCTTTGATGCTGATCGCCCTGGCCGCTGCGCCGCTGGCGCAGGCGCAGGAAATCGCCCCGCAACCGGCTTCACCGCAGGCCTGCACCTCGATGACCTCGGACGCGGCGCGCCTGGCCTGCTACGACCAGGCCCTGGGCCATACCCCGCAGGCCGTGCAGGAGGCAGATGCCGCAGCGCAACTGGCCAAGCAGGCCGACAAGCCGGATGACGCCCGCAAGCTCAGCCGGGTGGGCGATTTCTTCCGTGCCGACGGCCAGGACCCGTCGAAGGAAGAAGCCGTTGCCAATGCCGGGCGTGGCTCGCTGCTGGACAGCCGCTGGGAGCTTGCCAAGGATTCCAAGCTGGGCACGTTTCAGTTGCGCGGCTACAAGCCGGTCTACCTGCTGCCGGCGTTCTGGACCAGCGACAGCAACCGCACCCCGCAGTCGCCCAACCCTGCCAACTCGGTCAATACGCCGCAACAGCTGGACAGCGCGGAGCTGAAGTTCCAGCTCAGCTTCAAGACCAAGGTGGCCGAAGACCTGTTTGGCGACAATGGGGACATCTGGATGGGGTACACCCAGAGTTCGCGCTGGCAGGCGTACAACTCCGATGCCTCGCGCCCGTTCCGCGAAACCAACTACGAACCCGAAGCGATGCTGGTGTTCCGCAACAACTACAGCATCTTCGGCTGGAAGGGCCGCATGAGCGGCATCAGCCTCAATCACATGTCCAACGGCCGCGCCGATCCGCTGTCGCGCTCCTGGAACCGGGTGATCCTCAATTTCGGGCTGGATCGCGAGAATTGGGCACTCAGCCTGCGTCCGTGGTTCCGCATCAAGGAAGACCGCGCCGACGACAATAATCCCGACATCGAGGATTACATGGGCCGTGGCGATGCCACCCTGGTCTACAACAAGGACGGCCACGAATTCGCCTTGATCGCACGCCATTCGCTGCGCGGCGGCGACCGTTCGCACGGTTCGGTGCAGCTGGATTACGGCTTTCCGATCACCAACCTGCTGCGTGGCCATGTGCAGGTGTTCGACGGCTACGGCGAAAGCCTGATCGACTACAACCACAAGGCCACCTACATCGGCCTGGGCGTGTCGTTGCTGGAGTGGTTCTGAGTCCTGGCGGTGCGCCCGGGCGGCGCACCGCACGCGATTGAATGCAGGGCCGCGCGGCTGCAGCCCTGTCGCACGCGCGAAACGCAACGCGAAAAGCCGGCATTGCTGCCGGCTTTTTTTTTGCGTCTGCATGGCGCAGTCATGCATTGCCGATGACAGCGGCTTACACGATGCAGGCGGCACAGCCGTGCAGCGTGCATCGCGTGCCGCAGGCCGGCGGATCACACGTCGAAGAAATCCACCTTGCCGTCTTTCAGCGTGTAATAGGCACCCACGACCTTGCAGGCACCGGCGCGCAGGGGTTCGAGCAACGCAGGTTCGGAGGCAGCGCGCAGGCGATCGACGGTGCGCTTGACGTTGGCCTTCACCGACGCGCCCAGCAGATCATCGCCACCCTTGCTCTTGGCGGTCAGCACCGCCGGGACGATGGGCTCGATCATGGCGCCGATGGCACCCGGGAAGAACGCGTTCTGCTCCACTACCGATACCGCTGCTGCCACGGCGCCGCAGCTCTCGTGCCCCATCACCACCACCAGCGGTACGCCCAGCTGGCTCACTGCATATTCGATCGAGCCCAGCGCGGTGGTGTCCACGGTGTTACCGGCGTTGCGGACGATGAACATTTCACCGAGCCCACGGCCGAACAGCAGCTCCGGCGGAACCCGCGAGTCCGAGCACGACACCAGGATCACGAACGGGGTCTGGCCCAAGGCCAGCTCCAGCCGGCGCTTGCTGTCGGAGATCACCTTCTTGGGGCGGTTCTCGACGAAGGCGGCATTGCCGTCGCGCAGGACCTGCAGTGCCTGCTCGGCGGTCAGGTCGGTCTTTTTCGATGGCGCCGCGCGCACCGCGAACGGGAGCGAGCCGGCAGCGGCGGCGATCGGTGCGCAACAGGCGCCCTGCAGCAATTTTCGACGGGATGCGGAATGCGACATGGACGAGCCCCTGCTCTCTGGTTGGTGTCGCGATCGTACTATGTGGCAAGCGTGACAAAACCGCTCCGGCCGGGGTTATGCGCACAGGAGTTCGCAGCCGCGTGCCGCCGGTTCAGGTCCAGTCCGCCAGGCCCTCGCGGCGATAGGTTTCCTGAAACGCGGGGCGCGCTTTCATACACTGCGCATGCGCTTTGAGGGCCGGCCAGGTGTCGCTCGGCCGCGGCATGTTGCGCGACCAGCGCATCATCATGGTCAGCATGAAATCGGCAGCCGACAGCGTGTTCCCGAGCAGGTAGGGCCCGCCCGCCTGCAGATGCGTGTCGACCTGGGCCCAGGCGGTTTCCACCTTCTCGCGCGCCTGTGCCTGCGCGCTGTCGGTGTGGGCGGCGCCGGCCGGTTCGTGCGGGTAGAACCAGGCGCGGTAGGCCGGCTGCAGGGTATTGGCGCAGAAGAACATCCACTTGTAATAGGCCGCACGCTCCGGGGTGCCCACCGGAGGTGCCAGCCCGGCCTGCGGATAAAGGTCGGCCAGGTGCAGCACGATCGCTGCCGCCTCGGTCAGGACCTGTCCATCCAGCACCAGGGTCGGCACCACGCCGGCGGGATTGAGTGCCAGGTAATCGGCTTGTTTATGCTCGCCACGCTCGAAATCCAGTGGATGCAGCACGTGGGCAACATCCAGTTCGATCAGCAGCCAATGCACGACCAGGGCGGCGGTGCTGGGGGTGTGGTACAGCGTGGTGGTCATGCGGATTCCCGGGTGAGATGAGGTCAGCTGAGGTCACGAAACGAAGGGGCGATCATCGGGCAGGCGTTGCCGGCGTCCGCCGTCGGTGCGATTGGTCCATTCGAGGCGACACCTGCGCGCCGTCCACACGCACACGACAGCCGCCTGCGATGTTCATTGGCCGCTGTTGTCGGTACAGGCACGCAGGCAGGCAAGCTTGCGCGGTTCGCAGCGGCTGTCGTCGCTCTGCTGGCTGCAATCGAAGACCTGCGCCATGCAGTTGGCCCGCTGCGCCGGGTTTTGCGCGTCGTCGCAGCGCTTTCCCCGTGGCGCTATCGACGCGCGGCAGCTGCTCTCGCTTGGGCGGTTGGCACGACACTGCCTGGCACTGTCGTTGCACTGGGTGATGCAGCGTTCGCCCGCCGTCGGCCCGCTGAAGCGTGTCGAGGTCGCGCTCGGTTCGAGTGGCGTGGGTTCGGCGAACGGCGCCGGTGCGGTGGGCGGCGGCGAGTAGTTGCCCGAAGGAAACAGCACCGTGGGCGCGGCCTTTTGCTGCGCGGCTGCGTCAACACTGGCGCACAGCGCCATGATCAGGCACAGACGTCGGAGCATTCCTGTTCTCCCTGGACATCGGCAATCGAAGGTCGAGCATAGCCGCTTCCGGCCTGGCGGTACGCCTGCGGTGATGGCGAATCCGCGTCATGCCCGCTGCGGTCGCATCGATGCGAACGCAGCGTCACACACACATGTTCGCAACGACAGTCAGCCCCATGCGGGGGCATACCGGCGGAAGCGGCAATGCGGTGCGCATGGCCGCTTCCTGGCGGTGCTTACTCGACCACGACCGGAATCTTGCCGATCCGCGACTGCCATAGCCGCGGGCCGGTCTTGTGCACCGACTCGCCGCTGGAGTCCACCGCCACGGTGACCGGCATGTCCTTGACCTCGAATTCGTAGATCGCCTCCATGCCAAGATCTTCAAACGCCAGAACGCGCGCGGCCTTGATCGCCTTGGACACCAGGTACGCCGAGCCGCCGACCGCCATCAGGTAGACGGCCTTATTGTCGCGGATCGCATCGATGGCGGCGTCGCCGCGCTCGGACTTGCCGACCATGCCCAGCAACCCGGTCTGTTCGAGCATCTGGCGGGTGAACTTGTCCATGCGGGTGGCGGTGGTCGGGCCGGCCGGGCCCACCACTTCGTCGCGCACCGGGTCGACCGGGCCGACGTAGTAGATGAAGCGGTTGGTGAAATCCACCGGCAGCGATTCGCCGCGGTTGAGCATGTCGATCATGCGCTTGTGCGCGGCGTCGCGGCCGGTCAGCAGCTTGCCGTTGAGCAGGATCACCTCGCCCGGCTTGAAGCTGGCGACCTCTTCGCGGGTGATGGTGTCCAGGTTCACCCGGCGCGCATTGGTCGGGTTGTAGGTGAGCTTGGGCCAGTCTTCCAGCGACGGCGGGTCCAGCATCACCGGGCCGCTGCCGTCCAGGGTGAAATGCGCGTGGCGGGTGGCCGCGCAGTTGGGGATCAGCGCCACCGGCAGGTTGGCGGCATGGGTCGGGTAATCCTTGACCTTGATGTCCAGCACGGTGGTCAGGCCGCCCAGGCCCTGCGCGCCGATGCCGAGCGCGTTGACCTTTTCGTACAACTCCAGGCGCAGCTCTTCGGCGCGGTTGGAGGCACCACGCGCCTGCAGGTCGACGATGTCGATCGGTTCCATCAGCGCCTCCTTGGCCAGCAGCATCGCCTTTTCGGCGGTGCCGCCGATGCCGATACCGAGCATGCCCGGCGGGCACCAGCCGGCGCCCATGGTCGGCACCGTCTTGAGCACCCAATCGACGATGGAATCGGACGGATTGAGCATGGCGAACTTGCTCTTGGCTTCCGAACCGCCGCCCTTGGCCGCGACGATCACCTCGACATGGTGGCCGGGCACGATCTTGGTGTTGACCACCGCCGGGGTGTTGTCGCGGGTATTGGCGCGCTTGCCGGCCGGGTCGGCCAGCACGCTGGCGCGCAGCTTGTTGTCGGGGTGGTTGTAGGCGCGGCGCACGCCTTCGTTGACCATGTCTTCCACGCCCATGGTGGCGTCGTCCCAGCGTACGTTCATGCCGATTTCCAGGAACACGGTGACGATGCCGGTGTCCTGGCAAATCGGGCGGTGGCCTTCGGCGCACATGCGCGAATTGATCAGGATCTGCGCAATGGCGTCCTTGGCGGCCGGCGATTCCTCGCGCTCATAGGCAGCGGACAGATTCTTGATGTAGTCGACCGGGTGGTAGTAGCTGATGTACTGCAGCGCATCGGCGACGGACTGGATGAGGTCTTCCTGCTTGATCGAGGTCACGGCTGGCTCTACGGCTGGCGGGGGGCAATGCGGGCATTTTAGAGCAAACCGCGGGCGCAGCCGGATGTGGCGTCTATGGAAACGATTGACCGAAGCATGCGTTGCGGCTTGCCGGGTAGCGGGATGGCACGGTGACGCAGGGAGTGCGGACCGCAATGGCCGCCTCACCGCGGTACTGCCACGCGCGCCATGCCAGGCCGCAACTCTGCCCGCCTGCTCGGTTGGCACACGCTGCAAAACACGCAGTGATGCTCTGGTCGCGCCAACCGCGCGTGCTCAGCCGTGCGCCACATTGTGAGCGGTGATGGTGTAGCCGAACGGATCGCGGAACGCGAAATACCGGCCAAATGGCCCGTCCTTTGGCGCAAACGCGATGTCTATGCCGTGGTCGGCAAGATGCGCATGCAAGGCGTCGGCATCATCGCAGCCGAACCAGAGCGCGATGCCCTCGCCCAGCCGGTCGGTGTTGGTCAGCTCGGCCACCGGCGTGCGGATGGCAAACGGGATCGGCCGGCTGTCGAACACCACCGCGCCCGGTGGGCTGTGGGCCGCAGGCGTGAGCCCGACCACCTCGGTGTAGAAGCTGCGTGCTGCGTCAAGATCCGGGGTTTGAATGCCGACGAAGTCGGGGCCTATTAGATGGGGCATGGCTGGACGCACTGCGATTGGGAAGGCCTAAAATATCAGCACACTGACAATTATGTAAGGGCACTGATATGCCAGATCCCGGAAGTGAGCCGCAGATGAGCGACCCATACGCCACTATTGGCTATGCGTTGAAGCTGGCACAGCAGGCCCTGCGCACGCGCATGGATACCGACCTGCGCAACATCGGCCTGACCACGCCCCAATATGCGGTGCTCACCTATTTGAAAGGCGAGCCGGGCGCATCGAACGCTGCCCTCGCCCGGCGCGCGTTCGTGACCCCGCAGACCATGCAGGCGATTTTGGTAACGCTCGAACGCGCCGATTTCATCGCACGCATGCCGCATCCTGAGCACGGCCGCGTACAGAAGACCGAACTCACGTCCAAAGGCCGCGCCGCCCTGAAAAAGGCCTCCGGCATCGTCGCCACTGCAGAAACGCGCCTGCGGGCCGCCGCGGCCCCGCTCGACCCGCAGGCGGTGTCGACACTGCTGTTGCGGCTGGCCGAGGCATTGCGCTGACCGTGCAGCTTGTCGGCCAGCGGCAGGGCGGGTCCTGCCCGGCGAGTACTCCAACACCCCGCGCCGACGCGAAGCGCTGCACACTCATACGATGTCAGCTTCCCGTTCCGGCGCCTCTGCGCCCGCCGCTCCCCGTACCGGCCCTACCCTGCGCGAACGCCTGGATGCGCTGCGCAACCTGCCACCGTTCCTGCGCCAGATCTGGCAGACCAGCCGTTGGCTGAGCGCAAGCAGCATCGGCCTGCGCGTGCTGCGCGCGTTGATGCCGGTGGCCTCGCTGTATATCGGCAAATTGATCATCGACGAGGCGATCCACCTGGTCGGCCAGCCGCCGGCATTCGAGTCGTTCGCCCAGGCCTTGGGCAGCGGCCGTCTGAACCGCCTGCTGGAACTGCTGGCGCTGGAACTGGCGCTGGCGGTCGGCTCGGACCTGCTCGGCCGGCTGGTCGGCTACGCCGATGCGCTGCTGTCGGAATTGTTCAACAACGCCGCCAGCGTGCGCCTGATGGAGCACGCCGCGCAGCTGGATCTGGAGGATTTCGAAGACCCCGACCGGCAGGACAAGCTGGATCGCGCGCGGCGCCAGACCATGAACCGCATGAACCTGATGAGCCAGTTGTTCGGCCAGGTGCAGGACGCCATCACCGTGATCAGCCTGGCGGTGGGCCTGGTGGTGTATGCGCCGTGGTTGATCGTGCTGCTGGCGGTGGCGCTGATCCCGGCCTTCATCGGCGAAGCGCACTTCAATGCGCTGGGCTATTCGCTCAACTTCCAGTGGACGCCGGAGCGGCGCCAGCTCGATTACCTGCGCCAGGTCGGCGCCAGCGTGGAGACGGCCAAGGAAGTCAAGATCCTCAACCTGCACCGCTTCCTGATCGCGCGCTACCGTCGGCTGGCCGACAAGTTCTTCCAGGCCAACCGCGCACTGGCGCGCAAGCGTGCGTTGTGGGGTGCGCTGCTGGCGGCATTGGGCACGCTGGGCTACTACATGGCCTATGGCTACATCGCCTGGCGCACGGTGCGCGGCGATTTCAGCATCGGCGACCTGACCTTCCTGGCCGGCAGCTTCCTGCGCCTGCGCCAGTTGCTGGAAGGATTGTTGATCGGCTTTTCGCAGGTCGCCGGCCAGGCCTTGTATCTGGACGATCTGTACTCGTTCTTCAACATCGTGCCGGAGATCCGCTCGCGCCCGAACGCGCTGCCGGTGCCGCGCCCGATCCGCCAGGGCTTCGTGTTCGAGGACGTGGGCTTCCGCTACCCGGATGCCGAGCAGTGGACGGTGCGGCATCTGGATTTCGAACTGCGTGCCGGCGAAGTGCTGGCGCTGGTTGGCGAAAACGGCGCCGGCAAGACCACCCTGGTCAAGCTGCTGGCGCGGCTGTACGACCCCGACGAGGGCCGCATCCTGCTCGATGGCCAGGACCTGCGCGACTACGACCTGGACGATGTGCGCGCCAACCTGGGGGTGATCTTCCAGGATTTCGTGCGCTATCACCTGAGCGTGGGCGAGAACATCGGCGTCGGCCAGGTCGAGGCAATGGACGATGCGCCGCGCATCCGTGCGGCTGCGCAGCGCGCGATGGCCGGCGCGCTGATCGACAGCCTACCCGAGCGCTACGAGCAGCTGATCGGACGCCGTTTCAAGAACAGCGTGGACCTGTCCGGGGGCCAGTGGCAGAAGATCGCGATTGCGCGCGCCTACATGCGTGATGCGCAGCTGATGATCCTGGACGAACCCACCGCCGCACTGGATGCGCGCAGCGAGTTCGAGGTGTTCCAGCGCTTCAAGGAGCTGTCGGACAACCGCACCGCGGTGCTGATCTCGCACCGCTTCTCCAGCGTGCGCATGGCCGACCGCATCCTGGTGCTGGCCGCCGGCCGCATCGAAGCGGCCGGCACCCATGCCGAGCTGATGGCGCAGGGCGGGCGTTATGCGGAGCTGTTCGAGCTGCAGGCGGCGGGGTATCGATGAGGCCGGGATTCGGGAGTCGGGATTGGGGATTGGTAAGAGCTGCCGGTTCATCCGCAAGCCCCTATGACTCCAGAACCCAGGATCTGCTCTTGCGAATCCCCAATCCCGACTCACGAATCCCGGCCAGCCAAATGAGAGTTCATCTCATTTGGCTGGCTTGAGGTAGAATTGCCGGGTATTCCTCCCACGACACTCACCGGTATGTCTTCCGCTTTCGGCGCCGAAACGGTGCTTGAGGTCCGTCACTGGACCGATGCCTACTTCAGCTTCACCACCACCCGCGATGCCGGTTTCCGCTTCGAGAACGGGCAGTTCGTGATGATCGGGCTGGAGACCGAGACCCGCCCGCTGTTGCGGGCCTACTCGATCGCCAGCGCCAATTGGGAAGAACATCTGGAGTTCTTCAGCATCAAGGTGCCGGACGGCCCGTTGACCTCGCGCCTGCAACACATCCAGCCGGGCGACAAGGTGCTGGTCGGCAAGAAGCCCACCGGCACGCTGCTGATCAGCGACCTGCATCCCGGCCGCAACCTGTACCTGCTGGGCACCGGCACCGGCCTGGCGCCGTGGCTGTCGATCATCAAGGACCCGGAAACCTACGAGCGTTTCGACAAGGTGATCCTGACCCAGGGCGTGCGTTTCGTGCAGGATCTGGCCTATCGCGACTACTTCGAACGCGAGCTGCCGCAGCACGAATTCCTTGGCGACCTGCTGCGCGACAAGCTGCTGTACTACCCGGCGGTGACCCGCGAAACCTTCGCCAATCAGGGCCGTCTGACCGAGCTGATGGCCGATGGCCGCATGCAGCAGACCCTGGGTCTGCCGACCCTGGATCCGGCCAACGACCGCTTCATGATCTGCGGCAGCCCGCAGATGCTGGCCGATCTGCGCACCCTGCTGGATGCACGTGGCTTCCAGACCTCGCCGCGCATCGGCACGCCAGGGCATTACGTGTTCGAGCGCGCGTTCGTCGAGAAGTGATGCGACGCGCGTGAGACGTCAGCGCGATGCGGCGTTTACGCAGCCGCGACGCCGCATGCACGGTCGTAGGAGCGCACCCGGGCGCGATGAAGCGTTCCCGGTAATGCCTCATCGCGCCCAGGTGCGCTCCTACGGTTCAACTAATGCGCGCTCGATGTCCGCGGCCAGGGCCTCCGGCTTGGTGGTTGGCGCATAGCGCTCCAGCACGTGGCCGTCGCGGCCGATCAGGAACTTGGTGAAATTCCACTTGACCGCCTCGGACCCGAGCACGCCGCGTTGTTCGCGCTTGAGCCATTGCCACAGCGGATGCGCGCCGTTGCCGTTGACCTCGATCTTCGACGACAGCGGAAAATCCACTGCGTAATCCAGCGAACAAAACTGGCGGATCTGCGCCGCATCGCCAGGTTCCTGATGCCCGAACTGATCGCACGGAAAGCCGATCACCACCAACCCACGTTCGCGATACCGCTGCCACAGCGCCTGCAAGCCCGCGTACTGCGGGGTAAACCCACATTTGGACGCGACATTGACCACCAGCACCACGCTGCCGACGTAGTCGCGCATCGATTGGGTGCGACCGTCCAGGTCGGTGAATTCAAACGTGGCAAGGTCGCTCATGGCGTGCTCGGATGCGCAGGGAAGCGGCAGCGTAGCGCAGCTGTGGCTGTGCAGCACGGCAGCGGCACGGACGGCTCGGCGCTTCCCTTGCAAGTGCGAAGCACGGCGCCGCGATGGCGGGGCCGTGCACCTGTGTCGGCCTTTCAGCAGATCCGCATCGGCGCCCGAGCAGCCACACCAGACAAGCCCGGCGAGCGAACACAGCCTCTAGCACGTCATCGCCCGACCAGTACAGGGTCCGCACCGCGTTGCGGCGCGTGCATACTGATTGCCGCCCCGGCACAGCGCCCTTGCGAGCGCGGTCCGGCAGCGCCAACCAGGCGCCGAGCCTGCGATCACGTCGACTGGCCAGCGGGCTCAAACCGGCCGCGTCCGTCAGTGACTGCGCAATGGCCCTGCCGGCCATGCCTTTTGTCACACGCCTGTCCTGCCCGGCTGGGGTAGCCTCGGCGGTTCGCACTTTGGAGCCATCCTCTTGACCACCCGTCTCGCCTTTGCCCTGGCCGCTTCCCTGGGACTTGCCATGCCCTCCTACAGCATCGCCGCCCCCGCCACCACGCAGGCCGCCACCCAGGCCAACCCCTTCTTTGCCGACAGCACGCTGCCGCTGCATTACCCGCAGTTCGACAAGATCACCGACAGCGACTTCGCCCCCGCCTTCGACGCCGGCATGGCCGAGCAACTGAAGGAAGTGGACAAGATCGCCAACCAGAAGGCCAAGCCGAGCTTCGACAACACCATCGTTGCGCTGGAAAAGAGCGGCGCCACGCTGGATCGCGCCACCACGGTGTTCTTCAACCTGGTCGGTGCCGACACCAACGACGCACGCAAGAAGTTGCAGGCCGACTATTCGGCGAAGTTCGCTGCGCACCGCGATGCGATTTCGCTCAACGGCAAGCTGTTCGCACGCATCCAGAGCCTGTACGACCAACGTGCCAAGCTGGGCCTGGACGCGCAAGGCGTGCGCCTGGTCGAGAAGTACTACAGCGATTTCGTGCGCGATGGCGCCAAGCTGTCGGACGCGGACAAGACCACGCTCAAGGCGATGAACGCCGAGCTGGCCAACCTGGGCACTACCTTCAGCCAGAACGTGCTGGCCGAGGTGAATGCCGCTGCGGTGGTCGTCGATGACGTCAAGCAGCTCGACGGGCTGTCCGAGGAGCAGATTGCCGCTGCCGCCGAAGCCGCCAAGGCGCGCAAGCTCGACGGCAAGTATGTGATCGCCCTGCTCAACACGACCGGCCAGCCACCGCTGACCCAGTTGAAGAACCGCGAGCTGCGCAAGAGGATCTACGACGCCTCGGTATCGCGCGGCAGCCATGGCGGCCAGTACGACAACACCGCGCTGGTGTCGCGCATCATGAAGCTGCGCGCCGACAAGGCCAAGCTGCTCGGCTTCCCCACCTATGCCGCCTACTCGCTGGAAAACCAGACCGCCAAGACGCCCGAAGCGGTCAACGCGATGCTCGGCAAGCTGGCACCGGCCGCCGTGGCCAACGCCAAGCGCGAAGCCGCCGATCTGCAGGCGATGATCGACAAGGAACAAAAGGCCGCGCGCAAGCCCACGTTCAAACTGGAAGCCTGGGATTGGGCCTACTACAGCGAGAAGGTACGCCAGGCCAAGTACAACTTCGACGAGTCGCAGCTCAAGCCGTATTTCGAGCTGAAGAACGTGCTGGAAAACGGCGTGTTCTATGCGGCCAACCAGGAATACGGCCTGACCTTCAAGCAGCGCACCGACCTGCCCACCTATCGCGACGACATCACCGTCTATGACGTATTCGATGCCGACGGCAAGCAGCTGGCGATCTTCATTGCCGACATGTATGCGCGCGAATCCAAGCGTGGTGGCGCCTGGATGAACTCCTACGTGTCGCAGTCCGAGCTGACCGGGTTCAAGCCGGTGGTGGCCAACCACCTCAACATTCCCAAGCCGCCGGCTGGCCAGCCGACCCTGCTGACCTGGGACGAGGTGACCACCATGTTCCATGAGTTCGGGCATGCGCTGCACGGCATGTTCTCCGACGTCAAATACCCGTATTTCTCCGGCACCAGCGTGCCGCGTGACTTCGTCGAGTTTCCCTCGCAGGTCAACGAGATGTGGGCCGACGAGCCGTCGATCCTGAAGAACTACGCCAAGCATTATCAGAACGGCACGCCGATGCCGCAGGCGCTGCTGGACAAGGTGATCGCCGCGTCCAAGTTCAACCAGGGCTTTGCTACCACCGAGTATCTGGGTGCGGCGATGCTGGACCAGAACTGGCATCAGGTCAGCGCCAACCAGGTGCCGGACGCCGCCGGCGTGATGGCGTTCGAGGCCAAGGCACTGCAGCAGGACGGTATCGCCTATCCGCCGGTGCCGCCGCGCTACAAGACCCCGTATTTCAGCCACATCATGGGCGGTTACGCGGCCGGCTATTACGCCTACATCTGGTCGGAAGTGCTCGATGCCAACACCCAGCAGTGGTTCAAGCAGCACGGCGGGCTGAGCCGCGCCAACGGCGATCGCTTCCGCAAGACCCTGCTCTCGCGCGGCGGCAGCGTGGATGCGATGGAGCTATTCCAGAACTTTGCCGGCCATGCACCGCAGATCGAGCCACTGCTCGAAAAGCGTGGCCTGAGCGCGCAAGGCGGCGATGGCGCCACCCCGGAAGCGCCGCAGTCCAAGCCGTAATGGCCGCTGCATAGGCAACGACGCCGCCCGGAGCGATCCGGGCGGCGTTGTCGTTTCTGGCGATGTCGGGTGCGAACGCGACGCTGCCTGATCAGAGCTCGACTGCGTCCACTCCATCGAGCAACTTCTTCAACAGCTTTTCCAGGCGTACCTGTTCGGGTTCGCTCATGCCTGCGGTTTCTGCATGCAACAACGTACATGCGTCGGGCAGCAGGCTTTCGATCAGCGCCAGGCCTGCCGGCTGCAGGGTCAGCACGATCTTGCGTCGATCGTCCGGGCTGTTGCCGCGCGCGATCAATCCCTTCTCGCACAGCTGGTCGGTCAGGCGCGTGATGTTGGCAGGCTTTTCGCTGGCCGCCTCGGCCACTTCGGTCGGTGTGATCGCCTGCTCCGGCGTGCCGTACAACATCATCAGGATCTCGTACTCCGGCGGACTGATCCCATAGGGCTTGAGCCGCACGCAACTCTGCGTGTGCAGGCGCTTGTAGAGATGCTTGATCAACCTCACCAGGACAGCCGGCTCCCGCGGAAAGGCTGGATAGCGCGCGCAGGTGTGGTCCACGCGGTTCGCGGTTTGATCGAAACTGCTCATATCACCCGTTTGATTACATTACTGAATGGCCAGGCCATTCAATCACATCGGTTGCAGGGCAACGGCTCAGTGAGCGAAAAGATGTGCATATTCCGGCGCGACCCACGGCAAGAGTGTAGATGCAGCCACCTCGGCCGTTTGTGTGCCATCCGAATAAGGGCCAACCTGATACGGCGGAAACACGAAGCGCACTGCAGCGATCTGCCCGGTGGCATTCAACACCGGCACGAACTGCGCGAAGTTGTCCACCTGCGCGGCAGTGCCCTCGGCAATCATGCGATCGGCAGAGGCCACCTGCTCGGCCTGTTCTTCCACCGGTACACGATCGGCTTCCACGCGCTGGGTTGCGGCGGCATGCAGCTGCGCGGCGACGTCGCGGCCGATCTTTTCCCAGCCCGCCGGATCGGGAACCATGGCCTGCGCCGTCAATTGCCTGCGCTCCTTGACCAACCACACAAAGCGGGCCACCAAGGGGTCGCCGTGTGCGCCGCCGGTGTAGCGGCTGCCATCGGCGGAGACGACGATCAGATCGGCCGTCTGCACGAGCGTTTCGAAAGCCAGCGACAGCTCGTAAGGCGCTGCAGGCTTGTCGTTACCCAAGCCGGACACCGCCTCCATCAACTCGCCGCGGGCGGCATTTGCATAGTTGCGGATCAGTGCGGTCAGTTCCGGATACGCATCCAGCCCACGCGGGTAGCTGATGCCCACCATGTAGGCAGGCGTTTGCTCGATCACATCTTCCAGCGGGCCGCTCTGCACCAGCAAAGGCTCCTGCGCGGGCGTTGCGCTCGCGGCCGCATCGGCCGCCGGTTCGGCGGGTTCGGGCGTGGCGGGTTCGCGCTGGGTACAACCCGCCAACAGCGCCAGCAACAGCAGGCCCCGTACACCATTTACTGCAAGCAACCGCCCCATTCCCACCTGCTCCCCTGATCGAACCATCCGCTGCCGGCACTCAGGCCAGCAGATCCTGAAATTGTTGGTGTCGGCGGACATACGCTGCGGCGTAGCTGCAAGCCGGCACCACCGTCAGCCCGTCTTCGCGCGCGAAGTTCAAAGCGGCCTCGACCAGCGTGGCGGCAATGCCTCGCCCTGCGATCGCGTCCGGGACCAACGTGTGCGTAATGGTCATGCGCGTGCCGTCGCGGTCATAGATCAGCTCGGCACGTTGTCCATCGGTGTCTACAACGAATTGCTGCTGACCCGGTTCGTGTACGGCGTGCACTGTCGCTGCCTCCATCGTGGTCTGCGCCTGGCAGTAAGTGTTTGCCCAGTGTGACCAGCGCGACGCCGCGCCTGCGTGAAAATGAATCCACGCTGTGACCGCCCGCGCGGCCTGGCAAACCTGTTCTCAAGTTCGCTCAGGCAACGCCGATAGCTGACTCGAAGGCGCTCGCTGCAACCGGTCTCCGGCATGGCCAGATCCTTCTTACCTACGAGGAGTCACCGCATGCACAACGATTCGGCCGGACACACCGCAGACAGCGACAGCTCGTTGCTCGAGGGCCTGTTCCAGTTCGCCATCACCGGCGACACCCATAACCCCGATTTCGCCCAGCTCAACGATACCGTCTACCAGCGCCTGCAGCAGGCCTATGGCGCGACCTCGGGTGCAGCGATCGGTAGCACCACCGATCAGGAACGCAACGCGGCTTAAAGGCCAGCGTCGCTACATCTGCCGGGGCTGGCGACGCCATCGTGCCGGCCCTGGCGCCGTCCGCGGGATCCGCCGATTGGCACCGCTGCAACGTGCGTGGCTACCGCCGCCTGGCGGACGCCTCGCTGCCGCCGCCGGACACTCAGCCAAAGCGCGGATTGGACAGCTGCTCCAGAAAGACCTGCCACACACGCGGCTCCATGATCAGCATGAACATCACCCCGAACGCCGCGCCGGCCAGGTGCGCGCTGTGGTTGATGCGGTCGCCGCCGCGGCGGTCCATCCACAGGCTGTAGCCCACATAGAACACCGCATAGATGATCGCCGGTGCCGGAATGAACAGCACCAGGATGATCGTCCACGGCTGCAGCAGGATGAAGGCGAACAACACCGCCGACACCGCACCGGACGCACCCAGACTCAAATAGTTGGGGTTGTGCTGGTTCTTCAGGTAGCTGGGCAGGATCGACACCACCAACGCGGCCAGATAGAACAGCGGATAAGTCAGCACGCTGCCGGTCAGCTGTGTCATCACGTTCTCGATCACCCGGCCGAAAAAGAACAGCGTGATCATGTTGAAGACCAGGTGGCCCAGGTCGGCATGAATGAAACCGTAGGTCACCAGCCGGTCGTACTGCCGGTTCTTGTCCAGCGCCGGCGGCCACAGGATCAGCCGGTCGGCCAGCTTGCGGTTGTTGAACGCCATCCACGAGACGATGCCGGTGATGGCGATCAGGATCAGGGTAATCATGCAGACCTCAGGCAGAACGGTAATTGTCGACCATGCGATAACGGCGCGCGTACAGGCCGAAGGCCAGCGCCGCCAGAAACGCAAACGCCGCGAAGAAGAACATCAGAAATGCCGCCTCGCTCAGCCCAGTATCGGCGATCTGCGAGGTCACCGTCGCGTTGCGCACCGCCACGTTCGATAGCAGCACCCACAGGTTGCCGACGGTGGTGGTGAGATACCAGAAACTCATCACAACGCCCTTCATCGATGCCGGTGCCTGGCTGTAGGCGAACTCGATGCCGGTGGCCGACACCAGCACCTCGCCGAAAGTGAGCAAGGCATAGGGCAGGATCTGCCAGGCGATGTGCATCGGCTCGCCGCCGTCCATGACCACCTGGATCGCCCCGACCGCAATCCACGCCACGCCACTGAAGGCAATGCCGCTGGTCATGCGACGCAACGGCGTCGGCTCCCAGCCGCCACGGCGCAGCAGCGGGTACAGCACCAGGTTGTTGAAGGGAATCAGCAGCATCACCAGCAACGGATTGAGCGCCTGCATCTGCGAGGCGGTGAACCAGGCCGGCATGGTCATTTCGCGTCCCTGCAGCACCCAGGTGGAGGCCTTCTGATCGAACAGGGAAAAGAACGGCGTCACCAGCGCGAAGATCACCAGCACGCGCAGCAAGGCACGCACACCTTCCACGGCCGCGTCCGGATGCGTACCGCGTGCACGCTCCAGCTGCCACCAGGTACCGCCGCCGATCCCGGCCAGCAGCAGCACCAGCGCCATGCACAGGCAGATCACGATGCCCAGCGGCGCCACCAGCGCCAGGCAGGCCAGTGCAGCCACCACCGAGAGGACGGCCAGCACCAGGCCGGGCCGCCCCTGCCCCGCCGCGCGTGCCAACAACGCCGTCCGCACCACCGCACCGAACCCGTGCGGATCTTTCGGCGGCAGCGGCACCCGCACGTAGCGGCTGCGGCCCAGCCAGAACACCAGCGTGGCCACGAACATCAGGATGCCGGGGATGCCGAACGCCCAGGACGGACCCAGATTTTTCAAGGCCAACGGAATCAGCAGCGAGGCGAACAGCGAGCCGAAATTGATGATCCAGTAAAAGGCGTCGAACACCACCTTGGCCAGGTGCTTGTTGGACTGGTCGAACTGGTCGCCCATGAACGAGGCCACCAGCGGCTTGATGCCGCCCGCGCCCAGCGCGATCAAGCCCAGCCCGACAAAGAACCCGCTGCGGCTGCCTTCGAACGCCGCAAGACAGGCATGCCCGGCGCAGTACACCAGGCTGAACCACAGGATGGTGTTGTATTTGCCGAAGAAGCGATCGGCCAGCCAGCCCCCCAGCAGCGGGAAGAAATACACCCCGATCATGAAGCTGTGCAGGATGTGCTTGGCTTCGGCCTCGCGGCCCGGCGCGCCAACCTCCTGCAGCAGCAGTGAGGTGATCAGGAACTGCACCAGGATGTTGCGCATCCCGTAGAAGCTGAAACGCTCGCAGGCTTCGTTGCCGATGATGAAAGGAATCTGGCGCGGCAGGCGCGCACCGGCGGTAGGGCCCGGCAAGGTGGAGGTGGTCAAAGGCGGTCCGGTCGAGCGGTAGACAGGCGCTATCGTACCGGCGCCAGGACGTCGCCGGCCATGGTCCTGCCGTGCGCAGCGCACCGCACGGCTAACGCGCAGGGCACCGGTGCGTTCGATGCCATCAAACGCCTGGGCATTGCGCATGGAGGCGCAGCGAAATGCAGCACCGACCGGGCGCTCGCGCTCGCTGCTGACCGCTGCCCATGCCGCAGTGCAGATTGGCCTGCCCGCTCGGCTCGGCTACATTGCAAACGTTTTCCTGGAACACTGGACCGCTGGATGCCCCGCTTCACCCGCCTGGCCCTGAGCCTGTTGCTGCTGACTTCCCCCCCTGCCGCGCTTGCCGCCACACCACTGACCACGCAGGCCGAGCGCAGCGGGTTCGTGCAGACCGGCCGCTATGACGAAGTCATCGCGCTGTGCGATGCCTTCGCGCAGCGCTACCCGCAGGCGGTGCGCTGCGAAGAGTTCGGCACCACGCCGGAAGGCCGGCCGATGAAGGCCTTGGTCGTCTCCACCAGTGGCGCGCTCGACGCGCAGTCGGCCGCGCAGCGCAAGCTGCCGGTGGTGTTGATCCAGGGCGGTATCCACGCCGGCGAGATCGACGGCAAGGACGCGGGCTTCCTGGCATTGCGCGAACTGCTCGACGGCAAGGCCGGTAAAGGCGTGCTCGACAAACTGGTGTGGGTATTCGTGCCGGTGTTCAACGTGGACGGGCATGAGCGCTTTGGCGCCTGGAACCGGCCCAACCAGCGCGGCCCCGAGCAGATGGGCTGGCGCACCACCGCGCAGAACCTCAACCTCAACCGCGATTACGTCAAGGCCGACGCACCCGAGATGCAGGCCATGCTGCGCCTGGTGCAGCAGTGGGACCCGCTGATGTATGTGGACCTGCACGTCACCGATGGCGCCAAGTTCGAGCACGACGTGTCGGTGCAGGTGGAGCCGGTGCATGCCGGCGATGCGACCTTGCAGCGCGACGGCACGCGCTGGCGCGACGCGGTACTGGCGGATCTGAAAAAACAGGGCTCGCTGCCGCTGCCCTACTACCCGTCCTTCGTACACGAGGACGACCCTGCCTCCGGTTTTGCCGACGATGTCTCGCCGCCACGCTTCTCGCACGGGTATTTCCTGCTGCGCAACCGCTTCGGCATGCTGGTGGAAACGCATTCGTGGAAGGACTACCCCACACGCGTGCGGGTGACCCGTAATGCCATCGTGTCGGTGCTGCAGCAGACTGCACGCAATGGCGCGCAGTGGCGCGCCGATGCACTGGCCGCCGACCAACGCGCCATGCAGCTGGCTGGCACATCCGAGCCGTTGAGCTTTGCCGCCGGCCCGCAGGCGCGCACGGTCGCGTTTCGCGGCTATGCATACACACGCACACCGTCGCCGATTTCCGGCGCGTTGATGACGCACTACGACGAGCGCACACCGCACATCTGGAAAGTGCCGCTGCGCGACCAGATCAAGCCTGATGTGGTGGTGGATGCGCCGCGCGGCGGCTACCTGGTGCCGGCCGCGCAAGCCGTCCTGGTGGGCGAAAAACTGCGCCTGCACGGCATCGACTTCCAGACCATCGGCAGTGCGGCCAAGCGTCCGGTGCAAACCTTCCGCGCCGACAAGGCCAGCTTTGCCGCGCGCTCGAATGAAGGTCACCAGGCGCTCGACCTCGTTGGGCAATGGCGCGATGAAAGCCGCGATGTGCCGGCTGGCTCGCTGTTCGTGCCAATCGCCCAACCCAAGGCACGCCTGGTGATGGCGATGCTGGAACCGCAGGCGCCGGACTCGCTGCTGCAGTGGGGCTTTTTCAACACCGCGTTCGAGCGCAAGGAATACATGGAAGCCTACGTCGCCGAAGAGGTGGCGCGCGACATGCTCGCCAGCGATGCCGCATTGAAGGCGCAATTCGAACAGCGCATCGCCAGCGACCCGGACTTTGCCAAGGATCCGCAGGCACGGCTGGAATTCTTCGCCAAGCGCCATTCTTCCTGGGATGAGCGCTATCAGCTTTACCCGGTCCTGCGCACCGCGCAGACCGGCTTCTAACCGCCACGCCGATTCCGGCAGGCGGCAGCGCGGCATAGCCGCGTCCACCCGATTCGGGCACTTCGGTGCCCACAAGTTCGTTACGACCCAGCACTACAAGGACACCCCGTGCCACACCTCGATATGAAAACGTTTACACACCACCAGAAACGCCCGCGCCCCCTGGTCCTGGCGGTAGTCATGGGCCTGGGCATCGCCCTGGCTGCACCGCTGGTTGTCGCACAAGGCGCGCCGTCGTCGCAGCCGTGGATGGACACCGCATTGACGGCGGACCAGCGCGCCGATCGCCTGCTGGCGCAGATGACCGACGACGAAAAATTCCAGATGCTGCGCAGCTATTTCGGCCTGGGCACCGACAAGATCCCCAAGCCTGAAGGTGCGCTGGGCTCGGCCGGTTACGTGCCTGGCGTTCCGCGCCTGGGCATCCCCGCGCAGCAGCTCGCCGATGCAGGCGTGGGCGTGACCAACCCGGGTGGCATCCGCAAGGGCGACTTCGCCACCGCCATGCCATCAGGTCCGTCCACTGCATCGAGCTGGAACCCGCAGTTGGCGTACGCCGGCGGCAAGACCATGGGCCGCGAATCCTGGCAGCAGGGCTTCAACGTGTTGCTGGCCGGCAGCGTCAATCTGCAGCGCGACCCGCGTAACGGGCGTAATTTCGAATATGCCGGCGAAGATCCGTTGCTGGCCGGCACCATGGTCGGCGAATCGATCCGCGGCGTGCAGAGCGAACATGTGTTGTCGACGATGAAGCACTACGCGCTCAACGACATGGAGACGCGGCGCAACTTCCACAGCGCCGACATCGGCGAGCAGGCGATGCACGAATCGGATCTGCTGGCCTTCGAGATCGCATTGAAGGTCGGCGACCCGGCCTCGGTGATGTGTTCGTACAACAAGATCAACGGCATCTATGGCTGCGAGCACGATTACCTGCTCAACCAGGTGCTCAAGCAGGAATGGAAATACCCCGGTTACGTGATGTCCGACTGGGGCGGCGTGCACAGCGGCTCCAAGGCGGCGTTGGCCGGGCTGGATCAGCAATCGGCCGGCGAAGTGTTCGACGCGGCGGTGTTCTTCGATGCGCCGTTGCGCATGGCGGTGTCGGCCGGCGTGGTGCCGCGCGCGCGTTTCGACGACATGGTCAAGCGCGTGTTGCGCAGCCTGTTCGCGCATGGCGCGTTCGATCACCCGACCCAGCGCCAGCCGATCGACGGCAAGGCCGGCCTCTTGGCTGCGCAGCATGTGGCCGAGGAAGGCAGCGTGTTGCTGCGTAACGAGCAGGCCACCTTGCCGCTGTCCAGAGACGTGCGCCGCATTGCCGTGATCGGCGGCTACGCCGACAAGGGCGTGATGTCCGGCGGCGGCTCCTCGCGCGTGGACTACACCATCAACGGCGGCAACGCGGTACCGGGCATCACGCCGACCACGTGGCCCGGCCCGGTGATCATCCACCCGTCTTCGCCGTTGCAGGCGCTGCGCGCCGCGTTGCCGAATGCGCAGATCGATTACGTGAACGGCAAGGACCGTGCAGCGGCCGCACGCGCGGCGAAGACCGCCGATGTGGCGATCGTGTTCGCCACCCAGTGGGCCGCCGAATCGGTGGATCTGCCGGACATGCGCCTGCCCGACAACCAGGACGCCTTGATCGAAGCGGTGGCCAAGGCCAACCCCAAGACCACCGTGGTGCTGGAAACCAACGGACCGGTGCGCATGCCGTGGGCCGAGCGCGTGCCGGCGGTGCTGCAGGCGTGGTACCCGGGCATCGGTGGCGGCGAAGCGATCGCCAACCTGCTGACCGGTGCGGTGAACCCGTCCGGCCACCTGCCGGTGACCTGGCCGGTGAACGAGTCGCAGCTGCCGCGCCCCTCGATTCCGGGCCTGGGCTTCAAGCCGGCCAAGCCGGGCGAAGACAGCATCGACTACGCCATCGAAGGCGCCAACGTCGGCTACAAGTGGTTCGCCGCGCGCAATCTCACCCCGCGCTATCCGTTCGGCCACGGCCTGTCGTACACCCAGTTCCGCATGGGCGGGCTGCGCGTGGACGCCAACGGCAGCCAGCTCACCGCCAGCTTCGAGGTGGAAAACATCGGCCAGCGTGAAGGTGCCGCGGTGCCGCAGCTCTACGTCACCCTGCCCGACGGCCACGCCACCCCGCTGCGGCTGATCGGCTGGCAGAAGCTCACGCTCAAGCCAGGCGAAAAGCGCCGCGTGCAGGTGGTGGCCGAGCCGAAGACGTTGGCCGACTTCGATGCCAAGGCACGTCACTGGACGATTGCGGCGGGCACCTACCGCGTGCAACTGGCGCGCTCGGCGAGCGAACCGGTGCAGAGCGTGGAGGTCGCCCTGGAGGCCACCCAGTTGCCGTGAGCGGCCCGTGGCGGACGCGTGCTGCGCGCATCCGCCGCCCCGCCGCCGCTCTGGTCACGCGCATCGCAAGCGACGCTAAAATTTTGCAAAAGATGCGTTGACAGCCACGCACGTAGCTTGCACAATTCGCCCCCTGAGTCGCCCAGGTGGCGGAATTGGTAGACGCACTAGCTTCAGGTGCTAGCGGGGGCAACTTCGTGGAGGTTCGAGTCCTCTCCTGGGCACCACGACTCACGGTAGATCGTAAAAAACCTCGCTTCGGCGGGGTTTTTTGCGTTTGGGGCATCAGTGTTGCGAGGTCTTCATTTGCCAAGGCCTGCGTCAGGCCATGCATCGCATCGAACTGCTTGGCGCTGCGGCAGTCGGCCAACGCTAAATCCCGAATGAAGAAAAACCCCGCATTTCAGCGGGGTTTTTCATGCTCAGCCCACTGCCGCGCTCAGCGCTCAATGCCCGCCAGCCGCCGCCGCGCCACCGGCACCCGCACCGAACGGGGGCTTGGCCAGCCATAGGAAGAAGATGATGGCCAGGAAGGTCCAGCCGAGCAGGTAGAAGATGTCGTTGAAGCCCATCTGCGAGGCCTGGTGGTTGATCATATTGTTGAGCGAGGCCGCGCCGCGCTGCAGGTCGCCCTGCCCCATTGCGGTGACCTGCTCCTGCATGCCCGGCGTGTAGACCGAGATGTGTTCGGTGATGTGCGCGTGGTGCACCTGGGTCCGGCGTGCCCACAGATAGGTGGTCAACGATGCGGCAAAGCTGCCGCCCAGCGTGCGCAGAAATGTCGCCAGGCCGGAGCCCGCAGCAATCTCGCGCCCATCCAGATCCGACAACAGGATTTGCAGCACCGGCATGAAGAACAACGCGACGCCCACGCCCATCACCAGCTGAATGGTCGCAACGTGGCCGAAGTCCACCTGCAGGTTGAAGTTGGAGCGGAAGAAGCTGGTGAACGACATGAAGACGAAGGCGATGGTGGCGAGCATGCGCAAGTCAAAACGCAGCGCGTACTTGCCCACGAACGGCGTCATCAATACCGGCAGGATGCCGATCGGCGCGGTCGCCAGGCCGGCCCAGATCGCGGTGTAGCCCATGTCGCGTTGCAGCCATTGCGGGATCAGCAGGCTGACACTGAAGAACGCCGCATACGCCACCACCATGGCCAGCGTGCCGGCGCGGAAGTTGCGATGCCGGAACAGCTTGAGGTCGACGATGGGGTCCTTGTCGGTGAGTTCCCAGATCACAAACACCACCAGCGCCACCGCAGCGACGCAGGCCAGCACCACGATCTTGTCGGACGAGAACCAGTCTTCGTCATTGCCCAGATCCAGCACCAGCTGCAGCGCGCCCACGCCGACCACCAGCAGGATCAGGCCGATGTAGTCCATGCGCGGCTTTTCGAGTTGCTCGGGGCGATTGCGCAACTGCGAGCCCACGATACTGCTGGCGATGATGCCCAGCGGCACGTTGATCAGGAAGATCCATTCCCAGCTGTAGTTGTCGGTGATCCAGCCACCCAGGATCGGGCCGGCGATCGGCGCCACCACGGTGATCATCGCCAGCAGGGCGAGCGCCTGCCCGCGTTTTTCGCGTGGGTAGATCGACACCAGCAAGCTCTGGGTGATCGGGTACATCGGCCCGGCCACGAAGCCCTGCAGTGCACGCGACACCACCAGCATGCCCATGCTCTGCGCCAGGCCGCACAGCAGCGAGGCGATGGTGAAGGCCAGCGTGGACCACACGAACAATTTGGTCTCGCCAAACCGACGGCTCAGCCAGCCGGTGAGCGGCAAGGCGATCGCGGTGCTGACCGCGAACGAGGTGATGACCCAGGTGGCCTGCTGCGAACTGGCGCCGAGATTGCCGGCGATGGTCGGCAGCGAGACGTTGGCGATGGTGGTGTCCAGCACCTGCATGAACGAGGCCATGGCCAGGCCCACGGTGCACAGCGCCACGCTGGCCGGGCGAAAGCCGGCGGCGGGCGCTGGCGCCGCCGGGCCGCCGGGCGCGGTGGGAGCTTGCGAAGACATGGTGGCTCAGCCCGCCTTGGTGGCAGCCTGCGACGGCAGGTTGTCCTGGATGATGCGATGGATGTCGGCGTCGGCGGCCTGCAACTGCTGCGCATACACGTCGGTGGAGAACACCGCGCCGGTCGCAGGCTTGGTCGGCAGCACGCTGCCCTGCTGGTCGTGCAGATTGACCTCGACCTTCATCGACAGGCCGATGCGCAATGGATTGCCTGCCAACTGCTTGCTGTCCACCGCAATGCGCACCGGCACGCGCTGCACGATCTTGATCCAGTTGCCGCTGGCGTTCTGCGCCGGCAACAGCGAGAACGCGCTGCCGGTGCCCAGGCCCAGGCTTTCGATGCGGCCGGTGTAATCCACGCCACCGCCGTACAGATCCGAGCGCAGCTCCACTTCCTGGCCCAGGCGCATGTGCTTGAGCTGGGTTTCCTTGAAGTTGGCTTCCACCCACACCTGCTCCAGCGGCACCACCGCCATCAGCACGCTGCCGGGCTGCACGCGCTGGCCAACCTGCGCCGAACGCCGCGCGACATAACCGGACACCGGTGCCACCACGCCGGTACGCGCGTGGTTGAGATAGGCCTGGCGCACCTGCGCTGCGGCGGTCTGAACGTCCGGCTGGCTGGCCAGGTCGCTGTCGTCCACCAGCGCGCGATTACGCTCGAAGCTCTCGCGCGAGCCGCTCACCGCGGCCTCGGCAGCCGCCAGTTCTTCGCGGGCATGCGCCAGTTCTTCGTTGGAAATGGCACCGCTGGCGGCCAGATTCCTGCGTCGCGCAAAGTCGGCGCGGGCGCTGCGCAGCGTCACTTCGCGCGCAGACACTTCGGCCTGCGCACCTTCCACGCTGCGGTACAGACCGCGCACCTGGCGCACGGTCTTGGCCAGGTTGGCTTCGGCCTGCTGCAGTGCCACGGCGGTGTCGGCCGGGTCCAGCTGCACCAGCAACTGGCCGCGCTCCACGCGCATGCCGTCTTCGGCGCCGATGCTGACCACGGTGCCGCCCACCATCGGGGTGATCTGCACCTGGTTGCCCTGCACGTAGGCGTCGTCGGTGTCTTCGTGCCAACGGCCGACCAGGAAGTACCACGCCACCAGACCGATGATCGCCACGATCACCAGAATGGCCACGATGCGCAGCGCCGCACGGCGCTTGCTGGGCGCAGCCGGCGCGGGTTGGGAAGAAGTTGGAGTGCTCTGGCTCATCGTCGCTGTCTCAGGAATTCGGTTGTGCGGAGGTGGTCGCGGTGCGTGCGGTGTCGCGTGCGGGCTCCGGCGTGAATCCGCCGCCCAGCGCACGCTGCAACCTCACCGAGGCCAGGAGTTGTTGCGACTGCAGCCCGGCCATGCGCTGGCGTGCGACGAGCAACTGCTCCTGCACGCTGAGCACTTCCAGATAGCTGCCGATGCCGGCGCGGTAACGCTGCTGCGCCAGCCCGAACGCGGCGTTGACCGTCTGCACGGCCTCGTCCTGCGCCTGCACGCGCTGCTGCAGCGAGCGCACCGCGTTGACCTGGTCGGCCACTTCGCGCAGCGCGGCAATCACCTTCTGGTTGTAATCGGCCACGGCCAGGTCGTACTGCGCATCGCTGCCGGCCAGATTGGCGCGCAGCTTGCCGCCGTCGAAGATTGGCAGGCTCAATGCCGGCGCCACCAATCCGAACACCGAGCCGCTTTCCAGCAGCTTGCCGATATCCGGATTGACCGCCCCACCGAGCGCGGTGAGGTTGAGGCTGGGATAGAAGCGCGTCTTGGCCACCGCGATGTCCTTGTCGGCGGCCTCCACGCGCCAGCGCGCGGCCACTACGTCGGGGCGACGACCCAGCAGATCGGCCGGCAGGTTGCCCGGCAGCTGCATGGCGATCGATGCGGCGATGGCAGGCCGTGCGATGTCCAGCCCGCGATCCGGCCCCTGCCCGACCAACGCGGCCAGCGCAGTGCGCGCCTCATCGATCTGCTGCTGCGCGGATTGCACCTGCTGCTGCGCGGCCGGCACGCGCGCCTGCGCCTGGCGCACCTGCAGCTCGCTATCGATGCCGGCGCTGCGGCGTTGCCGGGTCAGCTCCAGGGTCTTCTGCGCGCGGCCCAGCTCATCGTTGGCCACATCGTGCAGGCTCCACGCATAGGCCAGTTGCGCATAGCCTTCGGCGATCGCCGCCGACAGGTTCAGCCGCGCCGCCTGCGCATCTACCTCGGCCGCATGTGCCTGGTCCACCGCCGCTTCCCAGGCGCTGCGCTTGCCGCCCCACAGATCCACGCCATAACGGAAATCCAGCACCACCTGCGCGCTGCCGCCGTAACTGCCGCCCAGTTCCTCGCCGACCATCGATTCGGGCAACTGCAACCCGGTATAGCCGCCGGACACCGACAGGCTGGGGCCACGGTCGGCCTGGGCCGAACCGATGCGCGCCTGCGCCTGCCGCAGCCGCGCATCGGCTGCGGCAAGGCTGGGGCTGTGCTGCAGGCCTTCGGCAATCAGGGCATCCAGCTGCGCATCGCCCAGCGCACGCCACCAGTCGCTGGCCGGCCATGCGGCGGAACTCAAGCCGGCCTGCGTCAGGGTGCGCTCGGCATGCACGTCGCCGGGCTGCAGCACGGTGCCTTGCGGTGCCAGGCCACGGCTGCTGGCACATGCAGCCAGCGCCAGGCTCAGCGCGGTGAGGACGAGCGGCCGCGCCAGGCGCGTCGAGCGCGGGCGCAGCGTCTGGAGAAGGGAACTAGCAGCGTTCATGAGTTGAGTGCATCGCGGACACGGATGAGAAGAGAGGTGAGTTGCTCGCGCTCGGGCGCCGACAGGTCGCGCAGGCCGTGCTCGATGGCACGCTCGCCACGCGCGCGCAGCCGCTCCCACAGCGCCAGGCCTTGGTCGGTCATGACGATCTGCAGCGCGCGGCGGTCCTGCGCATGCGGCTCGCGCCGCACCGCGCCGAGCGCTTCGAGCTTGTCGAGCAGGCGGGTGACCGCGCTCGGGGTCTGGTCCAGGGCCAGCGCCAACTCGTTGGCCGTGCAGGGCGAACGCACTGCCAGGACCTTCAGCCCCACGTAGTGGCTGAAGCCGAAGTCGGGCAGCTCGCCCTTCATCTCGGCGTCGAGTTGGCGCATCAGCGCGTCGCGCACCTGGCGCAACAGCAGGCCGAACGACGGCGAGGCGGTGGGCGGTAGGTCCATGCCAGACATTTTGTTCCGAAAAATATATTTGTCAACGCAAATATCTTATACGGTATTAAACCGCGCGCAAGGATCGCCACGATACGCGCCGAGGTTGCTGGCCCGGTAATACAATTGCGCCAATGACTATCGAAAACCCGCCAACCACGATCGATGCGTTGCCACCCGGCATCCGGGCCAGTTTCGAGTGGGCACACGGGCCGGTGCTGATCGCGTTCCTGGCCGACCTGCGTGCGGTGTGGGCACCGGAAACCGCCTGGCATTCCCACGTGCGCGGCCAGCTGATGTTTGTCGAACAGGGGGTGCTCACCGTGCACACCGAACAGGGCACGCTGTCGCTGCCACCCGGCTGCGCCGGCTGGATGCCGCCCGGCCGACAGCACACCGTGGAGCTGGCCGGGCCGATGCGCGGATGGGGCGTGGTGGTGCGGCCCGATGCCTGCCATGCCCTGCCCGCACAGGGCGGCGTGATCCGCCTGACCGGGCTGGCACGCGAAGCGATCATGCGTGCCGCCAGCTGGCCGCTGGATCAGCCGCTAGACGCTGCCCAGCAACGGCTGGCCGCAGTGCTGCTGGACGAACTGTGCCAGGTGCAGATCGACCACCTGCACCTGCCCATGCCGGCCGACCGCCGGCTGCTGCGCATCGCCCGCCAGCTGCTCGACACCCCGGCCGACCCGCGCCCGCTCGAAGCCTGGGCCGACTGGGGCGGGCTATCGCCGCGCAGCCTGAGCCGGCATTTCCGTGCCGAGACCGGGCTGAGTTTTGCGCAATGGCGGCAGCAGGCGCGGCTGGCCGAAGGCCTGCGCCGGCTCAGCCAGGGCAGCCCGGTGGCGCAGGTGGCCGACCAGCTGGGCTATAGCAGCCCCAGTGCCTTCGTCAGTGTGTTCCACCGCCATTTCGGTGCCCCGCCCACCCGTTATCTGGCCGCCGGCCATGCGCGCGGCTTGGCATCCCCCGCCGCATCCGGATAATCGGCGCTCTTCGAGTCCGCGCCCTGGTGCGGGTTCCTCTTACGCAGGACCTGGCTTTACATGACCGATCTGACCCGTCCCACCTTCCACGGCTTCGAGCAGCTGCCGCTGCGCGAGTACGCCGAACGCGCCTATCTCGACTATTCGATGTACGTGGTGCTCGACCGCGCCCTGCCATTCCTGGGCGATGGCCTGAAGCCGGTGCAGCGGCGCATCATCTTCGCCATGAGCGAGCTGGGCCTGAATGCCGCCGCCAAGCCGAAGAAATCCGCGCGCACCGTGGGCGATGTGATCGGTAAGTACCACCCGCATGGCGACAGCGCCTGCTACGAGGCACTGGTGCTGATGGCCCAGCCGTTCTCGTACCGTTACCCGCTGATCGAAGGCCAGGGCAACTTCGGCTCGACCGACGACCCCAAGTCGTTCGCGGCGATGCGCTACACCGAATCCAAGCTGACCCCGATCGCCGAAGTGTTGCTGGGCGAAATCAGCCAGGGCACCACCGATTGGGCAGCCAACTTCGACGGCACCCTGGAAGAACCCACCTGGCTGCCGGCCCGCCTGCCGCACCTGCTGCTCAATGGCACCACCGGCATCGCCGTCGGCATGGCCACCGATGTGCCGCCGCACAACCTCAACGAGATCGTGAGCGCGCTGCTGCGCCTGCTCGACGACCCCGATGCCACGGTCGCCGACTTGTGCGAGCACGTGCTGGGCCCGGACTACCCGACCACCGCCGAGATCATCACCCCGGCTGCGGACCTGCGGAACATCTACGAGACCGGCCACGGCAGCGTGCGCGCACGTGCCACCTACAAGAAAGAACACGCCAACATCGTCATCGACGCGCTGCCGTACCAGGTGTCGCCGTCCAAGGTGATCGAGCAGATCGCCCAGCAGATGCGCGCCAAGAAGCTGCCATGGCTGGAGGACATCCGCGACGAATCCGACCACACCAGTCCGGTGCGGGTGGTGCTGGTGCCGCGCTCCAATCGCGTGGATGCCGAGCAGCTGATGGGCCACCTGTTCGTCACCACCGACCTGGAACGCAGCTATCGCGTCAACCTCAACGTGATCGGCCTGGATGGCCGTCCGCAGGTCAAGAACCTCAAGCACCTGCTGAGCGAATGGCTGACCTTCCGCAGCGACACGGTCACCCGCCGCCTCAACCATCGCCTGCAAAAGGTCGAGCGCCGTCTGCACCTGTTGGAAGGCCTGTTGATCGCCTTCCTCAACCTGGACGAAGTGATCCGCATCGTCCGCAGCGAAGACGAACCCAAGCCGGTGCTGATCGCGCGCTTCGCGCTGAGCGAGGAACAGGCCGAATACATCCTGGAAACCAAGCTGCGCCAGCTGGCGCGCCTGGAAGAAATGAAGATCCGCGGCGAGCAGGATGCCCTCGCCAAGGAACGCGCGCAGATCATGGCCATCCTGGACAGCAAGCCCAAGCTGAAGAAGCTGATCAAGGACGAGCTCACCGCCGATGCCAAGAAGTTCGGCGATGCGCGCCGTTCGCCGCTGGTGCAGCGCGGCGCCGCGCAGGCCATCGACGAAACCGAGATGGTCGCCAGCGAACCGATGACCGTGGTGCTGTCGGAAAAGGGCTGGGTGCGTGCCGCCAAGGGCCACGAGGTCGATCCGGCCGGCATGTCGTATCGCGAAGGCGATGGCCTGCGGGCGGCAGTGCGCAGCCGCAGCACCCACCAGGTGGCGTTCCTGGATTCCGATGGCCGCGCCTATTCCACCGCCGTGCACACCCTGCCCTCCGCGCGTGGCAATGGCGAACCGCTGACCGGGCGCTTCTCGCCGGCCTCCGGCGCCGCGTTCCAGGTCATGGCCAGTGCGGACAACGCCACCCGCTTCGTGCTGGCGTCCTCGCACGGCTACGGTTTCGTCACCCGTTTCGAAAACCTCACCGGCCGCAACAAGGCCGGCAAGGCGATGCTCAACCTCACCGCCGGCTCGCACGTGCTGACGCCGGCGCAGGTGAGCGACCCGCAGACCGACCGGATTGTCGCGGTGACCAGCGCCGGCAACCTGCTGGCGGTGCCGGCGACCGAGGTGCCCGAGCTGGACAAGGGCAAGGGCAACAAGATCATCGAGATCCCCAAGGCCAAGCTCGGCACCGAGCGTGTGGTGGCGGTGGTGGCGGTCGCTCCGGGCAATACCCTGCTGGTGCGCAGCGGCGCCCGCACCATGAGCCTGTCGTTCAGGGATCTGGACACGTATGTGGGTGCGCGCGCGAGCCGTGGGTCGTTGTTGCCGCGTGGGTGGCAGAAGGTGGATGGGTTGGAAGTGCAGTAACGGGGGTTCACCCATCCGGCGCGCAGCGGCGCGGCTGGAACTGCGGTCGCCTCAGGCGACCGAGGCGCGGGCTGGAAGTGCAGTACGGTTGTTCACCCATGCGGCGCGCCTGGGACTGCGGTCGCTTCAGGCGACTGAGGCGCGGGTTGGAAGTGCAGTAACGGTTGTTCACCCATCCGGCGCGCAGCGGCGCGACTGAGACTGCGGTCGCCTCAGGCGACTGAGGCGCGGTTGGAAGTGTAGTAACGGTTGTTCACCTATCCGGCGCGCAGTGGTGCGACTGGGACTGCGGTCGCCTCAGGCGACCGAGGCGCGGTTGGAAGTGCAGTAACGCGGCTTCGCCATATGCCCGCGCGGCGGTGCGATCGGCGCCGCCGCGTTGGCTGATCGAGCTGCGTCAGCTGTAGTGCCAACGCTGTAATCGACATATCAATCGAGCGGCGCGCGCTGCGCATGCCGCGCAAGGACACGACGTTTCCATGGACACAGATTTCTGGTTGCAACGCTGGCAGCACGGACAGATCGGCTTCCACCAGCAGGAGGTCATGCCCTTGCTGCGCAAGCACTGGCCCGCGCTGCAGGTGCCCACCGACACCCGCGTGCTGGTGCCGCTATGCGGCAAGACGATGGACATGCACTGGCTGGCCGCACAAGGCCATCGGGTGCTGGGCGTGGAGTTGTCGCCACTGGCAGTGATGCAGTTTTTCGACGAAGCCGGCCTGCAACCGCAGCGTCGCATCAGCGCTGCCGGCGAGCATTTTGTCGCCGGTCCCATCGAAATCATTTGTGGCGATGCATTTGCCCTGGAGGCGAGCCTGCTCGCCGACTGCGGGGCGGTGTACGACCGCGCAGCGCTGGTCGCATTACCGGAGGACCTGCGTCAACGCTATCTGGATACGACGTACGCGCGCCTGCCGGCAGACTGCCGCGGCCTGCTGATCACGCTGGAGTATCCGCAAGCCGAGAAAGCCGGCCCGCCGTTTTCGGTGGACGCCGCGCAGGTACACGCGTTGCTGGACACCAACTGGCAGGTGGAAGTGCTGGAACGGCGCGACATCCTCGATCAGGAGCCGCGCTTTCGCGCTGATGGCGTCACCGTACTGACCACCGCCGTCTATCGCCTGCAACGCGGCTGATGGCGGCCGGCCAGGCACCGCCTGGCCGCAACACACGCTGGCTGCTGCGCGCGGCCTTGCACCGCGCGTTCCTGCAGCCGCGGCGATCAACCGGCCACAGGGCCCTTGTCGATCTTCGAGGTCTGGTACAACTCCAGGCCGATCCGCTTGATCAGGCCGAGCTGCTGCTCCAGCCACCAGGCATGATCTTCTTCGGTGTCCTGCAGCTGCTTGAGCAGCACGTCGCGGCTGACATAGTCGCCGTGCGCTTCGCACAGCTTCATGCCGGCAGCCAATGCTGCGCGCACTTCGTATTCGACGACCAGATCGCGCTCGAGCATTTCCACCACCGTCTTGCCCGGCGCAAACTCGGCCGGCCGCATGTCCGGGTC
This sequence comes from Xanthomonas sp. WHRI 6106, assembly GCF_040202405.1. Taxonomy (NCBI): domain Bacteria; kingdom Pseudomonadati; phylum Pseudomonadota; class Gammaproteobacteria; order Lysobacterales; family Lysobacteraceae; genus Xanthomonas; species Xanthomonas sp. WHRI 6106. The sequence goes on along the minus strand of NZ_JBEGFC010000001.1, from coordinate 508,003 downwards.
GCCTTCCAGGAACAGGATGCGCCGCAGCAACGCATCGGCGTGCTCGGTTTCCTCTTCCATTTCATGATTGATGCGCTCGTACAGCGCCATCAGGCCCTGATCCTCGTAGCGGCGCGAGTGCAGGAAATACTGGTCGCGTGCCGCCAGTTCGCCGCGTAGCAGCTGTTTGAGGTATTCGACGACTTCGGGATGGCCTTTCATGCTGTGCTCCAGTGACGCAATGCGCGCATGGTGCCCTAAGCCGGCGGGCAATGATCTAATCGGAATCACTTTCAGTTGCGCTTGCGGCCAGACCCATCGCGGTCATGCGCCACAGGCACACTCGACAGTGGCGACCAGATCGACGCTGCATGCCGCGATGCGGGCGCGGCCGGCCTGCGGAGCGATGATCCCCGCGCCGCGCAGTCCGTCGCCACGGCATCGCGGTCTGTCAGCAATCCACACTCAGGGACATGAAAATGCGCAAATGGCTGGGCCGGCTGACAGTGGCAATCGTGGTGCTGGCCCTGGCAGCCGGCGTGGTCCTGTATCTGCTGCTGCGCGGCAGCCTGCCACAGCTGGATGGCGGCACCGCTCTGGCCGGGCTGCGCGCGCCAGTGAGCGTCCAGCGCGACCGGAACGGCGTGGTCACGCTGGATGCGGCCAGCCAGATCGATGCGATGCGCGCACTCGGCTACGTGCATGCTCAGGAGCGCTATTTCGAGATGGACCTGATGCGCCGTGCGCCCGCCGGCGAGCTGTCGGAGTTGTTCGGCGCCAAGGCGGTGGACCTGGACAAGCGCAACCGCGTCCACCGGCTGCGCGCACGCGTGCAGGCCAGCCTGCAGATTGCAGCCGGCAGCGAGCGTGCCGCGCTGCAGGCATATACCGACGGTGTGAACGCGGGGCTGGCCGCGCTGCCGGTGCGCCCCTGGCCGTACCTGCTGCTGCGCCAGACGCCGCGTGCCTGGACCCTGGAAGATTCGATCCTGACCGGCATGGCGATGTACGCCGACCTGCAGGACAGCGACAACCAGACCGAACTGGCCGCCGCGCGTCTGCGCACGGTGGTGCCACCGGCACTGGCGGCCTTGCTCGATCACCAGGGTTCCAGCTGGGATGCGCCGCTGTTCGGCCCGGCACAGGGCGATGCGGTGCTGCCGGATGCGGGGACGCTGGATCTGCGCCGCCTGCCGCATCCACCCGCCGCACCGCAGGCCGAGCAGCCCACGCCGGGCAGCAATAATTTTGCGGTGGATGGCCGCCTGACCGCCGACGGCCGCGCCATCGTGGCCGACGACATGCACCTGGGCCTGCGCGCCCCCAACATCTGGTTCCGCGCGCGGCTGCGCTACCCCGACACGGCCGCAGCCGATGGCAAGGTGGATGTCAGCGGCTTCACCCTGCCCGGCCTGCCGGCGGTGGTGGTCGGCAGCAATGGCCACGTGGCCTGGGCCTTCACCAACAGCTACATCGACACCGCCGACTTCGCGCGTCTCGCGCCGGCGACGCCGGATCACCCGCAGGCACTGACCACGCATGTCGAAACGATCCGCGTCGCCGGCGCGGCACCGGTGCGCTTTGAGGTGCGCGAAGCGGCATGGGGGCCGATCCTGCACGAAAATGCAGATGGCAGCGTGCTGGCGCTGCGCTGGGCCGCGCAATTGCCCGGCGCCATCCGCCTGGACTTTGCGCAGATGAGCCGCGCACGCGACCTGCAGGACGCCTTTGCGGTAGCGGACCGCTCCGGCATTCCTGCGCAGAACCTGGTGGTCGCCGACCGCAGCGGGCGCATCGGCTGGCGACTGATCGGCGCGCGCCCTGCACGCCCCCCCGGCTGCAGCCCGACCGGCATTGTCGACCTTGCAGCCTCACCACAGACCGCCCCGCCAGCGCCGGCTACCACGCCGCCGGCCGCTTGCACACCGTGGTCGCTGCGCAGCGACGCAGCGCCCGCGCTGATCGACCCGCCCTCGCATCGGCTCTGGACCGCCAACAGCCGGGTTGTCGACGCGCAGCAACTGGCCACGCTGGGCAATGCCGGCTACGACCTGGGCGCACGTGCCCAGCAAATCCGCGACGCCCTGTTCGCCAGGCAGCGCTTCACCGAGCGCGATCTGCTGGCGATCCAGCTGGACGATCGCGCGGTGTTGCTGACACGTTGGTGGCAGGTGCTGCGCGGCGTGGTCGCGCACAGCAACGACCCGGCCTTGCAGCAAATCGAGGTGGCAACGCGGCGGTGGAGTGGGCATGCCTCCACCGATTCGGCCAGCTATCGCATCGTGCGCGAGTTCCGCAGCAATACCATCGCTGCGGTGCAAGCCGGCCTGCTTGCCCCCGGGAAAGCTGCGCTTGGCGATGACTTTCTGCCGCCACGTCGCGCGCAACTGGAAGGCGTCGTGTGGCCGCTTCTGCAACAGCGCCCGGCGCCTCTGCTGCCACCAAGCTACACGAGCTGGGACCAGTTGCTTGGCGACGCTGCCCGTAGCGCGCAGCGTGAGCTGGCCGCACAGGCAGCGCCCGGCGAACCACTGGGCAAGCGTACCTGGGGCGAGCGCAACACTGCTGCCATCTGCCATCCGATCGCCCGCGCGTTGCCGGCGCTGGCCAGCCGCTGGCTGTGCATGCCACCGGACCAACTGCCGGGCGACCGCGACATGCCACGCGTGCAAGGCCCGGCGTTCGGTGCCTCCGAGCGCATGGTGGTGTCTCCCGGGCACGAGCAGGACGGCATCGTGCACATGCCCGGCGGCCAGAGCGGCCACCCGCTGTCACCGTACTGGGGCGCGGGCCACGACGATTGGGTGCATGGACGACCCACACCTTTTCTGCCCACTGCCACGCGCTACACGCTGCAATTGCGTCCGCAGTAAAAGCGCTGCAACGCTGCTACATAGCGGCTACGGAAGAAAAACAAGAACCATCAAGCATCGCCGCCATGCAAAGCCCCTCTCCCGCTGCAAAGCCCCTCTCCCCGCGGGAGAGGGGTTGGGGTGAGGGCACGGGCTTCATCCCTATGGATCAGCCAGAGCCGAGGCGAGTCCGGCCACCGGCAGCATCCAGCGGCACCACCCTCATCCGCCCTCCGGGCACCTTCTCCCGGTGGGAGAAGGGAATGCGGGCATGGCCGCCATGTTCTGAAGCCGCTCCCCCGGCGGGGCGTCTTCTGTCTTCTGCCTTCTGCCTTCGCAGCTCGCAGCTCGCAGCTCGCGTGACTGCATCCGCGCACGCATCCTCACACGCACACAAGCAAATCACACAACCACGCCCACACGCTTCGCCCCTCCGCAGCGACCTCTGCAATTGGCCAATCACATCGTGCTAAGATGCATTTGATAACCATTCCCATTAGTGACCAATGCGCCCCACGCTCCTTGTCACCGCGCTCTCCGCTGCGCTCGCTCTACCTGCCCTGCCTGCTTTGGCTCAACACGGCGCCCCTCCAGCCTTGACCGAGCTGGATGGCGTGAATGTCGTCGGCCGCGCGCAGACCCTCTACAAATCCGACGACGCCGCCGTGGCCACGCGGACCGACACACCGCTGGCACTGGTGCCGCAATCGGTGCAGGTCCTGCCGCGCGAGTTGATCGACGACCAGGCCGCGCGTCAGATCACCGATCTGTATCGCAGCATCAGCGGGATCAGTTTCTTCAGCTACGCCGGCGTGACCTTGCGCGGTTTCCGCCAGGAAAACGTGCTCTACGACGGACTGCGCGGCGACCCGTACGCCGGCTTCTCGGTGCCGCAGCTGTTCAACATCGAACGCGTGGAAGTGCTCAAGGGTCCGGCGGGCGCGCTGTATGGCGGCGGCGAGCCGGGCGGTGTCATCAACTATGTCACCCGCAAGCCGGCGCATCAGGCACAGCGCCGGGTCGAGTTGCAGGTGGGCAATCAGTCCTTCGGCGCGGCCTCGTTCGAAGCCACCGGCCCCGCGCGCGCCGACGGCCGCATCCGCTACCGCGTCGGCGCCTATGCCGATGGCGAGGACGGCTTTCGCTGGAACACCGACAGTCAAAGCCAGATCGGCGATGCGTCGGTGGCCTTCGATATCGGCGACACCGGCGAGCTCACCCTGCAGTACACCGACATCACCCAGAACCTGGGCGGCAACCGCCTGCGCGGGGTGCCGGTGGATGACGACGGCAACTTCCTCACCGACCGCCGTTGGAACCACAACGAGCCCACCGACTTTCTCGACATGCGCGCCAAGGTGGCGTTCGCGCAGTACCGGTTTGCGCCATCCAGCGCGTGGGACGTGGACATGGCGGTGCGCTGGTTCAAAAACGACGAACATCAGATCTATCACGAGCCGATGGGCCTGATCGACCGCGATCGCGACGGCACGGCCGAGTGGATGACGCGCCAGTTGCGCAACCAGTACCGCGACAACGATGCGATTTCCAGCAACGTCAACGCGGTGTTCCGCACCAGCACCGGCGCGATCGAGCACAAGCTGCTGATGGGCACCGATTACTACCGTCTGGATGCCGATTTCCGTGCACAGACCGCCAACACCGCCGATACCGGGCGCGTGCGCGGGCCGGTGCCGGGTATCGATCTGTTCAACCCGGTGTACGGGCGCAGCGGCTTCTACGACTACGGGCTGGACACGCTGCCCTGGCGCGCCACCAGCACGCGCAGCCAGCGCTATGGCGCGTACCTGCAGGACGAACTCACGCTGACGCCGCGCTGGCATGCAATGGCCGGCGTGCGCTGGGACGGCTTCAAGGACGACAACCTGCTGGACGATTCGCGCATCACCGGCAACGACCTCAGCTGGCGCGTGGGCAGCACCGTGGTGCTGCGCGATGGCGTCAATGCCTACGCCAGTTATGCCAGCGGTTTCCTGCCGCAGGATGCGGCCAATCAGGATGCCAGCGTGGGCGGGCCATTCGATCCGGAACGCAGCACGCAGTGGGAGCTTGGCCTGAAAACCGCGCTCAACGATGGCGGGCTGACCCTCAACACCGCGCTGTATCGCATCGAACGCAGCAACATCGTGCAGGCCAACGGGGCTGTCGTCGATGGGGTCAATCAGCTGTCTGCGCTTGGACTGGTGCGCAGCGAGGGGCTGGAGGTGGACCTGCTGGCCGACCTCACCGAGCGCTGGGTGCTCAACCTGACCTATGCGTACAACGATGCACGCGTGCTGGACGCGGGGACCAATGGCATCACCAATGCCTCCGGCGATCGCTTCGCCAACGCACCACGCAACACCTTCGGGCTATGGACCCGCTACGACCTGCCGGCATGGCGCTCGGCGGTCGCGTTCGGCGCCGACTACGTGGGCGAGCGGGTCAGCCTCGAAGGCCAGCGGGTCAAACCGTACGCCATCTACGACATCAGCTGGCAAACGCAGTGGGACGCATGGAAGCTGCAGATCAACGTCAAGAACCTGTTCGACAAGGTGTACGCGGTGAGCGGTTTCAATGCACGCGGCGGTCACTTCCCGGGCGAGCCGCGACGCATCTACGCACAACTGGCCTACAGCTTCTGATCGCCGCACGCAGTGGTGCGCACTGCTGCATGCGTGCGGAGCGCGGAGTGCGGATCCTGTGATTCAGCCCGCGCCATCGCCATCGCCATCGCTGCCACGCGTCTGCGTGCGGCGATGGCAACTGTGCAACAACGCACGGTTGCGGCGGTAGCGATGGCCGCGCAATGAACCTGCGCCGAATCGCGCGGGCATGCATGGGCTGGAACTTAACGTTCGGTGGGACACACTAGAGGCCGTCGCGATCGGTAGAGAGCTACCGCACATCGCCCTCCTCCCCCTCACTGACCGGAATCCGCATGCCTCAGCTTGCCCGCTCCGTTTCCGCCCTGTTGCCCCTGCTGTTCTCGGCCGCCTGTTCGGCCGCGCCACCAACCACTCCGGGCCCACTAGCCGCGCCTGTGGCCAGTTGCACCGCCAAGGTGAAGCCAGGGCAGGATCTGCAAAAAGCCATCGACAAATTGCCGCTGGGCGACACGCCGGCCGTGCTGTGTCTGGAAAAAGGCGAATTTCCGCTCAACGGCCTGGTGTCGATCCATCGTGGCAACCTGACCCTGCGCGGCAAGGGTCCGGGGACGGTGCTACGCATGGCCGACGGCGTGCAACAGCCTGTGCTGGTAGTAGGCGACTACGAAAACCAGCAGCCCACCGGGGTGATCCGCAACGTCAGCATCGAAGACATGCAGATCGTGGCCAGCACCGGCGACAAGGAGTTCATGCCCGAGCGCCCGTACCTGAGCAACAGCGCGGTGGTGGTGCGCTCCGGCCAGGGCATCCGGCTCGCCGGTCTGCAGGTCAATAAATGCCGTAGTGCCTGCCTGCTGAGCGAGTACGACACCCGCGAGATCACCATCGAAAACAACGATGTCTCCGGCGCCATCTGGGACGGCGTGTCGTTCAACCGCACCGCCAAGGTGACCATGGTCAACAACTACATCCACGACAACGTGGCTGCAGGCCTGACCACCGAGCATCTGGAAGACAGCGAGATCCGCAACAACCGTTTCGAGCGCAATGGCAGCCAGGGCATCTACCTATCCGATGCGCGGCGCAACCGCTTCAGCAACAACCAGTTCGACGGCAACAAGGTCGCCGGCGTATTCCTGGCTTGTGCCATCCGCTATCGCACGCCGGAAATCCTGTGCTGGGACAACAGCATGAGCCAGGACAACGTGTTCGAGAACAACCGCTTCTCCAATACGCCGTTCACCTACACCATCGGCGTGGACCGCGCGGCCAATTGCACGGCGGCCGACTTCAAGCCCAACCTGTGGCGCAACAACCAGGCCGATGTAGCGGGCGTGGATATCGAGCCGCAGCGCTACGGTTATTGCGTGCGCCACGAACAATAAGACGAGGCGGCCGGCCACGCGTTGGCGCGTGCCGGCCGCTGCAAGCCCACTGCCTCAGGACGCCAGCGCCTGTGCGTGCACGCCTGCGATCGCCCGGCCGGATGGGTCGGCCATCGCGGCAAAACTCGCATCCCAGGCAATCGCGGTGGGCGACGAGCAGGCAATGGACTTGCCGCCGGGCACCGTCTCCGCCGCCGCCTGGCTCGGGAAGAACTGCTCGAACACACTGCGATAGAAATACGCTTCCTTGGTCTGCGGCGGATTGACCGGGAAGCGCTTGTCGGCCGCAGTCAGCTCGCGATCGCTGACGTGCGAGGCGGCGTGCGCCTTGAGCCCGTCGATCCAGCCGTAGCCGACGCCGTCGCTGAATTGCTCCTTCTGCCGCCACAGGATCGAGTCGGGCAGATAGCCGGCAAAGGCCTCGCGTAACACGCCCTTTTCCATGCGCGTGGCGCCCGTGCTGGTCTTGTCGATCATCTTGAAACTGGCGTCCATGCGCATGGCCACATCCAGGAACTCGCGGTCCAGGAACGGCACCCGCGGCTCCACGCCCCAGGCCATCATCGACTTGTTGGCACGCAGGCAATCGTAGTTGTTCAGCGCATCGAGCTTGCGCACTAGTTCTTCGTGGAACTCGCGCGCATTGGGCGCCTTGTGGAAATACAGGTAGCCACCGAAGATTTCGTCGCTGCCTTCGCCCGACAGCACCATCTTGACGCCCATCGCCTTGATCCGCCGTGCCAGCAGGAACATCGGTGTCGATGCCCGGATGGTGGTGACGTCGTAGGTCTCGATATGGCGAATCACTTCCGGCAACGCATCCAGCCCTTCTTCGAAGGTGTATTCGAAGCCGTGGTGCACCGTGCCCAGCGCCGCCGCCGCGACTTCTGCGGCGGCAAGATCGGGCGACCCCTTCAAGCCGATCGCAAACGAATGCAGCCGCGGCCACCATGCTTCGGTGGTGTCGTTTTCTTCGATGCGATGGCGTGCATAACGCGCAGCCACGGCTGCGACCAATGACGAGTCCAGTCCGCCGGACAGCAGCACGCCGTACGGCACATCGGTCATCAGCTGGCGGTGCACGGCACGCTCGAAGGCTTCGCGCAATTCCTGCAGCTGCACCTGCACGCCTTCCACTTCGGCGTATTCGCGCCAGGCACGCTCGTAGTAACGGCTCAGCTCGCCGGTGGCGCTGTCGTACCAGTGCCCCGGCGGAAATTGCGCGGCGTCGGCGCACTCGTCCACCAGCGACTTCAGTTCCGACGCCACCCGCAGGCGGCCCTCGCGGTCGTGGCCCCAGTACAGCGGCACCACCCCGATCGGATCGCGCGCAATGATCACGCGACCGGCGGCCTTGTCCCACAACGCAAAGGCAAAGATGCCGTTGAGGCGATTGAGATAGGACGCCGGCGCATCTTCGCGATACAGCGCATTGATCACTTCGCAATCGGAGCCGGTCTGGAACGCGTAGGCCTGCTGCAGTTCCTGCTTGATTTCGCGATGGTTGTAGATTTCGCCATTCACCGCCAACACCAGTTGCCCATCTTCGGACAGCAACGGCTGTGCGCCACCGGCCGGGTCGACGATGGCCAGGCGCTCGTGCACCAGGATCGCACCACCATCGACATACACGCCGCTCCAGTCCGGGCCACGATGGCGCTGACGCTGCGAACATTCCAGAGCCTGCCGGCGTAACGCCTGCAGATCGTCACCGGGTTGCAGCCCGAAAATACCGAAGATGGAACACATGGAAAACTCCTGATGAACTGCGGGATTGGTGGCCGGTGGACACGCGTGCGGCACGAAACGACACCCATAAAAAAACCCGCATCGGCCGATGCGGGTTCTCTGATTCCTGGGCGTTTGGGTGAAATTCGCCTAGTCGCAGACCCGCATCGGCCGCACACGATTATTCGCGCGCAGCGTGTTGCGGGTGGCGTTATTGACGTTGGACAGGGGCGATGTCATGGCCTGACCGTATCCCGCTTTCGCCGGTGGCGCAACTGTTGCGATGGCAACCAAGCCAGCGGCGCAGCACGCCGCGCGGTCGCACGAGCGCATTGCGAGGATAATGACCGCCCCGCACTCGGCAGTATTGGAATGACCCCACGCATCGGACGCATGCCGCCCCTGGCCCTGTTGCTTGCCTTGTTGCTGCAGGCCTGCAGCAGCAACCCACCGCGCACCGATCCCGCCTACCTGCAACAGCTGGAACAACAGGCATCTGATGGAAGTTTCGACAGCGCGTGGAATGCGGCCGAACGCCTGGAGGCACGCAACGATCCGCGAGCCATCCACTGGTACGAGCGCGCCGCCGCGACCACCCCGTGGACGTTCCACAACACCCGCGCCGAACTGGCGCTGGGACGGATCTGGGCGAGCGGGACACTGTCCCACTCCGATAGCCCATATATCGACCAGCGCGCTGCACTGCGCGCGTCGCCGCCCAAAGCCGAGCGCTGGTACCTGGCGGCCGCCATGCACGCCAACCCCTACGCCATCGCCGAACTCGCCAAGTTCCACCGTGACCGCGGAAACGCCGCCGCTGCATTGCGCTGGGATCTACGCGCTACCGTCTACCACCGATATTGGTCCGGCTCTTCCGGTCTTCCCGATGCGGTGGCGCCGCGTAACGGCGAGGTGCACCCGTTGGTGCGCGACATCCAGCGGCGCGCGCACAGGGGCGATGCCGAGGCGCAGGTCGATCTTGGCGCGCTCTATGAAAAGGGATTGGGTGTGGCCAGCGATGGAGCCGAGGCACTCCGTTGGTACCAGCGTGCGGCGGACCAGGGCAATGTGTATGGTCAGTACTTCACCGGCCTGTTGCTCGGGCGCGGCAGTAGCGGGGTGACGCGCGATGTGGATGCGGCGGCAGTCTGGTTTGCCAAGGCCTCCGCACAAACGTTTTACATGGCCGACGAAGCATATTGGCGCGAGGCGATCAAACCACCCTTCTGGACGTTCGAGTAGCCGGCGCTACCTGTTCGGTCATGCCATGTAGCAATGCGGTTCCGACGGCACGGCGATGCATGCTGCTCGGAGCAAAATCGCTAAGGCGCTGGTCGATGCACTCGGTGGCGCTGGCTTCGCAATCCACCGGCCGGCGCCTGACTGGATCATTCCACAAGTCAGGTCAGCAAACGCTCGATCAGGGTGCGATACAGCGCCGGCAGTGCTTCCAGATCGGCCACGCGCACATGCTCGTCGACCTGGTGGATGCTGGCATTGACCGGGCCGACTTCGATGCATTGCGCCCCCAGCGGCGCGATGAAGCGCGCGTCGGAGGTGCCGCCGCCGGTGCTCTCTTCCGGCGGCGCACCGGCGAACTCGCCCAGCACCGCGCGCGCGACGCTGCGCAGGCGGCCTTCCGGGGTGTAGAACGGTTCGCCGCTGCGATGCCACTGCAGCGTGTAATCCAGCGCATGCCGATCCAGCAATGCAGTGATCTGCGCTTCCAGCCGCGGCGCATCCCAGTGCGGGGTGTAGCGCAGGTTAAAGGCCACTTGCAGCTCGCCGGGGATCACGTTGTTGGCACCGGTGCCGGCGTGGATGTTGGAGAGTTGCAGGCTGGTCGGCGGAAAACTCTCGAAGCCCTCGTCCCACTGCCGCGCCACCAGTTCGGCCAGCGCCGGTGCGGCCTGGTGGATCGGGTTGCGTGCTTTGTGCGGATACGCCACATGCCCTTGCACGCCCTTCACCGTCAGCATGCAGGAAAGGCTGCCGCGCCGGCCCACACGCAGTAGATCGCCCAACCGCTCGGTGGACGACGGTTCGCCGGTGATGCACCAATCGATCTGCTGGCCGCGCTCGGCGAACAGCCGTGCGACATGGCGCACGCCGTCGATGGCATCGCCCTCTTCATCGGACGTCAGCAACACTGCCAGCGTGCCGGGATGCCCGGGATGGGCGGCAACGAACTGCTCGGCGGCAATTGCAAATGCCGCGACGCTGCCTTTCATGTCCGCGGCGCCACGGCCGTACAGCACGCCGTCGCGGATCTGCGGCGCGAACGGATCGCTGGTCCACGCCTCGCGCGGGCCCGGCGGCACCACATCGGTATGGCCGAGCAGCACCAGCACCGGCGCGCCGCTGCCATGCGTGGCCCACAGGTTGTCGACCTCGCCCAGGCGCAAGTGCTCGCAGGCGAATCCAGCCGCGCCCAGGCGCTGCGCGATCGCTGCCTGACATCCGGCATCCACCGGCGTTACCGAGGCACGTGCAATGAGGTCACAGGTCAGATCCAGCACATCGCTCATGAAACGTCACCGCAGTGGAGCCGCATCAGCGGCGTTGATGGAATGGAGCGGGTTTGCATCGATCGGCGTGGTCGATCGCGGTCGCAGTCGGATTGCCTTGCTGCCGGGAGCCATTGCCAACGCTACCTCGACCGGCTTGCCGAGCGGATGGACGGATGAACGAACAGGCGCTCGGCGAACCAATGGCAGTAACGACACCAGTTACAGCGCGCTCCGGCATCGCTATCGGAACCGCAGTCGCTCAGCCGATGCCGAACCGCTTCTTGAAGCCGTTATCGGAAAAGCCCTGACTCAGCTCGCCGTCGTCGGTCACCACCAGCGGGCGGCGGATCAACTGCGGGTACTCGCGCAGCAGCAGCTTCCACTCCGCATCCGAACCGGGCGCCTTCTTGTTGTCGGGCAACTGCCGCCAGGTGGTGGACGACTTGTTGATCAAGGCCTCGAATCCACCCGCCTTGCCGGCCCACTCCAGCAGCGTCTCCGGCGACGGCGTGTTGTCCCGGTAATCCACAAACGTATAGGCGACAGCGAAGCGGTCCAGCCATTTGGTGGCCTTCTTGCAGGTGTCGCAGTTCTTCAATCCGTAGAGCGTCGTCATCTGTATCCCGGAAAATCGGCCTATAACGCCCCTCTCCTACCGGGAGAGGGGCTGGGGGTGAGCCTACGGGCGAAGCCTCGTACAGCACGCGCATCAGGCTTCGCCCGTACCCTCATCCGGCGCTTTGCGCCACCTTCTCCCGGTGGGAGAAGGAAGGCACAAGTACTCTCCCACAGCACGAGCATCTTGCCTCCTTTAGCGCGAGAATCTTGCAAAGCCCCTCTCCCACCGGGAGAGGGGTTGGGGCGAGGGTACGGGCGAAGCCTCTTACAGCACGCGCATCAGGCTTCGCTCGTACCCTCATCCGGCGCTTCGCGCCACCTTCTCCCGATGGGAGAAGGGAAGCATGCGGCCAGCGCTCGAGCAACTCGCAAGCCTCGTCCCGATGCACGATGGATCAATCCGCCAGCCCGCGCAGCAATTCGTTCACGCTGGTCTTGCTGCGCGTTTTCGCATCCACCTGCTTGACGATCACCGCGCAGTACAACGAATGCGAGCCGTCCTTGGACGGCAGCTGGCCGGACACCACCACGCTGTACGGCGGCACGTAGCCGTAGGAAATCTCGCCGGTGGCCCGGTTGTAGATGCGCGTGCTCTGGCTGATGAACACGCCCATGCCGATCACGCTGTGATGGCCGATGACCACGCCTTCCACCACTTCCGAGCGCGCACCGATGAAGCAGTGATCTTCGATGATGGTGGGGCTGGCCTGCAGCGGTTCGAGCACGCCGCCGATGCCGGCGCCGCCGGACAGATGGCAGTGCGCGCCGATTTGCGCGCACGACCCCACCGTGGCCCAGGTATCGACCATGGTGCCTTCGCCCACGTAGGCACCGATGTTGGTGAAGCTCGGCATCAGCACCACGTCCTTGCCGAAATAGCTGCCGCGACGCGCCACCGCACCCGGCACCACGCGCACGCCGGCCTTGCGGAAGTCGGCTTCGTGGAAATCGGCAAAACGCGATTCCACCTTGTCCCAGAACGGCGCCGGCTGCGCGTCGATCACCGCCATCTCGTTGACGCGGAAATACAGCAGCACGGCTTTCTTCAACCACTCGTTGACCGTCCAGCCACCCTGCCCGTCCGGCTCGGCAACGCGGAATTCGCCGCTTTCCAGGCCGTCGATCACACGCGTGACGATCGCACGCGTGGAGCCCTCGATCTCGTCCACCGTCAGGCTGGCGCGGCGCTCGAAGGCGCTTTCGATACCAAGCTTCAATTCGTCCTTGCTCACATGCGCCGTTGCGCGCTGCACGGCCTGCTCGGCGATCGGCAACTTCTTGGCTGCTGCGGCCTTCCTGGCGGCCGGTGCCGAGACCACGCGGGTGGCCTGCTTGGCCACACGTGCAGCACTGGCGACTTTCTTTGCCGGCGCTTTCCTGGCAACAGCCGTCTTGGCATCGCGCCTGCCGGCGGCGCTTGCCGGCGGCTTGGCATTGGCCGCCGCAGCGGCCTTGGCGGGCTTGCCGGCAGGCGTGGCTGCACGCTTGCTGGCGGGAGTGACGGCGCCGGGCTTGCGCGTGGTCTTCTTGGGGGTGGCCATGGGGGTCTCCGGACGGACTAGGCGGGATCGAGACAGGCGCACAGCGCATCGCGCAGCGCCTGCCGGGCGGATTCGGACAACGGGCGATCGTGCTCGTCGGTGATCTGGAACTGATCTTCGGCACGCTCGCCAAACGTGGCGATACGCGCGTCGTGCACACGCAGGTGCTGGATGCGCAGGACATGCGCGACATCGGCCAGCAGGCCGGGGCGATCGGGCGCGACCAAACTGATGCGGGTGCGCCGGCCGCCGGCACTTTCGCTGAATTCCACGCGCGGGGCAAAACGGAAATGGCGCAACTGGCGCGGCACTGCGCGCCGCGAGGGGCGCACTTTCTGCAGATCGCCGGCAAGCACCTGGCGCAGCACCGCGGCGAGCCGCTGCGGGTCGCCGTCGGCAAAACTTTCCTGCGGCAGCACTTCGAACACGTCGAAGATGGCATCGTGCGGAGCGTCCAGCACGCGGGCGCGGTGGATGCCATAGCCCTTGCGGTCCAGCGTGGCCACGATCGCCGCAAACAGGCCGTCGCGGTCGGGCGAATACACGAACACTTCCAGCGCGTCGTTGTCCGGCACCGCACGGCGCGCCTTGACCAGGGTCTGGCCGATCTCCACTTCGATCAGCGATGCGGCCTGCCAGGCCAGTTGCTCGGGGCGGAAGCGCAGGAAGTTTTCGTCCGGCATGCCGGCAAACTGGCGGTCGATGGTGGGGTCGTCGTGCCCTTGCGCCTGCATCAGCGCGCGCGCGGAGTCGCGCGCTTCGCGCAGACGCTCCTCGCGCGGTGGCGGATGCTCCAGGCCTTCGCGCAAGGCGCGCCGCGCCGCGAAGTACAGGTCTGCCAGCAGCCGGTCCTTCCACGCATTCCACAGCTTGGGGCTGGTGCCGGCGATGTCGGCGCAGGTCAACAGGTACAGATAATCCAGCCGCTCACGCGTACCCACCAGCGTGGCGAAGCGATGGATCACCTCCGGGTCGGAGATGTCCTGCTTTTGCGCGGTGACCGACATGCGCAGGTGTTGCTCCACCAGCCAGGTCACCAGCTCGGTATCGCCTTCGCTCAGGCGATGCGCCAGGCAGAACGCACGTGCGTCGACCGCGCCCAGTTCGGAATGATCGCCGCCACGGCCCTTGGCAATGTCATGGAACAGGCCGGCCAGCAGCAGCAGCTCGGGCTTGCGCAGGCGCGGCCAGACTTCATGGGTGATCGAAAAACGCTCATCGGCACGGCCGGCCGCAAACAGCGCGATGTTCCGCAGCACCATCAAGGTGTGCTGATCCACCGTGTAGACATGGAACAGGTCGAACTGCATGCGCCCGGAGACGCTGGCAAACGCCGGAATCCACTGCCCGAGCACGCCCAGCCGCGCCATGCGATTGAGCGTTTCCACCGCGCGCGGGCCGCGCAGCAGCGCCATGAAACGCTCGCGTGCCGTCGCGTCGGCCACCTCGTAGGCCGGCAGCTCGTGCAGGACCTCGGCCAGCGCACGCGCGGTCAACGAATGCAGCCCGCGCACCTCGCGATGCGCCGCCCATTGCGCAAACAGCGCAAAGATCTGCAGCACGTCGCCATTCGGCCAGGTCTGCGCATCGGCGGCAAGATAGCCACGGCGCAGGCTGAACCCGTCGCCGATCGGCTCCGGCACCGCTTCGCCATCAAACTGTTCTTCGAAACGCTGCAGCAGCCGGTCGCTGATGCGGCGGATCAGCGCCGCGCTGCGGTAGAAGCGCTGCATCATCTTTTCGACGCCCAGGCTTTCCGGGTCGTCGGCAAATCCCAGACGCTGCGCCAGGGTCTTCTGGTAATCGAAACGCAGGCGTTCCTCGGGTCGGTTGGCAACGATATGCAGGCCAAAGCGCAGCCGCGCCAGTTCCCCTCGTTCGCGCCGCAGCGCCGCCGCTTCGTCCAGGCCCACATGCCCCAGCCCGACCAGCGCGTCCAGATCCTTCACTCCGAACGCGCGCAACGCCATCCAGCCCAGGGTCTGCAGGTCGCGCAGACCGCCCGGGCCATCCTTGATGTCGGGTTCGAGGTTGTCGGCGGTATCGCCGAAGCGCTCGTGCCGTGCCAGCAGCTCCTCGCGCTTGGCCTGGAAGAAGTCGCGCGGCGGCCATACCTGTTGCGGCGCGATGGCCGCTGCCAGCGCCGCGCGCGCCGCGCCATCGGCCACCAGCGCGCGCGATTCGATCAGCGCGGTGAGCACGGTCTGATCGGCCGCTGCGGCCGTGCACTGCGCAGGCGAGCGCACCGCATGACTGATCGGCAGGCCCACATCCCACAACAGCGCGAACAGCCGCGCCAGCGCCTGCTCGTGGCCCTGCTGCGCAGCGGTGTCGCCCAGCACCAGTACATCCACGTCCGAGCGCGGGAACAACTCACCGCGCCCATAGCCGCCGACCGCGTGCAGCGCCAGGCCACTGTCGGCTGGAATGCAGCGCGTCCAGGCATTGCGCATCAGTTGATCGACTGCGCGTGCGCGCAGCGCCACCAGCCGCTCCATCGGCTCGCCCTGATCGAAGCGTTTGCACAGCCGCATGTCGGCGTGCACCAACAGCGGACGGGCCTGCGCGGCCCAGTCCGCGTCGCCGGCGACGCCCGGGTCGGGTCGATCCGCCGGCGTGGCCGTCATACCGGCGCGGGAGAGTTGGCCGACAGCGTCAGCACATCCACGCCGTCCTCGGTCACCGCCACCATGTGCTCCCACTGCGCGGACAGCTTGCGATCCTTGGTGACCACGGTCCAGCCGTCGGGCAAGGTCTTATGGTGGTAGGTGCCTTCGTTGATCATCGGCTCGATGGTGAAGGTCATGCCCGGCTTGAGCACCAGCCCTTCGCCCGGACGGCCGTAATGCATCACCTGCGGTTCGTCGTGGTAGACCTTGCCGATGCCATGGCCGCAATAGTCACGCACCACGCTGAAGCGCTCGGCCTCGGCGAACTTCTGGATCGCATGGCCCACATCGCCCAGCGTCGCACCCGGCTTGACCGCGCGGATGCCGCGCCACATGGCCTCGTAGGTGGTGTCCACCAGGCGCTTGGCCATCACCGAGGGAGTGCCCACGTAATACATGCGGCTGGTGTCGCCATGCCAGCCATCCTTGATGACGGTGACATCGATATTGACGATGTCGCCATCCTTCAGGACCTTGGCCGCGCTCGGGATGCCGTGACAGATCACGTTGTTGACCGAGGTGCACACGCTCTTCGGGAAGCCGCGGTAGCCGACATTGGCAGGAATGGTTCCCTGCACATTGACGATATGGTCATGGCAGATGCGGTCCAGCTCGGCCGTGGTGACGCCCGGCTTGACGTGCGGGCCCACGATATCGAGCACCTCGGCGGCCAGACGGCCGGCGATACGCATCAGTTCGATTTCTTCTTTGGTTTTCAGATTGACGCTCATGGCCCGGATTATCGCCGATCCGGGCTGAATCTGAACGACCCATGCCCGGCTTTTTTCAGGACGCATTGCCGTCGCACAAACGGACGGGGCAACAGAAAACCGCCGCCGCCCGCCCATTCATGTGTGACGCAGTCCCAGGCGCGTCAAAGTTGGCGTGAACGGAGTCATCCGCAGGACATCGCATATTCGCCAGATCGGCCTTCGAAAACAGCTGGATAGCCGGCGCAATCGTCGTTATGTTTGGCACAGCTGATGCATTGCAGGGAGGGCGACATGTTGTCGCGTCACTGCTGACCCGACCGGTCAAGGAAATGTCCATGCGTACTGTCCGCCCTGTCCTGCTGTCCTTCGGCCTGCTCTCGACCATCGGTATGGCGACTGCTGCAGACACCACCACCTTCAACGTCAAGATCGCCGTGACCAAGGCCTGCACGATCACTGCCGCCTCTGCCACGGACGTCGACTTCGGCTCGGTGCTGTCCACCTCGACCGCCAATGTCGACGCCAACGGCAGCGTGACCGCCCAGTGCACCGCACTGACCCCCTACAACATCGCGCTGAGCGCAGGCAGCAACGCCGGCACCGCCAATGACGTGACCACCCGCCGGATGAAGAACGCCGACCCGCTGGTGACCACCAACAACTTCATTTCCTACCAGCTCTACCAGGACCTGGCGCGCAGCTCGGTGTGGGGCAGCACCACCGGCACCAATACCCTGAGCCGGACCGCCACCGGCCTCAACCAGGTCTATCCGGTCTACGGCCGCGTGACCAATCCGTCGGTCGCCAATGCCGCCACCGGTAGTTACCTGGACACGATCACCGCGACGATCGTCTATTGAGACCACGCATGCCCTTGCCTCCCCTGCGGTTTCCTGTGCGCGCACGGCTGGTCCTGACTGGACTGGCCCTGGGCCTGTTGGGCAGTGCCTGGACGCTGCCCGCCGCACAGGCGGCCAGCCTGCAGCTGGCCCCGACCTCGCTGACCCTGAGCGCCGAACAGAACGCCGATGGACTGTGGCTGAGCAATAGTGGCGGCGCGCCGGTACAGGTGCAGACCCGCGCCTACCGCTGGACCCAGCGCGAGGGCCAGGACCAGCTCGCACCGACCCAGGAGCTGCTGATCAGCCCGCCGATGCGCACCCTGGCCGCCGGCGAGCGCCAGTTGATCCGGGTGATCCGTGCCGGTCCCGCACCCGGCAGCCAGGAAGCCTGCTACCGCATCATCGTCGACGAACTGCCCGGCGCCGATGCCGACCGCAAGGGCATGCAGTTCGTGCTGCGCTACTCGGTACCAATCTTCGTGCTGCCGCCCGGCAAGGCCGCGCCCACCCCGACCCTGAGCGCGCAGGTGGTGGCCGGCAGCGACGGCACTGCGCAGATCCAGATCAGCAATACCGGCAGCGGGCATGCACAGGTCGCCGATCTGCAGCACCGGGTCGACGGCGCCACCAAGACCGCCTTGAACGGGCTGGTCGGCTATGTGCTGCCGGGGCAGACCATGCGCTGGTCGCTGGGCGCACCGCTGGCCCAGTTCGCCCGCGGCGCCATCATCGCAAGGATCAATGGTGAGGCTGACGAACGTACCCTGTTGGCCGCGCCGACAGCGCCGTGATGTGGCCCGGCTGGCGATGACGCTGCTGGCGGCCGCCACCGGGTGGGCAGATGCGACGGCCGGCGACCTCGCCGAGATCGACGCCTTGCCCGACCAGACCGCACAACCCGCCACCGGGCAGCCGCAGACGCTGTATCTGGAGGTCACCCTGAATCAGGCCGAGCGCGGTCTGACGCCGTTCGAGCTGGTCGACGGCCATTTGCGGGCCTCGGTGGATACGTTGCGCAAGCTTGGCTTTATCCTGGCCGACCGCGTGCCGGGTCAGTCGGTCGATCTGGATCGCCTGCCCGACGTGGAAGTGCGCTACGACGCCGCCCTGCAGCGGCTCGCGCTGCAGGTGCCGGTGGCGCAGCTGGCGCTGTCCACCACCGTGCTCAAGCCCGAAGAAGCCGCCCCACCCAGCGCCACCGCCTCGCCCGGCGTCCTGCTCAACTACGACCTGTATGCCACGCGCACCACCGGTGCCAGCAACGTGTCGCTGGCAACCGAACTGCGTGGCTTCGGCATCGGCCGCGGCATGTTCGACACCACGGCGGTGTTTCTGGCCTACGACCGCCCGCAGGACGAACGCTGGCGCAGTGAAGCGGTGCGTCTGGACAGCGCCTGGCAAATGGATTTCCCCGATAGCGCCACCAGCCTGACGGTGGGCGACTTCTACAGCGGCTTCGTCGACTGGAGCCGCTCGCTGCGGCTGGGGGGCGTGCAGATCGGCCGCAATTACGCGCTGCAGCCGTATCGCGTACTGATGCCGACGCCCAGTTTTCTGGGCGAAGCAGCGGTGCCTTCCACGGTGGAGCTCTACGTCGATGGCCTGCGTCAATACAGCGGTCAGGTGCCGGCCGGTCCGTTCCAGCTGGCCGCGCAACCGGGCATCAGCGGCACCGGCCAGGCGCAGATCGTGGTGACCGACGCCTTCGGTCGCGTGCGCCAGCTGAATTTCGCGTTTTACGGCACGCCGCAACTGCTGGCGCGCGGCATTTCCGAATGGTCGGCCGGCATCGGCCACCTGCGTCGCGACTACGGGGTGCGCTCGTTTTCCTATGCCTCGCAGCCGATCGCCAGCGCCACCTTGCGCAAGGGAGTGCGCGACGATTTCACCGTCGAGGCGCATGCCGAAGCCGGCGGCAGCGTGATCAATGCCGGCGCGGGCGGAGTGTGGTTGCTGGGTGCAGGCGGGGTGGTCAACGCTGCCTACGCCCACAGCCGGATGCATGAGGTGCGCGGCGGACAGTACGTGCTGGGCTACGCCTGGAACAACCGGCGCTTCAACGTCAACCTGGGCACCCAGCGCACCCACGGCGACTACCGCGACCTGGGGGCGCTGCAAGGCAGCCTGCCGGCGCGCGTCAGCGACCGCGCCGCGTTCGGCGTCAATGTCGACCCGATCGGCTCGCTGGGCACCAGCTACGTGCGCCTGAGCTACCCGCAAGGCGACACCTCGCGCTATGCCAGCGTGTTCTGGTCGCGCAGCTTCGGGCGCAACTGGGCCGCCAACCTGTCCGGCAACCAGAATCTGGACGAGCGCAGCGATCGCAGCCTGTATCTGTCGCTGTCGACCACCTTCGGCCAGTTGCGCCAGGCCAGTGCCTCGATGCAGCGCAATGGCAACCGCACCGGCTTTGTCGCCGATGTCAGCCAGCCGCTGCCTGGCGACGGCGACCTGGGCGGCATTGGCTGGCGGCTGCAGGCACGCGCCGGCGACGACGCCAGTGGCGGGCTGGCCGAACTGGGCTGGCTGAACCGGGTCGGCCGCTACAACTTCGGTGCGGCCAGCCAGGATGGCGCTACCTTCGGCTATGCCAGCGCCAGCGGCAGCCTGGTTTGGATGGATGGACGGAGCTTTGCGGCGCGCGACGTCCAGGATGCGTTTGCGGTGGTCTCCACCGACGGCCAGGCCGGCATTCCAGTCCGGCTGGAAAACCGCCTGATCGGCGTCACCGATGCACGCGGCACTTTGCTAGTGACGCCGCTGCAGTCGTGGCAGCGCAATCAGTTGTCGATCGACACCTTGAACCTGCCCGCGGAGCTGCGCGTGGACCGCGTCGACACCACGGTGACCCCGCGCCAGCAGTCCGGTGTGGCCGTGCGCTTCGGCATCACCCGCGTGCGCGCTGCGGTGATCGTCCTGCACGATGCCAATGGCGCTGCATTGCCGGTGGGCAGCGTGGCACAGCGCGAGGGGAACGCCGAACGGGTGGTGGTCGGCTACGACGGCGAAACCTATCTGGACAATCTGCAGGCCGACAACCGCATCCTGGTCGATCTGCCGCAGGGCCGTTGCGTGGCGCAGTTCGCGTACCCGGCCGAGGCCGGCGGCATTCCGCGGGTCGGCCCGCTGCGCTGCACGACAGAGCCCGCGCCATGACACCAACGATGCGCTGGCCACTCCTGCTTGCATTGGCGCTCTGCAGCCTGTGGCTGGCACCGAGCCAGCACGCGCGCGCCGACACCACCTGCACGGTCACGCTGGGAACGCCCATGGCCTTCGGCAATGTCGCGGCCAATGGCACGACCGATGCGGTTGCCACGCTCAACGTCACGTGCGCGACCGCCGCACTCAGCGTTCTGGGGTACGCCCAGGTGAGCCTGTGCCTGGATCTGGGACCGGGCAGCGCAAGCAATGGGCTGTATGCCCCGCGCCGCATGCTCAACGCCACCGGCGACAGCCTGGACTTCCAGATCTACAAGGACGCCGCACGCACCCAGATCTGGGGAGCCACCGGGTCGGCAAGCCCGTCGCCGGGCCTGCTGACGCTGTCGTACGGCGTTCCGGTGATCACCGGCGGCTCGCAGACGACCAGCATCACGCTGTACGGGCGCATTCCCGCCAACCAAATCCTGTCGACCGGCAATCACACCAGCAACTTTGGCGGTGCCGATACCGTGCTGCGCTACGCCTACAACGAAAGCATCATTGGCGTCCCGCCGGTTCCGGCCAATTGCACCACCGGCGGCAGCGGCGCCAAGACCGCCAGCAATGCATTCCCCTTCACCGCGTCGGCCAGCGTCCCGGCGCGCTGCAATACCTATGTCACCACCGACCTGGATTTCGGCAGCATCGCCGGCAGCATCGCCACCGCCATCGACCGCAGCTCCATCATCAGCCTGGCCTGCACCAACCGCACCGCCTGGAACATCGGCCTGGATGTCGGCGTCAACGCCAGTGGCAGCACCCGCCGCATGCGCCACGCCAGCAGCGCCAACTACATCACCTACGAGCTCTACAAGGACCCCGGCCGCAGCAGCCGCTGGGGCACCACCATCGGGGTCGACACCCTGGCCGGCACCGGCAACGGGGTGGCGCAAACCGTCACCGTCTACGGACGCGCCCCGGCTCCGCAGCTGCCTATCGCGGGCGCCTACAACGACACGGTGACGGTCTCGATCACTTACTGACAGTTAATAAAGTTCGTTTGGGGCACGTCGCTATCTGTTACGTCTCCGCTGCAAACGATTGCCTTCATGATGCCGGTCACCTTGCCGAAGTGCGTGCTTTTGCTTGCCCTCGCTTGCAGCGCCTCCATCGCGAGCGCGGCCGGCAACCGCGGCCCTGAAAACTCCACCCTGCACATCGGCCTGCGCCTGCTCAGCGGTTGCGAGCTGCGCACCACACCGCCACGCGCCAGCTGCTCGCGCGGCACCCCGGTCGCGATCGCCCAACCAGCGCCGAGCGCCGGGACGCCGCCGCTTGCCAGCACCGGCCAGGACGCCAGCGCCCTCGCCGGGCCTGCGCCCAGCGGCGCCGCGCGCATCACCACCATTGCGTTTTGACCATGGCCACGTCCTGCTTCCGTCGGGTCTGGCTGGTGCTGGGCCTGACCATCCTGGCAACCAGCGGCAGCGCCGCCGGCGCCGAAATCGCCATCGCACCGACTACCGCGCACATCCCGGCCGACACCGATCAGACCGCCGTCTGGCTTTATAACCAGGACGCCCACGCGTGGCGTGCCGATGCCAGGATCTACCGCTGGCGCCAGCAAGGCGATCGCGAGGTGCTGGAACCGGCCCTGGGCGCCACCGTCAGCCCCAGCCAGTTCGATATCCCGCCGCAAGGCCGGCAGTTGTTGCGGGTGATCCGCCTTGGCCCCAGCCCCGCGACCACCGAAGACAGCTACCGGCTGGTGGTAACCCAGCACGCCACCAGCCAGGAGACCGAGCTGCTGCGGTACTCCACCCCGGTGTTCGCGCTGCCCAGCGAACCGGGAAGCGGGCATCCGCGCCTGCAGGCCTCGCTGACCGGCCAGGGCGTCGAGCGGACGCTGCGCGTGCACAATGCCGGGCTCAGCCACGCACGCCTGGCCGACCTGGCCTTCATCGATGCCGGCGGCACCCGCCGCAGCATTCGTGACGACCTGGCCGGCTATGTGCTGCCAGGCCAGACCCGGCAGTGGGCACTGCCGGCCAACCTGCTCCCCGGTAGCGGCCGCTTCGTGGCACGCGTCAATGGCGATATCGAGAGCACGCTGACGCTGGAGCCCTGAGGGCCGGGATTGGAAATTCGGGATTGGGGATTCGCAGAAGCGTTGCTGGCCTCGCCGTCCTTCGGACCGTGCGACACGACCGGTCATTCGCGATCCGCTCTAAACCAATCTCCAATCCCGAATCCCCCAGCGATCACTGTCAGCTGCCTCAGAACCACACCAATTGCACCTCGCCACCCAGCCAGCTATACTCCGCCGGCCGTTTTGCGTCTCTCACGCATTGCGTCGTTCACGTCGGACGTCACCGACGAATCCACACCTGCTGCCGCCATCCGCGCCGGGGTGCCCTCACAAGGGGTTCGTCGCGGAGGCAACAGGGAAGCCCAACCCCGGAATCTTGTGCGTTTGATGCGAGTCCCTCGCAACAGCCCGCACACCCATGTGCGGACTCCAAAAGTCAAGGCCGCGCACGGCGATTCCGCTCTCACGGAGTTACTTCAATGCCCCAAGTCACCATGCGCCAGATGCTGGAAGCCGGCGTCCATTTCGGCCACCAGACCCGCTACTGGAACCCCAAGATGGCGCCGTACATCTTCGGCGCGCGCGGCAAGATCCACATCATCAACCTCGAGAAGACCGTTCCGCTCTTCAATGATGCGATGAACTTCCTCTCCTCGATCGCGCAGAAGCGCGGCACCGTGCTGTTCCTGGGCACCAAGCGCAGCGCGCGCGAGTCCATCAAGGAAGAAGCCGAGCGTTGCAACATGCCGTTCATGACCCAGCGCTGGCTGGGCGGCACGCTGACCAACTTCCGCACCGTCAAGCAGTCGGTTGCCCGCCTGAAGGAACTGGAAGCGGCCGAGACCGATGGCACCTTCGACAAGCTGGTCAAGCACGAAGTGCTGGGCCTGCGTCGCGAGCGCGAGAAGCTGGACGCCTCGCTGGGCGGCATCAAGGAAATGAACCGCCTGCCCGACGCGATCTTCGTGATCGACATCGGCCATGAAGACATCGCCATCAAGGAAGCCAAGAAGCTCGGCATCCCGGTGATCGCCGTGGTCGACACCAACTACGATCCGGCCCTGGTCGACTACGCCATCCCGGGTAACGACGACGCCATCCGCGCCGTGCAGCTGTACGCACGCGCCGCCGCCGATGCCGTGCTGGAAGGCAAGGCTGCTGCGCCGAACTCCGCTTCGGTGCGCGAAGAAGAGTTCTCGGCCGACGCCAGCGACGAAGGCAAGGGCCGTCGCGCTCCGGCCAAGAAGGGCGACAAGAAGGCTGACGCCGCCGCTGCCGAGTAATCGGCATGCAATGCGGCCGCACCATGCTGTGCGGCCGCAGCCCCGGCAGGTCCATCGCGACCCGTCGTACGGGCCACTGAAGACACAACGGGGGCGGCCAGCACGCTGCACCGTCTCCTACTGGCGGAATCCTTTCCGCCGCACGCATTCGTCCAATGAGGTAATCCCGTGGAAATCACTGCTTCCCTGGTCAAGGAACTGCGCGAGCGCACCGGCGCCGGCATGATGGAGTGCAAGAAGGCACTCGTCGAAAACGCTGGCGACATCGACGCCGCTGCCGAATGGCTGCGCAAGTCGGGTCTGGCCAAGGCCGACAAGAAGGCCGACCGCGTTGCCGCCGAAGGCCGCATCGCCACCGCACAGGCCGGCGGCAAGGCCGTGCTGGTCGAAGTCAACTCCGAAACCGACTTCGTCGCCAAGGACGAGAACTTCCTGGCCTTCACCGAGGTCGTGGCCAATGCCGCACTGAACTCGGACGCTGCCGATGCCGAAGCGCTCAAGAGCGTCAAGCTCGACAGCGGCGAGACCATCGAAGAGCGTCGCGCCGCAGTCATCGCCAAGGTCGGCGAGAACCTGCAGGTGCGTCGCCTGGTCCGCATCGACAGCGCCAACAACGTCGCGGCCTACGTGCACGGCGGCCGCATCGGCGTGCTGGTCGAGTTGCAGGGTGGCGACATCGAGCTGGCACGCGGCATCGCCATGCACATCGCGGCGATGAACCCGCCGCACGTCAAGGCGTCCGACGTTCCGGCCGAATTCATTGCCAAGGAAAAGGAAATCGAACTGGCCAAGATGTCCGAAAAGGACAAGTCCAAGCCGGCCGAGATCCTGGAAAAGATCATCAGCGGCAAGATCAGCAAGATCGTCAACGAAGTCACACTGTACGGCCAGCCGTACGTGCTGAACACCGATCAGACCGTCGAGCAGGCCGTCAAGGCCGCCGGTGCGGACGTGATCGGCTTCCAGCGCCTGGCCGTTGGCGAGGGCATCGAGAAGGTGGTGGAAGACTACGCCGCCGAAGTGATGAAGCAGGCCGGCCTGGCCTGATCTTCGCCACATTGCAGAAGGAGCCGCGGCATGCCGCGGCTTTTTTTGTGCCCGTCCTTGCCGCACGGCGGGCCCAGCGCCCGAACCTGAAGCGAACACATCCGGCATGCGGCAAACCGTGCTCGACGCTACAGATCGGTTGACGGGTGCCGCTAAATCCAGATACCGACCAGGTTCTCGACACCCATCGCGCATACGGCGCGGTGATGGCGGGCCATGGCGTGCCCTACTCAACGAACGCAGCTGTATGCTTGCGATCACCGTCGGCGATGACTCATGCAACCAGATCTTCAGGCCGCCCTGCACTACTGCCGCAACCTGCCATCGCCACCTGGCGTTGCGCTGCGCGTGATCGAACTGGCGCAGGACCCGGACGTGGACATGACCACCACGGCGAACGTCATCGGCATGGACATGGCCTTGAGTGCACGCATGCTGCGCGTGGCCAACTCGCCGCTCTACGCCAGCCGCCGCCGCGTCGACAACCTGGGCCAGGCGCTGACCATGCTCGGACTCAATGCCACCCTGAGTCTGGCGCTGGGCTTCTCGATGGTGCACGGCGTGCGCAACACCTTCACCGCCCATCCCCTGCATGAGCACATCTGGCGTCGCGCCGGGTTGTGCGCGCTGGCCAGCCGCATCCTGGGCC
Organism: Xanthomonas sp. WHRI 6106; assembly: GCF_040202405.1. Lineage (NCBI taxonomy): Bacteria > Pseudomonadati > Pseudomonadota > Gammaproteobacteria > Lysobacterales > Lysobacteraceae > Xanthomonas > Xanthomonas sp. WHRI 6106. The sequence continues at coordinate 482,345 of NZ_JBEGFC010000001.1, read as the reverse complement.
AGGCCTATGGCATCCGCAAACCCGAAGAATTGATGCTGGCCGGCCTGCTGCAGGACATCGGCAAGCTGGCGCTGCTGCAAGGTGCGCCCGAGCTGTACGGGCCACTGCTGGAGCAGGCACCGGACAATGCATCGCTACTGGATGCCGAACGCGAACACCTGGGTGCCACCCATGCCGAGGTGGGCGCCTGGCTCGCGCATCAATGGCAATTGCCGCCGTACCTGCAGAATGCGATCGCGCAGAGCGAGGACGAACCGGCGAGCCTGGAGCCGTTCATGGCCTGCGTCGCGCTGTCCGGGCGGCTGGCCGACATCTGGCTCTCCGCAAGCGCCGTCACCGCCACCGAGCGCGCGCAGCGCCAGGCCCAGGACATCCTGGAACTGGATGCCGAGCGCTTCGAGAAAGTGATCGAGCGCATCGCCGAATCGCTGCCCGAGCTGGAAGCGCTGTTCGACATCCGCGTGCCGCAACCCGAGCACATCCAGATGATCTTCGAGCAGGCGCGCGAACTGGCGATGCTGCGCAGCCTGCGCGAGTTGCAGGACGTGGCCGAAGCGCGCCGGCATGCCGACGAATCGGAAAACCGCATGCGCCATCTGGCCGAACAGGCCAGCCGCGACGCATTGACCGGCGTGTTCAACCGCCATCAGCTCGGCACCGCGCTGACGCATGAGTTCGAACTGGCCTCGCGGCAGAGCTGGCCGCTGTCGATCGCCTTCATCGACCTGGACGACTTCAAGCGCGTCAACGATGCGCATGGCCATCTGGTTGGCGATGAGGTGTTGCGCAATTTTGCGCAGACACTGCAACGCATGGTGCGCACCAGCGATCTGGTGGCGCGCTACGGTGGCGAAGAATTCCTGGTGATCCTGCCCAACACGCCGGCCGACGCGGCGCTGATGGTGATCGAGCGCATTCTTGCCGAGACCGCACGCACGCCGATGGCGCAGCTGCAGGGCGGCCCGTTGCATATCACCTTCTCTGCAGGCCTGGCCACGCACGGCGGTATCGAGCGCCAGTTCGAAAGCATCGAGCACCTGCTGCAGGCCGCCGACAGCACGCTGTATCGCTCCAAGCATCGCGGCCGCAACCGTGTCACCGCCTACGATGCGACCGATGTACCGACGCCGCCCAACCCGCGCGCGCACTGAGCAACGCGTCACGTCGCCGCCGACAAAGGAATTTTTACCACGCCCGGGGACAGGCTTCCGCTAGAATTGCCGGCGTTTGCCGTCCCCTACCCCCGAGGCCTCCCCCATGTCCGAACTTTCCTATCGCCGCATCCTTCTCAAACTTTCCGGGGAGGCGCTGATGGGAGACGGGGACTACGGCATCGACCCCAAGGTCATCAATCGCCTGGCCCATGAAGTGATCGAAGCGCAGCAGGCCGGTGCGCAGGTCGCGCTGGTCATCGGTGGCGGCAACATCTTCCGCGGCGCCGGCCTGGCCGCCAGCGGCATGGACCGCGTCACCGGCGATCACATGGGCATGCTGGCCACGGTGATCAATGCGCTGGCGATGCAGGATGCGCTGGAGAAGCTCGGCGCCAAGGTGCGCGTGATGAGCGCGATCAAGATCAACGATGTGTGCGAAGACTTCATCCGCCGCCGCGCCATGCGTCACCTGGAAAAGGGACGCATCGCGATTTTCGCTGCGGGCACCGGCAACCCGTTCTTCACCACCGACTCCGGCGCGGCGCTGCGCGCGATCGAGATCGGCGCCGACCTGCTGCTCAAGGCAACCAAGGTCGACGGCGTATACGATAAGGACCCGAAGAAGCACACCGATGCGGTGCGCTACGACAGCCTGACCTACGACGAAGTTATCCTGCAGGGCCTGGAAGTGATGGACACCGCGGCCTTCGCACTGGCACGCGACAGCGACCTGCCGCTGCGCATCTTCGGCATGAGCGAGCCCGGCGTGCTGCTGCGCATCCTGCGCGGCGAGCAGATCGGCACGCTGGTGCAGGGCCGGAGCTAAGGCTCGGGATTCGGGAGTCGGGATTGGAGAGTCGCAAAGGCACGGCGCGTCGCGTCGTGCAGCCGGCTTCCGACCCGGTGCCCTGCGTGAAAGGGGGGCGGCAAGTGAACCGGCTGCGCGGGTCCTCACGGCCTGCGAGTCGTGAAACCCCAGTCCCGGCTATAATCCCCGGATTCAGCTCCACACGGATTCCGGCGATGCTCACCCAGATCAAACAAGACGCGCAGACGCGCATGACCAAGAGCATCGATGCTCTGCGCCATTCCCTCGCCACCATCCGCACCGGCCGTGCCTCGCCGGCGCTGCTGGACGGTATCAAGGTCAAGGCCTACGGCGCCGACACGCCCCTGAATCAGGTCGCCAGCATCAGCGTCTCCGAAGGCCGCTCGCTGGTCATCAGCCTGTTCGACAAGGGCATGATCAAGGACGTGGAAAAAGCCATCTACGCCTCGGATCTGGGCCTGACCCCGACCGTGGTGGGCACCGTGATCCGCCTGAACCTGCCGCCGCTGACCGAGGAGCGCCGCAAGGAGCTCAGCAAGTCGGTGCATGGCGAAGGCGAAGACAGCAAGGTGGCGATCCGCAACATCCGTCGCGATGCCAACCAGCAGGTCAAGGATCTGCTCAAGGACAAGGCCGTCACCGAAGACGAAGCCCGCAGCGCCGAAGACGACATCCAGAAACTGACCGACAAGGCCATCAAGGACGTGGATGAGGTCGTCAAGGGCAAGGAACAGGAATTGATGACGGTCTGATCGTGGCATCGCCTGCCATGCATCCAGCCCCTCCCTCCGACGCGATACCGCGCCACATTGCCATCATCATGGATGGCAACGGGCGTTGGGCGCAGCGTCGGCGACGTCCGCGCATGATCGGCCATCGCGCCGGTGCGCGGGCGGTCAACCGCACCATCGATTTCTGCCTGGAAAAAGGCGTCAGCGCGCTGACCCTGTTCGCGTTCTCCAGTGAAAACTGGGGCCGCCCGCAGGAAGAAGTGGATGCGCTGATGAAGCTGTTCCTGCACGCGCTGGACCGCGAGGTCGAGGAACTGCAGCGACGCGGCGTGCAGGTGCGTTTCATCGGCGAGCGCAGCCGCTTCGCCGCCCCGTTGCGCGACCGCATGGCAGCAGCCGAACGCAGCACCGCCGGCAACGCGCGGCTGGTGCTGAGCATCGCGGCCAGCTACGGCGGCCGCCAGGACATCGCTGCGGCTGCCCGCGCATTGGCCGAAGAGGTGGCCGCCGGTCGCCTGCAACCGCAGCAGATCGACGAAGCCCTGCTCGCCAGCCGGGTGGCCCTGGCCGATCTGCCGGCGCCGGATCTGTTCATCCGTACCGGCGGTGACACCCGCATCAGCAATTTCCTGCTGTGGCAGCTGGCCTACACCGAGCTGTGGTTCACCGAAACCCTGTGGCCGGAGTTCGATGCCGGCGTCCTGCAGCAGGCGCTGGATGATTACGCCGGGCGCGAACGTCGCTTCGGCCTGACCAGCGCCCAGATCGCCGAGAAGGCGACGGAGACTTCCTCCGCATGACCAAGACCCGCGTGATTGCCGCGTTGATCATGGCGCCGCTCGCCATCTGCGCGATCGTGCTGCTGCCCACGCAATGGCTGGCGGCGCTGGCGGCGGTGCTGTTCCTGACCGGGCTGTGGGAATGGCTCAAGCTCTCCGGCATCGACGACAGCCTGCCGCGTACCGTGCTGCTGATGCTCAACCTGCTGCTGATGGTGCTGATGGTGTGGGCTTCGGCCGGCTCCATGGTGCTGTTCCAGATCGCCGCTCTGGTGGGCGTGGTGTGGTGGGTGCTGGCGCTGCTGTGGCTGCGCTTCTTCACCTTCGGTGCCGATCACGGCAACGGCCAGGCACGCGCGCTCAAGCTGGCCGCCGGCACCCTGGCGGTGCTGCCGGCCTGGGCCGCGCTGGTGCTGCTGCATGCCAACCCGGACAAGGGCAACCTGTGGCTGCTGACCGCGCTGACCATGGTCTGGGCGGCCGACTCAGGCGCGTATTTCGCCGGGCGCACGTTCGGCAAGCACAAGCTGGCGCCGCGCATCAGCCCCAACAAGACCATCGAAGGACTGCTCGGCGGCATGGCCGCCGGTATCGCGGTGGCCTGCGCGTTTGGCTGGCTGGCCGGATTGACCCTGGCACATGTGCCGCAGCTGGTGCTGGTTGCGGCCGTCGCGGTGCTGGCCTCGGTGCTGGGCGACCTGTTCGAGAGCCTGCTCAAGCGCCATGCCGGCGCCAAGGACTCGGGCACGGTGATCCCGGGCCACGGCGGCGTGCTGGATCGTATCGATGGCGTGCTCGCCGCCCTGCCGGTGTTCGCACTCGGCAAGGAAATTCTCGGATTCTAAGCATGGCTGGCTCTTCTCCCCGCCAGGTCGCCGTCTTCGGCGCGACCGGCTCGATCGGCACGTCGGCCCTGGACGTCATCGCCCGCCATCCGGACCGGCTGCGCGCCAGCGTGCTGTCGGCCGGCAGCCAGGTCGATGCCCTGCTGGCGCTGTGCGCCACGCACCGGCCCGCGCATGCGGTGATCGCCGACCAGGCGCTGTACCCGCTACTGCGCGACGGCCTGCGCGCCGCCGGCCTGGCCACCCAGGCGCATGCCGGCACCGCGGCGCTGGACGCACTGGCGGGCAGCGATGCCTGCGATACCGTGGTGGCGGCCATCGTCGGCGCCGCCGGGCTGCCCTCGACCCTGGCAGCCGCGCGCGCCGGCAAGCGCCTGCTGCTGGCCAACAAGGAATCGCTGGTACTGGCCGGCGAGCTGCTGACCCGCACCGCCTCGGCAGCCGGGGCGGAGATCATCCCGATCGACAGCGAGCACAGCGCCATCTTCCAGTGCCTGCGCTCGTGCGATGCCAGCCGCGGCGTACGCCGGGTGATCCTCACCGCCTCTGGCGGCCCGTTCCGGGGCTGGGACCGCACTGCGCTATCGGCCGTGACGCCTGCGCAGGCCGTGGCCCACCCGAAATGGTCGATGGGGCCGAAGATCTCGGTGGATTCGGCCACGCTGATGAACAAGGGCCTGGAAGTCATCGAGGCGCACCACCTGTTCGGACTGCCCGGCGGGCAGATCGATGTACTGGTGCACCCGCAGAGCCTGGTGCATTCGCTGGTCGAGTTCGTCGACGGCTCCACCCTGGCCCAGCTTGGCCTGCCGGACATGCGCACCACCCTGGCCGTCGGTCTGGCCTGGCCGGAACGGGTCGACTCCGGGGTGGCGGGACTGGACCTGCTCCAGCAGGGCCGGCTGGATTTCGAAGCGCCCGACACCGCGGCCTTCCCCTGCCTGCGGCTGGCCTGGGAGGCCTTGCGTGCTGGCGGAACCGCCCCGGCCATCCTGAACGCGGCCAACGAAGTGGCTGTTTCAGCGTTTCTTCAGGGCCGGATAGGTTTCCTAGCGATCCCAGCGTTGGTCGAACACACGCTGACAACGCTTCCGCGGCACAATGCCGACACCCTCGACATCCTCCTTTCTGCCGACGCGCAAGCACGGCAGATCACCGAACGCGCCCTCGCCCACCACGCCTTTCATGCCTGACCGAACCACGCAACCGAGTTGCATCCATGGGTGATTTCATCGGTTCGGTCTGGTGGATGATCGTCAGCCTGGGTGTGCTGGTGACCTTCCACGAATTCGGCCACTTCTGGGTCGCACGCCGGTGTGGCGTCAAGGTGCTGCGGTTCTCCGTGGGCTTCGGCAAGCCGCTGTGGATGCGTCGCGACCGGCACGGTACCGAGTTCGTGGTGGCGGCCATTCCGCTGGGCGGCTACGTCAAGATGCTCGACGAGCGCGAAGGCGACGTGCACCCGGCCGAGCAGGATCAGGCATTTAATCGCAAGACCGTGTGGCAGCGCATCGCCATCGTGGCCGCCGGCCCGATCGCCAACCTGCTGCTGTGCATGGCGATGCTGTGGGCGATGTTCGTGGTCGGCAAGCAGGATTATTCGGCCACTGTCGGCCGCGTCGACGGCCTGGCCGCCGAGGCCGGGCTGACCCCGGGCGAGCGTATCGTGCGCATCGATGGCCGCAGCGTGAGCAGCTGGAGCGATGCCAGCATGCAGCTCACCACCGCGGCGATGGACCGGCGCGACATCCAGGTACTCACCGCCACCGAGGGCGCCGGCAACAGCGAGCACACCTTGCGCCTGTCGCAGCTGCCGGTCGGCTTCGACGAGCACCGGGTGGCCTCGCTGGCCGGGATCGGCTGGCAGTTCATGCTGCAGCCGCCGGTGATCGCCGAGGTGGTGCCCGGCTCGGTCGCCGACGGGCTGCTCAAGCCGGGCGACCGTATCGTGGCCATCGACAGCCAGCCGATCCGCTCGGCCGAGGACATCATTCCGCAGGTGCAGGCGCTGGGCGAGCACGGCGGCCCGGGCATGATCGAGGTGGCGCGCAAGGGCGAACAGGGCGAAGACCGCCTGGCGCTGGAGATTGCCCCGCGCAAGTCGCCGCAGGGCCAGTGGATGATCGGTATCCGCCCGGCCGCCGCGCCCGCCCCGGAGTACGACAGCCGCCAGCAGTACGGCCTGTTTGCCGCGGTGCCGGCCGCGATCCGCGAAACCGGGCGGATGAGCGCCGATTCGCTGGGCATGATGAAGCGCATGCTGACCGGCCAGGCCTCGGTCAAGAACATCTCCGGCCCGGTCACCATCGCGCGCGCCGCCAATGCCTCGGCCGAACGCGGGCTCGACTGGTTCCTGTATTTCCTGGGCCTGCTGTCGCTGAGCCTTGCGATCATCAACCTGATGCCCATCCCGATCTTGGACGGTGGGCATCTGCTGTATTACCTTATTGAGTTGGTCAAGGGCAGCCCGATCAGCGAACGGGCCATGATTGCCGGGCAATACGTCGGCCTGGCGGTCCTGGCCGGGCTGATGGGACTGGCGTTCTACAACGACATCCTTGGCCTGGTTCCACGATGAAACTGCTCCACTCTTTCCGCCTGTTGTCGTCGTCATACGCCGGCACCCAGCAACACCTGAAATCGACTCCAACCGGATGTGACATGACGCGTCTTCCCACTCGCCGCCTGCTTGCCCTCGCTCTTGCCGCCGGCCTCAGCCTGCCAGCCGTTGCCCTGGCCGCCGAGCCGTTCGTTGCCAGCGACATCCGCGTCGACGGCCTGCAGCGCATCGCTTCGGGCACCGTGTTCACCTATCTGCCGGTGAACCGTGGCGACACCGTGGACGATGCCAAGGTGGCCGACTCGATCCGCGCGCTGTACCGCACCGGCTTCTTCGAGGACGTGCAGCTGGACCGCCAGGGCAACATCCTGGTGATCACGGTCAAGGAACGCCCGGCGATCAACAAGCTCACCGTGACCGGCAACAAGGACATCAAGTCCGAGGAGCTGCTCAAGGGCCTGGGCGACATCGGCCTGACCGAGGGCGGCACCTTCGACCGCCTGAGCCTGGACCGCGTGACCCAGGAACTGACCCGCCAGTACAACAACCGCGGCAAGTACAACGTCGAGATCACCCCTACGGTGAGCCCGCTGGACCGCAACCGCGTGGACGTGGCGATTGCGATCAAGGAAGGCAAGGCCGCCAAGATCCGCCACGTCAACCTAATCGGTACGGAAAAGTTCGCCAACGAGGACATCCTGGAAAACTGGGAGTCCAAGGAGCACAACTGGGCCTCGTGGTACCGCCGCGACGACCAGTACTCCAAGGAAAAGATGTCCGGCGACCTGGAAAAGCTCAATTCCTGGTACCTGGACCGCGGCTATGTGGACTTCAGCATCGACTCCACCCAGGTGTCGATCAGCCCCGACAAGCGCGACATGTTCGTCAGCGCCGGCGTCACCGAGGGCGAGCAGTACAAGATTTCCGAGATCAAGGTCACGGGCGATACCGTGCTGCCGCAGGCAGACATCGAGCGCCTGGTGATCCCCAAGGCCGGCGACATCTTCTCGCGCGCGCTGCTCGAATACACCTCCGATGCGATCACCAACACGCTCAGCAACGTCGGCTACGCGTTCGCCAAGGTCAATCCGATCCCGACCCCGAACCGCGAGGACCGCACCGTTGCGGTGAATCTGCAGGTGGTGCCCGGCCCGCGCGTGACCGTGCGCCGCATCCTCTACAAGGGCAATAGCCGCACCTCGGACGAAGTCTTGCGCCGCGAGATGCGCCAGTTCGAAAACACCTGGTACTCGCAGGCCGCGATCGACCGTTCCAAGATCCGTCTGCAGCGCCTGGGCTACTTCGAGTCGGTGAACGTGGAAACCCCTGCGGTGCCCGGTAGCAACGACCAGGTGGACGTGATCTATGACGTCAAGGAAACCACCTCGGGCAGCTTCGTGTTCGGCCTGGGCTTCTCGCAGGCCTTCGGTGTGACCACCTCGGTGCAGTTGTCGCAGAACAACTTCCTGGGCGGTGGTAATCGTGTGGCAGTGGAAGCGTCGCGAAGCACCTTCCAGCAGCGTTATGCGTTCTCCTACACCAACCCGTTCTTTACCGATGACGGCGTGTCGCTGGGCTACAACCTGTCGTGGCGTTCGCTGGACTACTCGGACTTCAACACGGCGCAGTTCAACAGCAAGAACGGCTCGGCGCAGGTGGTGTTCGGCGTGCCGATCACCGAGAACGACACCGTCTCGGCGATGGTCGGCATCGACAGCAACCAGATCACCACCTTTCCCGGCACCACGCCGCAGGCCATCGTCGATTACATCGATGCAATCGGCACGCGCACCTTCCACGCCTGGCGTACGGAGTTGGGCTGGGCGCGCGACACCCGCAACGACTTCTTCATGCCGACGCGCGGCCTGTACCAGCGCGTGGGCCTGGAAACCACCCTGCCGGGCTCGACGGTCGAGTATTACAAGCTCAATTACCAGATCTCGAACTACTGGCCGATCATTCCGGCGCTGGTGTTGAACACCCGCTTCGAGCTGGGCTACGGCGACAGCTATGGCAATGACAGTACCCGCGTGGTGGCAGGCCCAAATGGCACCTCGCGCACCATCACCGCGACCGGCCTGCCGTTCTACGAGAACTTCTACGCCGGCGGTACCAACTCGGTGCGCGGCTTTGAAGACAATACCTTGGGCCCGCGTTCGGAGCCGATCAACGGCTTCAATCGCGGTCAGCCGCTGGGTGGCTCGTTCAAGACCGTCGGCTCGGTGGAAATGTATTTCCCGAAGCTGTTCGACAGCCCGTCGGCCCGCGTGTCGGCGTTCTTCGATTTCGGTAACGTCTACAGCGGCGTCGACAACTTCAAGGCCAACGAACTGCGCGCCTCCACCGGTGTGGCGCTGTTGTGGCGCGCCCCGGTCGGCCCCATCTCGATCAGCTACGCGTTCCCGCTGAAGAAGGAAGACAACGACGAGATCGAGCGCCTGCAGTTCACCTTCGGCGGTCAGTTCTAAGAGACGTGAGCACAACAATGGCGGCCCGATATCTCGGGCCGCCATTGTTTGTTTAGGAACCGCTGGATCCTGCGCAGCTTTTAGCGGTAGCTATCCCAAACGGTGCTCAGGCAGGTGTAGGTGGCGCTCCAGTCGGACGCATCGACGCAGGCAATTTGCTGATCCCAGAAGCTATGCGCCTGGGCACGCTGATCGGCGAAGTCATCGGCCGATGCGGTGGTCACGGCGGCAAGCAGGAGCAGGCTTCCGACAATGGAGAGGGCAGTTTTCATATGCTTCTTCCTAGGTTCGCCGCACGATTGCGACCTGCGAAGAGATACGCCTGCATGTTTGGCAACTCTTTGGTCGGGTTTTTTTCCGTAAAAACAGCCACCTAATGTTTACGCGAGGTTCACCCTGATGCACTTGACCGCCAGTGCGATTGCCGAACAGTTTGGCTTGACCGTCGTCGGCGACGGCACCACCGAAGTCACCAGTGTCGCCACCCTGGCCCATGCCGGCGCGGGGCAGCTGAGCTTCCTGTCCAACCCGCGCTATCGCCCGCAGCTGGCCGAGACCCAGGCCGCAGTGGTGGTGGTGCGCGCCGACGATGCCGAGGCAGCCAAGGGCACCGCCCTGGTCGCCAAGGACCCGTACACCGCGTTCGCCAAGATCGCCGCGCTGTTCGACGTGGCGCAGGTACGCGCGCCCGGCATCCATGCATCGGCAGTGATCGACCCCACCGCGCAAGTCTCGCCGGGCGCCCATGTCGGCCCGTTCGTCAGCATCGGTGCGCGCAGCCGCGTGGGCGATGGCTGCGTGATCGGCACCGGCAGCATCATCGGCGAGGACTGCGTGGTGGACGACGGCAGCGAACTGCTGGCCCGGGTCACCCTGGTCACGCGCGTGCGGCTGGGCAAGCGCGTGCGGATCCACCCCGGCGCGGTGATCGGCGCCGACGGCTTCGGCCTGGCGATGGATGCCGGCCACTGGATCAAGGTGCCGCAGCTTGGCGGGGTGGTGATCGGCGACGATTGCGAGATCGGCGCCAACACCTGTATCGACCGCGGCGCACTGGAAGACACCGTGCTGGAAGAAGACGTCCGCGTGGATAACCTGGTGCAGATCGCGCATAACTGCCGCATCGGCGCGCACAGCGCGATTGCCGGCTGCACCGGCATTGCCGGCAGCGCCAAAATCGGCCGCTACTGCCTGCTCGGCGGGCACGTCGGCGTGGTCGGCCACCTGGAGATCTGCGACAAGGTGGTGATCACCGGCAAGTCGGTGGTACGCAATTCCATTCACGAGCCGGGCGAGTATTCGTCCGGCACCCCTCTCACCGACAATCGCACGTGGCGCAAGAATGCCGCGCGCTTCAAACAACTCGATGCGCTGGCAAGGCGCATCCTGGCTGTGGGCAAGGAGAACGCATGAGTCACCCCGTTTACGAGCTGCCGATCGACGTCAACCAGATCCAGACGCTGATTCCGCACCGCTACCCGTTCCTGCTGATCGACCGGGTCATCGAACTGGACCTGCAGGCCAAGCGCATCGTCGGGCAGAAGAACGTCAGCATCAACGAGCCGTTCTTTCAGGGCCACTTCCCGACCCGTCCGGTGATGCCGGGCGTGTTGATCATCGAAGCGCTGGCGCAGGCCGGCGGCGTGATGACCCAGCTCGGCCTGGGGCGCGATGCGCTGTCCAAGCTGTTCTACATGGTCAAGGTCGACAACGCGCGCTTCAACAAGCAGGTGGTGCCGGGCGACGTGCTGATCCTGGAAGTGCAGATGAAGCGCCTGATCCGCAACATGGGATGCTATTACGGCGAGGCCAAGGTCAACGGCGAAATCGTGGCCAGCGCGGAAGTCATGTGCGCCGGCGCCAAGGAATAATCCGCTTTTTGGAGGTGAGACACGATGCGTGATCAAGCACCCTTGATTCATCCCACCGCCGTCATCGATCCCTCGGCGCAGCTGGCCAGCGATGTGCGCGTCGGCGCGTTCTCGCTGATCGGCGCGGACGTGGAGATCGGCGCCGGCACCGAGGTGGGGCCGCATTGCTCGATCCATGGCCCGACCCGGATCGGCCGCAACAACCGCTTCATCGGGCATGCGGCCATCGGCGGCGAGCCACAGGACAAGAAGTACGCCGGCGAACGCACCGAGCTGGTGATCGGCGACGGCAACGTGATCCGCGAGTTCGTCACCATCAACCGCGGCACCGGCGGCGGCGGCGGCATCACCGTTGTCGGCAACGACAACTGGATGCTGGCCTATACCCACGTGGCGCACGACTGCCATGTCGGCAACCACTGCGTGTTCTCCAACAACACCACCCTGGCCGGCCACGTCACCGTGGGCGACTACGTGATCATCAGCGGCTTTGCCGGCGCGCACCAGTTTTGCCGCATCGGTGCGCATGCCTTCCTGGGCATGGGCGCACTGACCAACGGCGACGTGCCGCCGTTCACCATGGTCGGCAGCGAATCGCTGGGCCGCCCGCGCGGCATCAACAGCGAAGGGCTCAAGCGCCGCGGCTTCGACGCCGAGCGCATCACCGCGATCAAGCGTGCCTACCGCACGCTGTACGTGGCCGGCTTGCCGCTGGCCGACGCCAAGCTGCAGCTGGCCGAACAGGCCAAGAGCAGCGACGATGTGCGCGGCATGCTCGAGTTCATCGACGCAGCAGAACGGCCGTTGTTGCGATGAACGCCGGGATTCGGGATTCGGGATTGGGGATGGAAAGCATCCCCACCAGACCGGGCCAAGTCGTGCACGACGCGCTAGCCAATCCCCAATCCCCAATCTCCAATCTCCGCTCTCCGCGTATCGCGTTGATCGCCGGCGAAGCCTCCGGCGACATCCTCGGTGCGGGGCTGATCGAGCAGCTGCGGCTGCGCTATCCGAAAGCCGAATTTGTCGGCATCGGCGGCGATGCGATGCGTGGCGTCGGGTGCCAGACCTGGTTCGATGCCAGCGAGCTGGCGGTGATGGGCCTGACCGAAGTGCTGCGCCATCTGCCGCGCCTGCTCAAGCTGCGCAGCGCGTTCCGGGAGCGCGTGCTGGCGTGGAAGCCGGATGTATTCATCGGCATCGATGCACCGGATTTCAATCTGCCGGTGGAGCGCTGGCTCAAGCAGCGCGGCATCAAGACCGTGCATTACGTCAGCCCCTCGGTGTGGGCGTGGCGCGAGAAGCGCGCCGAGAAGATCGGCGTCAGTGCCGACCTGGTGCTGTGCCTGTTCCCGATGGAGCCGCCGATCTACGCCAGGCACGGCGTGGATGCGCGCTTCGTCGGCCACCCGATGGCCGACGATATCGCCTACCAGGCCGACCGCGAGGCCGCGCGCGCCAAGCTCGGCATCTCCGCGTCCAGCACCGTGCTGGCCGTGTTGCCCGGCAGCCGGCATGGCGAGATCAGCCGGCTCGGCAACACCTTTTTTCAGGCCGCCTGGCTGGTCTCCGAGCATCTGCACAACCTGCATGTACTGGTACCCGCGGCCAACCCCGGCTGCAAGCAAGTGCTGGCCGAGCAGCTCTCGCGTTCGTCGCTGCCGGTGCTGCGCTCGCACCTGCTCGACGGCCAGGCGCGCACCGCCATGCTGGCCGCCGACGTGGTGCTGCTGGCCTCCGGCACCGCCACACTGGAAGCCATGCTGGTCAAGCGCCCGATGGTGGTCGGCTACAAGGTCGCGCCGCTGACCTACCGCATCGTCAAGACGCTGGGCCTGCTCAAGGTCAACCGCTACGCCTTGCCCAACATCCTGGCCAACGACGACCTGGCCCCGGAGCTGATGCAGGACGACTGCACGCCCGAGCGGCTGTGCGTCGCCCTGCTCGACTGGTTCAAGCACCCCGAGAAGGTCGCCGCCCTGCAACCGCGCTACCTGGCCCTGCACGCCGAACTGCGCCGCGACGCCTCGGCGCGCGCGGCTGACGCGGTGGCGGAGCTGCTGGAGGACCGGGATTCGGGAGTGGGGATTCGGGATTCGTCAGGAGCAACGGCATGACCGACCTCCGCCAGCCGCCCTTGTTTGGCCAATCCCAAATCCCAAATGCCGAATCCCGGATGTTGACCGCCGGCGTCGACGAAGCTGGCCGCGGCCCGCTCGCTGGTCCCGTCGCAGTGGCAGCGGTGGTGTTCGACCCCGGCAAGCCGCGCATCAACGGGCTGGACGATTCCAAGCAGCTCACCGCCGAACGGCGCGAGCAGCTGTATGCGCGCATCATCGACCGTGCGCTGGCGTGGTCGGTGGTGCTGATCGACAGCGAAGAGATCGACCGCATCAATATCTACCAGGCGACCATGCTCGGCATGCGCCGGGCGGTGGAAGGCGTGGCGCACGTGGCCGGATTTGCGCGCATCGACGGCAACCGGGTGCCCAAGGGGCTGCCCTGCCCGGCCGAGGCCCTGATTGGCGGGGATGCCATCGACCGCGCCATCATGGCGGCCTCGATCGTGGCCAAGGTCACCCGCGACCGCCTGATGCACGAATTGCACGCGCAACACCCGGAATACCGCTTCGACCAGCACAAGGGCTACAGCACCCCGATCCATCTGGCCGCGCTGCAAAGCCACGGGCCCTGCCCGCACCATCGGCGCAGCTTTGCGCCGGTGCGGTTGGCGCTGGAAGGCCGGGACCCGGGACCCGGGACCGGGGACCCGGAACAGCTGCGGATCGTGCAACACGCCGGCGCCGTCTAGGCACGGACCGGCGCCCCACCGCCCGTGCAGGAAGCGATGCGCGGGCTTTCAACCAGGCGATCCACCGCTGTTCCGGGTCCCCGGTCCCGGGTCCCGGGTCCCGCCGCCCACCTGTCAAGCCTTGTTCGCCTTCGCCCCCGCCGGTACCCTGACCGCGCATTATTCCGGTCTCGCATGTCCACTTCCCGCTTCGTCCATCTGCACGTCCACACCGAGTTCTCGCTGGCGGATTCCACCATCCGTGTGCCCGAGAAACCGGATCAGGCTGACCCGAAAAAGGCCAAGCAGGCCAACCTGCTGAGCCGGGCGGTCGAGCTCGACATGCCCGCGTTGGCAGTCACCGACCTCAACAACCTGTTCGCGCTGGTCAAGTTCTACAAGGCCGCCGAAGGCGTGGGCGTCAAGCCGATTGCCGGCGCCGACGTGATGATCGCCACGCCGGACATGACGCCGTGGCGCATGACCCTGTTGTGCCGCGACCGCGAAGGCTACCTGAGCCTGTCGCGGCTGCTGACGCGCGCCTGGATGGAAGGCCACCGCCCTGAAGGCGGGGTGGCGATCCATCCGGAATGGCTGCAGGCCGGGCACGCCAACCTGTTCGCGCTGGCCGGCCGCGACAGCCTGGCCGGGCGCCTGTTCAACGAGGGCCGCGCGGATCTTGCCGAGCAGCAGCTGGCCGACTGGCAGCGCGTGTTCGGCGATGGCCTGCATCTGGAACTGACCCGCACCGGCCGCGAGGGCGAGGAGCGCTTCAACCAGTTCGCGCTGCATGCCGCCGGCGTGCGCGGGCTGCCGGTGGTGGCCAGCAACGATGTGCGTTTTTTGTACGCCAGCGACTTCAACGCGCACGAAGCGCGCGTGTGCATTTCGTCGGGCCGCGTGCTCGACGACCCCAAGCGCCCGCGTGACTACAGCGACCAGCAGTACATGAAGTCCAGCGAGGAGATGGCGGCGCTGTTCGCCGACATCCCCGACGCCATCGACAACACGCTGGCGCTGGCGCAACGCTGCAACATCGAGATGCGCCTGGGCACCTACTTCCTGCCCGCCTACCCGGTGCCGGACGACGAGACGCTGGACAGCTGGATCCGCAGCCAGTCGCGCGACGGTCTGGCCGCACGCCTGGAAAAGAACCCGATCGCACCGGGCAAGACCCGCCAGGACTACGTGGACCGGCTCGAATTCGAGCTGGACACCATCATCAAGATGGGCTTCCCCGGCTACTTCCTGATCGTGGCCGACTTCATCCAGTGGGGAAAGAACCAGGGCATTCCAATCGGCCCGGGCCGCGGTTCCGGTGCCGGTTCGCTGGTGGCCTGGGCGCTGCAGATCACCGACCTGGACCCGCTGCCGTACAACCTGCTGTTCGAGCGCTTCTTGAACCCCGAGCGCGTGTCGATGCCCGACTTCGACATCGACTTCTGCATGGACCGGCGCGACGAAGTCATCGACTACGTGGCGCGCAAGTACGGCCGCGAGCGCGTCAGCCAGATCATCACCTACGGCACCATGGCCGCCAAGGCGGTGGTGCGCGATGCCGGGCGCGTGCTCGGCTTCACCTACGGTCTGGTGGATAGCGTTGCCAAGCTGATCCCCAACATCCTGGGCATCACGCTCAAGGATGCGATGGGCGAAGGCAAGGATTCGGAGATGGCCTCGCCGGACCTGATCCAGCGCTACCAGGTCGAAGACGATGTGCGCGACCTGATGGATCTGGCGCGCCAGCTCGAAGACCTCACCCGCAACGCCGGCAAGCACGCCGGCGGCGTGGTGATCGCGCCCGAACCGCTCTCCGAGTTCTGCCCGCTGTTCGCCGAACACGACGAAGACGGCCGCGGCAAGAACCCGGTGACCCAGTTCGACAAGGACGACGTCGAAGCGGTGGGCCTGGTGAAGTTCGACTTCCTCGGCCTGCGCACGCTGACCATCATCGATTGGGCGGTCAAGGCGATCAATGTGCGCCATGCGCGCGCCGGCATCGACCCGGTCGATATCACCACCATTCCGCTGGACGACGTGCCCACCTACAAGGGCGTGTTCGCCTCGGGCAATACCGGTGCGGTGTTCCAGTTCGAATCCTCGGGCATGCGCCGCCTGCTCAAGGACGCACGCCCTGACCGCTTCGAAGACCTGATCGCGCTGGTGTCGCTGTATCGCCCCGGCCCGATGGACCTGATCCCGGACTTCAACGCGCGCAAGCACGGCCAGCAGGAGATCGTGTATCCCGATCCGCGCACCGAAGTCATCCTGAAAGACACCTACGGCATCATGGTGTACCAGGAGCAGGTGATGCAGATGGCGCAGATCGTCGGCGATTATTCGCTGGGCGGCGCGGACCTGCTGCGTCGCGCGATGGGCAAGAAGGTGCCGGCCGAAATGGCCAAGCACCGCGAAATCTTCCGCGAAGGTGCAGCCAAGGGCGGCGTGAGCGCGGCCAAGGCCGACGAAATCTTCGATTTGATGGAGAAGTTCGCCGGCTACGGTTTCAACAAGTCGCACGCCGCCGCCTACGCGTTGGTCAGCTACCAGACCGCGTGGCTGAAACGGCATTACCCGGCCGAGTTCATGGCCGCCACGCTGTCCTCGGACATGGACAACACCGACAAGGTGGTGGGCTTCCTGGACGAGGTGCGCAACCTCGGCCTCACCGTCAAGCCGCCGCGCGTCAACGAATCGGCCTACCAGTTCGAGGCCGCCAGCCCGGACACCATTCAATACGGGCTGGGCGCGATCAAGGGCGTCGGCCAGGGCGCGTGCGAAGCCATCGTCGAAGAACGCCGGCGCGGCGGCCCGTACACCACGCTACTGGATTTCTGCACGCGCGTGGGCACCGCCAAGCTCAACCGGCGCACGCTGGAAGCGATGATCAATGCCGGCGCGATGGATGGCCTGGGCAAGAACCGCGCCTCGCTGATGCTGCAGTTGCCTGAGGTGATGAAGGCCACCGAGCAGATGGCGCGCGAACGCGCCTCCGGTCAGAACTCGCTGTTCGGCGGGCCCGACCCGAGCGCGCCGGCGATGCGCCTGGACCTGCCCGAAAGCAAGGAATGGCCGTTGGGCCAACTGCTCACCGGCGAGCGCGAAACGCTGGGCTTCTACCTCAGCGGGCATCCGTTCGATCCGCACCGCGAAGAAGTCCGCGAGCTGGTCGGTTGCGACCTGGGCGCGCTGGAAAAGATTCTTGCCTCGCAACAACGTGGCGGCGGCGGTGGTGGCGGCGACGGCGAAAAACGCGCCTGGCGCCCGGAAGTCAGTGCGATCCTGGCTGGCCAGGTGGTCGGGGTGCGCCGCAAGGGCGACAGCCAGGTGTTCGTGCAGCTCGAAGACGGCCGTGGCCGGGTGGAGTGCAGCGCGTTCTCCGATGCGATGGCCGAGTTCGGCCACCTGCTCACCCGCGACCGCATCCTGATCGTCAAGGGCGGCCTGCGAGAGGACGAATTCAACGGCGGCTACAGCCTGCGCATCCGCCAGTGCTGGGACTACGAGCAGATCTGCGCCGACCATGCACAGCGCCTGTCATTGCGCCTGGACCTGCGCGAGAGGCAGGCCTTCAAGCGCATCGACGCGCTGCTGGCCAAGCACCGCCCCGGCAAGACCCCCCTGCGCCTGGACCTGCTGCTGCGCGCCCCCAGCGGCGGGGTGGCCGGCATGCTCGACCTCAACGGCAACCACTCGGTGCGCATCGACCAGCAGCTGATGGACAGCCTGCGCGCCGACCCGGCGGTGCGGACGGTGAAGATCAAGTACAGCCCGCCATGGGCCTGAGGGGCCGGGATTTGGCATTCGGGAATGGGGATTCGCTACGGCAGTCTACTGACGCGTCGAGGCCATGACGGTGCTCTTGCGAATCCCGAATCCCGAATCCCCAATCCCCAATCCCCAATCCCGGCCGTGCAACCGCACGGCTGCGTACGGGCCAGCCACACCGCTTCAGCTACACTCCCCGCCTTACGTTGACGACGCCATTGCATGAATCCTAACTACCTCGACTTCGAGCAACCCATCGCCGATCTGGAAGCCAAGATCCAGGAACTGCGCAAGGCCAGTACCGGGCCTGCAGTCAACGTGGAAACCGAAGTCCGCGCCCTGCGCGACAAGCTGCGCGTGCGTACCGCGCAGATCTTCCGTGACCTGTCTGCCTGGCAGGTCTCGCAGCTGGCGCGCCATCCGCAGCGCCCGTACACGCTGGACTACATCGGCACCATCTGCGACGAATTCCAGGAACTGGCCGGCGACCGCGCCTATGCCGACGACAAGGCGATTGTCGGTGGCCTGGGCCGCATCGACAGCCGCCCGGTGGTGATCATCGGGCACCAGAAAGGCCGCGACACCAAGACCAAGGTGGCGCGCAACTTCGGCATGCCGCGCCCGGAGGGCTACCGCAAGGCGCTGCGCCTGATGAAGCTGGCCGAGCGTTTCCGCCTGCCACTGCTGACTTTCATCGACACCCCCGGCGCCTACCCGGGCATCGGTGCGGAAGAGCGCGGCCAGTCCGAGGCGATCGCGCGCAACCTGCTGGAAATGGCCGAACTCAAGATCCCGGTGATCTGCACGGTGATCGGCGAAGGCGGCTCCGGCGGCGCGCTGGCGATCGGCGTGGGCGACCGCACCCTGATGCTGGAATACGGCACCTATTCGGTGATTTCGCCGGAAGGCTGCGCCTCGATCCTGTGGAAGGACGCGGCCAAGGCCAAGGACGCCGCCGAACAGCTCGGCCTGACCGCCAAGCGCCTGAAGGGCCTGGGCCTGGTGGACAAGGTGATCCGCGAGCCCACCGGCGGCGCGCACCGCAATCCCGAGCAGATGGGCAAGCGCCTGAAGGCCGTGCTGCTCAACGAGCTGGACGCGCTGGAAAAGATCCCGGTGGAAACCTTGCTGCAGCAGCGCTACGAGCGCCTGCGTAGCTACGGTGCCTACGAGGGGCACTGAATGCTCGCGCTCCGTGGCCCGGAGCGCGCGCAACCCGCTAATGGACAGGACGTCCCAGCCACCCTGAGTCGCTGCTGCGCTCGATCGTGTTGCAGCTGGCCTGCTGCGTGCACGTGGTGCGCAGCGGTGGTCCGTCCTACCGGATGGTGATCCTGCTGACGTTTCAGGCCGGCATCGCGGCGACGTCAGCCTCGGCTCCTGCGTACGAGGCGACGCCATGCCGCCTTGCACGCAACGCCGCTCAGAACGGCTTGGCCAGCACCAGCCAGATCACACCGACCAGCAGGATCACCGGCACCTCGTTGAACAAACGCAGTGCACGCCCGCTCGGGACGGCACGGCCCTGGTCCACGCCCTTCAGCCAGCGCCCGGCCACGATGTAGTGCGCCAGGATCAACGCAACCGCGAACAGCTTGGCGTGTAGCCAACCGCCGGTCACCATGGTCGGGAAATCGGGAATCACGCGGTAGCCCTGCCACAGCACTGCGCCCAGCAGCAGCGCCAGCCCCAGCATGCTGTGGCCGAATTTGTACAGCCGCCGGCCCATCAGCACCAGGCGTGCGCGCACTGCAGATTCGCCGCCGGCTTCGGCGATGTTGACCAGGATGCGCGGCAGATAGAACACCGCCGCCATCCAGGCGATCACGAACAACAGATGGAAGGTCTTGATCCACAAATACAGGGTCATGCGCTGGCTCCGTTGGCTCGCGTAGGATGGCCCGCATTTTCACCCATCCGCACGCGCGAAAGCAGCTGAGACCATGCAGCAGTCAGACCAGAAACAGTACGACGCCCAGTATTTCCGCCGCTGGTATCGCGATGCCGGGCTGGCCGACCCCGCTCGCCTGCGACGCAAGGTCGCACTCGCGGTCGCACAGGCCGAGTACTACCTGGAACGCCCGATCCGCAGCGTGCTGGATGTCGGCTGCGGCGAAGCCGCATGGCGCGCGCCCTTGCTGGCGCTGCGTCCCAAGCTCAGCTACCTGGGCTTTGACAGCAGCGACTACGCCGTCCGGCGCTACGGCCGTAGCCGCCAGATCCACCCTGCCCGCTTCGGCGACTTCGCCTGGCTGCGCCCCTGCGCACCGGTAGATCTGCTGATCTGCTCGGATGTCCTGCATTACGTGCCCACGCGCGAATTCAATCAGGGCCTGCCCGGATTGGCCGACATGTGCGCAGGCGTGGCGTTTCTGGAAACCTTTGCCGAAGAAGATGCCTTCGAAGGCGACCATGACGGTTTTCAGGCGCGGCCATCGCGCTGGTACCGGCGCCGCTTCGCCAGCGTGGGCTTTACTGCGCTCGGGTCGCACTGCTGGTTGTCGCCGCAATTGGCTGGAGAGACGTCTGCATTGGAGCGCAGCTGAGCAGATGTTCGCGGCTGCTGGCGACCGGGGGAAGGCGCCTCGCAGGAACGGGTTGCGATGACGTACCAGGCTTGACGTGGTTGGTGTATCGCCAGCTCGCGTTTGATTCCGCGTGGGCTTCGCCCCGTACCCTCACCCCAACCCCTCTCCCGCAGGAGAGTGGCTTGCTTCTGCAGGCCCTGCGTCGGCCTACCGCCGAACGCCATCTTGCAACCGCGCGAGCTGTTCCTTCTTCTCCCGTCGGGAGAAGGTGCCCCGCAGGGGCGGATGAGGGTACGGGCGAAGCCTGATGCAATTTGAATGGACGTGGCTTCGCCCCGTACCCTGATCCCAACTCCTCTCCCGCAGGAGAGGGGCTTGCTTCTACGGGCCCTACGTCATCCGGCCGCCTAACGCCACCTTGCAACCGCGCGAGCTGTTCCTTCTCCCGTTGGGAAAAGGTGCCCCGCAGGGGCGGATGAGGGTACGGGCGAAGCCTGATGCAATTTGAATGGACGTGGCTTCGCACCGTACCCTCACCCCAACCCCTCTCCCGCAGGAGAGGGGCTTGCTTCTGCAGGCCCTGCGTCGGCCTGCCGCCAAGCGCGATCTTCCAGCCGTGCACACCATCTGAACGAGCACAGACAGCAGCAGATAACGCAGCCTATGTCTGCCATAGCTCCCATGACAGCCTCAACCGTCCGGAGCCCCATTAAGGTGCAAATGCGCCAAACCCGGTATGCTGCGCGGCAGCAAAACCGCACGGATGGGTGGAATGCTTTATCAACTGCATGAGCTGACCCGCAATCTGCTAGCCCCCTGGGTGCATCAGGCCCAGGCGAACGCCAAGATGTTCTCCGACCCCGACAGCCTGTGGGCATCGCTTCCCGGTGCCGAACGCATGGCCGCCAGCAACGAGCTGTTTCATCGGCTGGGCAAGGAATACGAAAAGCCTGCCTGGGCGCTGGACGATGTCGAGGTCGATGGCCATTCGCTGCCGATCATCGAACGCGAAGTGTTGAGCAAGCCGTTCAGCCGGCTGCTGCGCTTCAAGCGTTTCAGCGACCACGTCGAGCTGATCGGCAAGATGAAGGAGCAACCGGCCGTGCTGGTGGTGGCGCCGTTGTCCGGCCACCACGCCACCCTGTTGCGCGACACCGTGCGCACCCTGCTGCGCAACCACAAGGTCTATGTGACCGACTGGGTGGACGCGCGCATGGTGCCGCTGGAAGCAGGCGCGTTCCGGCTCGAGGACTACATCACCTACATCCAGGAGTTCATCCGCCATATCGGCGCCGAGCGCCTGCACGTGGTGAGCGTGTGCCAGCCCACGGTACCGGTGTTGGCGGCGGTCTCGCTGATGGCCAGCAACGACGAGCCCACCCCGCGCTCGCTGGTGATGATGGGCGGGCCGATCGATGCGCGCCGTAGCCCCACCCAGGTCAACAACCTGGCCACGGAAAACGGTATCGAGTGGTTCCAGAACAACCTGATCCACACCGTGCCGTTCCCGTATCCGGGCCATGGCCGTCAGGTGTATCCGGGCTTCCTGCAGCACGCCGGCTTCCTGTCGATGAACCCCAACCGGCACGTGATGTCGCACTGGGATTTCTACACCGATCTGGTCAAGGGCGACCTGCAGGATGCGCAAGCGCATCGGCAGTTCTACGACGAATACAACGCCGTGCTCGACATGCCGGCCGAGTATTACCTGGACACCATCCGCGTGGTGTTTCAGGAGTTTTTGCTGCCGCAGGGCAAGTGGAAAGTGGACGGCCAACTGGTCAAGCCATCGGCGATCCGCAATACCGCGCTGCTGAGCATCGAAGGCGAGCTGGACGACATCGCCGGCCTTGGCCAGACCGAAGCGGTACACGATCTGTGCACCGGCATCGATGCGGCGCATCGCCGTCATCTGGTGGTGGAAGGCGCCGGTCATTACGGCATCTTCAGCGGCCGTCGTTGGCGTGAAGTGGTGTACCCGCAGGTACGCGAATTCATCGCCCGCTACGATGCCGACCCGGTCGGCAGCCGCGACCCCGCCACCGTGACCCCGATCCGCAAGCGCGGCAAGCGCGCCTGAACCAAGAAATAAAATCCCCGGCACGGCCGGGGATTTTTTTGTATCGCCACCAAGGTCGCCCAGCAAACCTGCTACCCAACCGCCAGGTGCGCGCGGCCCGCGGCCAGCACGGTATATCTCGCGCGCACACTCCGGTTCCTGTGCGCTGCCCACACCCGACCGACAACTGCTCGCCATGTGTTGTCAGCTGTTCTACGTGCGACAGCACGCGAAGCAATGCCGGCCTGCAAACGCCATCATCGATGCTGTGCATGCTAATACATCGCTCGCGCGCGTCACGCAGCCGCTTCGCCACTCTTGACCAACAGCTGCTTGGCGAACATGCCGTGCAACTTGCCGAAGGCGCGCGCCAGATGCAGCGTGACGAACAACAACAGCACGCCCACCGCGAACAACGGCAACGTCAGCCAGGAACCGGTGATGTCCACGCCATCCCAGGTCAGCACGGCCGTGTTGTCGAACAACACGACAAGCGGTGAAGCGGCCAGCCCAAGCGACAGCGACAGCAGCGTGCAAAACACGGTGAAGTAGAGAGTTCCCAGCGGCAGCATCAACACGAAGTACAGCATCGTGCTCCAGGTGCGCACGTCGGTGAACATCGCGCCAATGCGTTGCAGCCAACTGCCCTGCAGGCCCGGATGTTGCGGTCGACGCGGCATGCGCACGCCCAGCAGCGTTTCGACCACGCGGCCTTCCACCAGCGACAACACCCGTACCGAGCCGAAGAACAACACCAGCAACGGCACGCCGATGATCAGGATCAGCAGCCCGATCGACAGGCTCGCGCCAGTGACGACCCAGGTGAAATAAAAAACGCCGGTAAGCAGCGACAGCAGCATGTAGAACAGTGCGCCATAGGTGCGCGGGTCGGCTGCCACACCGAAGAAGTTGCCAATCCACGATGCGCGTTTGGGCGGCGCCGGTGGACGCAACGCGCGGGTCACGGTCACTTCGGTTTCGCGGTAGATCTCGGCCACTTCCTCCGGCGCGCCGTAGCTGCCAGCCACGCCTGCAATGACCTCCGCCTCGCTCTTGCCGTGCTGTTCCGCAAGCTCGGCGCGCAGATATTCTTCGGCGTCGTAGAGCGCGTCCTGGATCATCGCCGGGTCGGCGCCCGCCAGCGCCTGCCGCAGCTGCGCCAGGTAATCGGAAATGGTGGTCGGCAACGGATGTGACTGCACAATCGTGTTCATAAGTGGGTCCCCTGCAGCACTGAGTCAACGGAATCACGGGTGGCGCGCCAGGCGGCGGTCCATTCGCGCAGGCAGTCACGCCCGCTGTCGTTAATGCGGTAATAACGGCGCGGCGGCCCAGACGCAGATGGCTCGATATGGCTCTGCAACAGCCCTGCCCCCTCCAGATTGCGCAGCACCGGGTACAGGGCGCTCTGCTTGCCGCTGAGCACGCCTCCCAGCCGCTCCAGCCGCTTGGCGATGAGGTAGCCGTACAGCGGCTCGTCCGCCTGTGCCAGGACGGCCAGCAAGGCCAGCGACACAGTGCCCGCACTCAGCTCCTTCTGAAATTTGCGTAGGTGGATATCTGGCTCGCTCATCGGCCATCTCCGCTAGGTCGAAGGTGATGCTATGTAGAACCTAGCTATAGTGGATGTGCCGGTAGTCACGGGCGGGGATTGGGGATTCGGCATTGGGGATTCGCCAAAACGAAAACAAAGCGGTGGTCGCCAGCTTGTTCGACCAGTGTCGGCGTCGCAGCGAGCTCCACCGCAAAAACCCAGCGCCGCCGTTGCGAATCCCCGATGCTGAATCCCCAATCCCCGCCCCGCTAGCGCCCGCCTACGCAAACCCCAGTCCGTTCATGAGCTTAGAACCTTTGGGTTACTGCGTTTCCGGCACGGCTTTACTACAGTCAACGCCCCCCGTGCCGATAAGCTTCGCTCAGGGGTTTTCATTTTTCGATGGGGCAAGACGATGCAATTGACACGCTTGGCGCAGCCGGCCATGGCTGATACTTCCTTTGGTGCCACGCGGCGCCTGTGCCTTGCGATCGGGTTGGCGTTGCCGGGCCTGGCGCTGGCGCAGGTGCAGCCGGCACCGGCCAATGCCGAGCAGGCCGTTGCCGAGCCGGCCAAGGCGCCGGTGACCACCGCGCCGGCCACCGCAAAGGGCTACCCGCAGGAAGCCCAGGGCTGGGGCGCCAAGCAGGGCGGCAACATGTGGCAGGTGCGCTGGGCCGAAGACTGGTCGTATTTGAAAGACACGTCCAAGCGCAAGAGCCCGTTCGATCCGCTCAAGTACATCCCGCTCAGCGAAGACGGCGATGTCTACGTCTCGCTCAGCAACGAGCTGCGCGTGCGCAGCAACACCATCACCAACCCAGGGCTGATTCCCGGTAGCCACTCGCAACAGCAGTATCTGCTGCGCGCGTTCTTCGGCGCGGACCTGCACGTGGGCGAACACTTCCGTCTGTACACGGAACTGGCGCACGGCAGCCTGGATGGGCGCAACGAAGGCGCCAAGACCGGTACGCAGGAGAACAACGCCATCCTGCAGCAGGTGTTCTTCGACGTGAAAGGCCGCATCGGCAGCGCCGACACCGGTTTGCGGGTCGGCCGCCAGGTCTTCGTCGATGGCCCCACCACCTTGATGGCGCTGCGCGACAATACCGACATCTTCGTCACCTTCAACGGTGCGCGTGCCTGGGCGATCGGCGACAAAACGCGTGTCGACGTGTTCGACTTCAATTTTAACCTGGATGGCACCGAAGGCCTGGGCGACGACCGTATCGACCGCTCGCGGCACTTCCGCGGTGTGGTCGGTGGCTACCGCCTGCCGACCGCCAAGCCGATGTACCTGGAACCGTTCTTCTATCAATTCCGCAACGACAATCAGGTGTGGGGCCGGCAGACCGCCGAAGAGCACCGCAATTACTACGGCCTGCGCCTGTGGGGCAACGTGGGCAAGCTGCGCACCGATTCGTTCGTGACCGTGCAGCGCGGCAGCTTTGGCGGACGCGACCTGCGTGCCTACATGGCCAGCACCTCCAACGCCTGGTCGCTGAGCGAAACCGGCTGGAAGCCGCGCCTGGGGTTCCATAGCGAAATCGCCTCCGGCGGTGGCGGCACCTCCGGTACCGGCACGCTGCGCAACAACAACTTCCTGTACGGCAACACGATCTATTTCAGCTGGGCCACCTTCTTCGGTCCGGTGAATCTGGTCACCGCCGCGCCGACCTTTACCTTCTCGCCCACCTCCAAGCTCACCGTGAATCTGGAATGGGAAACCCTGTGGCGCCAGACCACCAGCGATGCGATCTACAACAACCAGGCACGCGCCTATGCACGCACGCAGAACACCGGCGAGCGCCGCATCGGCACCATGCCGCGCATCAACGCCACCTGGAACATCGACCCGAACTGGTCGGTAACCTTCCGCGCCGAGCACCTGATGGCCGGCCCCGCGCTGGAAAGAGCCGGTTATGGCGATTCGACCTTCGTGATGGGCTGGTTGAATTTCCGCTTCTAAGCATGCGGCGGTACGCCTGCGCACCGATGCGGTGTGCGTTATTGCTGCGCGCCTGCACAGCGACACATCTACATGCCGCGTCCTGTCAGGGACGCGGCATGTTGCTTTTCAGCGTAGCTGACTGCGGTGGGTGCCATGACTGCGGCGCGCACGCCTCGCAATCCCGTGGTGATCGCACCGGCTCGGCCATGAAGTACCAGAGGCGCTGCTGACGGACCAGGTCGTGGCCTCACAGGCTCCACTAGCGACCTGATGGATGCGCCACGCCACTGACGCGTCGCGACGCTACTGGATCGCAGTGCTCGCGCGCTCCGCAAGCCGGCTGGCCGGCAGTGGCCAGCGATCGTCTCCGGCACCGTCCTCGCGTCTGGCATACCGAGCGATGGTCAGATGTTTGCCGTCGCCGCCAGCCTGCAGCGGGCGCATCTGTCCGCGCAGTGCAGGCGGCAGCTCGGCAAGTCGCTGCGCAAGCGGCCGCGTATCGGCCGGGCGATCGCGCAACCACAGCAGGGCTGCCACCGCATGGACTGCCGCGGCAGTGTCCTGCAGCTTGTGCTGGTAATTGGCATAGTCCGGACGCGCCGCGCTGACCAACAGGCAGCCGGTGGCATTGGCCACGCAGGCCACCGTGGCCGTGTCGGGCGTTGCCACCATGCCGGGCGGCAGCGCCTGATCCTGCGCCAGCAATGCCCGCACCGGCGCGCTGCAGGCCCAGGTAAAGGTCGGTGCCAGCAGCGCCTGGGTGCGCTCGCGGTCCAGTAGCCGTGGCGAGATGCGATCCAGCCAGTCGCGATCGCCATCCTGGACAGACGCGTCCTGCAGCATCGAAAACACCAAGCGCGATTCGCCGTGCAGCGCATTGCACAGCGAGATCTCTTCCATCGCGGCCGGTGCGAATGCCGCGGCGCACTGCGCAGGCAGCGGCGGCTGCGCCGGCAGCTCGGCCAGCATGTCCGCAAACAGCTGCGCGTTGCCGCGCAGCATCGCCGCGCCGATCATCGTGACCGCCAGGTTGTCGCTGCTACGCAGCAGCACCCGGGCAACCTGCGCGTTGGTGCAGACATCGCTCAAGGCCTGGGTGGTACGCCCCTGGACGAAATCCAGTGCGCTGGCGGTCATCGACAGCGGCATCCGCGGCAGCTCGGGCAACGTCATATCGGCGCGTGGCCGGAACGGGCTGCGGTAGTCGGTGTAGTTGGCCAATGCCCGCATCTTGCTCAGCATCGGCGCCTGTGCGGCCAGCGCATCGGCATAGGCCTGCGGTTGTTCGCGTACGTGCTGTAAACATCCGCCTGCGCTGGCGCTGCACAGGGCTGGCGCGGTGGCTGGCCAGCTTGGCAGGCGCGGATAGTCCGCGACGGCACTGCGAAACGGCGCCTCGCTTGGCAGCCGATTCAGGCGTTCCACGTCCTGGGCCAGCACGGTCTTGCGCTGCGCTTCCGGAACCGCGTAGGACAGCGACCAGAGCGCCACGAACATATTGGCCCCACGCAACGGCGGCAGCGGTTGACGTAGCTGCGCCAGCGCCTGCCGCTGTGCATCGGGAATGGGCCAACGTTGGGAGACGGCATACAGCGCCGCTACTACCGCAAGCAGGATGCACACACCGAGCAAGGCGGTCTTGAGGAACTTGGCAAGCATGTGCACATCCATCCCTGGGAAACTGCGCATCTTAGTGCCATCGGCGCAGCACCGCGACGGGTGGACGAAGACGCGTCCACGTATCGGCATCGCGTTCTTCAGCAGGCAAAAGCAGCGACAACCGATTGGATGACACACACGCGCAATGTCCGGGCAAAGGCGGCGGACGCTGGCGACGGCCTGCCGGTTTTCATGCAGCGTGGCTAGGATGGTCGGGTCGCCGACATCAATGGCGGTCGTACCCTCATCCGGCGCTACGCGCCACCTTCTCCCGGCGGGAGAAGGGAGCGGCCTTTGTCTTGCCTTTGCCCTTGCCCTTGCCCTCGCCCTTGCCTTTGCCACTGACACTGCAACTGCCTCTGCCCCAGCAGTTGCAGTTGCAGTTGCAGTTGCAATTGCCGCAGCAACTACCAATCGCAGCAGTCCAACAGTGAGTGAGCGCGTTTACAAACCCCGAATGCCCACTCCCCAATCCCGGCCTCACCTCCACCGGACGCGGCCGAATGCCTACACTATGCAGATGTCCGAATCCCCCACTCCGCATTCCCGCCCTTCCCTGCAACGCGTGTTTCTCACCGGGTTGCTGACCTTGCTGCCGGTCTGGCTGACCTGGGTGGTGGTGAAGTTTGTGTTCGCGCTGCTCTCGGGCATCAGCAGCCCCTGGGTGGTGCCGCTGTCCGAGCGTATCGCCGCCTCGTTCCCGGATAACCTGGGCTGGATCAAGGCGCTCTGGGTGCAGAACACCATCGCGCTGATCGCCACCGTGGCGGCGATCCTGTTTGTCGGCATCCTGAGCCGGCGCGTGATCGGCCAGCGTCTGCTGCGCTGGTTCGAGGCGATCATGCGGCGCATCCCGCTGGCCAGCGTGGTCTACGACAGCGCGCGCAAGTTGCTCGACATCCTGCAGACCCAGCCGGGCAGCACCCAGCGCGTGGTGCTGATCGACTTTCCGCATCGCGACATGAAGTCGGTCGGCCTGGTCACCCGCGTCATCAAGGAACAGGGCACCGGCCGCGAGCTGGCGGCGGTGTATGTGCCGACCACGCCCAACCCGACCTCCGGCTATCTGGAAATCGTGCCGGTGGAGCTGCTCACGCCCACCGACTGGAGCGTGGATCAGGCGATGAGCTTCATCATCTCCGGCGGCGCAGTGGCACCCGAATCGGTTCCCTTCACCCGGACCGCGGACCGCTGAGACCATGACGCACACGCGTACCCTCGACGATCGTGCGGTACGCCTGTTCATTGCGCTGGCCGCGTTCTTCTGCGTCAACGCGGCACTGGCCGAGTTCATCGGCGTCAAGATCTTCGCGCTGGAAGATACGTTGGGCATCGCGCCGTTGAACTGGAACCTGTTCGGTCAACGCGGCTCGCTGAGTTTCACCGCCGGCACCTTGTTGTGGCCGGTGGTGTTCATCATGACCGACACCATCAACGAGTTCTTCGGCAGCCGCGGGGTGCGTTTCATCTCGTGGGTGGCGGTGGCGTTGATCGGCTACGGCTTCGCGTTCGCCTTTGCGGCCATTGCGCTGGCGCCGGCCGGGTGGTGGGTGACCGCGGCGCAGAGCCAGGGCGTGCCGGACTATCAGGCCGCCTTTGCGGCGGTGCTCGGGCAAGGGCTGTGGACCATCGGCGGCTCGCTGGTGGCGTTCCTGGTCGGCCAGTTGATCGACGTGTCGGTGTTCCATCGCATCCGCAAGCTCACTGGCGAACGGCACGTGTGGCTGCGCGCCACCGGCTCCACTGCGGTGTCGCAGCTGGTGGACAGCTTCGTGGTGATCTACATCGCCTTCGTGCTCGGGCCCCAGCACTGGTCGATGGATCAGTTCCTGGCGGTGAGCACGCTCAACTATGTGTACAAGATGGGCTTTGCCGTCCTGCTGATCCCGCTGCTGTATCTGGCGCGCCGCGGCATCGGCGCCTACCTGGGCGCCGAGCGGGCCGAACAGTTGCGCCAGGACGCCGCGGCCGATTGAGCGGCAAGGCTTGCCGGGTGGCGCGCTTCCCAGGCGCTGCAAGGCATCCGCCGATTGCCGCGCTGCATCATCCGAAGCGGAACCACGTCCAGCCAGTGCGCTGCATGAATTGCCGATAGGCGGTATGACCGCGATGGGTGGCCGTAACCGTGCGGATCGGGCAAGCTCCCCGCTCGCTTGTTTCCGGAGCCGGTAATGCCCCTCAGCTTTTCCCGCCTGCTGTCGCTGGCCCTCGCCGCCGTGTTGAGCCTGCCAGTGGCAGCGCCCGCCGATGCGGCCAAGAAGAAGACCGCCAAGGCACAGACCACGCAGACGCGCGCGAAGGCGAGCAAAGCCAAGAAGACCACCAAACCCGCGGCCAAGGGCTCCAGGACCGCCAAGGGCAGCAAGGCAGCCAAGGCGCGCCCGCGGCCCGTCGTTGCCCCGGTGGTGCTGACCAAGGCCCAGCAACTCAACCTGCTCTACGACCAGTACTGGGACGCCTCGCTCAAGCTCAACCCGCTGCAGGCCACCTTCCAGGGCGAGAGCCGCTACAACGACCAGTTGCCCAACTTCCTGTCGCCGGCATTCCGTCAGCAGTCGCACGATTTCACCGTGCTGTGGCTGGGCAAGGCCGAGGCGCTCGGGCCGGACGGTCTGAGCGGCCAGGACCTGTTGAGCTACCAGATCTTCGTGCGCGATGCGCGCAGTGCGCTGGCCGCCGAGCAGTTCCCCAGCTGGATGCTGCCGATCAACCAGTTCTACAACATCGCCAGCATTGCCGTGGTGCTGGGCTCGGGCACCGGCGCCCAGCCGTTCAAGACGGTCAAGGATTACGACAACTGGTCGCGGCGTGCGCTGGGCATCCCGGACCTGTTCGACCAGGCCATCACCAACATGCGCGCCGGCATGCAGGCCGGCGTGGTGCAGCCCAAGGTGCTGATGCAGAAAGTGCTGCCGCAGCTGGACGCGATCATTGCACGCAGTGCCGAGGACAGCCTGTTCTGGGGGCCGATCCGCAACCTGCCGGCCGACATGCCCGAAGCCGACAAGCAGCGCCTCACCGCCGAGTACAAGCGGCTAATCGAGGTGCGCATCCTGCCGGCCTACCGCGCGCTGCGCGGCTTCATCGCCACCGAATACCTGCCGGCCTGTCGCGACACCGACGGCCTGGCGGCACTGCCCAACGGCGCGGCCTGGTACGCCTACGACGTGCGCCAGAGCACCACCTCGGAGCTGAGCCCGGAGCAGATCCACCAGATCGGGCTGGACGAGGTGGCGCGCCTGCAGGGCGAGATCCAGGCGCTGACCAAGCAGGTCAAGTTCCGCGGCAACCTGCCCAAGTTCTACAAGTTCATGCAGACCGACAGGCGCTTCAGCTTCCGCAGCGAGACCGAGCTGCTGGGGTATTACCGGGGCCTGCAGGGACGCGTGCAGGGCGCGGTGCCGCGCCTGTTCACCGTCCAGGGCATGCCGGAGCTGGAAGTGCGGGCGGTGGAACCGCAGCGCGCGCAGTCGGCAGCCAGCGGCTCGTACATGCGCCCGAGTGCCAACGGCAGCGCGGGCAGCACGCCGGGTATCTTCTACGTCAACACCTCCGACCTGCCCTCGCGCAAGACCTGGGAAGCGGAGAGCCTGTACCTGCACGAGGCGATCCCCGGCCATCACTACCAGCTGGGCCTGCAGCAGCAACTGACCGACCTGCCCAAGTTCCGTCGCCTGGGCGGCGAGACCGCGTACATCGAAGGCTGGGGGCTGTACGCCGAATCGCTGGGCCGCGAGCTGGGGCTGTATCAGGACCCGTACAACTATTACGGCTACCTGCAGAACGCGCTCTGGCGCTCGATCCGGCTGGTCGCCGATACCGGCCTGCACAGCAAGGGCTGGACCCGCACGCAGGCGATCGACTACATGCTGGACAACTCGGCGATGAGCCGCACCGATGCCGAAGCCGAGGTCGATCGCTACATGGCCATCCCCGGCCAGGCGCTGGCCTACAAGGTGGGCGAGATGAAGATCGCGCAGCTACGCGAACAGGCCCAACGCGAGCTGGGGCCGCGCTTCGACGTGCGCGCCTTCCACACCGAAGTGCTCAAGGACGGCTCGGTGCCGCTGGAGATCCTGCAGGAGAAGATCCAGCGCTGGATCGCCACCCAGAAGGGCTGAGGCAGACACGCGCGGCACAGTCCCGTCGCGCGCGTCCCGAAACCGGCGTGCCACCGCTCGCCGGCAGACGCGCCGCGCCTGCCCGTCCACCGCGGCGGCGGCGGCCACGGCGCGCCACCGCCGTGACCATCGTCAGCCCCGGGCGGCCGCCCGCGCCGCGGCCAACGCGGCGATATCGCGCGGCGTGGTGCGGCAACAGCCGCCGATCAGGCGCGCGCCGGCGGCCAGCCACTGCGTGTGCTGGTCGGCCAGGGTGCACGCCGGCGCATCGCCGGCGTGCCAGCGCTTGTCGCTGGCGTCGTAGTGTTCGCCC
Source organism: Xanthomonas sp. WHRI 6106 (assembly GCF_040202405.1). Classification (NCBI taxonomy): domain Bacteria; kingdom Pseudomonadati; phylum Pseudomonadota; class Gammaproteobacteria; order Lysobacterales; family Lysobacteraceae; genus Xanthomonas; species Xanthomonas sp. WHRI 6106. Next base: position 450,384 of record NZ_JBEGFC010000001.1, on the reverse strand, counting down.
GAGTTGGGGTAGACCACCAACGGCAGCGTGGTCAGCGCCGCCAGGCTCTGCAACGCTGCAGTGACCTGGTCCAGCGCAATGCAGTTGATCCCCACCGCCAGCACCTGCGGGCAGGCATCCAATGCCGGCACCACCTGCGCCAACGGCGTGCCATCGCTCAGATGCGCCGCGTCGCGCAGGGTGAACGAAAACCATGCGTGCAGCTGCGGAAATTCTTCCAGCACCCGGCGCAAGGCGTCGATCTCGCTGGCCGAAGGCAAGGTCTCGCAGGCCAGCACGTCCACCCCGGCCGCGGCCAGCGCGGCGATGCGCGGACGGTGGAAGTCCATCATCTGCGCCAGCGGCAGCACGTAGTCGCCGCGATATTCCGAGCCATCGGCCAGATAGGCACCGTACGGCCCGACCGACCCTGCCACCCATAGCGGCGCGGCCTGCGGCCGGCCCTGCAGATGATCGGCGCGCGCCTGCACGGCCAGCGCCACGCTGCGCGCGATCAGGGCCTGCGACTGCGCCAGGTCCAGGCCGCGCGCGGCAAAACCCAACGGCGTGGCCTGGTAGCTGGCGGTAATCGCGCAGTGCGCTCCGGCAGCAAAATAATCGCGGTGCACCTGGTAGATCAGCTCCGGCTGCTCCATCAGCACGCGCGCCGACCACAGCGCATCGTTGAGATCGCAGCCGCGCTGTTCCAGCTCGGTGGCCAGGGCGCCGTCCAGCAACACATAACCGTCATGCTGCAAGGCCTGGCTGAAAGGCGCGTTGGCGCGCGGCTGGCGTGGAAGAATCGTCATGGGTGCAGTCTCCGGGCCGCAAGCCATTGGGTGAATGCGTAGGCGCCATAACACAGCGCGACGAAGGGAATGCCGCAGTACAGCGCGATGCGCTGCTGCGGATCGAACGCCAGGCCGATGCAGGCCAGCAGACACAGCAAAAAGCCCAGGATCGGCGTCCACGGATACCACGGCGCACGGTACGCCAACGTCTCCAGCGCAACCGCATCGCGCAGCAGCTGGCGGCGAAACCGGTAATGCGCAGCGCAGATGCTCAGCCAGACCACCACCACCGCAAAGCCGGAGACCGCCGAAATGGCGACGAACACGGTGTCGGCCGCATACACGCCGGTGAGCAGCGCCAGCAAGCCGCCCAGCATGCTCAGCGACACCGCGCGCAAGGGGATGCCGCGGCGGGTCAGACGCGCCAGGCCCGCGGGCAGGGTGCCCTCGTTGGCCAGCGACCACAGCATGCGCGCGGCTGCGTACAGGCCGGAATTGGCCGCCGACAGGATCGCGGTGAGGATCACCGCATTCAGGATATCCGCCGCATACGGAATGCCCAGCAATTCGAATGCGCGCACGAACGGGCTTTTTTCCACCGCTGCCTGCCCGGCCGGCAGCAAGGCGGCAAGCACCAGTACCGTGCCTACGAACAACACCACCAGCCGTACCAGCGTGGTGCGGATCGCCAGCGGAATCGCGCGTGCCGGCTGCGCGGTTTCACCGGCGGCCACGCCGATCAATTCAGTGCCGGAAAACGCGAAGTTCACCGCCACCATCGTCATCAGGATCGGCAAGCTGCCCTGCGCAAACCAGCCGTCGGCGCGCAGATGGCGCAGCCCCGGTGCAGGCGAACCGTCGGCCAGCGGCAGCACACCGATCACTGCCGCGCCACCCAGCACGATGAACACCACGATGGTGATCACCTTGATCAACGAAAACCAGAATTCGCCCTCGGCAAACCAGCGCGCCGACACCGTGTTCAAGCCGAAGATCAGCGCGCAGAACAGCAGGCACCACGGCCATGCCGGGCTATGCGGAAACCAGTACTGCATGCAGAACGCCGCGGCGGTCAGGCTCGATCCCAATGCCACCGTCCAGGTCAGCCAGTACAACCACGCCACCACGTAGCCGGTGGCCGGGCCCAGATAACGCGCCGCATACACATGGAATGCGCCGGTCTGCGGCATCGCCACTGCCACCTCGCCCAGGCACTGCATCACCAGGTACACCACCAGCGCGCCGATCAGATACGCGATCACCGTGCCCAGCGCGCCGGTGCTGGCAATGATGTAACCGGTGTTGAAAAACAGCCCGGTACCGATCACCCCGCCCAGCGACAGCATCACCAGATGACGCACCTGCATGCTGCGCTGGAACTGCGGTGCGGTGGTCGACGACGACTCGGGCATGGGTGCATCTGATCGGGGGGAAGCCGTATCCTGCCACGCGCAGGCAGGCGGGCACAGCCGTGTGCGGACGAACCATGAGCCATGCGCTCTGGCTGACTGACGGGCGGCGATGCCGCCAATTGGTATCCGCAGTCCCTCGACCTGCCACATCATCACCATCCAGCTGCGCAAACCTCTGCGCGCGGCCGGTCTGCCCACGAACCTTCCAATACCACAGCACCGTGCATGCGATGACCTTGCTGCGCTCTGCATCGCGGGCACACGCCTGCCCTGTACGTGCGACGCGCCTTGACCGTGCCGGGTCCAACTAGGCCTGCACGCGGGAAGGCGCGCCGTTGTCCTCGTCGTCGGTGACCACGCCGCCGACCCTGGGATGCTGCACGTTGGCGCCGAGCGTGATCGCCGGCGCCTCGATCATGCCGTGCCGGATGCTGCGCGGCGCGCCCAGCGAGGCGCTACGCGAGACCCGCACCTTCGGCCGCACGTCGTGCAGCAGTTCGCGCGGGATCTCGCGCAGGACGCGCGAGGGCAGAACGTTCGCCGTGCCGGTCAGGGATCGAGCCGGCAATACGCGCCCGGGGTATAGCCGAAGCTCTCGCGCATCGCGTTGCGAAACTCCGCGAACGTGAAGTCTGTCGCCACGCGCATCAACACGCCGGCATAGGCACCGCCGGTTTTGCCGTCGCTGCCGGTGCCCCACTGCACCTGCCAGGTCGCGTAGGTGTTCCCGTCGTGGGTCTGGGCGCGCTGCAGGTCCACACGCAGGCCTTTGACCAGATCCATGCCCACGATCACGCCTTCGCTGTTGGCATAGTCGGCGGGGACTTGGAGCACTGTATCGTCGTTGACCTTACTGCGGCCGATACCGACATAGTTGGCGATCTTCGCCGTCAGGTAGTCGTCGAGCACATGCTTGCGGATCTTGCTGCTGGCACTGCTGAACGTGCCGGTGCCGTTGTTGGTGTAGGTGGTCATGGAGACAGTCCTCTTGTGTTGGGTGGATGCGCGGATGGGCGGCGGTGCAGTGCCGGTCAGAGTTTGTGCAGGCGTTCGATGAACCCGGCGCGGTCCTCGATGCGCTGTTCGGTCGCGATCAGCGGCCTGCCCTGCCAGGTCGCCCTGCCCACGCGAGCGAGAGTTGCCTCGGTATCGCGTCTATCGCAGGCAGTCATCACTCCCTCGCTCACGGTCAACGGCGCATAGCGGATCAGCACCCGGTCGTGTGCGGTGTAGACCAACTGGCTGGACGCGGCCGCGGTCACCTGGGCCAGCACAGTCTCGGGCTGCTCAACCAGCGCAGGCAAGCGGCCCGATGTCAGCGTTTCGATGCGACTGCTGTTGCAGATGCCCGACCAGCCGGCGAACACGCCGTGCTCGGTGAGCAGCGGGACCAGTTGCGGCAGCGAGGCCAGCGAAAAGCAGGTATCGACGATCAGCGCCGGCGTGCGGATGCCGATGGCGACCAGATCCTCGATGAACTTCGTGAACACTTTGACATCGCTGCAGCCGTTGAACTGGGTCGGTGCGCCGCGGTTGTCCACATTGCCGTGGCCGCCGCCGATCCACACCGTGTCGTACTGCAACTGCGGCGTGTCCTGCGCGTGCGCGGCAAGGCTGCGACGATCGCGTCGCGACCTGGCAGCGTGTCGGCCGGGTGCTGGATCACATGTACGCCCTGGGGGATGGATTTGAGATGCGGCGGGTGGAACGCGAGAATGGACATGGGTAAGTTCCTGACATGGAAGGACGATGCCCCGGCGGCGATGCAAACGCGCACCGATACGACATCGGTGTCCAGCATCGGTTGCGTCGACAGTGCCGCCCATCGGCAAACCCCTGACATCGGCCTGCCAGGCGGAGGATGTTGGCGCTGCACGTGCGCGCTGGCGCCGTGGACGAGTCAGCCGTGCGGTGGTCTTCGCTGTGCACGCACGGAGCGCTGCGTCAGGCGCATTGCATCACTTCCGCCCGATGTCGATCGGCCAACCTGCCCAACGGACACAGACGGGCACGGCCGTGCGTTGGCGAGCGGTGAAACAGGGCCTGCGGCTAACGCTCGGGCGGTTATGCTGCCGACTGGTTTCTGCCGGTCCTCTGACATGCCGCACCATTACCTTCCATCTGCGCAACCATCCGCGCACTACCTGCTTGCTGTGGGCTTGCCCACAACGCTGCCAATGTCACAGCACCCTGCGTGCGATGACGCGACTGCGTCCTGCATCGCGGGCACACGCCTGCCCTCTGCAGGCGCGGCGCCGTCGAGCGTGCCGGCACTGCCCGGCTGGCCCACGTCGATGCGTCGGAGCGCGGCATGATGCTCGCCGGCATCCACCATGTGGCCATCATCGCTGGCGACTACGCGCGCTCCAAACAGTTCTACTGCGGGATCCTGGGCCTGCGCGTGCTCGACGAGCATTACCGGCAGGCGCGCAATTCGTGGAAGCTGGATCTGGCGCTGCCCGACGGCGGACAGATCGAGCTGTTCTCGTTTCCCGCTGCCCCGGCACGCCCCAGCCGCCCGGAAGCGCAAGGGCTGCGCCACCTGGCGTTTCGCGTCGTAGATCTGGACAGCGCGGTCGCGCATCTCAACGCGCACGGCGTGGCCACCGAGGACATCCGCATCGACGAATACACCGGCCGCCGCTTCACCTTCTTCGCCGACCCGGATGCGTTGCCACTGGAGTTATACGAGGTCGGTTAGAACCTGCGGACCTCGCAGCCCGGTTGCGCGGTACGGTCACATCCACTGCATCTGCGCGTCAATGTGGCATGACTTCCGGCGCATGCGGCAATGCGGCAACGCCGTGATGATCGTCAGTACCCAGGGCAAAGGAACCGTCCATGCTGCAGATCCGCGCGTTGTCGAAGACCTACGCCAACGGCGTGCATGCGCTGCAAGGTATCACGCTCGACATTCCCCGCGGCATGTTCGGGCTGCTCGGCCCCAACGGCGCCGGCAAGTCCTCGCTGATGCGCACGCTCGCCACCCTGCAGGAGCCGGATTCGGGCAGCGTGACGCTGACCGGCGCCGACGGCAGCAGTATCGACGTACTCAAGCAAAAAGACCTGTTGCGGCGCCGGCTGGGCTATCTGCCGCAGGATTTCGGTGTGTATCCGAAGGTCAGCGCGCTGGACCTGCTCGATCATTTCGCGGTGCTGAAAGGGCTGACCAACCGTGCACAGCGTAAGGAGGTGGTCGAGCGCCTGTTGCAGCAGGTCAACCTGTGGGATGCGCGCAAGCGCAAGCTAGGCACCTACTCCGGCGGCATGCGCCAGCGCTTCGGTATTGCGCAGGCGCTGTTGGGCAACCCGCAGCTGGTAATCGTCGACGAGCCCACCGCCGGGCTGGATCCGGAAGAGCGCAATCGCTTTCTCAATCTGCTGGCCGAGATCGGCGAAAACGTGGTGGTGATCCTGTCCACCCACATCGTCGAAGACGTCACCGACCTGTGCCCGACGATGGCCATCATGAACAAGGGCCAGGTGTTGCTGACAGGACGGCCGTCCGACGCCATCGACATGCTGCATCAGCAGGTATGGCGCAAGCGGGTCAGCAAGAGCACCCTGCCCGACTACGAAGCGCGCTTCACCGTGTTGTCCACGCGCCTGATCGCCGGCCATCCGGTGATCCACGTGTTCAGTGCGGACTGCCCGGAACCGGGTTTCGAGCAGGTCGCTCCCGATCTTGAGGATGTCTATTTCCAGCGCCTGCGCAAGCACGCGTTGGCTGCCTGACGGAGCGCGGCCATGATCCTGGCGTTCCTGCGCTTCGAACTGCGCGAACAACTGCGCTCGCCCTTCCTGTGGCTGCTAGCCACGCTATACGCGTTGCTGGCCTTTGCCGCGCTGGCCAGCGATGCCGTGCAGATCGGTGGCGGCATCGGCAATGTGCTGCGCAACGCGCCGACCGTGATCGCCAGCGTGCTGGCGATTTTCAGCCTGCTCGGCCTGCTGGTGGCTGCGCTGTTCGTCAGCAATGCGTTGTTGCGTGATTTCGAGCTGGGCACCGCAGAGCTGGTGTTTTCCACGCCGGTGCGTCGCCGCGATTACCTGTGCGGCCGCATCGGCGCGGCGCTGATCGCCGGTACGGTGATGTATCTGGTGATCGCGCTGGGCATGTTCGTAGCGCAGTTCATGCCCTGGATCGACCCGGCGCGGCTGGGGCCGGTCTCGTTATTGCCGTACCTGTGGTCGCTGCTGGTGCTGGTGCTGCCCAACCTGCTGTTCACCACCGCGCTGCTGTCGCTGCTGGCGGTCACCACGCGCAGCATCCTGTGGGTCTACATCGGCGTCATCGTGGTTTTCGTGTTGTATGGCGTGAGCCGTGCACTGCTGGCCGATCTGGACAACGTCTGGGTTGCGACCCTGTCCGACCCGCTCGGCATCCGCGCACTATCGCAAACGCTGCGCTACTGGTCGGCGGAACAACGCAACCTGCAGTTACCTCCGTTGGCCGGCTACCTGCTCGCAAATCGCGCGCTGTGGCTGGGCATGGGCGGGCTGCTGTTCGCTGCGACCTTCGCACGGTTCCGCACCGAACGTAGCGACACGCGTGGTCGCCGCGGCACGACGCCTGCGGCGTCTTCCAGCGCGCAAACAGCCAGCGTGCGTGCCATCACCACCACCGGCCTCACCGTGACGCCCGCCTTCGCGGCCACCACCGCCTTCCGGCAGCTGCTGCGCCAGATCCGTTTCGACACGCTCGGCGTGCTGCGCAGCACGCCGTTCGTGGTGCTGCTCATGCTGGGCCTGGCCAACTTCGTCCCGACCGCGTTGTTCAATGCGCGCCTTTACGGCACCGCCGTGTTGCCGGTCACCTCGTTGATGCTGCAAGCACTGCAGAACAGCTACAGCTTTCTGCTGATCATCGTGGTGCTGTTCTATGCCGGCGAACTGGTGTGGAAGGAACGCGGCAACCGCATCGACGGCATCACCGATGCCATGCCGGTGCCGGATTGGGTTCCGCTGCTCGGCAAGTTCGTCGCCTTGCTGGCCGTGATCGCCAGCTTCCAGTTCGCTGGCGCGTTGACCTCGATCGTGCTGCAACTCGGCCGTGGCTACACCACGATCGAGCCATTGCTGTATCTCAAGACCATGGCGCTCGGCTCGGTGCTGTACGTCCTGATGGGTGGCATGGCCCTGGTGCTACAGGTGTTGAGCAACAACAAGTTCGTCGGCTACGCATTGCTGATGCTGGTGTTGATCGGGCAATCGGTATTGTCGCTGCTCGACTACACGCAGAACCTGTACAACTTCGGAAGCTGGCCCAACGCACCGTATTCGGACATGAACGGCTTTGGCCACTTCCTGCCCGGACAGTTGTGGTTCCAGGCGTATTGGGGCGTGTTCCTGCTGGCCTTGTTGCTGCTGTCCTCGGCGTTCTGGCCGCGTGGTGTCGGCCATGGCCTGCGCCAACGTGCGCGCGTGGCGCTGCGGCGCCTGCGCAGCCTCACCGGCGCGGCACTGGCGATCAGCCTGCTCGGCTTTGCAGCAATCGGCGGCTGGCTGTACTGGAACACCAACGTCTACAACAGCTTCCTGTCGCCGGAACAAGAGCTGGACCTGCAAGCACGTTACGAGCGCGAGTACCGTAAGTACAAGGACCTGCCGCAGCCGCGCATCATCGCCGTGGACAACCACATCGACCTGCATCCGGAAACGCAGTCAGCCGTGATCGATGCCACCTGGACCGTGCGCAATAGCCACAGCGTACCGATCAGCGAGGTGCACATCGGCATGCAGGGCCGCAGCGGCGACCGTAGCCTGGTGACAGTGGATCTGGGCGGGCAGACGCTGATCACACATGACATTCCGGCCGGCTACCGCATCTATCGATTGCAGCACCCGCTGCAACCTGGCGAGGAGCGCATGTTCCGCTTCCGTGTGGACCAGCACCCGCATGGCCTTACCGCCGCGCAGGCACAGACCGATCTGGTCGCCAACGGCACTTTCTTCAACAGCAGGTCATTGCCCTGGTTCGGCTACAACACGCAAACCGAGATCACCGACCGCAACGACCGCCGCAAGCGTGGCTTGGGCGAGCCGACGCGCATGCCCAAGCTGGAAGACCAGGCTGCCCGCGCCAACACGTATGTCAGCAACGATGCTGACTGGCTACAGTTCGCCAGCACCATCTGCACTGCCCCGGATCAGATCGCACTGGCGCCCGGCTATCTGCAGAAGGAGTTCCAGCAGGCTGGCAGGCGCTGCTTCCGCTACGTGATGGATCGCCCGATGCTCAACTTCTATGCCTACCTGTCGGCGCGCTGGCAGGTGCGCAAGGCCTACTACAAGAAGATTCCAATCGAGATCTATTACGACCCCAAGCACCCGTACAACGTGCAACGCATGATCGAAGGCGTGCAGAAGTCGCTGGCCTATTACGAAGCCAATTTCACCCCTTACCAGCATCATCAGGTGCGCATCATCGAGTTCCCGGGCTATGCGGGGTTTGCGCAGTCGTTCGCCAACACCATCCCTTATTCCGAATCGATTGGGTTCATCGCCGACCTGCGCGACAAAAACGACATCGACTATGTGTTCTACGTCACCGCGCATGAGGTGGCGCACCAGTGGTGGGCGCATCAGGTGATCGGTGCGAATGTGCAAGGCGCCACCATGCTGTCCGAATCACTGGCGCAGTACTCGGCGCTGATGGTGATGGAGCGCGAATACGAGCGCGCGCGCATGCGCCGCTTCCTCAAGTACGAACTGGACCGCTATCTGGAAGGACGCAGCGGCGAAACGATCGATGAGCTGCCGTTGTATCGGGTGGAAAACCAGCAGTACATCCACTACCGCAAGGGTTCGCTGGTATTCTACCGCCTGCGCGAGGAACTCGGCGAACAGGCGCTCAATCGCGCATTGCAGCGTTTTTTGCAGGCCAAGGCATTTCAGCAGCCGCCTTACACCACCTCCGCCGAGCTGCTGCAGGCCATTCGTGCCGAGGCACGCCCCGATCAGCAGGCAATGATCACCGACCTGTTCGAAAGGATCACCTTCTACGACAACCGCGTGGTGAGCGCGCAGGCCCGCAAGCGCCCGGATGGACGCTTCGATGTGACCGTGCAGGCGCAGGCGGCCAAGATGCAGGCCGATGGCCGCGGCAAGGAACACGCGGTGCCGATGGACGACTGGATCGAAGTGGCGATCTACGGCCTGCCCTCTGCCAAGAACGCCCCGGCGCCACTGCTGGCGCTGCGACGCCAGCACGTCACCAGCGCAACGCCCAGCTTCACCTTGACTGTCGACGACCTGCCCATCGAAGCCGGGTTCGACCCCGACAACAAGCTGATCGACAGGGTACCGGACGACAACCGTAGACGGATCAGTCTGCTGGCCAATTGACCTGCCGGGTGGAGCAGGCTGTGATGGCCGCAGCAACGTGGCGTGGCTGCGGCGTCCGCCGTAGTCGCGCGCGCGTGGTTCGGAAGGCCGGGGGTGTGCTCACCCTGCAGCGGCCGCGCATGAACGCATCTTCCAGGGCGTCTTTCCCGCACCATACTCCACGGTATACATTCGCGATCAGGCCGCCGACGGCGGCCCTAGCAATCCCTGGGAGGGGACATATGCGCAAGACCTTCAAGACCCTGCTGGTGGCCCTGCCGCTGGCCGCCGCCTCGCTGCTGGCTCAGGCCTCCGACTCGCCGGTCGGTCGCTGGAAGACCATCGACGATGAAACCGGCAAGCCCAAGTCGGTGGTGCAGATCGAACAGGCCGCCAACGGCACCCTCAGCGGCAAAGTCGTCGAGATCCTGCAGTCGGCCAAGGGCCCGAACCCGCTCTGCGACAAGTGCGAGGGCGAGCGCAAGGGCAAGCCGATCAAGGGCATGACCATCCTGTGGGGCCTCAAGGCCGACGGCACCGCCGTGTGGGACGGCGGTTCGGTGCTCGATCCGGCCAAGGGCAAGACCTACAAGGCCAAGATCACCCTGACCGAAGGCGGCAAGAAGCTGCAGATGCGCGGCTACGTGGGCATCGAAGCGCTGGGCCGCACGCAGACCTGGGTGCGTGAGTAACCAGCACATGCGATGGCCAATGGTGGCGTGCAATGCGCCACCATCCCCGTTTGCGCTGTAGACGAGCAGCAAGCGGCGGCCTTCCATTCTCCGACGGGGGTTACCGCGCCACGTAACCGCCCCCCCGTTTCGTTATCTGTGCAGCACGCGAGACCGACCTTCCTGGTCAGCCGCGCGAACCCTCTTGCGGTATACAACTCGCGAGAGCCGCACCCTGGGCGTCACAATCGCTTCCGCCTGCAACTGACGAGTCATCTTCAACGTGCGCCAGCAAGTGCGCCTGGCAGTTCGGCGGCGATGACGAAGTTAATGCGCCAAATACGTAGCAAATGCGAATGGACGCGTTGCAAAAGCGAGCACAACCGTGCATGAATTAACACGGGGTAAACATGTCCCGCGAATTCATCCGCCGGTCATGGCGTTGCGACATGACCGCTGCCCGCTAGAGGAGAGAACCATTCCATGAGTAATCGCACACGTTGGCCACGCGCCAGCTCGCTGAGTCTTGCCCTGATGTCTGCACTGGTAGCCGCCACCACCGCACAGGCGCAGACGGGTGAAGCACCTACAACGGCTGCATCCGACCAGGCCAGTACCGGCGGAGAGGCGAAGCAGCTCGATAGTGTCATGGTGACCGGCTCACGCATCGCCCGTGTCGGGTTCGATTCGTTGGAGCCGGCGAACGTTGTTGGCCGCGAGTACATCCAGGGCTTCGGCTTTACCAACGTGGCCGATGCGATGTTCATCCAACCCAGCTTCAGTGCGGGTGCGTCCTCGCAGGGCGACCAATCCGGCTATGGTGCGGGCGTCAACTTTCTTGGCCGTTTCGGTCTGGGCTCGAATCGTCAACTAACCCTGATCAACGGCCGTCGCTTCGTTTCCTCCAATCCCCCAACCGTCTTCGGCCCCGATGGTGGAGGCACCCAGGTGGATCTCAATGTTGTCCCGACCATCCTGATCGATCAGGTCGAGACCATCGGCGTGGGCGGCGCTCCGACCTACGGCTCGGATGCAATTTCCGGCGTCAGCAACATCATCCTGAGGAAGAACTACCAGGGTGCCGAGGTGCGCATGGGCTATGGCCTCACCGATCGCGGCGACAACGAGCGCTTCAACTATTCGGCGCTGCTCGGCAGCAATTTTGCCGATGGCCGCGGGAACGTGACCATCGCATTGGACGCCGACAACAGCCAGGGCGTCCTCAGCTCGGCACGCAGATTCCTTCGCCAGAGCTATTCGTCCCGTCCCAACCCTTCGGCCAGCGCGATCGCGGCATTTCAGCCGGGCCGGACGCCTGGCAACGACGGCCGGGTAAACCCGCAAACCGGGTTCAATACGGGCGCAAACGACGGCATCCCCGGGCGTGTCCTGATCCGCAATCGCCGCATCAGCGACATGACCTGGGGTGGCGTGTTGTTCCCCGCCGACGGGAACACCGTGCGCGACGCCAGCGGGCAGCTGCGTGGATTCGGCAGCAACGAAGATCAGTTCGTGCAGTTCGATCGCAATGGCAACCTGGTGAGCTACAACCCCGGCACCAATTTTGGCGTCAGCGATGCCTCCGGCGGTGACGGCGTCGATCTGACCGAAACATCCCAGATCATTTCCGACCTGGACCGCAAGTCGGTGTTTGCCCTCGGCAATTACGACTTCAACGAGCACGTCTCCGGCTTTTTCGAAGCCTCCTTCTACAGCTCGACTGCACGCGAGCTGGTCGATCAGAACGTCTATAACGCCGCCGGCTTCGGCGTGGGCGCGGTCGATGGCAGCGGCGACCAGAGCGGCACCTTGAACTTCAACATCAACAACCCGTTCCTCACCGAACAAAACCGGCAGGTGCTGCGCAACCTGGGTGCAGAAGACTTTGTACTTTCACGCTCATCGCGCGACCTGGCCTTGAACAACTCGGGCACCGACACCAACCTGTGGCGCGCGGTCTTCGGCCTGCAAGGTGCGTTCGATGCGGCTGGTCGTAACTTCACCTGGGAGGCGAGCGTCAATCGCGGCGAAGGCAACTTTGATTATTACGGCACCGGACTGATCCAGCAGAACTTCATCAATGCGCTCAATGTCACCCGGAATGGTGCAGGCCAGATCGTCTGCGACAGTGCGGCTGCCGGGACCACCGCCGACCCGGCGTGCGTTCCGTTGAACATCTTCGGCGAAGGTGTAGCCTCTTCGGCTGCGCGCGGGTACGTCACCACGCCGACGCATGCAGAAGCGCAAATGAAGCAGACAGTGTTCAACGCCAATATTACCGGCGCGCTGCTGGACCTGCCAGGCGGCGAACTGCGATTCAATGCCGGCTACGAGCGCCGCAAGGAACAGGGCAACTTCACGCCCAGCGAGTTCGAGCGTCTGGGCCAGGGGCGTTCGGTTCCGATCCAGCCGGCCTCCGGCGAGTACACCACCAACGAATATTTCGGCGAGATTCTTGCGCCATTGGTCAACCCGGACGCCAATATTCCTGGCCTGCACCGGCTGGATGTGACCGGCAAGATCCGCCGGGTTGAAAATACCGTCAACGGCTGGTTCAGCGCCTACACCTACGGGCTGCAATACGAGCCCGTTGCGGGCGTACAGCTGCGCGGCAACAAGACCCGCTCGTTCCGCGCTCCGTCCATTGCCGAGCTCTACACCAGCCAACAGCCCGCGTACTACTTCATCCCCGAGCCTTGCAGCGCAGCGCAGATCGGCAGCGGCCCCCGGCCGGACGTGCGTGCACGCAACTGCCAGGCATTCTTCGACTATTACAGCAACGTCGACCCGGCATCGTTTGAGGAGGCGCCCAGCAGCCAGCTTGGATCGGTCAGTGGCAATACGCGCCTGCAAAACGAGCAGGCAGAGTCGTGGACGGCTGGCATCGTGCTGCAGCCGGAATGGATCAAGGGTCTGCGCATCGCAGCGGACTGGTACGACATCCAGATCACCAACGCGATCACCACGCTGACGGAGGCCGACATTGCCTCAGGCTGCTTCGATAGCGACACCTTCAACGTCAACGACGTCCCCAATGCCAACAGCTTCTGCAGCCTGATCACGCGCAACCCGCAAACCGGTGTGGCCAACAGTATCCGCACCAGCTATACCAACGGCCCGTACACCAACTTCCGCGGTTGGACGGCCGAGGTCAATTATCGGTTTGATCTGGCCGACATGAACTGGGGCACCGGCGTGGTGGATCTGGGCTTCTACGGCTATTTCCCCAAAACCCTGGAAAGCGCGCCGGCACAGGATGTTCCGCCCGACGAAGCGGTCGGCGAGATCAACACCTCGAAGCGGCAATTCCAGTGGAATGCGCGCTACATGAGCACGCACTGGAACCTTGGCCTGAGCGCCAACTACACCAGCGGCGCGGTGTATGACCTCAACAACACGGTCGAGACACGCGACTTTGCAGGCATTCCCAGCTTTACATCCTATGACGCGAACGTGGGCTATGCGCTCGACAGCCACACCAGCGTCAATCTGGCCGCATTGAATGTGACCGACAAGCTGGCGGCGTTTCCGTGGGTCTATGACGGGCTGGGCCGTCGCTACATGCTGACCCTGAATCACCGGTTCTGAGGGCTGCCGGCGACCGGGCCTGGTAAGGGCCCGGTCGCCGGCCTGCAGCCCTGCCCCGGGGACGTTGGCGGGCAGCTGGCATAGCCGTGCGATAATCGCGTGTCCCCCGCATTACGCCTGCCATGACCCGCACCGCACTCGTCACCACTGCCCTGCCGTATGCCAACGGCCCGCTGCATCTTGGCCATCTGGTCGGCTATATCCAGGCCGATATCTGGGTGCGCGCGCGCCGCCTGCGCGGCGACAAGACCTGGTTCGTCTGCGCCGACGACACCCATGGCACGCCGATCATGCTGGCCGCCGAGAAGGCCGGGGTGACTCCGGAAGCCTTCATCGCCAGCGTCCAGGCCAGCCATGAGCGCGATTTCGCCGCGTTCGGGGTGACCTTCGACCATTACGACTCGACCAATTCGCCGGTCAATCGCGAGCTGACCGAGGCCTTCTACACCAGGCTCGAGGCCGCCGGCCATATCAGCCGGCGCTCGGTGGCGCAGTTCTACGACCCGGCCAAGGGCATGTTCCTGCCGGACCGCTACATCAAGGGCATCTGCCCCAATTGCGGCAGCGCCGACCAGTACGGCGACAACTGCGAAGTCTGCGGCGCCACCTATGCGCCAACCGAGCTGAAAGAGCCCAAGTCGGTGATTTCCGGCGCCACGCCGGAGCTGCGCGATTCGGAGCATTTCTTCTTCGAAGTGGGCCATTTCGACGGCTTCCTGCGGGAGTGGCTGGCCGGCGACGTGGCACTGCCCGGCGTCAAGGCCAAGCTCAAGGAATGGCTGGACACCGAGGGCGGCCTGCGCGCCTGGGACATCTCGCGCGATGCGCCGTATTTCGGCTTCCAGATTCCCGGCCAGCCGGGCAAGTATTTCTACGTGTGGCTGGATGCGCCGATCGGGTATCTGTGCAGCTTCAAGACGCTGTGCGCGCAGATGGGCGAAGACTTCGAATCGCATCTGGTGGCCGGCACGCAGACCGAGCTGCATCACTTCATCGGCAAGGACATCGTCAATTTCCACGGGCTGTTCTGGCCGGCGGTGCTGCACGGCACCGGCCACCGCGCGCCCACGCGCCTGCACGTCAACGGCTATCTCACCGTGGACGGCGCCAAGATGTCCAAGTCGCGCGGCACCTTCGTGATGGCGCGGACGTTCCTGGATGTCGGCCTGGAGCCGGAAGCGCTGCGTTATTACTTCGCGGCCAAATCCTCCGGTGGTGTGGACGACCTGGATCTCAACCTGGGCGATTTCATCGCGCGGGTGAATGCGGATCTGGTCGGCAAGTTCGTCAACCTGGCCAGCCGCTGCGCCGGCTTCATCGGCAAGCGCTTCGACGGCAAGCTGGCCGAGGCGCTTCCCGATGCCGCGCAATACCAACGTTTCGTCGCGGCGTTGGCACCGATTCGCGAGGCCTACGAACGCAACGATGCGGCCAGCGCGATCCGCCAGACCATGGCGTTGGCCGACGAGGCCAACAAGTACATCGACGACACCAAGCCGTGGGTTATTGCCAAGCAGGACGGCGCCGATGCGCAGTTGCAGTCGGTGTGCACGCAGGGCCTGAACCTGTTCCGCATCCTGGTGGCTGCGCTCAAGCCGATCCTGCCGCGCACCTGCGCCGAAGCCGAAGCGTTTCTGTCTGCGCCGATGACCAGCTGGGAAGACGTCGAGCGCCCGCTGACGACGCATACGATCCAGCCCTACACCGCCCTGTTCACCCGTATCGACCCCAAACTGATCGACGCCATGACCGACGCTTCCAAAGACACTCTCGCCGCGCCTGCTGTACCCGCTGCAACCGCCAAGCCCGCACCAGCCAAGGCCGACGCAAAGCCCGCCGCCGCTGCGAATCCCCAGTCCCCAATCCCCAATCCCGGCCTCATCGGTATCGACGATTTCGCCAAGCTCGACCTGCGCATCGGCAAGGTGCTGGTCTGCGAATTCGTGGAAGGCTCGGACAAGCTGCTGCGCTTCGAACTGGATGCGGGCGAGCTGGGCAAGCGCCAGATCTTCTCGGGCATCCGCGGCAGCTATGGCGAACCGGAAACGCTGGTCGGCCGCAGCGTGGTGTTCATCGCCAACCTGGCCCCGCGCAAGATGCGCTTCGGCATCAGCGAAGGCATGATCCTGTCGGCCGGCTTCGACGGCGGCGCACTGGCGCTGCTGGATGCCGATGATGGCGCGCAGCCGGGTATGCCGGTGCGGTGAAGCGGGATTCGGGATTGGAGATTGGGGATTCGTAGAAGCAACACCTGATTTGGTCTGCGAGACATGCTCGGTGAAGCTCCAGGATCTGACCACTGAGAGATTTCAAAAGCGAGTGCCGAGCCCGTTTCCACACATCCCCGAGGTGCAAGCCCCTCTCCCGCCGGGAGAGGGGCCGGGATGAGGGTACGGTGCGGAGCCCTGACGTCTTTCCAGACTGCATGTGGCTTCGCCCGTACCATCATCCGCCCCTGCGGGGCACCTTCTCCAACAGGGAGAAGGGAAAACGGATTGGCCCGAGAAATACAGCGCCCTCCCCGACTCTCGCTCCCGACTCTCGCTCCCGAACCAACTCTCGCCCCCAACTTTTACGAATCCCCAATCCCAAATCCCAGCCCCCCATGCACCTGGCCCTGTTCGATTTCGATCACACCATCACCACCTGCGACACCTACGCGCGCTTTCTGCGCAAGGTGGCGGCGCCGGCGCAGGTGGCAGCGGCAAAGTGGCAGGTCGGCCCCTGGGTGCTTGGCTATCGCATGGGCATTGTGTCTGCAGCGGCCCTGCGCGCGCGCGTGACGCGCCTGGTGTTCAGTGGCCGCGTGCTGGACGAGATGGTCGCGCATGGCGCCGATTACGCGCGCACCGCACTCCCGGGCGTGTTGCGTGCCGAGATGATGCAACGTATCGACTGGCATCAGGCGCAGGGGCACGAAGTGGTGCTGGTGTCGGCATCGCTGGATCTGTACCTGCAACCGTGGTGCGCGCAACACGGGCTGTCGCTGATCTGCAACCGGCTGGAGCACCACGGCGGCCGCCTCAGCGGGCGCTATGCCCAGGGCGATTGCGGGCCGCACAAGGCCGCGCAGATTCGCGCGCGCTACGATCTGTCGCACTATGCGTGCGTGCATGCCTATGGCGACAGCCGCGAAGACAAACCCATGCTCGCACTGGCGCAACAGCGCTGGTTTCGCGGCCATCCGCTGCACTGATGCGGCAATGATCACGCCTGTGCCCGACCTGGTCGAACGCCTCGACCGCCTGCTGCCGCAGACCCAGTGCGGCCAGTGCGGCTACGACGGCTGCCGCCCGTACGCGCAGGCCATGGCCGATGGGCGTGCCGGCGTGGACCATTGCCCGCCCGGCGGCGATGCCGGCGCGCGGGCGCTAGCCCGGGTGCTGGGTGTGCCGGCGCGCCCCTTCGATCGCAGCCGCGGCGCGCACAAAGCGCCGCAGGTGGCCTGGATCGTGGAAGCCGATTGCATCGGCTGCACCAAGTGCATCCAGGCCTGCCCGGTGGATGCCATCGTCGGCGGTGCCAAGCACATGCACACGGTGATCGCACCGCTGTGCACCGGGTGCGAGCTGTGCCTGCCGGCATGCCCGGTGGATTGCATCGTGCTGCACGCCGCCGGCTAGGCATCGGCATCGGTACTGGCCCTGCGCGCTCCCAGCCGCGCGACCCGACGCGGCGCCGGACCGGTGGCCCCAGTCCTACATGCGGTCAGGAACGTCCTGACCCCGCCGGCGCATCCGTGCTGCGGCCGCGCCCGTATTGCTAGGCACTCCCATCGAGGACTCCACCGATGCGTCCATTTGCTGCTGCCGTTGCCGCACTGGCCAGACACTGCCGGCCGATTCCGCCGTTGCTGCTGCTGGTGCTGGGCAGTGCGCCGCTGTCGGCCGCAGCGGTCACGCGCGTGGAAGGCGATGCCTTCGATGCCGACAACGGCGCACTGCGGTATCGCGAATCGCACTGGCTGCTCGACGACGGCGGCCGGTTGGTGCTGTATCGCTGCCCGAACGGGCAACCCTTTGCGCGCAAGCAGGTCGAAGGCGGCGGCACCGCGCCCGACTTCAGCCTGCTCGATGGACGCGACGGCTATCGCGAAGGCGTGCGTCGGCGCGATGGCGTGCGCGAAATGTTCCAGCAGCTGCCCGGCAAACCCGAACGCCATACGCCACTGCCGGCCGGCGAAGACGAGCGCGTGATCGATGCCGGCTTCGATGCATATCTGCGCACCCACTGGGACGCGCTCGCCGGCGCCCCGCAGCGCGTGGACTTCGTTTTGCCCAGCCTGCAGCGGCAGCTGGCGTTCAAGGTCGAACGCATCGACGACAGCGGCGGCCAGCGGCGTTTGCGCATTTCGCTCGATGCGTGGTACGGCGCGGCGGTGCCGTCGCTGGAGGTGCGCTATTCCATCGCCAACAAGCGTCTGCTCGAATTCCGCGGCGTCGGCAACCTGCGCGATGCGCAGGGGCGTTACCCGCGGGTGCGCATCGTTTTCCCGGACACCGCTGCGCGTGCCAGCACCGATGACGAGCTGCGCCAGGCGCGCGAGCAGGCGCTGGCCCGCAGCTGCGAGGCGCCGTGAGCCACACGCGCCACATCTTCACGCCCGACCACACGCCGTTGCGTACAACGGCCCGGGCACCCATTCCTCGTACAGGACCACCGTCATGGCAAAAGCCTATCTCTGGATCAACGCAGTGCTCTACGTCGTCCTGGCGATCTGGTGCACGCTCTCCCCGACCAAGACCGCGAACGCGGTCGGCTACACGCAGCTGTCGCCGGCCGGCCAGTCGGAATATCTGGTCATCTATGGCGGCCTGCAGCTGGGCATGGCGTTCCTGTTCGGCTATTTCGCCTGGATCGACCAGCCACGCACCGGCCTGCTGGTCGCACTGGCCTTCTACGTCCCCATCGTGCTGTTCCGCAGCGTCTCGTTGGCGCGCCTGTGGCCGGTCTCCGCGCCTACCGTGGCGCTTGCCGGCGTGGAGATCCTGCTGCTGCTCGCAGCCGTGCTGCTGTGGCTGCGCAAGTGACAGACAGCGCCTGCCCAGTCCGGTAGCATCGCCCCCACCTTACCCAACGCCCGACCGCATGAGTGCCATTCCTGGCCACGACGACGATGAAACCGGACGCCTGCTGACCGCAACCGCGGGCGGCGACCGGCATGCCTTCGAAGCGCTGTACCGGCAGACCTCGCCCAAACTGTTCGGGGTCTGCCTGCGCATGATCCCGCAACGTGCCGAAGCCGAAGAGGTGCTGCAGGACGTGTTCACGCTGATCTGGCACAAGGCCGGCCAGTTCGACCCCAGCCGTGCGCGCGGGCTGACCTGGCTGGCGATGATCGCGCGCAACAAGGCGATCGATCACCTGCGCGCCAACGCGCCGCAGCGCCGCAACGTGGCACTGGACGATGCAGGTGAACTGCGCGATGGCGATGTCTCGCCGCTGGAGCGCACCGAGCGTGCCAGCACGCGGCGGCGCATCGACCACTGCCTGGCCGAGCTCGAGCCGCCACGCAGCGAATTGATCCGCACCGCGTTCTTCGAAGGCATCACCTACGAAGAACTCGCCGCGCGCACCGATACACCGATCGGCACGGTCAAGAGCTGGATCCGCCGCGGCCTGGCCAAACTCAAGGCATGTCTGGAACGATGAGCACGCCCTTTCCCATCGACCAGGAACCGCCGCGCGACGTGCTTGCCGGCGAATACGTACTAGGTCTGCTGAGCGCCGAAGAGCGCCTGGCAGCCGAACAGCGCATTGCCACCGACGGTCAGTTCGCGCAGGCGGTGCTGCAGTGGCAGGCGCATCTGGCGCCACTGCTGGAAGAAATCGCCGCGGTGACGCCCCCCGACCAGGTCTGGGCGCAGGTGCGCCAGAGCCTGGCCTTCGACACCCCGCTACGTGCCGTGCCTTCGGCAACGCCGGCCATGACCACCGCGCCGGTCGCGCCGTTGTGGAACAACGTGCGGTTCTGGCGCTGGGCCAGCGCGGGTGGCGTTGCCACCGCGGCCGTCTGCGTGCTCGCACTGCTGACCTTGCGCACGCCGCAGGCACCGGTGCCGCCACCGACCTCGGGGCCTGTGGTGCAGACGCCGGTCACCCCGCCTGCAGTCACGCCGCCGCCGGCCACCGGCATCGCCATGACGTCCACCCTCGCCACCGAGGACGGCCGGCCGGGGTATGTGGCGCTGATGGATGCCGACAAGCACACCATCACCGTGACGCCACTGGATCGCACCGCCACCGCCGACAAGGTGCCGGAGCTGTGGCTGATCACTCCCGACGGCAAGGCGCATTCGATGGGCACCTTCGACGACCAGCGCGCACGTCGCGCGCAGATTCCCGATCAGCTGATGCCCATGCTGAGCAACGAGGCGATCCTGGCCGTGACGCTGGAGCCACCGGGCGGTGCGCCGGGTGGCGTGGCCACCGGCACCGTGGTCGCCAAGGGTGGCATCAGCACGCTGGCAATGGCGCCCTGATCCATCGTGGCACCCACCTGTTGCGCGTCGCATGACGGTGCGCAGCAGGCGTTTGCCAATCGTCTTCGCAGTGCATTGGCCCCTGCCGGCTCCCGTCGGCAGGGAGCCGTCAGGCCTGCGCGAGACGCGCCGATCTGGCTGGCATGCGCCCCTGTCTGCGCAGCGTCTTTCACAAGCAGCCTCATCCGCGTCAGTGATACTGGGTGCACACATTGGTGTGCGCGTTGCGCGATTGCCTGGTGCAGCCGACCGGGCCTCATCCATGCATGCGACGATCAAGCGGGCTGGTGCATCTATTGGCCGGCCGTTTCCGTAGAGGGTCACGACTATCCATGGAGATTCATGCGTGCCGAGTACTGAACTCGACCCTCGCGCTGCACCGCCCCAGCCGCCCTCCACGCAGCGCCGTGGCTGGGTTGCATCCCGTGTCGGCAGCCTGCGCCGCTGGGTGGATTCGCAAACCGATGAGCCGCTGGACGAGGCGCGCGCCGACCGGGTCGACTGGCTGCGTGCCCTGCCCTTCATTGCGCTGCATGTGGCCTGCCTTGCGGTGTTCTGGGTGGGCGCGTCGTGGTTTGCGGTCGGCACGGCGTTGGCGCTGTATGCGCTGCGCATGTTCGCCCTCACCGGGTTCTATCACCGCTATTTCTCGCATCGCGCGTTCAAGACCTCGCGCGTGCTGCAGTTCGTGTTTGCGGCCATCGGCGCCACCTGCGTGCAGCGCGGGCCGCTGTGGTGGGCGGCGCATCACCGCAACCATCATCGGCATACCGACACCGGCCGCGACCCGCATTCGCCGGCCCACCATGGCTTCTGGTGGAGCCATACCGGCTGGTTCCTGACCCCGCGCAATTTCCGCATTGACTGGGAGGCGATCCCGGATCTGCGTCGGTTTGCCGAGCTGCGCTTTCTCGACCGCTTCGACATCGTGATGCCGGTGCTGCTGGCGCTGGGGCTGTACCTGCTTGGCGACTGGCTGGCCGATGCGGCGCCGGCGCTGCAGACCACCGGGCCGCAGCTGCTGGTGTGGGGGTTCGCCATTTCCACCGTGGCGCTGTTCCATGCAACGTTCACCATCAACTCGCTGGCGCACCGCTTCGGCAGCCGCCGCTTCGACACGCGCGACGATAGCCGCAACAACTGGCTGCTGGCGCTGATCACCTTCGGCGAAGGTTGGCACAACAATCACCATTTCTTTCCCGGATCGGCGCGGCAAGGCATGCGCTGGTGGGAGTACGACATGACCTGGTACGGCCTCAAGGCGATGTCGTGGGTCGGGCTGGTGTGGGATCTCAAGCCGATGCCGGCCATGCTCACCCGCCGCGCGCAGCGGGTGTCGCGATGAGCGAGGGCCAGATTGCCGTGGTCGGCAGCGGGATTGCCGGCCTGGGCGCCGCGTGGCTGTTGTCGCGTCGCTACGAAGTCACCTTATTCGAAGCGGCAGACTACCTGGGCGGTCACACGCATACGCATGACCTCCAGGTGGACGGTCAGCGCTATGCGGTGGACAGCGGCTTCATCGTGTTCAACCCGCAGCACTACCCGTTGCTCACCCGCCTGTTTGCCGAACTGGACGTGGCCGCCCAGCCGACCACGATGAGCTTTTCGGTGCACGATGCCGGCAGCGGGCTGGAATACAACGCCGGCACGCTGGACGGGCTGTTCTGCCAGCGCCGCAATCTGCTCAGCCCGCGCTTCTGGGGCATGCTGGCCGACCTGCGCCGGTTCTACCGCCAGGCACCGGCGGTACTGCACAGCGAGGAGCGCTTCAGCACCCTGGGCGCGTATCTGCAGCGGCATGGCTACTCGGCGGCGTTCCGCGACCAGCACCTGGTGCCGATGGCATCGGCGCTGTGGTCCTCGCCGTCGCAGACCATCCTTGAATTTCCGATGGGCCAGCTGATCGGCTTCATGGCCAACCATCACATGCTGCAGATCAGCGGCCGGCCGCAATGGCAGGTGGTGCGCGGCGGCTCCAACAGCTATGTGCGTGCGCTGCGTCGGCGCTGGCAGGTGCTGGAGCGCCTCTCCACGCCGGTGCATGCGATCCGGCGCGTGCCCGATGGCGTGGTGGTGGCGTCCTCGCGTGGCCAGGAACACTTCGATGAAGTGGTCCTGGCCTGCCATGCCGACGATGCGCTGGCATTGCTCAGCGATGCGACCGATGCCGAGCGACAGATCCTGGGCGGGATCACCTACCAGGACAACGACACCGTGCTGCACACCGATGCCCGCGTGCTGCCGCGCGACCGGCGTGCCTGGGCGGCGTGGAACGCACACGTACCGGCCGACCCGCAGGCGCCCTGCACGGTGAGTTACTGGATGAACGCGCTGCAGTCGATCGAATCGCCGCAGCCGTTCATCGTCAGCCTCAATCGCGATCACGACATCGACCCGGACAAGGTGCTGCGGCGCATGCGCTATCGCCACCCGGTGCAGAACGCGGCCGCACTCGCGGCACAGGGCCGCAAGGCCGAGATCCAGGGCGTGCAGCACACCTGGTTTGCCGGCGCCGCATGGGGCTTCGGCTTCCATGAAGACGGCCTGCGCAGCGGCGCGGACGTGGCGCACGCGCTGGGAGTGAGCTGGTGATGCAGTTGCTGCGCGAAGCCGGCCCGGGTGCCGTGCCGCTGCCTCCCGGTGAGGACAGCGGCTCCGCCAGCATGGCAGGCGCACTGCGCAGCGCGGTCTATACCGGATGGGTGCGGCACCGACGCTTCGTGCCCAAGCCGCTGGATTTCCGCTATCGCCTGTTCCTGATGTACCTGGACCTGTCCGAGCTGGATCGGGTGTTTGCGCACCGCTGGCTGTGGTCGGTGGGCCGGGCCAATCTCGCGCAATTTCGCCGCAGCGATTATCTCGGCGACCCGCAGATTCCGCTGGACGAGGCGGTGCGCGCGTGTGTGCACGCGCACACTGGCGAGCGCCCGGAGGGCGCGATCCGCTTGCTGACGCATCTGCGTTACTTCGGGCATGTGTTCAACCCGGTGAGCTTCTACTACTGCTTCGATCGCCACGATGCGCTGCGCTGGATCGTGGCGGAGATCACCAACACGCCGTGGCAACAACGGCACACCTACGTGCTGCCCGTCGCACAGGCGCGTACCCATCGCGATGTGCACGCATGGCGCTTCGACAAGCGCTTCCACGTGTCGCCGTTCATGGGCATGCAACATCGCTACGACTGGCGCTTCAGCGTGCCGGATGCGCAGCTGCGTGTGCACATGGACGTGCTGGATGCGCTCGCCGACGATGCCGCGGGTGCCATCGACAACAGCCCGGTGCGTCGCTTCGATGCCACCTTGGTGCTGCAACGCCAGCCCCTGACTGGGCGCACCCTGGCGCGCACCTTGTTCGCTTATCCCCTGATGACCGTGCAGGTGGTGGTCGCCATCCACTGGCAGGCACTGCGCCTGTGGCTGCGCGGCAACCCGGTCCACGACCATCCCCATCCGCCTGTGCGAGATCCCCGATGAACGCCACGTCCCTGCCCGATACCGCTGCGCCGCGCGCGGCCTCCTGGACGGACCGCCTGTTGCGCAAGCGCCTGCTGGCCACACTCGGCGAGCTCCGCGACGGGCAACTGCACCTGCACGAGGCCGACGGCGTCACCACGCTCGGCAACGCCAGCGGCGCGCAGGCGCTGCAGATGCAGTTGCGCGTCATCGACCCCGGCTTCTATCGCCAGGCCGCGCTGAATGGCAGCGTGGGCGCTGGCGAGTCGTACATGGATGGCCAGTGGCAGTGCGACGACCTGGTCGCGCTGATGCGCCTGCTGCTGCGCAACCGCGCGCGGCTCGATGCAATGGAAACCGGCACCGCACGCATCGGTGGCTGGGCGATGCGCAGCCTGCACGCGCTGGCCCGCAACACCCGCAGCGGCAGCCGCCGCAACATCGCCGCGCATTACGACCTGGGCAACCCGCTGTTCAAGCTGTTCCTGGATGAGAACCTGATGTACTCCTCGGCGATCTTCGTCGATGGCGAAGAAGCGCAGGGCGAGGTGGCCCTGGAGCGCGCCGCCACCCGCAAGCTCGAACGCATCTGCCAGAAACTGCGCCTGGGTCCGCAGCATCACGTGGTGGAGATCGGCACCGGCTGGGGCGGTTTTGCCCTGCATGCCGCGCGCGAGCACGGCTGTCGCGTCACCACTACCACCATTTCGCGCGAGCAGTTCGACCTGGCCACGCAACGCATCGCCGATGCCGGCCTGGGCGACCGGGTCACCGTGTTGCTGAGCGACTACCGCGACCTGCAAGGCCGCTTCGACCGCGTGGTTTCGATCGAGATGATCGAGGCGATCGGCCACCAGTATCTGGACACTTATTTCGCCAAGGTCGGCAGCCTGCTGGCCGACGACGGCGAAGCGCTGATCCAGGCCATCACCATCGAAGATCATCGCTACAAGCAGGCGTTGCATTCGGTGGACTTCATCAAGCGCCACATCTTCCCCGGCAGCTTCATCCCGTCGGTGGCGGCGATGACCGGTGCGATCGCACGCGCCAGCGACCTGCGGCTGTTCAACCTGGAAGACATCGGCCCCAGCTATGCGCTGACCTTGCGCGCCTGGCGGCAGCGTTTCATGGCGCAACTGCCGCAAGTGCGTGCGCTGGGCTACGACGAGCGCTTCATCCGCATGTGGGAGTTCTATCTGGCCTATTGCGAGGCCGGCTTTCTGGAGCGCTCGATCGGCGACGTGCATCTGTGGCTGAGCAAGCCCGGCGCACGTCCACCGCAGTTCGTGCCGGGCCTTGCGGGCGCATGAAGCAACTCGGCAACTATCTCGGCCTGCAGGTGCTGTGGCTGGTAGCCGTCAGCGCCGCCGCGCATGCGCGGGTGTGGCCCACGCTGCTGGTGCTGGCGCTGTTTGCCTTTTATCAGCTGTGGCCGTCGCGACGCGCTGCGGGCGATGTGCAGTTGATGGTTGCCGGCCTGTCGCTGGGGCTGTTGCTGGATACCACCCTGGCCGCCGGCGGCTGGCTGCGCTACGCCGCGCCCTGGCCCGGGAGCGTGCTGGCGCCGCCGTGGATCCTGGCGTTGTGGCTGGGCTTTGCGCTCACGCTCAACCACTCCTTGCGCAGCGTGATGCAGCGGACATGGCTGGCGGTGCTGCTTGGCGCGGTGTTCGGGCCGGTGTCGTACTGGCTGGCGCAACGCAGCTGGCATGCGGTGGAGCTGTTGCCGCCGCAACTGCATGCCGCGCTCGCGCTGAGTGTTGGCTGGGGCCTGGCCTGCGGCGTGTTGTCGCTGTATGCACAGCGCCTGGCGCGACCATTGCCGCAGACCATGACCGGAGAACTGCAATGAGTGCCTGGCCGCTGCTGCATGTCGCGCTATTTGCCACGGGGGTGATGGTGCTGGGCTGGCTGTGGCAGCGCCGCAGCGGCAATGCCGGCCCGGTGGATGTGTTGTGGGCCGGCTGCCTGGCGCTGGCCGCGCCCTATTGCGCGTGGATGGCCGACGGCGCGCCGTTGCCGCGCGTGCTGGTGGCGGTGCTCGGCGGCGTCTGGGGCGCGCGCCTGGCCTGGCATCTGGGTGTGCGCGTGTTCGGCGACCCGCACGAAGACGGCCGCTACCGCGCATTGCGCGAGCATTGGAACGGCAGCCAGGCCAAGTTTCTCGGCTTCTTCCTGGCGCAGGCGGTGGTGGTGGTGCTGTTTGCGGTGCCGTTCCTGGCTGCAGCAAGCAATCCGGAGCCGCATTGGAGCGTGTGGAGCAGTATCGCGATCGTGGTGTGGTTGATCGCCGTGGGTGGCGAGGCTCTGGCCGATCGGCAGCTGTCGGCGCACAAGGCCAATCCGGCCAACCGCGGCACCACCTGCCGCAAGGGGCTGTGGCGCTATTCGCGCCACCCGAATTATTTTTTCGAGTTCGTGCACTGGTTTGCCTATCTGGCGCTGGCGGTCGGGGCCGGGCCCTGGCCGGTGGCGCTGTGCGCGCTGGGGCCGGTGGTGATGTTCGTGTTCCTGTATCGCTTCACCGGTATTCCCTACACCGAGCAGCAGGCGCTGCGCTCGCGTGGCGAGGACTACGCGCACTACCAGCGCACCACCAGTGCGTTTTTCCCGCTTCCCCCTTCGTCCTGAGTTGCCTGGAGAGTTGCATGTCCACCGTTACCGCCCCGCCCTCCTCGCTGCCCGAAGAAGCCTTTGCCACCCGCCTGGCCGAATCGGGGGTGCTGCCCGACGCCGCATTGCGCTACGGCATCCGCCGTCTGTGCGCGCAGCGCCTGCGCGATGAGCGCGGCAACGATGCCGATGCCAACGGCGAGCGCCAGCGCGCCTTCATCGACAGCCTGCGCGCCAGCGCCATCGCGATCGAAACCGATGCGGCCAATCGCCAGCACTATGAATTGCCGCCGCAGTTCTTCACCCTGTGCCTGGGCAAGCGGCTGAAGTACAGCAGTTGCTACTGGGATGCGAGCACGCCGGATCTGGATGCGGCCGAAGAACGCATGCTGGCGCTGTACGGTGAGCGCGCCGAGCTGGCCGACGGCCAGCGCATCCTGGAGCTGGGCTGCGGCTGGGGCTCGCTGACCCTGTGGATGGCCGAGCGTTACCCCAATGCCACCATCACGGCGGTGTCCAATTCACGCCCGCAGCGCGCGCATATCCTGGAGCAGTGCCGCATCCGCGGCCTGGGCAACGTGCAGGTGATCACCGCCGACGTCAACGCGCTGGCGCTGCCACCCGGCAACTTCGACCGCGTGGTCTCGGTGGAGATGTTCGAGCACATGCGCAATTACCGCGACCTGCTGGCACGCGTGGGCAGCTGGCTGGCGCCGGGCGGCAAGTTGTTCGTGCATATCTTCTGCCACCGCGATCTGGCCTACCCGTTCGAAGTGGCCGGCGAAGACAACTGGATGGGGCGGCATTTCTTCACCGGCGGGCTGATGCCGGCGGCCGATACGCTGCTGCATTTTCAGCAGGACGTGGTCATCGAACAGCGCTGGGTGCTGTCGGGCGAGCATTACGAAAAGACCGCCAATGCCTGGCTGGAAAACCAGGACCGCCACCGCGACCAGATCATGCCGTTGCTGCGCCAGACCTATGGCGACGACGCGCAGCGTTGGTGGCAGCGCTGGCGCATGTTCTGGCTGGCCTGCGCGGAACTGTTCGGCTACGACCAGGGCCGCGAATGGGGCGTGGCGCACTACCGCTTCGTCAAGCGCTGATCGTCCGCGGCGGTTAGGACAGGCGATGATGGCTGGCGTCGCAGGCATCGGGTGGCCGGTGCGTGCCCCCCAACCTATCTGGGCTGCAAGTTCAGATGGTCGCGGTCGTGCTGCCGGACTACGCCAACGTTGTCGTGGATCTTCGCCCGGCCGCCAGCTCCCTGCCGCATGCCACGCCTCGCGCAACCTGCTTCACCTTTGGACGGCGAAGCAGCGTGTGCGATCACCCGCGGCCAAGGACGCAGACCAGGCAGCACCCGAGGGACCGGAGGCGGCACGCACTCGGAACCGCAGTGCATGCGCGTTCCGTGCACGGGGCGGCGCCTTGCCCCGTGCAGCCGCTCGATCGCCGCGGCGAATCGTGCGATCAGCCCGCCGCGGCGGTGATCACGATTTCCACTTTCCATTCCGGCCGCGCCAACCTGGCCTCGACGGTGGCACGCGCCGGGGTGAAGCCATGCGGTACCCATTCGTCCCAGGCGGCATTCATGCCGTCGAAATCGGCAATGTCGGCCAGGTAGATTTCGGCGCGCAGGATCTTGGTCTTGTCGCTGGCGGCCAGCGCCAGCAGCTTGTCGATCTCGCCCAGCACCTGGCGGGTCTGACCGGTGATGTCTTCACTGGTGTCTTCGGCAATCTGGCCGGCCAGGTAACACACGCCGCCATGGACGGTCATCTCGGACATACGCGGACCCGCATCGAATCGCTGCAGCATTTCTGACTTCCTACGGTTGGTGGACCCGGCCATTGTCCCGCGAATGCGCGAGGCGTGCAGCCCCAACCCGCGCGGCGCGGCGCAGCCACAGCCCGACCCGCACCATCCAGACCACGATCAGCGCGATGGCGATCTTCTGGCTGATGCCCAGTGGCGCGCCGCTGACCGTGACATGGAACAGCAAGGCCGCGAGCGCCGCCCAGCCCAACGCGAATGCGCCGACAAAATGCGCGCGCCACGCCCGATCGCGGCGGAAATACCACGATTGCAGCAAGACCGCAGCGATCACGCACAGGAACGTGGCGTCCGCCGACAGCACGTGCACCATCGGTGCCGCATCCGGCGCCAGCTGCGGCATCCAGCTGTCGCCGATCGACACCGCGCACAGGCCAAGCGCCGCACACCAGAACAGGCCCAGTACCGTGCGGCTGCGTGCCACCGGTGCCAGCGCCGCGTAAACGCCCGCCGCCAGCCACGCCATTGCCGCCGCCAGCAGGCAATACGCGGTGCGCAGCAGCAGGCCGTAGGATCCGTGCAGATAGGCGCTCAGTTGCGCATCGATCCACCACAGGTCGTCGCGCAGCCCTTGCAGCAGCACCACCAGGCCAATGAAGGCGCTGCCGGCGCCGGCGGCAAGCGCGCCGGCCTGGCCGCTCCAGTGCGGCGGCGGCGACGTTGCCGCCGACATGGGCGCCGCCGGCGCGCCAAGGTCCGGACTGCCCATCAGTAGCCTGTCTGCCTTCCAACTGTGGTGCAGTGCATCTGCGTCCCCTGCGGCACCTGCGTGTGCCTTTGCCCTATGATGCGCGCGGCCGGCCTGCGCCGACAGGTGTCGGCCCGATCGCGCCGTGCGTTCACCCTGTTTCGGCACTGACGCGATCACGCTGCATGCTTCTCCAACCGTCCGGCCCATGCAGACCCACCGCGCCCGCGGCACATCTCGTGCATGCGTCTTCCTTCCCTCTTATGCAGATCCCGTTGCCCTCATGACGGATACCCCCGTGTCTACCGAAGCGCCTTCCAGCGGTTGGCGTCGCGCCCTGCCGGTCATCATCAGCCTGGCCATCCTGGCGATGGCGCTGCATGCGCTGTCGGCGCAGTTCACCGACCATGGGTATCGCCAGATCCGCCAGGCGTTCCGTGCGCTGGGTGCGGGGCAGATCGCACTGACGCTGCTGCTGGGGTTGAGCAGCTACGCATGCCTGGTGGGCTTTGACTGGGTGGGGCTCAAGCGCACCGGCAAGCGGCTGCATCCGGCGCGGGTGGGCATCACCGCCTTCATGGCGCATGCGGTGGGCCAGACCCTGGGATTTGCCGCACTCACCGGCGGCGCCGTGCGCCTGCGCGGCTACGGCAGCGTCGGGCTGACCCTGGCCGAGATCGGCCAGGTGGTGCTGATGAGCACGTTGGGCTTCATCTTCGGCGCCTGGGTCCTGCTCGGGCTGGCGCTGATGCTGGAACCGGAAGCGGCCGCGCGCGCCTTGCCGATCACCGCCGACGCCATCCGCATCGCCGGCATCGCCTTGCTGGTGGGGTATGTGGCCATGCTGGTGCTGGTGGGCAGACAGGGCCGCGAATTCGGCATCCGCAGCCATCGCTTCTGGCTGCCCGACCGCACCACCGTGCTCGGCGTGACCGCCCTGAGCGTGGTCGAACTGGGCCTGGCCGCTGCGGCGTTCTACGTGCTGCTGCCGCCGGACCCGGGCACCGGCTACTTCGGCTTCATCGGTATCTGGCTGGTGGCGGTGGTCGCCGGCCTGATCTCCACCGTGCCGGCCGGGCTGGGCGTGTTCGAATGGAGCCTGCTCAAGCTGCTGCCGCATGTGACGCCTGCCGCCGTGTTGGCCGCAGCGCTGGCGTACCGCGTCACCTACTACATCGTGCCGCTGCTGATTTCGGTGGCCATGGCCGCCGCCTCGGGGCTGGGCGCACCGGTACGCGCCAGTGCCAGTACTGCACGCACGGTGTGGAAGGCGCTGCGCCCGTGGTTGCCGCAGATCCTGGCCCTGGCGGTGTTTGCGGTGGGCGCGGCGCTGATGATCGACGGCACCCTGCCCACCCCGCGCGCGCGCCAGGAAGTGGCGCCATTGCCGCTGATCGAAACCTCGCACCTGCTGGTCAGCCTGGGCGGCATGATGCTGCTGCTGATCGGCCAGGGCCTGCAGCGCCGCAGTCACGCGGCCTGGATGCTGGCGCTGGGCGTGTGTGTGCTGGTGCCGCCGCTGGCCTTGCTGCGCGGCAGCCATATCTCGGTGTCGCTGTCGGCCGCATTGGCCGCGCTGGCGCTATGGGCGGCGCGCCGCGAGTTCTACCGCCAGGGCGCGCTGCTGGACGAAGCCTGGTCCTGGCGCTGGCTGAGCAACCTGGGCCTGGTGCTGGTGGCCACGTTCTGGCTGCTGTTCTTCGTCTACAGCCACGTCGAATACAGCAACGATCTGTGGTGGGAGTTCGCCACCTCGGCCAATGCACCGCGTGCGCTGCGCGCGGCGCTGATCCTGTGCGTGGGCGTGATCATGTTCGGCATGGCGCGGCTGCTGCGCGGCGGCCGCCGGCCGATTCCGCCGGCCGATGCGCAGGCCCTGCAGGCACTGGCGCCGATCCTGGAGACCAGCACCGACACCCAGGCCTGCCTGGCGTTGACCGGCGACAAGGCGTTCCTGTTCGATGAGGGCAACCGCGGCTTCGTGATGATGCAGCGCTATGGCGGGTCGCTGATTTCGATGGGCGACCCGGTGGGCCCGCCCGAAGTGGCGCGCGCACTGATCTGGCGTTTCCGCGAGGAGGCCGACCACATGGGCCTGCGTCCGGTGTTCTATCAGGTGGGCGAGAAATACTGGCAGAGCTACCTGGACATGGGCATGACCCTGGTCAAGCTGGGCGAAGAGGCGATCGTGCCGCTGGAGAACTTCACCCTGGAGGGCCGCGACCGCGCCGATCTGCGCCAGGCCTGGAACCGCGGCAAGCGCAGCGGCCTGACCTTCCGCATGCTGCAGGCCGACCAGGTGGATGCGGTGTTGCCGCGCCTGGCCGAGGTGTCCGAGCAGTGGCTGGACGAAAAGGCCGGCGAAGAAAAGGGCTTTTCGCTGGGCAGCTTCGATGCCGACTACCTGCGCCGTTTTCCGGTGGCGGTGGCCGAGGCGGAAGGCCGGATCGTGGCCTTCGCCAACGTGTGGTGGGCGCCGGCCGGCGGCGAGCTGTCGGTGGACCTGATGCGGCACAGCGCCGAAGCCCCCAAGGGCACGATGGACTTCCTGTTCATCGAGCTGTTCCTGTGGGGCCAGGCCAACGGCTACAAGCGCTTCTCGCTGGGCATGGCGCCATTGTCCGGGTTGGCCGAGCATCGCCTGGCCGGCCGCTGGAACCGCTTCGCCAGCCTGGTGGCACGCCATGGCGAACGCTTCTACGGGTTCAGCGGGCTACGTCGCTTCAAGTCGAAGTTCGCCCCGACCTGGCGCCCGCGCTACCTGGTGGCGCCTGGCGGCATGCATCTGCCGGCCGCATTGCTGGATGTCACCCGCTTGATCTCGGTGGATCCGGGCCGGCAGGAGTAAGGCCGCTCGATACCTGCGGTTACGCGAATGCCTCGCTCTGCTTCGGGCGCTTGCACGTGTGCCTGAAGGCATTGCTTGCCGATCAGCGGTGGCAATCTTGGGAGCGCGGTGCCACGTCCGGGAGCGGGACCGTGGAGCGGCATGGATGCCGCCACCGCCCCCACGGATGGATTTACGGCGTGTCCCGCCGCCGGATGCGGCGCCGCGCTACCTGCCGACCCCGCACACCGGTCAATCTTGTGCACGACATCTAGGATTTCACGCGAATACTTCGGTCTGCTGCCGGCGCTTGCACGCGTACCGGCGTGGGGCACGCCGCAAGTCCGTCCATGCAGGCTCTGGCGCGGCATCCATGCCGCTCAAGGTCCCACCGGCACGCGCGCAAGCACCAGTGATTGGTGGCGGTTGCGGAAAGAAATGCCGAGGGCCTGCCAGGCTGGACGGAGGCCGAACCGAACGGCGACGACCGGGTTACCGGCCTGCGTCGGCCCGGCGTCGGGCCGAACCAGCCCACAGATGCCCTGCTCTTTTACGGCTTCGACAGCGCGTGCAACTGCTGCATGATCACCTTGGCCAGGGTCGCGTAATCGCCCTTGAAATGGTGATCGCCCGGCAGCGCCACCCGCGTGGCCGCCTGCGCCGGCAGGCTGGGGCAAAGCGCGTCGTCGTCGTCCTGGCCGTAGATGCAGACCGTGGTGCTGGCGGGCAGGCGTTGCACCTCCGGCGCGATCGGCAGGCCCTCTTCGTCCGAACCCAGCCAGTTGCTGACGTGGAATTCGTAGTCGGCCAGCTTGCCCACCGACAACAGCGCGGTCATGCGAATGTTTTGCCTGGTCTGTGCGGGTAGCTTGTTGATCGCCGCCGGCAACACATCGGCACCTTGCGAGAAGCCGATCAGCACCACGCGCTTGCGCTGCCAGCGCTGCGCATAAACCCGTGCGATGCGGTCCAGATCCGTGGCAAAGCCCTGCGGGGTGCGCTCGGTCCAGAAATAACGCAGCGAATCCAGGCCAACCACCGGAATGCCCTGCGCGGCCAGCGCATCGGCCACTTCTTCATCCAGTCCGGCCCAGCCGCCGTCGCCGGAAACGAAGATCACGAAGGTGTCGTCGTCGCTGTCGCCGTCCGGCTTGGCCGGCAGCTCGACCACCGGCAGGTCGGCCAGGCCACCGGGCGGCGGCGGCAACGCCACGCCCTTCTGCTCGCCCAGCGAGCGCGCCGCAGCGCGCAGGCCCGGCAGGATGTCGCCCTTGGCAGAGCGCGTGAAGGTGCGCGCCTGCGGGATCTGCTTGATGAAGGCCGCCTCGGCCGCCGCAGGGCATCGTTTGTCCTGGCTGCCGGCAAGCACCCACGGAATCTGCAGCGGCGACGGCACCAGCGTGTTGCTGCCCGGACGCACGCCCGGCTGGCAGATCGCCTGGTCGGAGACCGTCGCCGGGCATAGGCCATCGGTGAGCACGCCGGCCAGCACATGCGGCTTGGCCTGCGCGCCGATGGCATAGGCCAACGCCGCGCCTTCGCCGTCGCCCACCAGCAGCGGCAGACGATAGGTGGGGATGTGATAGAAGGCCTGCACATAGCGGGAGAAATTCTCCACGTCGCCGACCGAAAACGCGCAGGCGCCGCCGTCCTTGCGCACCACCGCGTAGAGGTGCGCGGTATCCACCACCGCCACCATCGCGCCGTCGTCGCGCAATGCCTCGACCTGCGCCTGGCGCGTTGCGGCATTGCCGGCGCCCGCGAACCAGATCACCACCCGTTGCGGTTCGCCCTTGGGCATCAGCACCGGCACCTGCTCGAAACGGCCGTGAGTGACCGGCTCAGGCGCCTGCGCGGCGGCCAATCCCGACAGCGTCAACACCGCCGCGCCGCAGAGCGCGCCCCACATTTCAAGTCGTCGCATGTCGCACCATCGCGGAAAGTGGTCCAAAGATAATCGTTCCAGGCGGCATCGCGAAGCGTGGCGCTTCGCTTATCGCGCGTGGGGCAGTTGCCGGGCTTCCCAGGCGGCCAGCGCCTGGCGGTAGCGCGCCAGTTCTTCGGCATACAGATCGTGCACGCACAACGGGCAACCGCTTTCGCAGCACTCGTTGGGGGCCAGTGCCTGTGGCGGTTGCGGACGTGGATCGGCGGTGGAAACGGCGCGCTCGTGCATGCGCCCATTGTAGCGTGCGCACCTGCAGCGCCCGGTTGATGCGGGCCGCCCCGCTGGGGACAGTTCAGTGGCCCAGGCGCCGCCGCAGGTTGGCCCGCGCGGCAGCATCCAGGCGCGCGTGGAAATAGTCGCTGAAAAAGATGCGCTGACGCTTGAGCAGGCCGGCCAGGAAGCGGCGGCGATTGAGCCGGAACAGCAGCGCGGGGACATGGCCGCGGTACTCCTCGGCAATCGCCCGGTCGTAGGCATCGAAGACGTCTGCCGGCGCCGCCAGGATCGCCATATCGCAATCCAGGAACAGCGCCGCCTCCTGGTCCACGTCCTGCGGCTCGAGTTGGCCGTGCCGCGCAGTGAGCAAGATCAGCGCCTGTACGCGCTGCAGATCCACGGCGGCCTGCGGCCACCAGCGGGCAATGCATTCCAGCGCCCACGCCGCCGATTGCGCCTCGTTGTCGCTGCGCCCAGGTTGATACACCGCATCGTGGAACAGCACCGCCAGCCACACCTCGGCCGGCTGTTGCCAGCCCGGCCCGTTCGCGACCTCGGCATAGTGCTGCAGCAGCGCGCGCACGTGGCCGAAGTGGTGATAGGCGCGCGGCGGCGTGGCATAGGCCTGCTCCAACGCGGCCAGGTGATCAGCGTGCAGCGGCAGGGGTGTCGAGGTGTCCATCCGTGCAGGCTACCGCACCCGGGCCTGCGTCCACACACGGGCGCTCAGCGCAGCGGCCAGCGTCCTTCAAGCTGGTAGCGCGACTGGCCGAGAAAGCTGCGTACCAGCGCAAACTCGCGCACGGTCCACGCGAGCGCGTCGCAGCGCCGTTGCGGCACGGTCTGATTGCAATACAGCAGCGTCATGTGCGGCGTGTACTGCGCATCGCCGGCAAGGCCCACATGCGCCAGCTGACGGCCCAGCGCGCCCTGCAACTCGTACAGGCCGCGTACGCGCTCTTCGCCGCGCAGCACGCAAGGCAGTTGCGACCGCCGTCCACCGAAGGTACCGACCCGGTCGAACTCCACCTCGAACGCCTGCAAGGCCACACGGTCGGCGGCCTGGCTGGCACGGCTGACCAGCGACGGCGGCAAACCACCGGCATAGTCACCGAGATGGTGCAGGGTCACATGCAGGCGGTCGCGTGATAGCGGCTTTCCATCGACCCCGCCTTGCAGCAGGCCTTCACTGATGCGGCCCGCGCGTTCGGCAGTGTCCGCATCGGCCATCACTGCAAAGAACAGCCGCTCTGTCGTCTTTTCTTCCCCCAGGCCGAGCGACAACTGCGCCTCGGCCGATGACAAATACAGGAACTGCTGCTTCATGGGTGAGTCCACGACCGCCTGCGCAGGCCTGGTGAAGAAGGGCGGCGGATACTAGCAGACACGACGCGCGGCGAATACGCTGCCTGCCATCGGCTTCAACGTGGAACGCGATACTGACGTGGAACCGCCATCGCGCGTTGTCGCGTTGTTGCTTCGCATCGGACACAAAAAGAAACGGGCAGCTTGCGCCACCCGTTTCCCGCCTGTATCGATTTACTCCGGAGCTGCATCAGTCCAGATGCACTTCGGACGTGCCGCGCTTTTATGCGGCGCTCTTCATCGCGTGCTTGCGATTACGCATCACGTCGTGACATGCACGCACTTCCGGCAGCAGACGCAGTGCGGCATCGCGCGCGGCAGCCGGCGTGTCTGCATCGGCGATCGTCTCGTCGAACGCCTTCAGCAGGCGATCTTCCGATTCTTCCAGCTCGGCCACGTAGCCGTACTTGGTGTCGCCCAGCGTTGCACGGACCTTGCCGTAGAACTGCTGCATGCTGCCGACCATGGTGCCGTGCTGCTCGGGCGTGCCGCCCACCGAGGTGACCACGCTGCTCAGGCTGCTCACGATGTCGCTCTTGACGCCGGCAATGCGGCGGAACAACGTTGCAAGCTCTGCATCGCCCACCTTGGACGCCGCTTCATCGTAGAAGTCCTTGCCGTCGCGGGAAATGGCGATGAGGTCGTTGAGGCTGTGCTCGGTCTTGCTCTGAATGCTCATGTGTCGCTCCTTGTTGGATGGGCCGCGCTGCACGGGGGTGCAATGCGCCGGCTGTCGGGGAGAAGCGCAATCGGTGCGTTGATTGCGGTGTCTTGCGTTGTGTACGGCCTCATCCTGGGCTCGCACCCATAATCGACATGTGAGCAATGTGGGCGTCATCCTCACGCCTTCGTGCGGGCGATGAATCGCGATTCATCGATGCCAACGGCGCATCAAGACCCTTTCGGTTGCCGGCTGGCCCACATGTTGTCGACCAGGTTTGGGTACGGCCGTCCGGCCCCTTCGGCGCGTTGTTTTGCGGCTGCCTTCTGGGCATCGGTCAGTGGCGTCGCAGCGCGTTTGGACGTCGGACTGGGGCGTTTCCACGGCGGTGGTGTGAAGTCGGTCATGGCGCGGTCCTGCTCGCTTGTGGTCAAGCGCGCA
Source organism: Xanthomonas sp. WHRI 6106 (assembly GCF_040202405.1). Lineage (NCBI taxonomy): Bacteria > Pseudomonadati > Pseudomonadota > Gammaproteobacteria > Lysobacterales > Lysobacteraceae > Xanthomonas > Xanthomonas sp. WHRI 6106. Next base: position 414,085 of record NZ_JBEGFC010000001.1, on the reverse strand, counting down.
GTCTCGGGCGCGTACCGTGAGTTGGCTGTGGATGCGGCTGGCGTGCGCGGTTGCGTCGCCGCCCCGACAGCGAGCACGCGCGTCAAAGCGCGTCACTGCAGTGAGGCCTTGCGCCACGTGTCTATGTGCAGCCGAGTGCCGGGGATGATGAGTGGCATGCAGCAGCACGTGGCGAGCAGGCCATCGATCGAGATGCGCGCCCGTGCACGCCGGGCGATGCGTGGCCGCCCGGCGCACTTGCTCAGCAGTTGGTCGCCAGGCTGCGCTGGCGCTGCTCCTGCCACACCGCACATGCGTACACCAACAGTCCGCCGAGCGCGGTTGCTGCACCGACATAGCCGGTGGATGTCCAGCCCCAGCCAGCGGTGATCGCCATGCCGCCCAGCCAGGGGCCCAGCGCATTGGCGGTGTTGAATGCGGCATGGTTCGAGGCCGCTGCCAGCGTCTGCGCCTCGGCCGCCACGTCCATCAGGCGCGTCTGCAAGGCCGGCGCCAGCGCGCCCATCGTGCCGACTGCCACGATGGAGACGAACACCCACTGCCCCGCATGCGCGGCCATCGGAAAGGTCAACATGACCACGATCGACCACACCAGCAGCACCGGCACCGCACGGAACTGCATCCGGTCGAACAACCAACCGCCCGCAATGCTGCCGAGCACACCGCCGACGCCGAACGCCGCCATGGCCAGCGGAATGCGTGCCGGTGCCACGCCGATAACGGCAGTGAGGGTCGGCGCCAGATAACTGAAAACGCAGAACATGCCTGAAAACCCGACGGCTCCGATCGCCAGGGCCAGCCACACCTGCGCCCGATTGAACGCACGCAGCTCGCGCAGCGGCTGCTGGCGCGGCTCATCCGGTGCGGGCGGCAACAGCGCGGCCACCGCGGCCACCGTTCCCAGCGCGATGACCGAGACCGAAGCATACGACCAACGCCAGCTGACGACCTGCCCCAGCCAGGTCGCCAGCGGGTTGCCGACCAGCAACGCAACGCTCAACCCCAGCAGCACGCGCCCGACGGCGGTGGCGCGCTGATTGGGCGGGCTGATCGAGGCTGCCACCAGCGAGGCGACGCCGAAATACGCGCCATGCGGCAAGCCGGCGATGAAGCGGCACACCAACATGGCGTGGTAGCTGGGCGCCAACGCACTGGCCAGGTTGCCCAGTGCGTAGAACACCATCAGCAGTAACAGCAAGGTGCGTCGCGGCCAGCGCGCGCCCAGGATCGCCAGCAGCGGTGCGCCGACCACCACGCCCAAGGCATAGGCGCTGATGACATGGCCAACCTGCGGTTCGCTGATCTGCAGGCCCTGCGCGATCTGCGTCATCAGGCCCATGGTGGAAAATTCGCTGATGCCGATCGCAAAGCCGCCCATCGCCAGCGCGAGCAGGATCAGCACGTAATCGCGGCGCGGCACGCGCGGCGCGGACAGCTCGGTATCGGACATGCCCGACTCCAGAATGACGGGGCAGCTTATTATTGTGCAATGCAGCATTCGACGAAAGGCCGCATGTCACAGCGATGCCGCGCCAAGGCCTCGCGGGTCACGGTTCGCTCCGCTTGGATGCCTGCAAAAGACGCTGTGTCCTACTGACGCCGCTCGAATCCCGCCCGCCGCGCCACCATCGCTGTGGGGCACCGCGATCGTCGTGGCGCCGCGCCTTGCGTGTGATCCCAAACACTGGTTGCTGATGTCCAAATCCACTGAATCTCCGTTGTTCTCCCCGGTGCGCCTGGGCGCGCTGGATCTTGCCAACCGCGTGATCATGGCGCCGCTGACGCGTAACCGCGCCGGTGCCGGGCAGGTGCCCTCGCCGCTTGCCGCCGAGTATTACGGCCAGCGCGCCACCGCCGGCCTGATCGTGGCAGAAGGCACGCAGATCAGTCCGCTCGGCCAGGGCTACCTGGACACGCCCGGCATCCACACTCCGGAACAGGTCGCCGGCTGGCGCACCGTGACCGATGAAGTGCATCGCCGTGGCGGCAAGATCGTGCTGCAGCTGTGGCATGTCGGCCGCGTGTCGCACACCAGCGTACTGCCCCCCGGCGAAGTACCGGTTGCGCCCAGTGCCATTCGTGCCGAAGGCAAGACCTACACCCAGAACGGCTTCGAGGATGTGTCCGAACCGCGCGCACTGGCGCTGGACGAAATCCCCGCGCTGATCGAGGACTACCGCCGCGCCGCACGCAACGCGCTCGACGCCGGTTTCGATGGCGTGGAAGTGCATGCCGCCAATGGCTACCTGCTCGACCAATTCCTGCGTGACAGCGCCAACAAGCGCACCGATGCCTACGGTGGCGATATCGAAAACCGCACCCGGCTGCTGATCGAAGTGGTGCAGGCCATTGCCGACGAGATCGGTGCCGAGCGCACCGGCGTGCGGTTGTCGCCGGTCACTCCGGTCTATGGCGCGCACGACTCCGACCCGCAGCCGTTGTTCGAACGTGCGGTGGAGCGGCTGAACCTGATCGGCGGCCTGGCCTTCGTGCATGTGATCGAAGGCGCCACCGGTGGCCCGCGCGACAACATCGCCTTCGATTACGCGGCGCTGCGCGCCAAGTTCGACGGTGCCTGGATCGCCAACAACGGCTACGACCGCGCCATGTCCGAACAGGCCATCAGCAGCGGCTATGCCGATGCGATCGCCTACGGGCGCCCCTTCATCGCCAACCCGGATCTGGTGCGTCGCCTGCGCGAGAACGCACCGCTGGCCGAGGTCGATCAGGCCACCATGTACGGCGGCGGCGCCAAGGGCTACACCGACTACCCCGCACTGCCGGAGTGATCCTCTAGGCACACCGGCCGGCCATTGCCGCATCCAGCGCGGCGATGGCCGGCCGGTGGCGCGTAGTGTCCGCGCACCACGCACTGCCTGAGCGCTCTCTTTCCGTCTCCATCGCAGTGGCCGGTTGGCCGCATGGACCACACCGACAGGTTCGCATCGCACGCCGCTTGCGCGCCGTCGCCACATGACGCGCACAGCGCTCGCCGCTAGCATCCAGGCAGCCCCTGATCCTGGAACGCTCATGCGCCGCCTTCTTCCATTTGCGCTGCTCTGCACATTGCTGATCGGTGGCCAGGCGCTGGCCGTGCCGTTCTGGGGTGCGCGCCAGTCCAGTCCCGCCGACACCCTGCCGGCCCAGCTCAAGCCGGGCGAATGGATCTGGGGCGGTGTCAGTAAAGGCTGGGGCCCGATGGCCGTCATCGTCAGCCTCACCGAGCAACGCGCCTATGCGTATCGCAACGGCATCCTGATCGGCGTGTCCACCATCAGCTCCGGCAAGCCCGGGCACGAGACCCCCACCGGCGTGTTCACCATCCTGCAGAAGGACAAGGACCACCGCTCCAATCTCTACAACGCCGCACCCATGCCGTATCAACAGCGGCTCACCTGGGACGGCGTGGCGCTGCATGCCGGCGGCCTGCCGGGCTACCCGGAGTCGCATGGCTGCGTGCATCTGCCATCGGAATTTGCCCGGTTGCTGTTCGACAATTCCAACATGGGCATGGTGGTGGTGGTCGCGCAGGCCGGTGTCAGTGCCGACGATGTGGTGCATCCACGTGCGCTCAGCCCGATCGACCCGACCACCGGCGCCGAGCGCCCCGTGTTGCCGCTCCCCAATGGCCAGGCATTTGCCTGGCAACCGGCGCTGGCGCCCACCGGTCCGATCTCGATGCTGATCAGCAGCACCGACCAGCAATTGGTGGTGTACCGCAACGGCGTGGAGATCGGCCGCGCGCAGGTGGCCTTGCACGCACCCCCTGGCGCAGCGCCGCTGGGCACGCAGGCCTTCATCGTCGGCCAGGGCTTCCTGCCGGGCGACATTCCCGGCCTGCCCGGTCATCGCATGCCCAACTGGATGCGCATCGGCATTCCGGGCAGCGCTGCGGCGGCAGGCCAGGCGCTGGATGCCGACACGATTGCACGCCTGCAGGTGCCGCCGGCATTCCTGGCCGATCTGCTGCCGCTGCTGACGCCGGGCGTGGTGTTGGTCGCCACCGACCAGCGCATCCTGCCGGAGACCACCGGCGGCAAGCTGCAGGTGCTGGATTCGGACCCGCCCGACACGCTGTAGCACACGTGCGCACCCACGCGTGGCGCAGGGTTCGCCAAGCTCGGCTTGCGATACGGGGCCTACGCCGTGTAGGGCCTGGCTGCGTGTGCCGGGTTGATCGCGGCACAGGCTCCGCCACGCTGCCGGGCGATTGTCACGGCGCCGACGCCGGCACATGATGCGGCCATCTCATTGCCAAGGATGTGCGTGATGCGCCTGCTCCCTGCGGTCCTGCTCGGCACCAGCATCATGGCCTGCACGGTGGGCGGCGCAGCGGCGCACGCCCCGCGCCCTGCCGCGCCGGGTCCCGAGTGCCTGGATGCTCGCCAGGTGAGCGAGCTGCATCAGACCGATGCGCGGACACTGGCCGTTGCCGAACGCGGCGGCCGCCTGTTCCGCCTGCAATTGGCACAGGACTGCCCGCACCTGACCGCGCACGCAGACGCCGCCGTACTCGCACCGCACGGTTGGGTCTGCAATGGTGCGCAGGCATCTCTCAGCACCGGGCAGCAACGGTGCGCGATCAGCCAGGTCGCCCCGCTCAGCGCACGCGACTACGCCAGCATGGCCCGTCAGCGGCAGGCCGATGGCATCCCCACCCTGGACGGTGTGAGCGTGCGGCAAGCACGTCGTCGCAACTTCGCCGGCTCCGCAAGCTATTGCTTCCAGCCCGGCATGGTGCGGGCGTGGTCGGAGGACGCGCAGGGTCTGGTGGTGGAAGTGTCGCCGCGCCATCCCGGCACGCACCGCCATTATCGCGTCGAATTGATGGACAGCTGCCGCGAGCTCAGCGGCGCACCGCCGATCCGCTTCGTATCCGGCATGGGCCTGAATGCAATTTGCGGCAACCCCGGCGACAAGGTCGACGTGCTCGACGAAATCGGCATTGCCGGCGCAGGCGTCGGCGCCGGGCAGCAAGGCGACCTCAGCACCTCGCGCGGCGGCAAGTTCTCGCGCATGCGCCAAAGCTGCACGGTGGCGGCGGTCTACCCGCGCGATTGAGCCGCCACACCGGCGCGGTACCAGCCTGGCAGGACGCGCTGGCGCGTGGCGTGGTGCGATCGGTACCGCCATCGCGTTGAGGCGCGTCACGCGCGTCATGCCGCCGGCTGGCTCGGGCTGGCACGAACCGCAGGCGCGTTTTCGCGCGCGATGTCGGGGTTGTCGGTACACTCGTCGCGCTCAGGCGCGCTCCTACGGGAGCGGACTCAAGCCTTGCGCAGAAAACAGGTCTTGAGCACCAGGCCCTTGATCTTTTCCGAGTTGCCTTCGATATGTTCGGCGTCGTCCTCGACCAGGCGGATATTACGAATCACCGTGCCCTGCTTGAGCGGAATCGACGAGCCCTTGACCTTGAGATCCTTGATCACCGTCACCGTGTCGCCGGCCTGCAGCACATTGCCGTTGCTGTCGCGCACCACGGTCGTGTTCGCGGCGACCTCGGCTGCGCTCCATTCGAAACCGCAGTCCGCGCAGATCGACAGGGCGCCGTCGGCATAGGTGTTGTCCTGGCCGCATTGCGGGCAGGCGGGAACGGTAGACATGCGATTCCTTGATCGAAACGGGCGTGGATTGTAGCGCCACGGCCGCGCGATCACGCATCCGGCACGGCGGTGGCGCGATAGTGCAGCGCTTGTCGAATGCCCTGCAGGTTGCGCGTGTCCAACGAGCCAGTCCACCCCGCGCCAGGCGCCACGCCAGCCGCCCTGGAGCCCGGCAACGCGCCTGGCGCGCCAGGTCATCCCGACAGTCTCGCAGAGCGCCCCGGCAAGCCCAAGGGCGCGCATTTGGTGGTCTATGTCGCGTTGGCCGGCAACCTGGCCATTGCGGTGGCCAAGTTCATCGCCGCCGGGATTTCCGGCAGCTCGGCCATGCTCAGCGAGGGCGTGCATTCGCTGGTGGACACCATCAACGAGGTGCTGCTGCTCTATGGTCTACGTCGCGCTGCGCAGGCACCCACGCCGACGCATCCCTTCGGCTACGGGCGCGAACTGTATTTCTGGAGTTTCATCGTCGCGTTGCTGGTGTTTGCGATGGGTGCCGGCGTGTCGTTATACGAGGGCATCGTGCACCTGCGTCACCCCGAGCCGGCCAAGAGTCATCTCATCGCGTATTGCGTACTCGGCGTTTCGATCGTGTTCGAAGGCATTTCCTGGATCGTGGCACTGCGCGAATTCCGTGCAAAAAAGGGCCGCATGGGCTACTTCGAGGCATTTCGCCAGAGCAAGGACCCCAGCACCTTTACCGTGTTGCTGGAAGACAGCGCCGCATTGATCGGCCTGTTCATGGCCTTGCTCGGCCTGGCCGGCGCGCAGCTGTTGGACATGCCCGAACTCGACGGCGTCGCATCGATCGGCATCGCCGGTGTGCTGGCCTTCACCGCTTTCCTGCTGGCGCGCGAGACCAAGGGGCTGCTGATCGGCGAGCCGGCCCATGCGCACGTCACCGACTCGCTGCTGCGCATTGCCGCCAGCGACCCGGACGTGCGCGCCGCCAACGGCGTGCTGACCATGCAGATGGGCCCCAACCAGGTCGTTGCCGCATTGAGCGCGGAATTCGAAGACAGCCGCAGCACGCCGCAGATCGAAGCCTGCGTGGGGCGCATCGAAGCCGCCGCCAAGCGCCAGCATCCCGAACTCACCGCGTTGTTCGTCAAACCGCAGACACCGGAAACCTGGCGCGCACGTCGCGCGCAGATCGAACGCGGCGCGCAGACCGAGTAGGCAAACAGGTGCACGGCTACGGCCACTACAGGTGCCGCAATGGTCGCGACATCAGCGGCGTTGCCGGTGAGCGGAGTGCCGCGCAATCGCGGTCAACGTCAGGCCGGGGCCGCTGCCGCACGCTCCATCGGGCCGCAGCAGGGTCGGTCCTCACCCCGTAATGCCTGCCGCACGTCTACAGCGATGCACGACGACGGCCAACCTGATCCTCGCCCAACCGCACGTTCCGCAGCGGTTGCATGATCCGGTGCGATTGCCTACGGTGTGGGTGCAGCACCTCTTGGCATCGTGAATCAGCCGATGCACTTCCCCCTCGATCACCCGCATGGAGGTTTCCAATGGAAATCAGCCAGGGTCGCGTTGCGACCATTCACTACACCCTTTCCGACGACAGCGGCCAGGTCCTGGACCGTTCTACTCCCGACACCCCGTTGAGCTATCTGCACGGTGCCGGCAACATCGTGCCCGGCCTGGAGCAGGCGCTGGACGGCCGGCGCGTGGGCGACACGCTCACCGCCGACGTGGCGCCGGAGCAAGGCTACGGCCCGCGCCACGAGCAGTTGATCCAGCACGTTCCGCGCGAGGCCTTCCCCACCGATGTGGACGTGGTCCCGGGCGTGCAGTTCGAAGCCCGCACCCAGCAGGGCCCGGTGCTGGTCACCGTCACCGAGGTCGGCCCGGAACAGGTCACCGTGGATGGCAATCACCCGCTGGCCGGCCAGACCCTGCACTTTGCGGTGGAAGTGGTGGACGTGCGCGAAGCCACCACCGATGAGTTGAATCAGGGCCACGTCGACGACATCGCCGCCTGATCCAGTGCGTCGCGTGCCAGGCGGCGCGCGGCGCATCGGCCGGCGCGCCGCCGCTGCACGCCGGTCTGGACGGCAGCTGCGGCGGCCGTAGTAAAGTGCGCGGCCCGCTTTGAAGGCCTGTCTGCATGAAACTCGGCATCGACTTCGGTACCAGCAACTCCGCCGCCGCCGCGATCGTCGATGGCCAGGTGGAACCAGTGCGCTTCGGCGACGCCCTGCAGTTCCGCACCACGGTGTACTTTCCCGAGACCATGCGCGACCCGGAGGATTTCAACCTCACGCCCGCGCTGGAATACGAGATGGAGCGGCTGATCGACTCCGCGCGCCGCGACGCCACCGCCGCCGGCCGCACGCCGAATCAGGACAGCCTGCGCCGCGAAGCGCTGCGCATCGTGCGTCGCCAATGGATGGAAGAACAGGTGCGCGCGCCACGCAGTTCGGCGGCGCTGCTGCAGAACGCGGTCTACGGCGACGACGCGCTGGATGCGTACTTCCTGGAAGGCGAAGGCAATCTGGTGCAAAGCCCCAAGTCGATGCTGGGCTACAACCTGCACCCGCGTGCCCGCCAGACCATCACCGGCATCGCCACGCACGTGCTGGAGCACATCCGCCTCACTGCCTCGCGCCAGTTCGACGTCACCATCCGCAGTGCCGTGATCGGCCGCCCGGTGCAATTTCGCAGTTCGATCGGCGAAGCCGGCAATGCGCAGGCGCTGGAAATCCTGCAGACCGCGGCCATCGCCGCCGGGTTCGACAGCGTGGACTTTCTTGAAGAACCCGCTGCGGCCGCCATGCACTACCACGTCAGCCACGACGCCCGGCACGACACCGTGGTGGTGGACATCGGCGGCGGCACCACCGATATCGCCCATGCCAGCGTGGGCGGCAGCGCACCACCGCAGGTGCATCGCGCCTGGGGGATCGCGCGCGGCGGCACCGATATCGATCTGGCGCTCAGTCTGGCCGCCTACATGCCGCTGTTCGGCCGCGGCATCACCCGCGTTCCGGCGCACCATTACGTGGAAGCGGCGATGGTGCAGGACATGACCCGGCAACGCGAATTCCGCCTGCACACGTACCGCGACGTCCCTGCCCCGTTCGACACCCGCCTGCAGGCCCTGCAGGACACCGGCAACACCGCGCGCCTGTATCGCGCCGTGGAAGCCTGCAAGATCGCGCTCAGCGAGCTCGACCAGCACCAGGCATCGCTGGAGTTCATCGAACGCGCCCTGCGCGTGGACGTGCAGGCCAGCGCACTGGTTGCGTCCGCCTCGAACTACCTGCAGGAACTGACAGGCCTGCTGGCGCAGGTGCGCGCCGACCTGCCCACGCCTCCGGCCACGCTGTTTCTCACCGGTGGCATGTCGCGTGCCGGCTACATCCGCGACACGGTGGCGGCGGCATTTCCGGAATCGCGCATGGTCCACGGCGATCCGTCCTTCGGCGTAGTGCAGGGCCTGGCCTGGGCTGCAGCGGGTGACGCCCGTCCGTCGGAGCATTAACACAAATCGGTATTTGGCGCCTATAATACGCGGTTGCTGCCTGACGCCCCGCCGTCTTGCCTGCAAGGCACGCCCGCCGTGCCGCCGCGATTGCGCACCGAACGCACTCGCACCTCTCGACACCGCTTCCGCGCGCGCCACCCTTGCCGCATGCGGTGTCCTTGCACTTCCCCGCTACAGGAGGCCACATGGCACGTCCCGCGACCAAGCAGAAATCCCAGCCCAGCATCGCTCGCAGCGAAGGCAAGTCGCAGCCGCTCAGTCGTGAGCGTATCGCTGCCGACATCGCCGCGTTCCGCAAGACCGGCGGCCGGATCGAAGTGCTCACCACCAACTTCGGCCCCGCGCGCAACGATGGCGACAAGATCGGCTGAGCGGCAGACAGGCTGCAATCAGTGCCTGCTGCTGCGCGTGCAGACCGGTAGCTGCCTGCAAGGGTTGCCTTGAAGTGTTGAACGGACGTGCCACCGCAAGGTGGCACGTTTGTTTTCGGCCTTCTGGCGTCATCGGGGCGTACCGACCCGGAGTGCGATTTCAGTGTGATGCCACCGTTCGCCGCGCCGAGCGTCGCAGGCAGGCGCTTTGCCGGCACGGTTGTCCGGCCGTCGCCCTGGGCGGCCAGCGAGAGGATGTCGCCACTGAAGACATCCGCATCGAGCGTCGCTCACATCTTGCGCGGCACGCCGACCGCAGTGCCGGATGAGCATGCATTCATCCCACGCATCTGGTGCGCGCGGGGCGCGCCATTACAATGGCGGCTCTTTTGCTTTCGCATGATGTGATGTCCGCGCCCGACGCCTTGCCCGCAATGATCCGAAGCCTGTTACCGCACTGGAATCCGGAATGGCTGGCGGTTGCGGTGCCCACCATCAACATCGTCCTGATCCTGGCGGTTGCCGCGCTGACGCGGCTGCTGCTGCGACAGCTGCTCCGGCGGCTGTGCGCGCATTACAACGTGCCTGTCGAGATCACGATCGGCATCCGGCGTGTGGGCAGCTTCGTGATCTCGCTCAGTGCCGTCCTGATCTCACTGCATATCCTCGGTGTCTCCACCGGCGTGCTGTGGACCGCCTTCACCAGCTTCGCGGCCGTCGGCGCAGTGGCGTTCTTCGCTGCATGGAGCGTACTGTCGAATATCTTCTGCACCTTCCTGATCATCACCACGCGTCCGTTCCGGCTGCACGATCACATCGAGCTGCTGGAAGGCGGCGACAAGCCCGGCCTGAAAGGCCGCGTGATCGACATCAACGTGATCTACACCACGCTCGAAGAAACCGGCGACCATGCCGGCAGCGTGCTGCAAGTGCCCAACAGCCTGTTTTTCCAGCGCACCACGCGCCGTTGGCGGGAGAGCAGCGGCTTCAACGCCAACTGAGTACAGGAGACGCCGCTGCGCTCCGCACATTCCCGGAGCCTTGCCGCGCGTGCATTGCGTGTCCAGTGCTGTACCGCATCGGCCATTGCACATTGGTCGCCCATCGGTCCAGCTTCAACGCAGCTGGCTGTCCTTGCTGCCGCGACGGTTGAAGCCACTCTGCGCACCTTGCTCCTGGTCATGCGCTTGCTGGCACTGCACGCATAGATGCACGCCAGGCACTGCCTTGCGACGCGCGTCGGGAATCGGCGCATCGCATTCCTCGCAGTGAGTCAGGCTCGGGCCCTGGTGCAGCTGGCTCCGCGCACGCTTGATCGCGTCCTCGACGGTGGCATCGATCTGGTCCTGCACCGCCCCATCACCCGCCCATCCGGTTGCCATGGTCGTCTCGCCTTGCTGGTCAGGCACACACTATGGTCATGGCCACAGGCAAATCCAAGCCAGCCGTGCACAGTGTCCTCAAGCCAGGTGCTCTACCATTCATTCATCCGCACCCGTCATCCGCACTTACGAGGGATTTGCAATGGAACAACCGGTCCATCCCTTTTCCGAACTGTTCGCCCAGCTCGGCTTGCCATCCGATGAAGCCAGCATTCGCACGTTCATCGCCGAGCATTCGCCGTTGCCGGGCGACATGCGCCTGGAAGAAGCGCCTTTCTGGACGCCGGCGCAGGCACAGTTGCTGCGTGAAGAGCGTCTCGACGATGCCGACTGGATCGTGACCATCGATCAATTGAACATCGCGCTGCACACCACAGCGGACGACACCGGCGTCTGACCGCCCGCCCTGTGACGGTCGAGCCCGGCAGTGATCATTGCAGCTGAGTTTCGCCCCAAAAAAAAAGAGCGGCCAATGGCCGCTCTTTGCGTGACTGCAGCCGACGGCACATGGCGTCCGGCTGCGGGTTGCGCGTCAGGTCACCTTCTTGGCAATCGTCATGCCCAGCACAAACAGCACGATGGCAATGATGATGCCGGCCCAGAACAGGAACTTGGCAATTCCCATCGCAGCGCCTGCCATCCCGCCGAAACCGAGCGCACCGGCAATCAGTCCGATGATGGCGAAAATAATGGCCCACTTGATCATGTTGTCGTCTCCTAATCCGGCACAGCGCCGTTGTTCGATCGTGTGCTTGCGACGCGTCGCCGCAAAACATGCGCTGCACGCTACCGATTCCGGCGTGCCGCATTCGTGAATACACATGACACACGCTGCCACATTGCTGCATTGCGCAGCGTCGGTGGGCCGCAGATGCCGGGGCGCGCAGATCGTCATTGACCGCGCGTTGACGTGGCCAGAGCGCTGCCATGTGAATCGCCGCGCGTGACCGCAGCACTATCGCAACCGTCATGCCGGCGACATCCTTTGCCCGGCGCACGCCCGCGTTGCCGGGCGACACCCGTTGCCATCCGACGCGTTTAGAGAGCTGCGCGCTATAGTCCAATGACACGGATTAGCCAGCGTCCTCCGCATGCGCGATCATGGAGCTCTCGCAGCCTGCATTGGCCATGGACACTCTTCGTTATCTCGCCGGTTATCCGCCCGCCGTCCTGGATCAGGTGCGCGCGCTGATAGCGCAGGACAAGCTTGCCGCCGTGCTGGCGCGACGGTACCCCGACCGGCACACGGTCCGCACCGATCGTCATCTGTACGACTACGTCAAGGCAATGAAGGAGCGCTACATGCGCTCGTCGCCCACCTTGCACAAGGCCGTGTACGACAATCATCTGCAGGTGGTGAAGCACGCGCTGGGCACCCACACCGCCATCTCGCGCGTGCACGGCGGGCGGCTCAAGGCCAGCCGTGAGATCCGCATCGCCTCGGTATTCCGCGACGCGCCCGAACCCTTCCTGCAGATGATCGTGGCCCACGAATTGGCGCACCTGAAGGAGGCCGATCACAACAAGGCCTTCTATCAACTGTGCAATCACATGACATCGGACTATCACCAACTGGAGTTCGACCTGCGCCTGTATCTGACCCAGCTGGCGCTGGAAGCCGGCGGCTGATCGCGCCGTGTCGGGTGTGGGCTTAGGATGCAGGCATGCCTGCATCCTCTCTCGCACAGCTCACCCTCGCTGCACATAGCCGGCAGCCGGCGGCCATGAATGCCTTGGCGCAGGCACTGGTCCGCGCCGGCCAGCCAGAGCAAGCCCTGGCCTGGTACGCACGCGGTGCCGCCGCAGGCGATGTCACCGCCCGGATCGAGGCCGGTCGCCTGCTGGCCTACGGCATCGGCTGCGCAGTGGATCTGCGGCAGGCGCTGACGCATTGGGAAGCCGCCGAGCGCCAGGGCGCCGCACAAGCGGGGTACCTGTTGGCCACGTGTGCCGTCACCAACGATCCGCTTGCGCTGGAGCCGCAGGCGGTCGCACGCCTGCACGCCGCCGCTGCGGCCGGCTACCCGCCCGCCCTGCGTGCCCTGGCCGTGCTCCACGGCCGCATCGATCATCCGCACCAGCAGCAGCGCTGCGTCAGCCTGCTGGAGCGCGCAGCGGCGGCCGGCGATGCGCCTGCGGCCGCCCTGCTGGCCGAGCGACTGCTGCGTGGCGAGGGCGTCCCGGCCCAGCCGGAGGCCGCCGCACGCCTGCTGCAACAGCTGCAGCAGGTCGGCCTCGCGGCACTGCCGGCCGTGCACGTTGTGCCCTCCGACCCTGCCGACGACAGCAGCCCCGAGCGCATCTGCTTCACCCCGCGCGCGATGCCGACGCGCCGTCATGCCGCCCCGCTGATCGAAGAGCATGCGGCCGTGCTGTCCGCCGACGAGTGCCGCTTGCTGATCCTGCTGGCGCAGCCGCACCTGCGTGCCTCCCAGGTCGTCGACCCCGATGATGCGCTGACGCACCGCACGCCGATCCGCACCAGCCGCGGCGCCACGCTGGACCCGGTGCTGGAAGACTTCGCCGCCCGCGTGGCGCAGGCACGCCTGGCGGCCTGCGCGCAGCTGCCCCTGACCCACGCCGAGCCGCTGTCGGTGCTGTGTTATGCACCAGGCGAGCATTATCGCGCGCATCGCGACTATCTCCCGGCGGCCAGGGTCGCGGCAGATCCCCAGCGGCTGGCAATCGCCTGCGCACCGTCTGCGTGTATCTCAATGCGGTCGAGGCAGGTGGCCAGACCGATTTCCCGGTTGCCGGCGTCAGCGTGCAACCGCGCGCCGGTTCGGTGGTGTGCTTCGACAACCTGCACGCCGACGGCCGCCCCGATCCCGATTCGCTGCATGCCGGCCTGCCTGTCGTGGCCGGCACCAAGTGGCTGGGGACGCTGTGGATGCGGCAGCAGCGCTATCGGGATTGGTGAACAGATTCATGCACGCCCCCCTGCCGACGTGGTTTAAAATGTTGCAGCGCGACGTGATCGGACAGGGTCTGCAGACGTCGCGTTTTTTGTTTCCCATCGCTCGGGTCCACGCCCGGCCTCAGGGAAGGCACATCACGCAGCCCCGCGGAGCCTTCGATGCTTTTCGAAACCCTCGATACCACCGGCCACGAGCAGGTGATCTTCTGCCACAACCGCGACGCCGGTCTGAAAGCCATCATTGCCCTGCACAGTACGCAGCTGGGCCCGGCCCTGGGCGGCGTGCGCATGCGCCCCTATCCCAATAGCGAGGCGGCGCTCACGGATGCATTGCGGCTCAGCCGCACCATGACCTACAAGAACGCGCTGGCCGGCCTGAACGTGGGCGGCGGCAAGGCGGTGATCATCGGCGACCCCAAGACCGACAAGAGCGAGGCGCTGTTTCGCGCCTTCGGCCGGTTTGTCGACACCTTGGGCGGGCGCTACATCACCTCCGAGGACGTCGGCACCGACGTCAACGACATGGAGCAGATCTACCTGGAGAGCGAGTACGTCACCGGCGTGCATCAGGTGCATCGCGGCTCCGGCGACCCGGCACCGTTCACCGCCTATGGCGCACTGCAGGCACTGATGGCCTCGCTCAATCGCAAGCTCGGCCATGAGGAAGTGGGCAAGGCCAGCATCGCGATCCAGGGCCTGGGCCACATCGGCATGGAGCTGGTGAAGCTGCTCAAGGAACGCGGCGCCAAACTCTATGTGGCCGATCTGAATCAGGCGCTGGTGGATCGCGCGGTAGCCGAATATGGCGCCGAGGCCGTGCGCCCGGACGAAATTCACCAGGTGTCCGCCGATGTGTTCGCCCCTTGCGCGCTGGAAAGCGCAATCAACGAAGACACGTTGCCGCAGCTCAAGGCCAAGATCATCTGCGGCACCGCGAACAATCAGCTGGCCAGCGCGGCCATCGGCCAGGAGCTGCACAGGCGCGGCATCCTGTATGCACCGGATTATGTGGTCAATGCCGGCGGCGTCATGAATGTGTCGCTGGAAATCGATGGCTACAACCGCGAACGCGCCATGCGGCTGATCCGCAGCATTTATCACAACCTGGAAAAGGTCTTCGACCTGTCGGCCCAGCTGGACGTGTCGCCGCAGCAGGCGGCCGATCAGATGGCCGAAACGCGCATCGAGGCCATCAGCAAACTCAAACTGCCGCTGGGCCGCACCGCACCGCGCTTCCTGCACAAATTACGCGGCGAATAAGAGCATCTGGCGCGCGGGCCGCGCCTGACGGTCTGCGCGCGTCCGCGATCGCCGCCACGCACACGGCGCCCGGGCATTGCACCCGGGCGCCGCAGACACCGATCAGAAATCGGCGCTGTACTTCAGGCTCAACGCGCGGTCGTCGCCACGTTCGCCCACCCGCTGGTCGTAGCCGAAACGCAGCTGGCCCTGGTGCCCCAACGGCGCGGAGGCGGCAAGCCCGAACACAGCGCCCGAGCGTGCCGGCTGCATGCCGCGCAAGGGGGCCCATGCCTCGACGCCATTGAAGCTGGCATCCAGCATCAGCCCCTGGCTGCTCAAGGCCTGCTGCCACTCGGCGTAACCGCCCAGCTGGAGGCCGCGCCAGCGGTAGGCAGAGCGCAGGCCAGCCAGCATCTGGGTGCGCGATGAGGTGCTTGCATCGGCCCGCAGGCCGAAACCATCGCCGCCACTTTCGCGAAAGCCTTCGCTGCGCAAGTGCACGTAGTCCAGGCCCATGTAAGGCGTCAACGACGCCGCTGCGTGGCCCAGGCGATAGCCGGCTTCCAGATTGCCGCTGAGATAGCTGGCGCTGTAATCGCTGAAGGCGCTGCTGCGTTCTTCGCCCAGTTGCAGGCTGCGTTCGATCTGCCGGTCGACGTTGCCGACGCCCAGCTGGCCCAGCGTGTACGCCGGCCCCAGTGTCGTCCCCCAATAGAGCTGCGCCTGCACCTGCCGGTCGCGGCCGCGTGCAGCATCCAGATCACCGAGGCTATTGGAACGCGTTTCGCCAAACGCAAACCCGGCCACGGCGCCTGATGACAGACGCAGGTCGTTGCCCATCATCCAGCCGGAGGTGGCAAATCCTGACGTGGTCACTCCGCCCTCGCCCGGCCCGCCCAGCGCACGCTGCCAGGTGCCCAGCATGCGCGGTTGCTGCGACAGACCATCGAAGTGCGATGCCAGGGCGCGCCGCCCAAGATCGATGGTGTCGAAGGTCATCGCCGCAGACGCCGCATGCGCATGCCCGGACAGACTCCTCAGCGAATCGGCTGCCGCCTTTGCATCGGGTGCCTGCTGCAACGCCGCCGCAGCGCGAATGAAGCCGCTGCTGATGCCAGCGCTGCCCTGCAACTGCTGCGCGTCCACTTTCTGGAAAGCCTGCTCCACGCGGATGGCGGCGTCCATCGACGCGGTGCCGATCGCACCCAGCGATGCGGCAACCGCGGTGACATCCATGCGTTGCAGCGACACGAATGCGGTGTTGGCGTCGTAGCTGCGCGTGGCCGTCAGGAACGTCACTGCCGGCCCGCCGCTGACCGTGTCGAAGGTACCCTGCAAGCCATTGGTCGCCTGCAGGACCGCGTAGGTCGTATTGTCGGCCACGTAAGCACGCCGGCCGAGCAGTTGCAGATCGCCGGCGATGGTCGCGGTGCCGGTCACGTTCAAGCGGTCGCCCACGTTCACGGCCAGACGGCCGTTGCTGGCCTGCGTGTAGTTGCCGTCGACTGTCAGCACCGCACTGTTCACCTGCACGGTGCCTGCGTTGGCGAGCGTGCCGCCGATGCGGCCGGCGCCAATCAACGTGGCGCCATTGGCAACACCGACGCGCGCACTTTGCAGACTGGCGGTTTGCAGGGTGCCCCCCAGCACCTGGGTGTCGCCGGTGTAGGTATTGGCCGTACTGCCCAGCACCAAGGTGCCGGTACCGCGCTTGGTCAGGCCGCCAGCGCCACTGATGTCGTTGGCCCAGGTGGACCGCAGCGTGTTGACCGTGACATCGACCGTGCCCCAGTCGAAACGCGCCGGCCCAAGCACGGCCTTGCCCACGTTGAGCAGGCCGTAACCGAATACCGGATCGGCACCCGCAGCGCCCAGATCGGTGGCCGTGCCCAACAAGGTCTGCCGCACCAGATCGTTGGTGAAGTACGGGAACGCCTGCCACACCAATGCCGCTGCGCCCGATACCAGCGGTGCGGCAAACGAGGTTCCGCTACCGTAGAAATAGCTGACATTGCCGGCGGTGGCGTCGGGATCGATGAACAGCGAGGTGCCCGGTGCGACCAGGCAATACCGCATCGCCACGCCACAGGCATTGGAATACGACGCCAGCTGGGTGGGATTGGCGGTGTCCAGCGCGCCGACCACCAGCCAGCCCCGCTCCAGATCCGCCGCCGGCAGCGTCCCGTTGGGACCCACCTGACTGGGCAACGCTGCGGTATCGGAGGGCTGGGATCGCGACTCGTTCCCCGAGGCAAACACCACCAGACCATCGTTGCCGATCACGAAGGAGCGGTATTCCTGCGCGACCTGATTGGTGACCGCTGGATTGTTCCAATACAGACCGCCCCACGAATTATTCATGATGCGCACGCCGGCACCGATCAGATCGGTGTGCACCGGTGCCAGGCCGAGCGGCCCATCGAGCTCGTTGCCTTTGCCACTGCCATCGTCCACCGGCGCGCGGTCGTTGATGATGCGCGCCGAGACCAGGCCGGCCCCCGGAGCGATGCCGCCGGGCCACTGGCCAACCGCGCGCCCGGCCGCAAGCTCGGCCACTACCGTGCCATGGCCCGCCACGTCGCCGAGCGCGACGTTGTTGGTCCGTGGGTCGACGTAGATGAAGCTGTCGCTCACGCGCCCCTGCAGGGCCGGATGATTGGCGTTGATGCCGCTATCGACCACGCCGATGCGGTAGCCGGCGCCGGTAAAGCCCAACGCCTGCGCAGCGCGCGTGTTGGTCAACGCCAGGTGCGCGTCGATCGCAGGCTCCGGTGTCGGTGCAGTCACCGGCGGCGGTGGCGGTGGCGGCGACGTAGGTGGTGGCGGTGGTGGCGGCGAGGTCGGTGGCGGTGCGCTGGGGGTGGTGGGACGAATCCCGCCACCGCCACCGCCGCCGCCACAGGCGGTCAACGCCACAGCCAACGCCGAGGCCAGGACGGTCCTGGCGACGTCTCTCTTCTTCATTGCGTATGTTCTCCCCGAACCCATTCCATGGATGGGCCCCATCCCGGGCCCTGACCGCATCATATACCCCATGGCCGCGCCGCCGTCGCCGCACTTCAGCTTGCTGGCGCGAATCAGCCGCGAGGCAGATAATCGTTTCACTTTAAACGGTATCCGCTCATGTCCGACATCGTCATCGTTGCTGCCAAACGCACTGCCATCGGCTCGTTTCTCGGTCAATTCAATGGTGTGCCGGCACCCACGCTCGCCGCCGCCGCCATCGAAGCGGCGCTCGCGCAATCGCAGATCGCGCCGGCCGATGTGTCCGAAGTCATCGTTGGCTGCGTGCTGCCGGCCAATCTCGGCCAGGCGCCTGCGCGGCAGGCCGCGATCGCCGCCGGCATCCCTACGTCCACCGGTGCCACCACCATCAACAAGGTGTGCGGCTCGGGCATGAAGGCGATCATGTTCGGACACGACCTGATCAAGGCCGGTTCGGCCAGCATCGTGGTGGCCGGTGGCATGGAGTCGATGAGCAACGCGCCGCACCTGCTGCCCAACTCGCGCACCGGCAACCGCTACGGCAACTTCCAGGCGGTGGATCACATGGCCTGGGACGGCTTGACCAACCCGTACGACGGTCAGGCCATGGGCGTGTTCGGTGAGGCCACGGCGGAAAAGTTCGGCTTCAGCCGCGCCGATCAGGACGCCTTCGCCATCGCCTCGGTGGAACGCGCGCAGGCGGCGCAGCGCAGCGGCGCATTCGCCGATGAAATCGTTCCGTTTACGGTGACCACGCGCAAGGGCGCGGTGGTCGTCGACAGCGACGAGCAGCCGGGCAAGTCCGACGTGGCCAAGATCCCGACCCTGAAGCCGGCCTTCAAGAAGGACGGCACCGTCACCGCCGCCAGTTCCTCGAGCATTTCCGATGGCGCGGCGATCACCGTGCTGATGCGCGCGGACGATGCCCAACAGCGTGGCGTGACGCCGCTGGCGCGCATCGTCGGCCACGTCACCCACTCTCAGGCACCGGAGTGGTTCACCACCGCGCCGGTGTCGGCGATCCAGTCGTTGGTCGGCAAGATCGGCTGGCAACTGGACGACGTGGACCTGTTTGAAATCAACGAAGCCTTTGCCGTGGTGCCGATGGTGCCGATCAAGGAACTGGGCATCGCGCACGACAAGGTCAACGTGCACGGTGGTGCCTGCGCGCTGGGGCATCCCATCGGCGCTTCCGGTGCGCGGCTGGTAGTGACATTGGTGAACGCGTTGCGCACGCGCGGCGGCAAGCGCGGAATCGCGACGCTGTGCATCGGTGGCGGCGAGGCGACCGCTATCGCTATCGAATTGATTTAATTGGTATTAACGTCGATTTTGCAAAGCTGAATGCGCGTGAGCTTGACACTCGTCTTGTGGCCGTCATCATGTCGGGGGCGCGCAATAGCGCGTTGCCTAATCTAACGACGAGGATTGAAACAATGACCATCAACAAGCTGCTGATCGCAATGGCGCTGGGCCTGGCCCTGACCGCTTGCTCGAAGCCGGAACAGGCTCAGGACGCTGCTGCTTCGGCTAACGAAGCTGCTGCCGACGCTCAGACCGCTGCCGACCAGGCTGCTGCCTCGGGCTCGCAGTCGGCTGACGCCGCTCAGGCTGCTGCCAACACCGCCGCTGCTTCGGCCGACACCGCTGCTGACGCTGCCCAGTCCGCTTCCGGCGCCGCCACCGACGCTGCTGCTGAGCAGGCTGCCGACGCTGCCAAGACGGCTGAAAACACCGCCGAAGCTGCTAAGGACACCGCTGAAGAAGCCAAGAAGTAATCACTTCTTGACTCCAAGCGAGTTCGGAAAAAGCCGCTGGTTTCCAGCGGCTTTTTCTTTGCCCGCGATTTGCCGGGCAACGCGTCGGCTTCCACTCGCGACGGCCTGGAGGCCGCACTCCCGGCCCTGTCGTCCGGCGACGCGGGCATGGGCCGCACCTTGACGCAGGCTGCATCGAGCCCTGCATAAGCTCCGCTCTCCAACACCGGAACAGGAACAGGACCACCTCATGAAGACGATCCGCATGCTGTCGTTGAGCGCCATTGCCGCCCTCACCCTTGCTGCCTGTCAGGGCCCCGATGCGGAGCAGGCGCGCCGCGACGCTGCCTCTGCCGCAAAGCATGCCGCAGCCGCCACCGAACAGGCCGCCGACCGCGCCGCAGTGCAGGCCAAGGCCGCTACCGCCGACGCCCGCGTGGCCGCACGCGAGCTGGCCGCCGATGCCAGCCGTGCAACTGCCAATGCCGCAGACGCAACCGCCGACAAGACCCGCGAGATGGCCAACAAGGCCGAGCAGAACGCCGACAAGCACGACGCCGAGCATCCGCAGCACTAAGACCGCGAGCAATTGTCAGGTGGGCGTTGCCGGCGCGCACAGAACATCCGTGTACATGGGGTAGCTACCGCGTTCGCGCACCGGCCGCACCCGCCTGACCACTGCGCAGTGGATTCGTCAGCGGCCCCAAGCCGCATTTGTCCCCTGCGCTCACCGCCCCCGGTGGGCGCAGGATGCGCCACGCTCGGCACACGCACGCCGCGGACACCGCACAACACCAGGCATGCGGACACGCAGCTTCCCGCGGTCTGCCACTGTGAACACGGCACATCGCGTCGCCTGCATGCCTTCACTTTCGTGCCGGCGCGCACGTCTTGGGCCGCAATTGGCCTCGTGTTGTCGAGGCTGGCAGGCTAGCATCCCGCATGCCCTCCTTTTTTACCTCGCGCCGCCGCAACCAGCTGGCGCTGATCTTCTCTGCACTGATCTTCATCGTGATCGGCGTCGGCATCTTTGTCGGTGCCCGGCGTTCGCTGGCCGACGCGGCGCTGGTCTCGCACACCCATGAAGTGATCGGCCGGGTCGACGAGATCCAGGCACGCCTGCTGGATGCAGAATCTGCGCAGCGCGGCTTCCTGCTCACTGGCAACGATGCCTACCTGCTGGACTATCAGACCAGCGTCGAGCGCCTGCCGATCCTGCTCGGCAACCTGCGCCGGCTGATCGCCGACAACCCGTCGCAGGAGCAGCACCTGACCCAGCTGCAGGCGTTGGTGGAGGCGCGGCTGCGGCAGATCCAGCAGGTGCTCGATGTCTATGCGCAGGGCGGCCTGGAGCCGGCACGTGCGAGCATCCGCCAGAGCGCGTTCCGCACCACCAGCGCCATCCGCGAGCAGGCGCTGACGATGGTGCAGCGCGAGCAGGAGCTGCTTGCGCAACGTGCCGAAAGCAGCCGGCAGAGCGCGACCCTGTTGCTGGTGCTGGCGTTGGCCGGCATTCCGTTCGGCCTGGCGGTGGTCGGCACCGTCTATGCGGTGCTGATGCGCGAATTGCGCCATCGCGCGCAGGCCGAGCGCCTGGCGGCGCAAGCCAATCGCGAACTGGGCGACAGTGTCGGCGCGCTGCAGCGCAGCACCGCCGATCTCAACCTGCTGAGCCGTTACACCGGGCTGCTGCAGAGCTGCATCAGTGCAGAAGAAGCCTTGGTGGTCACCAGCCGCACGCTGGCCAGCCTGTTGCCGGGCGTTGCCGGCAGCGTGTATCTGCTGCGTGCCTCGCAGGATCGAGCCGAGGCGATCAGTCACTGGGGCGAACCGCTCGTGCAGAGTGCACCGCATCTGCTGCCGGAAGAATGCTGGGCGCTGCGCCGCGGCCAGCCGCATGTCATCGACGACCTTGCCCGCGATGCGTTGTGTGCGCACATCGAGGAGCCGGGTGGCCAGACGCCGATCACCACCGCGTGCCTGCCGATGTCGGCGCAGGGCACCCAGCTGGGCTTCCTGTTTCTGTCCTCGCCCGGTCCGGGCCCGATGCCGCGCCTGGAGATCGCCGAGGCTGCGGCCGAGCAGTTGTCGCTGGCGCTGAGCAACCTGCGCCTGCGCGAATCGCTGCGCCGGCAGTCGATCCGCGATGCGCTGACCGGGCTGTACAACCGCCGCTATCTGGAAGAATCGCTCAGTCATGAGTTGGCCCGCTGCGCGCGACGCGGGCTGCCGCTGTCGGTGCTGATGCTGGACGTGGACCACTTCAAGCAGTTCAACGACAGCCAGGGGCATGCCGGCGGCGACCTGCTGCTGGCTGCGGTGGGCGAGCTGCTGCTGACCCGTCTGCGCGCCGAAGACGTGGCCTGCCGCTACGGTGGCGAAGAATTCACCGTGATCCTGCCCGAGGCCGATGGCGAGGAAGCCATGCGCGTGGCCGAGCAGATCCGCGCGCAGATCGCGGCGTTGGCGGTCACCGATGGGCAACGCGCGTTGCCGCGCGTCACCGCGTCCATCGGTGTGGCCAGTTTCCCGGTCGACGGCGAACTGGGCGCCAGCCTGATCCAGAAGGCGGACGCGGCCCTGTATGCCGCCAAGCATCGCGGACGCAACCGGGTCGAGCGTCATGGCGCCGGAGCGAGCAGGCCGGATTGACCCACAGGGCCAGGGTGGCGCGCTGTCGGTCTCGGATTGCGCGCTCTGTCACACAAAAGATCGATTGACGCAGCGATAGTCGGCCCAGACCCCCGAAGCGAGGCAGTCCGATGTCGATGTGGCGCGATCAAGGTCCCAACAAGAAAGACGGTGCTCCCGCAGCCCCGGAGGCGCCTGCCGCCGATGGCCGGCTGTTCAATGCCGACCCCGGCCCCACCCCGCCGGTGCCGGCCGCTGCGCCATCGCAGCGTCAGGGCGAAGCCAAGGAATCGCTGATCGCCGCCGACATCAGCATCGAAGGCAAGATCGAGGGCGCCGGTCACGTGCGTCTGGCCGGCCGCTTCAAGGGCGACGTCAACGTCAAGGGCGATCTCACCATCGAACGCGGCGCCAAGCTCACGGGAGGCGTGCGCGCCAACAAGGTCATCATCGCCGGCGAGCTGGAAGGCAATATCGAGTCCGCCGCGCAGGTGGAACTGCAGACGTCCGGCGTGCTGGTCGGCGACGTCAAGGCCGGCAACCTCACTGTCGCCTCGGGCGCACGCATGCGTGGCCAGGCCGACTTCGGCTGGGGCGAAGACGCCGGCAGCAAGCCGGCAGCCGCCGCCAAGGCCAGCGTGGGCGGCGACAGCACCGACGCCACATGAGCGCACCGCGCCCGGGCACGCCCGGCGCCACGCGCAGCTGTCCGCATTGCAAGGCCACGATCCTGGAAAGCGCGATCATCTGCCCTGCCTGCAAACACCACCTGCGCTTCGACTCGGCGGCTGCACAGCACGCGCAGCCGGCGCCGATCGTGCCGTTGAAGGTCGACGGCACCATCCGCCACCCCGCCGACGGCGATCCGTGGGAATACACCGTGGTCGTGGTGGTGCGTAACGGCAAGGGCGAGGAGATCCGCCGCCACGTGGTCGACGTGGGCGCAATGCAGGGCGGCGAGGAGCGCGGGTTCACGCTCGCCGTGGAGGCAATGGCGGTGCGCGCACCCGGGCGGCGTACGCGGCATTGACGGGCTGCTTGCGGTAGCGCGTCGCAATCGCCGGCACGCCACCGGCCATGGCGACTGCGCGTTGGCAACGCAGGCGCGGCATCGCATCCGGTCCGCAGCCACCCGCCACGTGCACCGACATCGCGCCAGTGCCGGCCCTGCGGTTGGCAGTGCGACCACGTCTTGTTGCCCAGCCGATGCAGCCATTTCCATTCTCAGGATCTGCACACCGGCTTGGCCAGAGTTGCCGCATGCGCAACGGCAACGACGACACGAACCCACGCGGTGATCTGGTGGTACTTGGCCCGGAGGGGCTGTATTGCCCACAGGGCGACTTCCATATCGATCCCTGGCGCCCGGTGCCGCGTGCGGTGATCACCCATGGCCACGGCGATCACGCCCGTGGCGGCATGGGCGAATACCACTGCACCCGCGAAAGCCTGCCGATCCTGCAATGGCGGCTTGGCGAACAGGTCTATCACCCGCATGCCAATGGTGAGGCGTTTACGCTGGGGCGTGCGCGCGTGTCGCTGCATCCGGCCGGCCATGTGCTGGGGTCGGCGCAGGTGCGCATCGAAGTGGACGGTGAAGTCTGGGTGGCCTCGGGCGATTACAAGCGCCAGCACGATCCTACCTGCGCGCCGTTCGAAGTGGTGCCCTGCGACACCTTCATCACCGAGGCAACGTTCGGCTTGCCGGTGTATCGCTGGCCCGACACCGCCGATGTGGCGGCCGATATCGTGGCCTGGCGACGCGAGTGCGCCGAACGTGGCGAGGCTGCCATCCTGTATTGCTACGCACTCGGCAAGGCGCAGCGCGTGCTGGCCGAGCTGCGCGCCTGGGACACCCAGCCCGCATTGCTGCACGGCGCGATTGCGGCCGGCGTAGCGGTGTACCGCCAGGCCGGGATCGCGATGCTGGACACGCAACCGGTCAGCGAACATGCGCGCGGCGCGGACTATGCCGGGCAATTGGTGCTGGCACCGCCGTCGGCGGCCGGCAGCTCCTGGATCCGCCGCTTCCGCCACGCGCAACAAGGATTCGCATCGGGCTGGATGCGCATCCGTGGCAATCGCAGGCGACGCAATTACGATCGCGGCTTCGTGGTCTCCGATCATGCCGACTGGCCGGACCTGCTGCGGACCATCGAAGACACCGGCGCACGCCGCGTGATCGCCACCCACGGCAACACCGATGCGCTGATCCAGCACCTGCGCGAGCGCGGCGTTGCGGCCGAAGCCTTCCGCACCGATTTTGGAGCCGAGGAATGAACCCCTTGCCCGCACGCCGGTACGCACGCGCGCGTGTGCGCATTCGCCTGAGCGGCGCACTTGCGTTTGGCCGGCATGCGCTGGCATTTCGTGTGTGCCGCAGCATGCCGGCGGCGGTCATCGGCCCGCCGCGTCCGCAACGTCGCCCACGCACGCTGGCCGCATTCACGCGACGCGCGCTGGAACTGCGCGCGGCCGACAGACAGGCCACGGCAGAGGCAATGCCGTGAAGCGTTTTGCCGCGCTGTACCGCACCCTGGACCGCAGCACCGGCACGCTGGACAAGCGTGCGGCGTTGGTCGCCTATTTTCGCGATGCCGCGCCGCTGGACGCGGCCTGGGCACTGTATCTGCTGGCCGGCGGCAAGGTGGCCAGTACGCGCATGCGCATTGCCAGCAGCGGCGAATTACGCGAATGGATCACCGACACCGCCGGCATCGCCGACTGGCTGGTGGCCGACAGCTACGACCATGTCGGCGACCTGGCTGAAACGCTGGCCCTGTTGCTGGACGACCCGGACACCGAAGCGGCCGACCTGCCGCTGGCGGAATGGATCGAACACCGGCTGTTGCCGATCGCCAATCAGGACGTCGCCGTGCGCAAGGCGTGCATCGTGCAGGCCTGGCGCAGCCTGGCCTTCGACGAGCGGCTGGTGTTCAACAAGCTGCTCACCGGCGCGTTGCGGGTCGGCGTGTCGCAGCGGCTCGTGCAGCAGGCGCTGGCCGAGCTGTCAGGCGTGGACATCGCGCGCATCGCACAGCGCATGCTCGGCAGTTGGCGCCCGCATCCGACCTACCTGGCCGATCTGCTGACCAGCGAAGAACTGCCCGGCGATCGTCAGCAGCCCTACCCGTTCTTTCTTGCGTCGCCGCTCGAAGCGGCCGTCGATACGCTAGGACCCATCCAAGACTGGCTGCTGGAATGGAAGTGGGACGGCATCCGGCTGCAACTGATCCGGCGCGCCGGCGAAGCGGCGCTGTGGTCGCGCGGCGAAGAGCGCCTGGACGGGCGCTTTCCGGAGATCGAACGCGCGGCGATGCAGTTGCCCGACGGCACCGTCATCGATGGCGAGCTATTGGCCTGGAAACCGGAGCAGCCCTTGCCGATGCCGTTCACTGCCTTGCAGACGCGCATCCAACGACTCAAACCCGGCCCCAAGACGCTAACCGACGCACCGGCGCGCGTGGTCGCCTACGACCTGCTCGAACTGGACGGCGAGGACCTGCGCGAGCGCCCGCTGCAGGAGCGACGCGCACTGCTGGACGGCGTGCTTGCCACACTCGCCGACCCGCGCATCGTCGCCTCGCCGCTGGTGCAGGTGAGCGATTGGCAGGCCGCCGCGCAGGTGCGCGTGGAAGCGCGCGAACGCGGCGTGGAAGGGCTGATGCTCAAGCGCGCCAACTCGGTGTATCAGGCCGGGCGCCGACGTGGCGACTGGTGGAAGTGGAAGATCGACCCGCTGACCATCGATGCGGTGTTGTTGTACGCGCAAGCCGGCCACGGCCGGCGCAGCACGCTGTATACCGACTACACCTTCGGGCTGTGGCATGAGGGACAACTGGTGCCGATCGCCAAGGCCTATTCGGGCCTGGACGACAAGGAAATCCTGCAGCTGGATCGCTGGATTCGTGCTAACACCACCGAACGGTTCGGGCCGGTGCGCGCGGTCACCGCGCATCATGTGTTCGAGCTGGGGTTTGAAGCGGTGAATCGCAGCGCACGGCACAAATCCGGTATCGCGGTGCGCTTCCCGCGCATCCTGCGCTGGCGGCAGGACAAGCCGATGTCCGAGGCCGACCACCTGAGCAGCCTGCAGGCCCTGGCGCGGTGACGGCGGCGCAGCAGGCACGCGGCACGCCATTGCAGCAGTGGCGCGACTGGTTCGCGCAGCGCGGCTGGGCGCCGTTGCCGTTTCAACGCGATGTGTGGAAGCGCTATCTCGATGGCGAGTCCGGCTTGCTGCACACGCCCACCGGCAGCGGCAAGACCCTGGCGGCGTTCGGCGGGCCATTGCTGGACGCATTGGCTACGCGCGGGCGCAAGTTACCGCTTAAACAAGGCAAATCTGCTGCACCTGCGCGGCGCCAGCAGCAACGCAATCTGCAGGTGCTGTGGATCACGCCGTTGCGTGCACTGGCCGCCGACACCGCGCGCGCATTGCGCGAACCGGTGGAAGCACTGGAGCTGGACTGGCAGGTGGGACTGCGCACCGGCGATGCCAGCGCGCGCGACAAGCGGCTGGCACGCAGCGGCAAGCTCGACGTGCTGGTCACCACGCCCGAATCGCTGGCCTTGCTGCTGTCGTATCCGGACACCGCGCCGCAGCTGTCGGCGCTGCGCTGCGTGATCGTCGACGAGTGGCACGAGCTGCTCGGCAACAAGCGCGGCGTGCTGCTGCAACTGTGTCTGGCGCGCTTGCGCGGATGGACGCCGCACCTGCGCATCTGGGGGCTGTCGGCAACGCTGGGCAATCTGTCGCAGGCGCGCGATGTGCTGCTGCCGCACCTGCCCGATGCAGCGCTGGTATCGGGCGTCAAACCGCGCACGATGACCTTGGAAACGCTGCTACCGGAAAGTGGCGAGCGGTTCCCATGGGCGGGCCATCTTGGTCTGGCACAACTGGCGCGCGTGCTGCAAAAGATCATGCAGCAGCGCACCAGCCTGGTGTTTACCAATACCCGCGCGCAGGCCGAGTTGTGGCACCAGGCCTTGAGCGCGGTGTGGCCCGAAGACCTGGCCACGCTCGCGCTGCATCACGGCTCGCTGGATCCATCGCTACGCGCGGCCGCCGAGCGCGGCCTGGCCGATGGCAGCCTGCGTTGCGTGGTAGCCACCTCCAGCCTGGATCTGGGCGTGGATTTTCCGGCGGTCGATCAGGTGTTGCAGGTCGGTAGCCCCAAAGGCATCGCGCGCCTTCTGCAGCGCGCCGGGCGCGCACGCCATCGCCCAGGCGAATCCGGCCACGTGGTGTGCGTGCCCTCGCATGCGCTGGAACTGGTGGAATACGCCGCCGCCCGACGCGCGCTCACCCACGGCCATATCGAAGCACGGCCGCCACCGCGCTTGTCGCTGGATGTGCTGGCGCAACACTGCGTCACCCTCGCCCTGGGCGGCGGCTTCCAGGCCGATGCGTTATTCGAGGAAGTGCGCGGCACCGATGCATTCGCTGCGCTGGAAAGACCCACCTGGAATGCGGTGCTCGACTTCATCGTGCAAGGTGGCAGCGCACTGGCGCACTACCCGGATTTCCACAAGGTGGTGCGCGACGACGACGGCGTGTACCGCGTGATCGACCGGCGCGTCGCGCTGCGGCATCGGCTGTCCATCGGCACGATCACCAGCGATGGCAGCGTGCGCGTGCAGTTCCTGCGCGGCGGGCGGCTGGGCGCGGTGGAAGAACAGTTCGTCGGCCGTCTGCGCCGCGGCGACCGCTTCCAGTTTGCCGGCCGCCTGCTGGAGCTGGTGCGGCTGGAAGACATGACCGCCTACGTGCGCGTGGCCAAGGGCGGCAGCGGCGTGGTGCCCAAATGGATGGGCGGACGCATGCCGCTGTCGTCGGCACTGGGGCGCGAAGTGGAAGCGGTGTTTGCCGACCCCGGCGACGCACCGGAGATGCAGGCATTGGCGCCGTTACTGCAGCTGCAGGCCTCGCTCTCTTCGCTGCCGGGGCCGGACCATCTGCTGGTGGAAAGCATCAAGGCCCGCGATGGCCGGCATGTATTCGTGTACCCGTTCGCCGGCCGGCAGGTCAACGAAGGGCTGGCCGCGTTGCTGGCGGCGCGCTGGGGCCGGCGTCAGCGCAATACGTTTAGCTTTGCCGCCAACGATTACGGCTTTGTGCTGTCGCCGGCGCAGGAGGTCGAGATCGATGCCGATGTGCTGCAGAGCTTGTTGTCGCCGGTAGCGCTGTTCGACGATCTGCGCGACAGCCTCAACCTGGGCGAGCTGGCACGCCGGCAGTTCCGCGAGATCGCGCGCGTGGCCGGGTTGTTGTCGCCCTCGTTGCCTGGGCGTGCGCCGCGCAGCCTGCGTCAGCTGCAGGCCTCCAGCGGCTTGCTGTACGACGTGTTGCAGCGCTTCGACCCGGATCACCTGTTGCTGGCACAGGCCGAGCGCGAGGTGTTCGAAGGACAACTGGAAGTCGCCCGGCTTGCGCATGCCCTGGAAGATTGCGCCCGCCGCGAATTGCGCCTGCGCAAGCCGCGCAGCCTCACCCCGTTGTCGTTTCCGCTATGGGCCGAACGCGTGCGTGGGCAGTTGAGTACCGAAGACTGGAAGGCGCGCGTGTTGCGCGCTGCCGAACAACTGGAGCGCAAGCATGGGCGATAGCGTGCAGCTGCAGCTGGCCGGCGAAACCGTGGAATTGCTCGGCGAACGCGCCTTGTACCGCCCGACGCAGCGCGCGCTGTTGATCGCCGACCTGCACCTGGGCAAGGCCGACGTCTTCCGGCGTGCCGGCATCGGCTTGCCGGCCGGCGGCACCGCACACGATCTGGAGCGGCTGGATGGGTTGCTCGCCCAGCGCCAGGTCGATGCGCTGTGGATCCTGGGCGACCTGCTGCACGGCCCGGCACCGCGCGCCGCCTGGCATCGGCGCTGGAGCGCATGGCGCGAGCACCATTGCGCGTTGCGGGTGATCGCCATCCGCGGCAATCACGACCGCGCACTGGCCGGTGCCGGGTTGCAGATCGAAGCGGCCGGCGAACAGGTCGAAGATGGCCCGTTCGTGCTGCGCCACGACCCGTTGCCGCACCCCACCGGCCATGTGCTGTGCGGGCATCTGCATCCACTGGCCAAGCTGCCGGGGCTGTCGCGACGTTGGCCCGCCTTCTGGTTGCGCGAGCGCGTGACCATCCTGCCGGCGTTCTCGCAGTTCACCGCAGGCATCGTGCCGACGCTCACCGAAGGCGAGCGCCTGGTCGCCTGTGTGGAAGGCGATGCGATGGCACTGCCGGTGCGTTAGCCAGCGCCGCGAATACGCCGGCCGACGCTACGACGCTGCGGCCACTTCTGCCTTGTCGTCGGCCGCCTGCGCCACCGGTTGCGACAACGCCTCCACGAATTCCGGCGCCAA
The DNA here is from genome assembly GCF_040202405.1 of Xanthomonas sp. WHRI 6106. Lineage (NCBI taxonomy): Bacteria > Pseudomonadati > Pseudomonadota > Gammaproteobacteria > Lysobacterales > Lysobacteraceae > Xanthomonas > Xanthomonas sp. WHRI 6106. Next base: position 384,347 of record NZ_JBEGFC010000001.1, on the reverse strand, counting down.
CGCCAACTTGCCGAACCAGCCATGCTGGGTGCCGCTGAGCACGCGCAACATGTGCCCGCGCCCGCCCGGCACACGTCCCATCGGGCGCAGCAGCAGATCGCGGCCCTGTGCCCAGAGATCGCGTTCTGACTGGAACAACGGCGTCAGCCAGCGGCTCCAGCGGTGATAGATCGCCACATGCGCCTGGCGTTCGCGTTGATACCGCTGCAGCGCCTCGTCCAGATCGCTGCCCGCACGCAATGCATCGCGCATGGCCAGCGCGTCGAGCAGGGCCATGTTCACGCCCTGCCCGAGCTGCGGGCTCATCGCATGCGCCGCATCGCCGGCAAGCACGAAGCGGCCGCGATGCCAGCGCGACACCACCGCATCGCGATAGCTCGCTCGCGCCAGTGCGCCATGCACCTGCACCGTGGCAAGCCGCGCGTGCGCTTCCGGCCACATCTGCGCCACCTCATCGCGCCAGGCGGCCATGCCGCGTTGTTCCCAGGCAACGAAATCGCTGCACGGCAGGCTCCAGAAAAAACTCAGCCGCGGGGTGTCATCGCCCGGACGTGTGCCCACCGGCAGCAGGCCGATCATTTTGCGCGCGCCGATATAGCGCTGGCGCAATTCGTCCACGAACGGCCAGTCGTCGCGCGGCAACAGGCACCACAGCGCGCCCCATGGATACACCCGATCCAGCCGGGTTCCCTGCGCCTGCGCGCGCAAGGTGGACGCCGAGCCATCGGCGGCGATGATCAGATCGAAAGGGCCGTGCCATTGCCCGCGTTGATCCTGCACGCGCGCCCCGTCGTGGTCGATGGCGGTGATCTGCGTATCCACATGCAGTTGCGCGTGCTGTGGCCAGGCCTCGCGCAGCAGCGTAAACAAGGCGCCGCGCTGCATGCCCACACCCATCAGGCGCGTATCCAGATCACGGTACTGCATGTCCATCACTGCGCGCCCGCAAGGCGTGTCGCCGTACAAGCGGCGCACCGGTGCGCCATGCGCAAGCGCCTGCGGCAGCAAACCCATGTTCCAGAGCACCTGCAGGCCGCTGGGCTGCAGCAAGAAGCCTGCGCCCACCGGGCCGGGCGCGGCGGCGCGCTCGAACACCTCCAGTTGATGCCCATCGGCCCCCAGCAACACTGCCAGCGCCTGCCCCGCGGTTCCGTAGCCAACCACCGCAATCCGTAATGTTCGTTGCATCGTCCCTGCTCTGTTTCGTTGTTGCTGCCCACGCACGACGGCGCAAAAAAAAACCCCGCCGTGGCGGGGTTCTTCAACCGCACAATCGAGTCAGATTACTCGACCGGCGTGATGTTCGAAGCCTGGGCACCCTTGGGGCCCTGGGTCACGTCATAACTGACGCGCTGGCCTTCCTGCAGGCTGCGGAAGCCCTTGGAATTGATCGCGGAGAAGTGCGCGAAGACATCGGCGCTGCCGTCCTCCGGTGAGATGAAGCCAAATCCCTTGGCGTCGTTGAACCACTTGACGGTACCGTTCGGCATGGTGATGCGAGACCTTTGCAATAATTAATGGGTGGTGTACGGCGGTGCGTACGCGCCGAGTATGCAAAGCTTATTCCCCAATGACAATCACCCGCGTGCAAGTTCGCCAATCAGTTCCGGCAGGCCGGACGAGGCGGCATCCACGTTAGCCAATACGTCGGCCATGGTGATCTCCTGCGCGTCGCCGCAGCCGGCCGCCCAGTTGGCCACGATCGCCAGACACGCATATTCCAGGCCTTTTTCGCGCGCCAACCCCGCTTCGGGCATGCCGGTCATGCCGACCAGATCGCAACCGTCGCGACGCATCCGTGCGATCTCTGCAATCGTTTCCAGCCGTGGTCCTTGCGTCGCGCCATAGCAACCACCGGCCACCAGCGTGACGCCGGTCACCTTGGCGGCGGCAATCACCTTGCTACGAAACATGGGCGAATACGGGTGGCCGAAATCCACATGCTGCACCTCGCTGCCGGGCTCTTCGCAGAAGGTGGAAATGCGGCCCCAGGTGTAGTCGATCAGTTGGTCGGGGCACGCCAGCACGCGCGGCCCGAACTGGTCGGTGATGCCGCCCACCGTGTTGAGCGCAAGCACGCGCGAGGCGCCGATTTGCTGCAGCGCAGCGATGTTTGCGCGGTAGTTGACCTTGTGTGGCGGCAGCGAATGCCCTTCGCCGTGCCGGGCCAGGAACGCCACGCGATGGCCGAGCAACATGCCGATACGGATCGGCCCGGACGGTGCGCCATACGGGGTGTCGAGCTCATGCGTCTGCACGTCGTCGAGCTGCGCGAGCTTGTAGACACCGGTGCCGCCGATGACGGCCAGGGCGATGGAATTGGGGGACATGGGCGACCTCTGCTACGAACGGACGTGGATGCGCGCGGCGCGCGCCAGGTTGCCCGCGCAGTGGCGGGCCAGGACGAGCGACGCCGACGAGGCTGTCGGTGTCGCTATTGAACATGCAGGACTGCGATCTCCGCGTCCCCAGACGGCGCGCGGCGTTGAGCCGCGTCCGCGCTGCTTGGAGCCCAGAGCGCAGCCGACACGCCCGGCCACGCTGCGTGGATTACTGCTTCATTGCGTAGATGGCGGGAATGCCACGCAGCTGCTCGTTGACGTCCATGCCGAAACCGAACACGTAGCGGTCTGCCACTTCCACTCCCACGTAGTCGGCGGTGACGCCGGGCACGCAGCGGTCGTGCCGCTTCACGGTCAGCACCGCCACGCGCACGTCGGTGGCGCCCTGCTCCAGGCACCACTGGCGCACGCCCTGCAGGGTGTAGCCCTCATCGAGGATGTCGTCGACCAGGATCACCCGGCGGCCGAACAGTGCGGTGGCCGGGCGATGCTTCCACACCAGCTCGCCGCCAACGGTTTCGCCGCGGTAGCGGGTGGCGTGCAGGTAATCGAACTGCAGGTCCTGGCCGCGCGCGCCGAGTTCCAGCGCCAGCTGGCCGGAGAACGGCAGCGCGCCGTGCATGATGGTGAGGTACACCGGCACTTCACCGGCGTAGTCGCGCGCGATGGCGTCGGCAATGGTGGACACGGCGGCATCGATGGCCGGGCGGTCGACCAGCAGATCAGCTTGGGCCAGGGCCTGGGAAATGGTGAGCGTGGACATCAGGCAATTGTTCCGAAAGAGGCAGAAGGAGTGTTGAAGGAAGCGTCGGTGCCAGCCAGCAGGCCATCCCAGCCGAGCGCGCCACGACCGATCAGCCCGATCAGGGCTGCAGTGTTGAGGCTGCGGCCCTGCACGGCCTGCAGCGATTCGTCGACCAGTTCCGGGTGGCAGACCAGCACCACGTCGCAGCCGGCATCCAGATGCGCATGCACCCGGCCGGCCACGCCACCGGCGCTGAACGAGGCCGCCATGCCGATGTCGTCGGAAAACACCACGCCGCGGAAGCCCAGCTGCCCACGCAGGATCTGCTCGATCCAGCGCGGCGAGTAGCCTGCCGGTTCCGGCGCGACCTGCGGGTAGACCACGTGCGCCATCATCACCGCGTCGGCACCGGCCTCGATCCCGGCCACGAACGGCACCAGGTCTTCGGCCTGCAGCACCTCCAGCGGTCGCGGGTCGCTGGCGTGGTCGACGTGGGTGTCTTCCAGCACCGTGCCGTGGCCGGGGAAATGCTTGAGCGTGGCGGCCATGCCGGCGCCGTGCAGCGCCTGCACATAGGCACGGGTGAAGGTGGCCACGATGTGCGGGTCGTCGCTGAAGGCGCGATCACCGATGGCGCGGTTGCCGCGGCCCAGGTCCACCACCGGCGCGAAGCTCAGATCCACGCCGCTGGCACGCACCTCGCTGGCCATCAGCTGCGCGTGCGCACAGGCCGCGGCCAGCGCAGCCTCGGGGTCCTGCGCGTACTGCTCACCGAAGCGCTGCAACGGCGCCAGCGCGCTGAAGCCCTCGCGAAACCGCTGCACGCGTCCGCCCTCCTGGTCCACACAGATCAACACCGGGCGCGGCGCGGCGGCGCGGATGGACGCCGACAACGCGGCCACCTGCGTGCGCGAGGCGAAGTTGCGCGTGAACAGCACCACGCCGGCAACCGCATCGTGCTGCAGCCAGTCGCGTTCCTGTGCGCTGAGTTCGGTACCGGCAACGCCGATCAGAAGCATGTTGGGGGACTCCCGGGCCAGGCGCCACGAGGGCGCAGCGCGGCATTGTCGCAGATGCGCGTTGCAGCGTCAGATCGCGCATTCAGGCGGGCGTTGGATCGGCAGGCTGGCGAGGACGCGCGCTGAGCGCACGTGCAGAGCGCCCGGCGACCGCGCCCCGGCCCGCCGCCGCAACGGCTTCAGAGCACGTCCAGATGTGCCCGCCAATGCGCGGCCTGGGCCTGGATGCCCTCCAGCACCTCGGGTGCCATGCCATCGAGCTGCCGGTACGGCATCGCCAGCCGCTCGTTGCCGCCCAGCAGCGGGCGCTGCCGCGCAAGGAAATCCCAGTACAACGCGTTGTATGGGCAGGCCTTGGCACCGGTACGCGCCTTGCGCTGATACCTGCACCCGGCGCAGTAATCGCTCATGCGGTCGATGTAGGCCGCGCCACTGATGTAGGGCTTGCTGCCGAGCAGGCCGCCATCGGCAAACTGGCTCATGCCCACCGTATTGGGCAGCTCCACCCATTCGAACGCATCGATATACACGCCCAGATACCAGCGATGCAGCGCTTGCGGCTCCAGCCCCGCCAGCAGCGCAAAATTGCCGATCACCATCAGCCGCTGGATGTGGTGCGCGTGCGCATTGGCCAGCGAGTTGCCGACGGCATCGGCCAGGCAACGCATGCCGACCTGTCCATCCCAGAACCAGTGCGGCAGCGGCGCATGCTGATCCAGGCGATTGGTGTGGGCGTACTCGGGCATCTGCGACCAGTACACACCGCGCACGTATTCGCGCCAGCCCAGGATCTGGCGGATGAAGCCTTCCACCGACGCCAGGGGCGCCTGCCCGTGATGCCATGCCGCCTCGGCGCGCGCAATCACCTCGGCCGGGTGCAGCATCTTGACGTTGAGCGCGAACGACAGCAGCGAGTGGAACAGCCGCGGGCTGCGGGTACTCATCGCGTCTTCGTAGCGGCCGAAGTCCGGTAACGCCTGCGCGATAAAGGCATCCAGCTGCTGCAGCGCTTCGCTGCGATCCAGCGGCCAGGGCAATGCCTCGGCGCTGGGCGCTCCGAAACTGCGCACGCCGGCAGCGTCGATGCTGCGCCACAACGCGCGGTGGTCGTGCGCTATACGCCAGTCCTGCGGCGCGGGCGGATCGCCCGGCCACGGCGCGCGGTTGTCGTGATCGAAATTCCAGCGCCCGCCCTGCGGCTCTCCGGCCGCGTCGAGCAGGATGCGATGGCGGCGGCGCATGTAGCGATAAAACACTTCCATGCGCCACTGGCTGCCCGCACCAAAGCATGCAGCGACCTCCTCGCGCGTGGTCAAGAAATGCTCGCTGTCGACCATGCGCGTGGCAAACGCACGGCCTGCACTCCATTGCCGCAGCGCTTGATCCAGCCGCCACTCGTCCGGCGCCTGGTAGTCCAGCTGGCCGGCGCGGTAGTGGGCCATCAGCGCATCGAGATTGGCAGGGATGGACTGCCGATTACTGGGGTTGTCGATCGCGACATGGCGCACCCGATGCCCGGCTTGCCGCAGCCTGGCCGCAAACGCGCGCATCGCTGCGAAGATCGCCAGGACCTTCTGCGCGTGATGCAGCACGTAGTCGGTTTCCTCGCGCACTTCCATCAGCACGTAGACCACACCGGGGTCGCGGGTCGCGAACCAGCTGTGCTGCGGGTTGAGCTGGTCGCCCAGGATCAGCCGCAGCGTATGTGCAGGCGCCTGTGTGGTGCTGTCGGCAGAGGCCGGCGCGGCATCAGGCATCAGCACAGACCCTGCCGGTGCGCACGGCCCATGCATCGCCCGGCGCTGCGCTCAACCATGCGCCATGACACCGCGTGCTGTATCGCGCAGTACGCCAATCCCGCAAGCGACGCGCTGCCGCCGTGTCTCGTTGTTGCGCAGACGCAGCCCCGACTCACGCATCGGCACGGTCGGCGGCATGACCCGCACAGACCTGCTGCGCCAGCGCAGTTCCGCTTTGCCAGGCGCCTTCGACCTTGCCGCCGGCCAACCAGTCACCGCAGATGCCGATGCCACGTTGCGCGTCCCACACGCAGCCAAGCTGCAGTGGCGGCTCAGTACTTGCGACCGTCCATCCAAACGCATCGCAGGCGTGCGGCAGCGGCAGGCCAAGCGCCGCCAATTCCGGCAACAGGTGCGCGATGACCTCGGCAGGCGATGCATCGCGATGGGCCCGGCTCCACTCGGCAGTGGCGTGCAGCAGCCAGGTCTCCGGGCCGCCTCGCCCCGGTTTGCTGGAATCGCGCGCGGCCCAGCGCAATGGCCCGGTATTGACGAACAACGCGTCATAGCCGGGATCGATGCGTGCATCGAAGCGCAGCACCAGCGCCCACGCAGGCTGCATCCGCGCACTGCGGGCGATCTCGCACAGCGCGGGCGCAATCTTGGCGAGCAATATTGCCGCTTCGGGCGCCGGAAGCGCGAACAACAGCGTATCGACACCGTGCGGCGCAGCGCCGTCCTGCACATCCACCGCCCAGCCCTGCCCGCTGCGTTGCAGCGTGCGCAGCTTCGCGTGCATGCGCACATCCAGGCCCGCCGCAAGCGCACGCGCCGGGGCGGCCATGTCCGGCACGCCGACAAAACGCGCCAGCGCGCTCTGCGACAGGCGCCGCTCTGCGACATCCCAGCTTGCGATGCGCACCGGCCAGCGCGCGGCAACACCGGCGCCAATCCAGGCGTCGACCACCGACGCAAACGCCGGATCGCGTGCGGTGAAATACTGTGCCCCGGTATCGCATTGCCAGCGGTTGCCGGCGTGGCCACGCATGCGCCCGCCGGGTGCATCGCCCTGCTCGTACACCGTGACCGCATGGCCGGCAGCATGCAGGGCGTCGGCGCAGGCAAGGCCCGCCAGGCCCGCGCCGATCACTGCAATCGTGAGCGGACGGTGCGGACCGGCTGTCTGGTCAGTAGCTGGCAGAGGCATCGCGCAACCGGTCGATCAGACCGGGCAGCCATCCGGCCCGCAGGCATCCGGGCCGCCGACCGGTACCGACTCGGCGGCCAACTGCAACAGGGCCTGCGCAAAGCTCTCGGCGGGCTGCGCGCCCTGGATCAGGCTGCGCCCGTCGATCACGAAACTGGGCACCGCGCGAATGCCCAGCGCACCGGCCTGCGCCAGCTGCGCCTGGACCTCGACGGTGCCTTCGTCGGAGTCGAGCATCGCCTGCACGCGCGCGGCGGCGAGACCGCCGGCCTCACCGGCACGCAGCAGGGTCTCGGTCGCCGCCACATTGCAGCCTTCGGCAAAGTGCGCATGAAACAGCGCTTCCATTACCGCACCGACATCGCCTTCGTGCGTGGCCAACCACAACAGCCGATGCGCACGCAGCGTACTCACCTGCACCTGGCCGCGCCCGAAGTCGAACGGCAGGCCCTCCGCACGCGCGGTCGCCTGGGTCTGCGCCAGCATCTGCACGACACGCGCGACCCCGCCGAACTTGCGCGCCAGCGCGTCGCGCAACGGTACCGGCTCGGCGCCAGCGTCCGGATCCAGCTCGAAGGCGTGGTAGTGGATGTCCAGCACCGGCGCCCTTGCGCCCAGCGCTGCGACGGCCTGTTCAAACCGGCGCTTGCCGATCCAGCACCAGGGGCAGACTACGTCGGACCAGATGTCGATGCGCATGAGCGGGGATTGGGGATTGGGCATTTGGGATTCGCAGAGCATAAGCCCAATCGCTGCAGCGGAAATTAGAAACGAGTGAGGGAATGCCCGGAAAGCATCGATCAACCCCGCGCCGCACTCTGTCCTTGCGAATGCCGACTCCCGACTCCCGAATCCCCGCTCCTGAATCACCCGGCCCAGCGCGAAAACGGATGCGATGCCAGCGCCAGATTGTAGTACCGCGTGTCGTCGGTCACTTCCGCACCGATCCACTCGGGCCTGGCAAAGGCTTCGTCGGCGCTGGCGAGCTCGATCTCGGCCACCACCAGCCCGGCGTTGTCGCCGAGAAATTCGTCTACTTCCCACACATGGCCCTGGTACTCGACCAGATGCCGGCGCTTGTCGATCAGCCCGCCCACGCACAGGTCGAGCAGCGCGCGCGCATCGGCGAGGGGAATCGGGTACTCGAACTCCTGACGGGTATGCCCCACCTCACGCGACTTCAGATTCAAGAACGCGCCCTCGCCCTGCACACGCACACGCACCGATGCATTCTGCGCCCCGCTGCGCAACGCCGCCTGGTCATTGATGTAGCCCTGCGCCATCGGGATCACCGCATGCGCGGCAGCACGCCACCCAGCGCCGGAGACGAGAAACTTGCGTTCGATTTCTAGAGGCATGGGATTCGGGATTTGGAATTGGGGATTTGCTACCGCAACGCACTGCATGCCTGTGGGGCTCTTGCCAAGACCCCGCAGTACCAGGGGCAATGCTTCGATCTGACGCTTGGGTAAGCGATTAGCGAAAGGACACATCACGACTCGCCGTTGCGAATCCCCAATGCCCAATCCCCAATCACCGCTTCTCGAACACCGCAATGCTCTCCACATGGGCGGTATGCGGGAACATGTCCATCGCACCGGCCGACACCAGCGTAAAGCCTTGCTCGTTGACCAGATAACCGGCGTCGCGCGCCAGCGAGCCCGGGTGGCAGCTGACATAGACGATGCGTTCGAACTTCTTCAGCGGCAATTGCTGCAGCACTTCCAGCGCACCGGAGCGCGGCGGGTCCAGCAGCAGCTTGTCGAAGCCCTGGCGCATCCAGGACGCACTGCGCTGGTCCTGGGTCAGGTCTGCCGCATGGAACTGCGCATTGTGCAAGCCATTGCGCTGGGCATTGTCCTTGGCGCGTGCGACCAGCCCGGCATCGCCTTCCACCCCGACCACCTCGCGCACGGTGCGCGCCAGCGGCAGGGTGAAGTTGCCCAACCCACAAAACAGATCGAGCACACGGTCATCGGGCCTGGCATCGAGCAGTGCAAGCGCGTGCGCGATCATCTTCTGGTTGAGCGAGGCGTTGACCTGGATGAAATCCAGCGGACGGAAGGCCAGTTCCACATCCCACTGCGGCAGGCGAAACGACAGCGGCACCTCTTGCGGCCACAGCGGATGCACGCTGTCCACGCCGCCGGGCTGCAGGAAGATCGCAAAGCCGTGCTCCTGCGCAAACGCCACCCAGGCCTGTTGGTCGCGCTCGCTGAGCGGCTGCATGTGGCGAATGGTCAGGGCCACCGCATCGTCGCCGGCGATGAATTCGATCTGCGGAATATCGCGCTTGCCATCCATGCCCTCGACCAGCGCGGCCAGCAGCGGGATCTTGTCGCCGATCTGCGGGATCACCGTGTAACAGACCGACAGGTCGGCCACGAAACGTGGGTCGAGCTCGCGGAAGCCGACCAGGGTCTTGTCTTTCTTCTCGACCCGGCGCACCGAGAAACGGCCCTTGCGGCGATAGCCCCAGTTGTCGCCGGTGAGCGCAGGCAGCACGGTCTGCGGGCTGACGTGGCCGATGCGTTCAAGATTGTCCATCAGCACCCGCTGCTTGGCCACGATCTGCTGCGATTCCTCGAGATGCTGCAACACGCAGCCGGCACAGACACCGAAATGCGGGCAGCGCGGGGTCACACGCTGCGGGGAGGCTTCCAGCACCTCCACCGTCTTGGCCTCGTCGAAATGGCGGCTACGCGCGGTGGGTTCGGCACGCACCAGCTCACCGGGCAGGGCGCCGCTGATGAAGGTGACCTTGCCGCCCTCGCCGTCACGGCGCGCAACGCCGCGCCCGTCATGGCTCAGGTCGGTGATGGCAGTCTGGAAGGGAGTACGGTCGAAACGGTTTCGGGTTCTGGCCACGTGGCGACGAGCTGCGGGCAAAAAGGGTGCGTATTGTCGCAGATGCGATCGACGGAGGCCGCGCCGCCTGGCGCGGCAATTGTGGCGCCCCGCAAACACAGGCAAACTGCATGCGCGCGCGGCAGCACAGAACGCGGCATCGCTGACAAGGAGGCAGCATGAATATGGCGACACGTCAGGAACCCCATCCACGACTCTTGTTGGTGGAAGACGACCCGATCAGCCGTGGCTTCCTGCAGGCCGCGCTGGAGGGCCTTCCGGCCCAGGTGGATTGCGCCGATTCATTGTCCTCGGCGCTGGATCGCGCGCGCGGCCATCGCCACGACCTATGGCTGATCGACGTCAATCTTCCCGATGGCACCGGAAGCGGGCTGCTGCGGGCGCTGCGCCTGCTGCATCCTGACGTCCCCGCGCTGGCGCACACCGCCGACGGCAACATGGCGATGCAGCGCGGCCTGCAGTCCGATGGATTTCTGGAAATGCTGGTCAAGCCGTTGAGCACCGAGCGCCTGTTGCAGGCGGTGCGCCGCGGCCTGGCGCGCGGCCGCTACAGCGTGGCGCCGGTCGGCGTGGTGGACATCGCGGCCAGCGACTGGGACGAGGCCGCGGCACTGAGCGCCCTCAACGGTCAGCAGCATCATCTCAACGCCTTGCGCGAATTGTTCCTGGCGGAGCTGCCGGGCACGCGGGATGCGGTGACCTCGGCATTGAGCGTCAGCGATGAGCAGGCACTGCGCAATCACTTGCATCGGCTGCAGGCCAGTTGCGGTTTCGTCGGGGCCGCCCGGCTTGCCGGCGCGGTGCGGCTGCTGCGCGGCGACCCGCAATCGCGGGCCGCACAGACCCAGTTCCACGCGGCGGTGGCGGCGTTACTGCACTGAGTTGCGCCCTGCGTTTGTGGCGAGCGCCCCGGGGCGCGAGCCCGGAGTGCGACGTTGGCCTGGTCGACATCGGAGATGCAGCGCGGCGCGATGGCAGGGCCCCGCCGGGCCAGGTCGTGCATCGATGCCCGCCCTGCCCCGATCAGCGGCGTCGCGCCAGATCCTCGAGCATTTCCCAGGATTTGAGCCCGCGTCCGTTCAGATGATGCAGCAGCACGCTGCGCATGCTGCGCCGCAGGCCGGGCATATCCTCGGACGCCGGCAGGGTGTCTTCGCCCAGCGCCAGCAAGGCCGCACCGGTCACGGTCTCGCGCCGATCCTGTGCCAGGCGCTCGCTCAGCACCCGCATGGCGCCTTCCTGGGGATCGAGCCGATAGCGCGCCGCCGGGTCGATCGGTTGCCCCTCGCTGTCGTGCTGCAGATCGAAGCCGAACCCCAGCCCGTCCAGCACATCACGCTCGAACCGGCGCAGTCCCCAGGCCAGCGGCAGCTTGGTCGCCAGATGCGCGCGCGCCTGCGCATAGCACGCGTAGAGCTCGGGGACCGCATCGTTGCGCGGCGCAAGCCGCAGCAGCAGCTCGCTGATATAGAAGCCGGCCAACATGGCCTCGCCGACCAAACGGGGCGCGGTGTCCAGCGCCTCGGCCTGGCGCAGCTGCGCAAGTTCGCCGCGCTGCACGGCGGTGAACTGGATCAGTTGCAGCGGCTGCAGCGCCGCGCGCAGCGCCTGCTTGCGCGGCCCCTGCACGCCCCGCGCCAGCAATCCGACCCGCCCGTGCTGCTCGGTCAGCACTTCCACCAGCAGGCTGGTCTCGCGCCAGGCACGCACATGCAGGACGAAGCCGTGTTCGTGTTCGATCAGCATCGGAGGGAAGGCCGGGACTGAGGACCCGGGACCGGGGACCCGGGAAAAGCACCGGATCGGCCGTCGACCTGCAACGCGGCGCGGCGATCGGGGGCCGAGCCAATGCCGTCAGCGCAGCATGCGAATCTGAAAAATTCGAAAAAACGTCTTCCCGGCAGTACGCCGACCAGCTGCCTGACCCAGCCTTTCCCGAGTCCCCGGTCCCGGGTCCCGGGTCCCGGCCTTCCCGGCCTCATTCGTAGCCGAACGCCTTCAGCGCCGCCTCGTCATCCGACCAGCCTTCGCGCACGCGCACCCAGGTTTCCAGGAACACCTTGGCACCGAACAGCCGCTCCATCTGCAGACGCGCCTTGCCGCCGATTTCCTTCAGGCGGGTACCGCCCTTGCCGATCACGATCGCCTTCTGGCCTTCGCGCTCGACCCAGATCACCGCACCGATGCGCAGCAGCGCGCCATCTTCGGCAAAGCGCTCGATTTCCACGGTGGTGGCGTACGGCAATTCTTCGCCCAACTGACGCATCAGCTGCTCGCGCACCAGTTCACCGGCCAGGAAGCGCTGGCTGCGGTCGGTGATTTCGTCTTCGCCGAACATCGCCTCGGCCTCGGGCACCAGCTTGAGCAGGTCGCTCACCAGCGCGTCCAGGCCCTTGCGCTTGAGCGCAGAGACCGGGTGCACGGCGGCAAACGTGCGGCCCTCGCTGACCTGCGCCAGGAACGGGAACAGCGCGGTCTTGTCCTTGAGCCGGTCGACCTTGTTGACCACCAGCACCACCGGCACGCCGGCGTCGCTGAGCACGCGGAACGCCAGGGTGTCTTCCTCGTCCCACCGCCCGGCCTCGATCACCAGCACAGCGGCATCCACGCCTTCGAGCGAACCGCGTGCGGCACGGTTCATCACCCGGTTCATCGCGCGCTTCTGCTCGCGGTGCAATCCGGGCGTGTCGACCAGCACCAGCTGCCCTTCCGGGAAGGTGGCAATCCCGAGCAGGCGGTGCCGCGTGGTCTGCGGGCGATTGGAAACGATGCTGACCTTGGCGCCCACTAGGGCATTGGTCAGGGTGGATTTGCCGACATTGGGCCGGCCGATCACGGCAACGCTGCCGCTACGGTGGGAAGAGGGTTCGCTCACGTGTTTGAATCCAGTTGTGCGATGACGGTAGCCGCCGCCTGTTGTTCGGCAAGACGGCGCGACGTGCCCTGGCCTTCGGCACGGGCAATCGGCTGCTCCAGGATGCAGGCGACATGGAACTGCTTGGCGTGCTCGTCGCCGGTTTCGCTGATCAGCGCGTAATTAGGCAGCGGCAGCTGGCGCGCCTGCAGCCATTCCTGCAACCGGGTCTTGGGGTCTTTTTCTGCCTTGCCCACCGGCAATGCCGCCAGCGACGCTTCGAACCAGGGCAGCACCACCGCGCGGCAACGCTCGAACCCACAGTCCAGATAGATCGCCGCCACGACCGCTTCGACCGCGTCGGCCAGGATCGAATCGCGGCGATGGCCGCCGGACTTCAATTCGCCTGGTCCAAGCGTCAGCCGCTCGCCCAGATTCAGGGTGCGCCCGATCACGGCCAGGGCGCCTTCGCGCACCAATTCGGCGCGCGCGCGCGTCAATGCACCTTCGTCGGCCTTGGGCCAGCGCTGATACAGCGCCTCGGCGATCAGCAGGTTGACGATGCCGTCACCGAGAAATTCCAGGCGCTCGTTATGCGGCGTCCCGGCACTGCGATGGCGCAGCGCCTGGGTGAGCAGACCCTGATCGGCGAAGGTGTGCCCGATCGGATCGCCGCGCTGGAAGGTTCTATTCGCCACCACGTCCGGTCATGTCCTGCGAGGTATCGAACTTGCCGACAATGTCCAAATTGCCGATCAGCTCGCGACGCACTTCGTAATTGACCTTCATGCGCCAGCCGCCATCCACACGCTCGAACTTGACGTCTTCCTTTTTGACGTTTTCCGAGTAGTTGATGTACAGGCGACGAAAGAACAGATCCTGCAGCTTGGACGGGTCCATGTTGGCACTGCCCGGCTCCTTGGCCAGACCCTTCATCGCCGTGCGTACCGAGTAATACTCCTGGTACATCGGAAACAACTTCATCCCGATGTACAGGCCGAACCCGACCACCGCCAGCACCACCACGAACGACGTCAACGTCATACCGCTTTGCTTGCGCTTCATTGTGCTTCCCCCGGCACGCCGTGCGTGCATTTACTGGATTCCAGTCCCGATCCGCGATGGATCGAAACTCCCCTTGCAGAACCATCCTTCGCAATTGAGCCAGATCAAAAACGCCTTGCCGCGCAGATTGGCTTCCGGCAGGAAATGCGTCTGGGTCCAGAACCGGCTGTCTTCGCTGTTGTCGCGATTGTCCCCCATCACGAAATAGCTGTCTGCCGGCACCGTCCAGTCGCCCTGGCCGGCCGGCATGTTGCGGTCCACCCACTCCAGCACGGTATGCGTGCGGCCCGGCAGGTCCTCCACCAGCAGCGTGGTGCCGGTCATCTCGGCGCCCTTGCCCTTGCCGATGTACTCGCCCTTGACCGTATAGCGCATCGGCTTGTCGTTGATGTACAGCGTATCGCCGTGGAAGCCGATCTTGTCGCCCGGCAGGCCGACCACGCGCTTGATCCAGTTCTGGTCCGGCGCATGCGGCGGCTTGAACACCACCACGTCGCCACGCTTGGGCTCGCCGGTCGGGATGAACTTGGTATTGGTGATCGGCAGACGGAAGCCGTAGGCAAACTTGTTGACCAGGATGAAATCGCCGATCAGCAGGTTGGGCATCATCGAGCTAGACGGAATCTTGTACGGCTCGGCCACGAAGCTGCGCAGGATCAACACCACCGCCAACACCGGGAAGAAGGCGCGCGAGTAATCGATGATCGCCGGCTCGCTGTCCAGCAGCCCGGCGCGTGCCGCGCGGCGCTTGGCCAGGAACAGCTTGTCCAGCAGCCAGATGAAGCCGGAGCCCAGCGTCAGCACAACCAGGATGATTTCAAACCATTTCATTGATGTTCCTTCGGAACGGGATTCGGGATTGGAGATTGGAGATTCGCAACAGCAGGAAGGCAGACGAGCCGTTACCAATCCCGAATGACGAATCCCGAATCCCTGCTACTTATCCATCTGCAAGACAGCCAGGAAGGCCTCCTGCGGAATCTCCACGCGGCCGACCTGCTTCATGCGCTTCTTGCCTTCTTTCTGCTTTTCCAGCAGCTTTTTCTTGCGCGAAACGTCGCCACCATAGCACTTGGCCAACACGTTCTTGCGCATCGCCTTGACGGTGGAGCGCGAGATGATCTGCGAGCCGACGGCGGCCTGAATGGCGACGTCGAACATCTGCCGCGGAATCAGATCCTTCATCTTTTCGCACAGCTCGCGGCCGCGCCGGTCGGCATGGCTGCGGTGCACGATCAGTGACAACGCATCGACCTTGTCGCCGTTGATCAGCACGTCCACGCGCACGAAGGGGCCGGCATCAAAACGCACGAAGTGGTAATCCAGCGACGCGTAGCCACGGCTGACCGACTTGAGCTTGTCGAAGAAATCCAGCACCACCTCGGCCATCGGCAGCTCGTAGCTGATCTGCACCTGGCTGCCCAGGTAATTGATGCCGATCTGGGTGCCGCGTTTTTCTTCGCACAGCTTGATGATGTTGCCGATGTACTCCTCGGGAGTGAGCACGTTGGCGCGGATGATCGGCTCGCGGATTTCCTCCACCAGGTTCAACTGCGGCAGCTTGGCCGGGTTGTCCATGTTGATGACCGAGCCATCGGTCTTGAGCACTTCATACACCACGGTTGGCGCGGTGCTGATCAGGTCCAGGTTGTACTCGCGCTCCAGGCGTTCCTGCACGATTTCCATGTGCAGCATGCCCAGGAAGCCGCAGCGGAAGCCGAAGCCCATCGCCTCGGAGCTTTCCGGCTCGAAGCGCAGCGCCGCATCGTTCAGGCGCAGCTTGTCCAGCGCTTCGCGCAGGTCCGGATAGTCCTCGGCGTCGACCGGGAACAGGCCGGCGAACACGCGCGGCTGCATTTCCTGAAAACCGGGCAGCGCATGCGGCGCCGGGTCGGCCGCCAGGGTCAGGGTGTCGCCGACCGGCGCGCCATGCACGTCCTTGATCGAGGCATTGATCCAGCCCACTTCACCGGCGCCCAGTGCGGCCAGTTCCTTGCGCTTGGGCGTGAACACGCCGACCTTGTCGACCAGATGGGTGCGGCCGGTGGACATCACCAGGATCTTGCTGCCCGGCTTGATCTCGCCCTGCATCACGCGCACCAGCGAGACCACGCCCAGGTAGTTGTCGAACCAGGAATCGATGATCAGCGCCTGCAGCTTGTCGGTATCGCGGGGGGTGGGCGGCGGGATGCGATGCACGATCGCTTCCAGCACCAGATCGATGTTCAGGCCGGTCTTGGCGCTGACCGCCACTGCGTCTTCGGCGTCGATGCCGATCACCGCTTCGATCTCGGCCTTGGCGCGGTCGACATCGGCGGTGGGCAGGTCGATCTTGTTGAGCACCGGCACCACTTCCAGCCCCTGCTCCACCGCGGTGTAGCAGTTGGCCACCGATTGCGCTTCCACGCCCTGCGCGGCATCCACCACCAGCAGCGCGCCTTCGCACGCGGCCAGCGAGCGGCTGACTTCATAGGAGAAGTCCACATGCCCGGGGGTGTCGATGAAGTTCAGGTGGTAGGTCTGCCCGTCCTTTGCCGTGTACGGCAAGGACACCGACTGCGCCTTGATGGTGATGCCGCGTTCGCGCTCGATCGGGTTGGAGTCGAGCACCTGGGCCTCCATCTCGCGGGCCTGCAGGCCGCCGCACAGCTGGATGATCCGGTCGGCCAGGGTGGATTTCCCGTGGTCGACGTGGGCAATGATGGAGAAGTTGCGGATATTCCGCATTGAATCAGAGGACATTGAGGTGGGCGCCGGCGCAGCCGTCGTCAGGGTAACGCAGCATTATCGCATGCTCGGCCCCTTTGGGGCCGGGGATTGGGGAATCGGGATTCGGGAATCGCAAAAGCAGGCGGGCCGCGTAGAGCGGACCCGCTGCTGCCAATCCCAAATCACCAATCCCGGCCTCCCTCAGCCGCCGGCCTTCAAGGCCACGTAGCTCGTCGCCTTGCCGTCGGTGACCAGCAGCATGACCACGTCGCCCTTCTTGTAACTGGACAGGGCGCGATTGAGCTCGGCGACGCTGCCGACCTTGGTGCGGCCGACGCGCGCGATGACCAGACCCGGCGACAGTGGCGGCTGGGTGCTGCGCGCTGCGGCACCGGTGACGGCGGCAATCCGCACGCCCTCGCCGGCGTCCAGACCCAGGCGGCTGCGTTCGGCGGCAGTGAGATCGGCCACCTGCAGGCCCAGCAAGGCCACGCTGGCCGGGGCCTCCGGCTTGGCGTCCTCGGCGGCGGAACGCGGTGCGGCGCTGTCGCTGCCATCCTGCAACGGGGCCAGGGTGACAGTGACCTGGCGCGGCTTGCCGTCGCGCAGCACATCGAGTGCCACCTTGGTGCCCGGCGCCATCAGGCCGATCATCGGCGGCAGGTCGCTGGCCACCTCGATCGGCTTGCCATTGACCGAGCGGATCACATCGCCCACCTCGATCCCGGCCTTCGCGGCCGGACTCCCTGCCGGAATGTCGTTGACCAGCGCGCCGCGCGTATCCGGCAACCCAAGGCCCTGCGCCTTGAGCGAATCGATCGGGCCGACCGCCACGCCCAGCATGCCGCGGCTCACGCGGCCGGTGGCCTTGATCTGCTCGGCGGCGCTGAAGGCTAGGTCGATCGGGATCGCAAAGCTGATTCCCATGTAGCCACCCGAGGCCGAGAAGATCTGCGAATTGATGCCGACCACCTCGCCGCGCGTATTGAGCAGCGGGCCCCCGGAGTTGCCCTGGTTGATCGCCACGTCGGTCTGGATGAAGGGCACATAGCGCTGATCGGCATACGGGTTGCTGCGCCCGGTGGCGCTGACGATGCCGGCGGTGACCGAGTGGTCCAGGCCGAACGGCGAGCCGATCGCCACCACCCACTGACCCGGCTTGAGCGTGTTGGAAT
The DNA here is from genome assembly GCF_040202405.1 of Xanthomonas sp. WHRI 6106. Classification (NCBI taxonomy): domain Bacteria; kingdom Pseudomonadati; phylum Pseudomonadota; class Gammaproteobacteria; order Lysobacterales; family Lysobacteraceae; genus Xanthomonas; species Xanthomonas sp. WHRI 6106. The sequence continues at coordinate 366,624 of NZ_JBEGFC010000001.1, read as the reverse complement.
CGCCCAGGCGCACCGTCGGCAGGCCCTTGGCCTCGATCTTGAGCAGCGCCACGTCGAACTGCTCGTCGCTGCCGACCACCTTGGCCTTGAACTCGCGGCGGTCGGTCAGCTTGACGGTGACCTCGCTGGCGCCATCGACCACGTGGTGATTGGTCAGCACATAGCCGTCGGCAGAAATGATGAAGCCCGAGCCCATCGACTTGCCGGCGATACCGCCATCGTCATCGCCACCACCCTGCCCCGGCCCCTGGCGCGGGCCACCGGGCATCTGGAAATCCGGGCCGAAGAACCGCTTGAAGAACTCCGGCATCTCATCGTCGGGCATCGCGCCGCCGCCGCGACCGCCCGGGCCGCTGCGCTGCTGCCGTGCCATTGCGTCCTTGCGGGTGATGGTGGTTTCGATATTGACCACACCCGGGCCGACCTGTTCGACCAAGTTGGTGAAATCCGGCAGGCCGGCGACCAGTTGCGGCGCCGGCGTAGTGCTGCGGTTGGCGGCGATCGGCGCACTGGCCTTGGCGGCCGGCGCGGGCGCCGTCTGCTGGGCACAGGCGGCCAGCGGCAAGGTCATGGCGATCAGGCCGAACATCTGGGTGCGGATGCGGTGGTTCATCGAGTTGCCTCCGATGGCAGGGCGACAGGGGCCGGAACCCGCGTGATGACGCGGGCCCGGCAAGATAACGGAAGGACGCGAGCCGACAGGATGAAGAGCGGCCGCCGGATCAGTCTTGCGGGAGCGATGCCGGCAGGGGCCGGTCCGGCGCCGGGTGACCCGTCGCCTGCGGCGCAGGTTCGAACGGGTAGAACGCCGGGCCCTGGCGGCTCTGGCTGAAACTGGCGTTGAGGGGGCTGTCGCCGGCGCCGGACAGCGCCGCGCGCGGCCACGGACGGGCCTGCAGCGTGGTGTCCGGATGCGTAAACGGATTGGATGACGCCGCCGGGGCCGCGACTGCCGGCACCGCCGGGGCCGCTGCCACCATGCGGGTCGGCGCCTGCTGCTGACGCGCAGCCGCACTACGGGCGACCTGCTGATTGCGGGTGGCAGCGCCGCGCCGGGTCGACGCCAACGCCGCCGCCGGCACCGCCGCAACCAGCGCGCCGCCGTCGCCCGGGCCCGCCGGGTCCGGGGTTGCCGGCGCCTTTGGCAAGGCGGGCGGCGTGGCGGCGGCGGGCAGCTGCGCGGTGGTGGCGTACACCGGCACACGGGACGCCGGCGGCGCCGTCTCCGGCAGGCGCTCGCGCGCCATGAACAGGGCGATGGCCGCAACCGATGCCGCAATCGCCGCACCACCACCCCAGCGCCAGCGCGCCGCCGGGCGGGCAGCCTGCTGCGGCCGGGGAGCGGGTTCTTCGGCAATGGCTGTGCGCACACGCGCCGCGAAATCCAGCGGTGCCGGCGCACTGGCCGCACCGCGCAGCACGTCGCCGCACAGCTGCCAGCGCTCGTGGCAGCCGGCCAGCTCTTCGTCGTGGGCCAGACGGCGCAACAGAAAGCGCGACTCGTCTGCGCTCAATTCTCCGTCGACCAGCGCAGACAGCTGCTGGCGATAGTGAAGTTCGAACTTGTCGGTGGTGGACATGGCGGGGTTATGGCTCATACACGGTGTCGCTCACGGGTAGCGCTTTCGGTCTCCAGCAGAGGCCGCAGCTCGATGTCGATGGCCTCGCGCGCCCGGAAGATGCGCGAGCGCACCGTTCCGATCGGGCAATCCATCTTTCGCGCGATTTCCTCGTAACTCAGCCCTTCCACCTCGCGCAGGGTGATGGCCGACCGCAGTTCTTCCGGTAACGCTTGGACCGCACGCATCACCGTTTGTTCCAGCTCCTGTCGCATCAATTCGCGCTCCGGGGTGTCGGTGTCGCGCAACCGGGTCGCCCCGTCGAACTGCTCGGCATCGCTGATCTCGATGTCGTCGGTAGGCGGCCGACGGTTGTGCGCCACCAGATGGTTCTTGGCGGTGTTGACGGCAATGCGGTGCAGCCAGGTATAGAACTGGGAGTCGCCGCGGAAACTGTTGATCGCGCGGTACGCGCGAACAAAGGTGTCCTGGGCCACGTCCTGGCATTCGCTCCAGTCGGCGATGTAGCGCCCGATCAACGCGACGATCCGATGCTGGTATTTGCGCACCAGCACATCGAATGCCGCGCTTTCGCCGCGCTGCACACGCCGGACCAGTTCCAGGTCCAGCTCCTGAGGTGTATCGACTTCGGCCATGTCGGGCCGCACTCCTGTCAGCCCACCGAAGTCGGGCAATGAGACCGCCATTGAAAGGAAAAGTTCATACCGCTCCGTACGACCGTCACGCATCAGGGTAGCGGCACCGATGCGCCGCTGGCGATGCCCGGAACCAGGCGCATGCCGTCCGGTCGACAGGGATGGGTATTTGACGTGAAGGAAACAACCTCTGGATGATAACGGCCTTTCCTTCTATTGCCGGACGGCCAGACGCATGCTTCCAGGTTTCGACGGGCTCCGATTCAGCCATTGGCAGGCCGACCTGCGCGAGGACGGCGTGGTCGTGCTCAGCCTTGATCGCCAGGGCGCACCGGTCAACGCATTTTCGCAGGAGGTGCTGCTCGAACTAGGCGCACTGGTCGAGCGGCTGGCGCTGGAGCCGCCCAAGGGCGTGGTGTTGCGCTCGGGCAAGGCCAATGGCTTCATCGCCGGCGCCGACCTGAAGGAATTCCAGGAATTCGATCGCAAGGGCACGGTCAACGATGCGATCCATCGCGGCCAGCAGGTCTTCCAGAAACTGGCCGAGCTGCCCTGCCCCACGGTGGCGGCGATCCATGGCTTCTGCATGGGCGGCGGTACCGAGATCGCGTTGGCGTGTCGCTACCGCGTGGCCTCCGATGACGCCAGCACGCGTATCGGCCTGCCGGAGACCAAGCTCGGCATCTTTCCCGGCTGGGGCGGCAGCGCCCGCTTGCCACGCCTGATCGGCGCGCCGGCAGCGATGGACCTGATGCTGACCGGGCGCACCGTCTCGGCCAAGGCCGCGCGTGCGATGGGCCTGGTGGACAAGGTCGCGGCGCCTGCCGTGCTGGTCGATGTGGCCGCTGCACTGGCACTCGCCGGCACCACGCGGCCACTCAAACAGCGCGCCACCGCGTGGGCCACCAACACCTTGCTCGCCCGCAAGCTGCTGGCGCCGCAGATGCGCAAGCAGGTCGCGCGCAAGGCGCGCAAGGAGCATTACCCGGCGCCATACGCCTTGATCAACGTGTGGGAACGGGCCGGTGGCAGCGGTATCCAGGCGCGCCTCGCGGCCGAACGCAAGGCAGTGGTCAAGCTCGCCAGCACCCCGGCCGCGCGCAACCTGATCCGCATCTTCTTCCTCACCGAACGCTTGAAGGCACTCGGTGGCAAAGAGGCGGGCGCCGCCGCGCTGCCGCCGATTCGCCATGTGCATGTGATCGGCGCCGGCGTGATGGGCGGCGATATCGCCGCGTGGGCGGCTTACAAGGGCTTCGAGGTCACGCTGCAGGACCGCGAGCAGCGCTTCATCGATACGGCCCTGGGCCGTGGCGGCGAACTGTTCGCCAAGCGCGTCAAGGACGAAGGCAAGCGGCCGGCGGTGGCGGCGCGCCTGCGTGGCGACCTGTCCGGCACAGGCGTGGCGCAAGCCGATCTGGTGATCGAGGCGATCATCGAGAACCCGCAGGCCAAGCGCGAGCTGTATCAATCGATCGAACCGCAGCTCAAGCCCGATGCATTGCTGACGACCAATACTTCTTCGATTCCGCTCACCGAGTTGCGTGGTCATATCCAGCGCCCGGCGCAGTTCGCCGGCCTGCACTACTTCAATCCGGTGGCCATGATGCCGTTGGTGGAAATCGTGCAGCACGACGGTCTGGACCCGGCCAACGTGGCGCGCCTGGCGGCGTTCTGCAAGGCGCTGGACAAGTTTCCGGTACCGGTGGCCGGCACGCCGGGGTTCCTGGTCAACCGGGTGCTGTTCCCCTACCTGCTCGAAGCGGCCACCGCCTATGCCGAAGGCATTCCCGGCCCGGTGCTGGACAGGACCGCGGTCAAGTTCGGCATGCCGATGGGGCCGATCGAACTGATCGACACCGTGGGTCTGGATGTGGCCGCCGGCGTCGGTGCGGAGCTGGCGCCGTTCCTGCGCCTGCCGATCCCGGCCGCACTGGCGACCGTAGAGCCAGGCAAGCGCGGCAAGAAGGACGGCCAGGGCCTGTACAAGTGGGAAAACGGGCGCGCGGTCAAACCCGAGGTGGCCAGCGGCTATGTGGTGCCGGCTGACCTGGAAGACCGGCTAATCCTGCCGCTGCTCAACGAAGCGGTGGCGTGCCTGCACGACGGCGTGGTGGCCGACGCGGACCTGCTCGATGCCGGCGTCATCTTCGGCACCGGCTTCGCCCCCTTCCGTGGCGGCCCGATCCAGCACATCCGCAGTGTCGGCGCCGACGCCCTGCTGGAACGCCTGCAGGCACTGCATGCACGCTACGGCGAACGCTTCGCACCGCGCCCGGGCTGGGACTCGCCGGTGTTGCGGGAGGCGGTGGCGTGAGGCGGGGCTGATCTGATCGACAGGGTCTGATACACAAAAAAGCCGCCCATGGCGGCTTTTTTGTGTTTGCGCTCCTCATCGGCGGAGATGCCGCTGCGAAACCTGCATGCAGCAATGCGAGTTCGATGCAGATGTCCGGAAACGCTTCAAGCGTTACGGCAGGGTCCACGCACCACCCCTTCGGGTATTGCAATGCCTCAGTGGTGGTGATGACCACCATGCCCATGCGAGTGCCCATGCTGGTGTCCGGCATGCCGGGCATGCTCGTGCTGCAGGGCGCTGGCCGGGGAGCCGCATGGGTCGGTGCCGCAGTCGCCGCTTTCCACCTGCAAGGTGACGTGGGCGATGTCGAAGCGGTCGTGCAGCAGCGTGCCGAGTGCGTCGCGCAGGCGGTCGCGGTCGGTCGATTCGCCCACCACTACGTGCGCGGTGAGTGCCGGGGTGCTGGAGGCCAGCGCCCAGACGTGCAGGTCGTGCACGTCGTCGACGCCGGGGTAGCTGGTCAGGGCATCGCGGACCTGGGCTAGGTCGATGCCCTTGGGCACGCCTTCGAGCAGGACGTTGATCGCTTCGCGCAGCAGCACCCAGGTGCGTGGTAGCACCCACAGGCCGATCAGTACGGCCAGCACCGGGTCGATCCAGTGCCAGCCGGTCCAGCGGATGAGCAGCGCGCCGATGATCACCGCCACCGAGCCGAGCATGTCGCTCCAGACTTCCAGATAGGCGCCCTTGACGTTGAGGCTTTCGCCGCTGCCGGCGTGCAGCAACTTCATCGCGATCAGGTTGATCACCAGACCCAGCCCGGCGATCAGCAGCATACCGTTGGAGGAAATGTCCTGTGGCGCGCGGAAGCGTTGCGCCGCCTCCCACAGGATGTAGCCGCCCACGCCAAACAGCAGCGCGCCGTTGACCAGGGCACCCAAGGCCTCGAGTCGCACATAGCCATAGGTGCGGCGCGCATCTGCCGGGCGGCGGCTCAGGCGCACCGCCAGCAACGCGATCATCAAACCGAGCGTGTCGGTGGCCACGTGCGCGGCATCCGACAGCAAGGCCAGGCTGTTGGACACGAACGCGCCAATGACTTCGGCCACCAGGAACGTGGCTGTCAGGCCGAGCGCCCACCACAACGGCGCTTCGTGACGGATCTCGGTGGGGGCGTGGTTGTGGTCGTGTCCCATGGGTGCGCTAGCCGTATGCAATGCGCGCACCTTAGGCGCGCGCGCCGGCGGAGACTATTACACCTGCAGGTGATGCGATGACATCACCTGCCGATATGCAGCCGCCACGCATCACGCGTTGCGAGGTTGCACCGGTCTACACCTTGGCCACCAGTTTGACCACGCTGGAGAAATCCAGCGCGCCGTTGCCGGCCTGGCTGTTCATGGCATACAGGTTGCGCGCCAGCTCACCCAGCGGAATCGACACGCCGGCCTGCACTGCAGATTCGGCCACCAGGCCCAGGTCCTTGAGCATGAGGTCGTTGCCGAAGCCGCCGGTATAGCCGCGCGAGGCCGGTGCGTTGGGCAGCACGCCCGGCCACGGATTGCAGACTTCGGTGGCCCAGCTGCGGCCGGTACTGACCGCCATCATCTGCGACAGTACTGCCGGGTCCAGGCCCTGTGCGGCGCCGAGCGCCAGCGCCTCGCCGGTCGCCGCCATGATCACGCCCAAGGCCATGTTGTTGCAGAGCTTGGCCACCTGGCCGGCGCCGTTGTCGCCCACGTGGAAGATGTTCTTGCCCATGGCCTGCAACACCGGACGCGCGCGTTCTAGGACGTCGGCATCGCCACCAACGATGAAGGTCAGCGTTCCGGCGCTGGCGCCGGCGGTGCCACCGGAGACCGGCGCATCCAGCATCGCCAGCCCGCGCACGCTCGCAGCGTCGGCCAGTTTGCGTGCGGACACCGGTGCGATGGTGCTGCAGTCGATGACCAACGCTCCGGCCGGAATCTGCGCCAGGAGGCCGCCCTCGCCCAGATACAGCCCTTCGACATGCCGGCTGGCGGGCAGCATGGAGATGACGATCTCGGCCTCTGTCAGGGTGTCGAGCGCCGAGGCGGCGACATGGGCCCCGGCGGCGGATGCGGCGTCCAGTGCGCCTTGCACCAGATCAAATACCCGCAACTGGTGCCCGGCCTTGATCAGGTTGGCGGCCATCGGGCCGCCCATATTGCCCAGGCCGATAAAGGCGATCTTGCTCATTGTGCGATCTCCAGGAGGGAGCAACTATCAAACGGGGTGGTTGCGCGCAGGCAGGGCGATGGCGCGCGGCGCTGGAGCAACGCAGGCGATGACTGCGGCACGCGGAGCGGCAATCATCGCCTGCGGCATACGCTGCGGCTAAGCCTGGCGTGCACGCAGATCTGCCAGCGGATGCTGCGCCGCCGACCAGGGTGCAGTGAAAAAACCGGCAGCCCACTGCGCGTCTGCCTCGCCCAAGGTGGCCGGCTGCCAGCGCGGCTGGCGGTCCTTGTCGATCAGCAGCGCGCGGATGCCTTCGGCAAAATCGCCGTGCGCGGCGGCATGCAGCGCGACCACGTACTCGATGCGAAACGTGTCGGCCAGTGTCGCGGTGTCGGGATGACGATGCAGTTCCCACGCCAGCCGCGCCGAACCTGGCGCACCTGCCGCCAGGGTGGTACGCGCGGCCTGCAACCAGGCATCTTCGCTTTGCAGAGCCACGATGGCAGCAACGACCTGCTCCAGCGATTCGCCGGCCACCAGCTGTGCAATCAGCTGCGCATGAAGCTGCAGCGGACCGGGCTCCATCGGTTGGGCAATGCCGTGCAGAAACGCACTGAGTTGCAGGCGATCGTCGCCGGCATGGCCGGTCCATGCATGTGCGCTCAAGGCATCCAGCACCGCCGCATACTGGGCGTGCTCCAGGCGTACATCGGCCAGCCCGGCGTAGATGGCGTCGCTCGCGTCGAGCGGCGCGCCGGTGAGCGCCAGAAACAGCCCGGCGCCCTGCGGCACGCGGCGCAGCAGCCAGCTGCCGCCGACATCGGGAAATAGACCCACACTGATTTCGGGCATGGCCAAGCGCGAACGCTCGGTCACCACGCGATGGCTGGCGCCGGACATCAGGCCGATGCCGCCGCCCATCACGATGCCGTGGCCCCAGCACAGCAACGGCTTGGGATAGGTGTGGATGCGATAGTCCAGCCGATATTCTTCTTCGAAGAATGCCGCGGCGTGCGCATTGTCCTGCGGCCTTGCCTGCCGCAGCGCAGCGTCGGGTACCGCGTCGCGATGCGCGCGCATGCTCTGGTACAAGCCATGCAGATCGCCGCCGGCACACAGCGCCTTTTCGCCCGCGCCGCGCAACACGACGCAGGCAATCCGGGCGTCATCGGCCCACGCGCGCAATTGGGTGTCGAGCAAACGCACCATCTGCAACGACAGGCCATTGAGCGTCCTGGGTGCGTTCAAGGTCACAATGCCGATGCGATGCCCATCGGTGCACTCGCGTTGCTCGAACAGTACCGGTGCCTGATCAGCCGTGCTGGTCTCCACCATCACCGCGCGCTCCATTGCGGTGCGCGTTTTTCCAGGAATGCTGCAACACCTTCGGCCTGATCGGCGTGCTCGAACAGGTCGACGAAGGCTTCGCGCTCTGCAATCAGTGCGGCAGCATGCGTACCGTGGCGGGTGGCCTGCACCAGCCGCTTGCAGGCCGCCACACTGGCCGGGCTTTGCCTGCCGGCGCGCTGCGCCCAGGCAATCGCGAGCGCGCGCGATTCGCCCTTGCCGACCACTTCCTCCACCAATCCAATCCGGTGCGCGGTGGTGGCATCGATGCGTTCGCCGAGCAGGATCATGCGCTTGGCCCAGCCCTCGCCCACCAGACGCGGCAGGTTCTGGGTGCCGCCTGCGCATGGCAGCAGGCCGACGCTGGCTTCGGGTAAGGCGAGCTGTGCGTGTTGCTCGGCGATGCGCAGATCGCAGGCCAAGGCGCACTCCAGTCCACCGCCCATGGCATAGCCGTTGATGGCCGCGATCGACACGCCGCCAAACGCGCTCACGGCTTCGAACGCCTCGCCGAAGCGGCGCGCAGCCTCCCGCGCATTGGCCTTGTCGCCATCGGCAAATTGCTTGAGGTCGGCACCGGCGCTGAAGAACTTGTCGCCTTCGCCGGTAATGACCAGCGCATACACGCTGCGGTCGGCATCCAGTGCGCGCACCAGGTCGCGCAAGGCTGCCAGGCTGTGCACGGTCCAGGTATTGGCCGGTGGATTGCTGAGCGTGACGATGGCCACATGGCCATCGCGCTGCACCTGCAAGCCGGTATGGGCGTGTGCTTCCCAGTCGCTCATCGCAGTTCCTCCTCGCCATTGAGCAGATGGCGCGCCACGATCATGCGCATCACCTCGTTGGTACCTTCCAGGATGCGATGCACGCGGCTGTCGCGCAGCAGGCGTTCGATCGGATACTCGCGGATATAGCCGTAGCCACCATGGATCTGCAGGGCTTCGTCGCAGATGGCAAAGCCGGCATCGGTGGCGAAGCGCTTGGCCATCGCGCACCACACCGTGGCATCGTGACTGCCGGCGTCGAGCTTGCGCGCAGCGGTATGCACCATCTGCCGCGCGGCCACCAGTTGCGTGGCCATATCCGCCAGCTTGAACTGCAGGGCCTGGAAATCGGCCAGTTTCTTGCCGAACTGGCGGCGCTCGCCCATGTAGCGACGCGCGGCGTCCAATGCGCCCTGCGCGGCCCCCAGCGAGCAGGCGGCGATATTGATGCGGCCACCGTCCAGGGCCTTCATCGCCATCTTGAAGCCCTCGCCTTCCTTGCCCAGCAGATGGCTGGCGGGGACGCGCACGTCGGTGAAGGTGATGCCGCGCGTTGGCTGGCTGTTCCAGCCCATCTTTTCTTCCTTGCGGCCGTAGCTGATGCCGGGCGCGTCGGCCGGCACCACGAACGCGCTGATGCCACGCGCACCGTCGTCGCCGGTGCGCGCCATCACCACCAGGACATCGGTGGCGCCCGCGCCGGAAATGAAGGCCTTGCTGCCGTTGAGCACGTAGCTGTCGCCGTCGCGCTGCGCACGGGTCTTGAGCGACGCTGCATCCGAACCGCTGCCCGGTTCGGTCAGGCAATACGACCCCAGCCTGGCGCCGCTGGTCATCGCCTCGCCCCACTGCGCGCGCACCGCCTCGGTGCCGTAGCTGGCGATCAGCCAGGTGGCCATGTTGTGGATGCTGATGAAGGCCGACGTGGACGGATCGACCGTGGCCAGTTCCTCGAACACCACTGCCGCATCGAGCCGGCGCATGCCCAGGCCGCCCACGCCTTCGTCGGTATAGAGGCCGCAAAAGCCGAGTTCGGCGGCCTTGGCGATCGCCTCGCGCGGGAAGTGGCCTTCCGCATCCCACTGCGCGGCATGCGGGGCAAGTTCCTTGTCGGCGAAGTCGCGCGCGGCGGCGCGGAAGGCCTCCTGCTCGTCGTTCAGATCGGCCGCGTTGGGGTGGAGCTGGATGGCTGCATTCATGGCGATCGGGTCACTTGAGAGAGATGGTGGTGTTGACGCCGTGGCCCAGCGTTTCGTCGTCGAACCAGCGCGCGGTCACGGTCTTGGTCTGGGTGTAGAACATCACCACCTGTTTGCCGTACGGGCCCAGGTCTCCGAGCTTGGAGGCGCGCGAACCGGTGAACGAAAACAGCGGCACAGGTACCGGAATCGGCACGTTGATGCCGACCTGGCCTACGTCGATGTCTTCCTGGAAACGCCGCGCGGCCGCACCGGATTGGGTGAACAACGCCGTGCCGTTGCCGTTGGGATTGGCGTTGACCAAGGCGATGGCTTCGTCCAGCGTGGCGGCTTCCAGAATCACCAGTACCGGCCCGAAGATTTCTTCGTCGTAGATGCGCATGCCGGGTTTGACTCCGGAGAAGATGGTCGGGCCGACAAAGTTGCCCTGCTCGAACCCCGGCACGCTCGGGGCGCGACCATCCAGTTCCAGCGTGGCGCCCTGCTCCACGCCGGAGGCGATCAAGCCTTCCACCCGCTCGCGCGCGGCGCAGGAAATCAGCGGGCCAACCTCGGTGCCCGGGGCGTTGCCGGCGCCGATCTTCAAGCCCTTGGCCTTGGCCACCAGCTGCGGAATCCACGCGCGCGCTTCACCCACCAGGACCAGCGTGGACGCCGCCATGCAGCGCTGGCCGGCAGCACCGAATGCGGCGCCGACCATCGCATTGAGGGTCTGCTCCTGGTTGGCGTCCGGCAACACCACGGCGTGATTCTTGGCGCCCATCATGCACTGCACCCGCTTGCCGGCCAGCGAGGCGCGTCGATAGACGTGCGTCCCCACCTTGGTGGAGCCGACAAACGACAGCGCCTTGATGTCCGGGTGATCGCACAGCGCGTTGACCACGTCCTCGCCGCCATGCACCACGTTGAGCACGCCCCTGGGAATGCCGGCTTCCAGCGCAAGTTCCACCAGCCGCATGGTCACCATCGGGTCCTGCTCGGAAGGCTTGAGCACGAAGGTGTTGCCGGTCGCGATGGCCATCGGGAACATCCACAGCGGAATCATCGCCGGGAAGTTGAACGGGGTGATGCCCGCGCACACGCCCAACGGCTGCAGCAGGCTGTAGGTATCCACGCCATTGGCCACGTTGTTGGCCAACTCGCCCAGCTGCAGGTTGCCGATCGCCGCGGCGTGCTCCACCACTTCCAGCCCGCGAAATACATCGCCTTCGGCATCGGCCAGGGTCTTGCCCTGCTCGGCGCTCAGCAGCGCGGCCAGCTCGGGCATGTGCTCGCGGATCAGCTGCTGGTACTTCAGAAAGATGCGCGCGCGTGTGCCGATCGGCGTCTTGCGCCAGCTGACGAAGGCCCGGCTGGCCGCGGCCACTGCCGCGTCCACTTCTGCGGCGGTGGCGAACGGCACCTGCGCCAGCACCGACTGGTCGGCCGGATTGACCACGTCCTGCCAACGGTCGCTGGCAGAGACCACCAACTCGCCGTCGATCAACAAGGACACACGGGGGACGGATTCGCTCATTGCAGGGCTCGCTCATAGAAGACATCGGGCCGGACGGCCCAGTTTCTTCGCATTGTTCGCAGCGCGCGCTCGCATTCCCAGCCAGCATCTGCTTAATCGCGCTAAGCTGGCGGCACAATTTTGCGAATATTGCGAATGCCCCAGTCGCAGTCCCCGTTCCGCCACCAGCTCGGCCTGCGCCTGCTGCGGCTGCGTCAGCGCCACGGCCTGACCCAGGCCGAGCTGGCGCGCCGGCTAGGGCTGTCGCCGAGCTATCTTAACCAGATCGAGCGCAACCAGCGCCCGCTCACCCTGGCGATCCAGCAGCGGCTCAAGGCCACGCTGGGCGATCTGGACGGCCTGCTGGACCTGGACGACCCGGCCGCGCTGGTCGAACCGCTGGATGAATCGCTGCGCAGCCTGGGCCATACGTTGTCGCCGGCCGAACTGCGTGCGCTTACCGGCAACCTGCCGCAGGTGGCGCAGGCGCTACTGGACCTGCATCGCGCCCATCAGCAGCTGCTCGAGCGCAATGCTGCGCTGGAGGTGCAGATCGGGGTAGAGCACGCCGCCCTGCCCTCGCTGTCGCCCGGCGAACAGGTGCGCGACTACTTCAACCGCGCGCACAACTACCTGCCCGAACTGGACGAACGCGCCGAGGCGCTGTATGCCGAACTGGGGCTGACCCCGGAAAACCTGCCGCTGCGGCTGCGCCAACGCCTGGCCGATCGCCACGGCCTGCTCGTGCAGGAGGCCACCGACCTGCAAAGCGACAAGCGCGCCGTGGATGCGCAGGCGCGCGTGCTGTGGCTGCCGGCGCATCTGCGCCCCGGCCAGCAGGCTTTCCAGATGGCCGCGCAGCTGGCATTGCTGGAATGCGCACCGCTGCTGGACGCGCGCATTGCCGATGCCGGCTTCGCCGATGCCGAGCGCATCGCGCTTTCGCGCATCGGGTTGTCCAATTATTTCGCCGGCGCGCTGGTGATGCCGTACAGCCAGTTCCTGCACAGCGCACATCGCTCGCGCTACGACATCGAATGGCTGGCGGACCGCTTCGGGGTCGGCTTCGAGGCGGTGTGCCATCGGCTCAGCACCCTGCAGCGACGGGGGGCGGCCGGGCTGCCGATCTTCTTCATGCGGGTGGATCGGGCCGGCAACGTCTCCAAGCGCCACTCGGCCACCGACTTTCATTTCTCGCACGTCGGCGGCGCGTGCCCGCTATGGATCGTGTACGAGGCATTCAACCAGCCCGACCGCATCCTGACCCAGATCGCGCGCATGCCCGACGGACGCCGCTATTTCTGGCTGGCGCGGCAGGTCAGCAGCGGCGCGCCGGGCTACGGCCGCCCGCGCAAGACCTTCGCGCTGGCGATGGGCTGCGACCTGCGCCATGCCGACCAGTTGGTGTATGCGCGCGGCTGGGATCTGGACGCGGTGGACGATGCGGTGCCGATCGGCCCGGGATGCCTGACCTGCGAGCGCAGCGATTGCGTGCAGCGCGCCTTCCCTGCATTGCCCCGGCTCGCCGCCAACACACGTTAGCGGCGAGACCACGGTGCCGGGGCGGCACCCTGGGCAACTTCGGCTGGTGAAACAGGCACCCACCACGGAAGTGTGACCAAGCAGGCGCTAGCGCTGCAGCGCAGCATTCCAAGCTGAGATAGCTGCCGCAAAATGCTTCATTGGAATGGAATGACTCGCGCTTCTACCCTGAAGCGGACACATGCAGGACAAGGGGACGCCAGCGCGACATCGTTCGCCGCAGCGCCACGGCAACCAACGCTCCAGTAATACAGCACCGCACCACTCCGCCACGCCCGCTCGACCGCGCCAGACCCACGCCGGCGCCGGTGGGCCACGGCAGCCGCCACCATTCATTCGGTCACTTTGTCCTGGGAGGGATCAACCGATGCCTGTTCACCACACCGGCCATTCGGCCAGCCGGCGCCTGCGCCGCACCCCGGTCCGCGACGTCCTCTGCACCACCATCGCCCTGGTCCTGGCCACCGCCTTCAGTGCGCAGGCCCAGGACACCGCGCCTGCTGCGCCGCCGGCCACCAGCAGCAGCGCCGCCAGCGGCCAGGCGCCGGTGACCCTGGACAACATCACCGTGATCGGCCAGCGCGCCAGCCTCAACCAGGCCGTGCAGACCAAGCAGATGTCCGATCACGTCATGGAAGTGATCTCGGCCGACAACATGGGCCAGATGCCCAATGTCACCGTGGCCGAAGCGCTGGTGCGCCTGCCCGGCGTCAACGGCACCCGCGACCGCGGCAACGAAAGCCTGGCTACCGTGCGCGGCCTGGGCCCGCGCATGACCATGGGCACCGTCAACGGCCGCGAGATCGCCTCCTCCGAACCCAACCGCGCGGTGCGCTGGGAAGTGTTTCCCACCGAGATCGTCTCCACCGTCAAGGTCTACAAGACCCAGTCGGCGGATCTGGTCGCCGGCGGCCTGGCCGCCACCGTGGACATCTCCACCATCAGTCCGCTCGACTACACCGGCCCCGGCTTCGTCGGCACCGCCGGCCCGGTGTTCTACGACCACGCCAAGGATGTGGACGGCTACAGCCCGTGGGGCAGCCGCCTCGGCGCCAGCTGGGTGCACAAGATCAACGACAACCTGGCGGTGGCACTGGGCGCCACCTATCAGAAGCAGAAAAACGCCAACTCCTCGATCGGCAGCTGGGGCTATACCGATGCCGCCACCTCGCGCGATGTGGATGGCGACGGCACCGTGGACCCCACCCCCTTCGGCGCAGCCGACCAGCTCAAGCTGACCGAGCAGACCCGCACCGGCGCGATGGGCACCGTGCAGTGGCGCTCGGGCAACTTCGAACTCAAGTTCGACGGCCTGTATTCGCGCATCGAGATCGACGAAGACCAGTTGCAGAACTGGTTCAACGGCCTGGCCTTCAGCACCTTCTCGACCGGCGCCAATCCGTACACCACGCCGGGCTCCTCCTACACCATCGTCGACGGCGACGTGGTGGCCGGCACCCTGGCCAATTCCAACCTGCAGGTCGACCATGTGGTCAGCCACTACAACGAGGTCAAGACGCTGACCGCCGGCGGTTTGAACGCCAAGTGGAGCGGCGATGTGTGGACGTTGGGCAGCGACCTGTCGTTCTCGCAGGCCAAGCGCGACAACACCTGGCAGGCCGTGCGCTTCGGCAGCAACCCGGACACCGTTTCATTCGATTTCCGCCGCAGCGTCACCCCCACCATCAGCACCAGCTCGGACACGCCCGAGTGGGGCATCAACGGCCAGACCGAGCCGCAGGCGCTGCGCGACAAGATCGCCGCGCTGGCGCTCAACGCCAGCCGCGCGGTGGACGCAGGTCCGTTCAATTCGCTGGAGTTCGGTGCGCGCGCGGCACGACGCGAAAAACAGAACCGCCGCTTCATCGGCAACCAGTCCGGATTCGATCAACCGATCGCGGCATACCAGGACCTGATCTATCCGGTCACCATGCCCGACTTGAACGTGCCCACGCTGACCGGCGGCAACATGGCCGAGATCGCGCGGGTGGGCTTTGGCGGTTTCGATCCGGGCACGCTCGACGAACAACTGCTCGACCATTGGAACGTCAAGGAAGATGTGCGCGAAGCCTTCGCCAAGGCGGTCTTCAGCTCGCAACTGTTCGGCACCGATGTCACCGGCAATGTCGGCGTGCGCCTGGTCAACACCAAGACCACCAGCGACGGGTTCGATTCGGTGGGCAGCACCATCCAGCCCAGCACCGACAGCAAGGAATACACCGACGTCCTGCCCAGCGCCACGCTCAACTTCCTGATCGACGACCAGCGCATCCTGCGCTTTGCGGTGGCTAAGGTCATCGCGCGTCCGCCGCTGGACGAGCTGCGCACCGGCCGTCGCCTGGACGACCCCAGCGTCACCGTCGGCCAGCTCACCGGCAGCGGCGGCAACCCGCAGCTGGACCCGTTCAAGGCCACCCAGGTCGACGTGTCCTACGAGTGGTACTTCCATAAGGAAGCCTTGGCGGCGTTGGCGGTGTACCGCAAGGAAGTGGATTCCAGCATCGGCTACCGCACCGACCGCGAAATCATCAACGGCCTGGATTACCTGGTCAGCGCGCCCTTCAATGGCGGCGGCGGCCATATCAACGGTGTCGAACTCACCTTCCAGACGCCGTTCTATTTCATCCCGCACATGGAAAATTTCGGCGTTTACTCCAACTTCTCGTTGGTGGATTCCAACCTCAAGGAATTCTCGCCGGAAGACAACCCGCTGCCGCTCAGTGGCCTGGCACGCAAGACCGGCACCTTCGACCTCTGGTACAGCAACGGCACCTTCGAAGCGCGCGTGGGCTACAAGTACCACAGCCCCTACACTGTGGTGTACGGCTGGAATGCCGCGCGCCTGGCACGCCTGCAGAGCGAAGGCACGGTGGATCTGAGCCTGAACTGGCAGTACAGCAAGCAGCTGGGCTTCCGCTTCCAGGCCGGCAATCTCACCAACGAGCCGCTGCGCGCCTACACCGACAACAAGCCCAACCGTCTGGCCAACCAGGACGATGGCGGCTACCAGGTATTCGGCCGCCGTTACCAGCTGGAAGCGACCTACCGGTTCTAAGCGCAGCCAACAAAACACCTGCACAAAACCGCGGCCGCCGTATGGAATCCAATCTGCAACCCATGCTTGGATTCTGCCCAGCGGCCGCGTAGCAGCGCGGTTGCCTGCGGCAGGCTCTCCCCTGCTCCACGCTTATCAGTCGAGGAATTGCATGCGCTCACCACGCCGTCTCTGGACGCCCGCGCTACTGGCGCTGGCCATCTCCACCTCCGCACACGCCGGCCCGGCGCCGGCCACGCTGTATCTCGGCGCGGACCTGTCCTACGTCAACGAGATGGAGGAATGCGGCGTGCAATATCGCGAGAACGGCGTGGTCACCGATCCGTTCGAAATTTTCCACGCACATGGCGCCAACCTGGTGCGGGTGCGCCTGTGGAACGATGCGCGCTGGACCAAATACAGCGACCTGTCCGACGTCAAGAAAACCATTGCGCGCGCACGTGCGCAAGGCATGCAGGTGTTGCTGGACCTACACTATTCCGACGATTGGGCCGATGGCGAGAAGCAGCTGATTCCCAAGGCCTGGGCCAGCATCACCGACACCGACGAGCTGGCGCGCACGCTCTACGGCTTCACCTACGACACGCTCAGCGCACTCGACCGCGCCGGCCTGATGCCAGAGCTGGTGCAGGTGGGCAACGAAAGCAATTCCGACCTGATGGACAGCACGCCGTGGGACAAGAAGCGCCCGATCAACTGGCAGCGCAACGCCAAGCTGTTCAATGCCGGCATCAAGGCAGTGCGCGACATGAGCGCGCGCTCCGCCATCAAGCCGCGGGTGATGCTGCATATCGCCCAGCCGGAAAATGTGGAGCCGTGGTTTGCCGCGGCCACCAAGGCCGGGGTCACCGATTTCGATCTGATCGGCATCAGCTACTACCGCAAGTGGTCCACCCAATCGATGGCGCAGCTGGGCAAGACCATCAAGCGCCTGCGCGGCCGTTATGACGCCGATGTGGTGGTCGTGGAAACCGCATACCCGTGGACGCTGGACGCCGGCGACACCTCGCATAACCTGCTCGGCGAAGACTCGCTGATTGCCGGCTACCCGGCCACACCGCAGGGCCAGGCGAAGTACATGATCGATCTCACCCAACTGGTCATCGATACCGGTGGCGCCGGCGTGGTGTATTGGGAGCCGGCATGGACCAGCAGCAGTTGCAAGACGCGCTGGGGCACCGGCTCGTCATGGGAAAACGCCAGCTTCTTCGATTTCAAGCATGGCAACGAGGTGCTACCGGCAATCGACTTCATGCGCCACCCGTACACCGGTGTGCCTGCATCGCGTAAGCCCAGCGCAAGCGAACATGCTGCGAGTACGCCAGACGGTTCCGCAGAAGCAGGCAAAAGGACGCTGCCATGAGTGGCATCAATCGGCGTGAGTTGCTGCGCGGCATGCTGGCCAGTGGCGTGAGCGCCGCATTGCCGGTGGGCGCAGCCGGTGCACTGGTGTCTGCCGGCGCTGCGGCTGCCCCGGCCGCTGCAAAAGGCTCCGCAACGCCTGCGCCGTTGGGCGATGCAGCGCTGGCACCGCGTGAGCGACTGCTGTTCGACTTCGGTTGGCGCTTCCACCTGGGCCACGCCAGTGATGCATCGCGCGATTTCCAGTTCGGCACCTTCCAACGCACCTTCGCCAAGGCCGGCAAGGACACCGCGACCGCCGCGCAGCTGGCGTTCGATGACAGTGCCTGGCAGCAGGTGGACCTGCCACACGACTGGGCCGTCACCCTGCCCTTCCGTCCTGAGCCGATCTCGGCCTCGATGACCGAAGAAGACCCGGCCGCCGCGCATGGCTACAAGGCACTGGGCACCAGCTTCCCGCAAAACAGCGTGGGCTGGTACCGGCGCACGTTGCAGATTCCGGCAGGCGATCTTGGCAAGCGTATCTGCCTGGTGTTCGACGGTGTGTTCCGCGACTGCATCGTGTTCTGCAACGGCCATATCGTCGGCCGCAATGCCAGCGGCTATTGTGGCTTCGAGGTCGACCTCAGCGAGGTGCTCGACTATGCCAAGCCCAACATCATCGCCATTCGCGTGGATGCCACGCTGGGCGAAGGCTGGTTCTACGAAGGCGCCGGCATCTACCGGCATCTGTGGCTGCAGAAGACCGACCCGCTGCATCTGCCGCGAGACGGCGTGTTCGTGCGCAGCACCGTGCAGGACGGCAACGCCACTGCGCAGCTCGCCACCGAGGTGCGCAACGACGGTACAGCGCCACGCCAATGCGTGGTGCAGGCGCGCATCACCGCACCGGATGGACGCACCGTTGCCCAGGCAGCCAGCGCAACCATCACGGTTGCGCCGGGCCAGGTGCAGGTCGTCGAACAGACCCTTCCGCTCGGCCAGGCCGCGCTGTGGTCGATCGACACCCCGCAGCTCTACAGCCTGACCACCAGCGTGCACAGCGACGGCAAGGCGGTCGATGCATTGGTCACACCGTTCGGCGTGCGCAGCATCGCCTTCGATGCGCAGCGCGGCTTCTTGTTGAATGGCACACCGCTCAAGCTGCACGGCACCAACAATCACCAGGACCATGCCGGCGTCGGCACCGCCATCCCGGACAGCCTGCATGAGTGGCGCCTGCGCCAGCTCAAGTCGATGGGCTGCAACGCCTACCGCAGCTCGCACAATCCGGCCACACCGGAACTGCTCGCGCTCTGCGATCGCCTGGGCATGTTCGTAATCGAAGAAACCCGCCGCATGTCCACCGACCCCGAGGCCATGGGCGAACTGGAGACCATGGTACGGCGCGGCCGCAATCATCCCAGCGTCCTCCTGTGGTCGCTGGGCAATGAAGAACCGCAGCAGGTCACCGAGCGCGGTGCGCGTATCGTCGCCCGCATGCAGCAGCGCGTGCGCCAGCTCGACCCCACCCGCCCCACCACCTTTGCCATGGATAAAGGCTTCGGCGATGGCGTCGGCCAAGTGGTCGATGTAGTCGGCTTCAACTACCGCACCAGCCAGATGGACGGCTTCCACGCGCAATACCCCCACATTCCGATCTACGGCAGCGAAACCGGCAGCACCGTGTCGGTGCGCGGCAACTACCAGCGCGCCGACAAACGCGGCTACACCCGCGCCTACGACCTCGATCACCCCTGGTGGGCCAGCACCGCCGAAGCTTGGTGGAGCTATGTCGCGCAGCGCCCGTACATCGCCGGCGGCTTTATCTGGACCGGCTTCGACTACCGCGGCGAACCCACGCCCTACAACCGCTGGCCGAATGTCGCCTCGCAATTCGGCGTCCTCGACAGCTGCGGCTTTCCCAAGGACAACTACTGGTACTACCGCGCGCAATGGACCAGCGAACCGGTGCTGCACCTGTTCCCGCACTGGAACTGGGACGGCCTGCTGCAAGCCGACGACAACGGCCACGTACAGGTCTGGTGCCACAGCAATCTCGAAGCGGTCGAACTGCTGGTCAACGGCGTCAGCCAGGGCCTGCAGCAGGTGCCCGCTTACGGCCACGTTGAATGGCGCGTGGCGTACGCACCGGGCGCGATCGAAGCGCGCGGCTATCGCGGCGGCAAGTTGGTACTCACCGAACGCCGCGAAACCGCGGGCAAGCCGGCCGCGATCCGCCTGAGTTGCGATCGCAACGCACTGCGCGCCGACGCCGAAGATGTGGCGGTGGTGAAGGTAGAGATTGTCGATGCACAAGGCCGCCTCGTTCCCACTGCCGACACGCAAGTGCAGTTCGCCGTGCACGGCGCAGGCAAGCTGATCGGCGTCGGCAACGGCGACCCCAGCAGCCACGAGGACGACAAGGCGCCGCAACGCAAGGCGTTCAATGGGCTGTGTGCGGCGCTGTTGCAGACCACGCGCACGGCTGGTGAGATCGTGTTGCAGGCCAGTGCGGTTGGCTTGACGTCTCAACCACTCCACTTGAGTGCCAAAGCAGCTAAGCCTCGCGCCTTTGTTCCCTGAGTCGCCCGCGGTGCCTCGCGGGCGCTTCATCCGATGGGCCCGGCATCTGACGGTGCCCGGCATTGAACGGGCTCATCTCCGGCCACCCCGATACGATGGTCGGCTAACGAGTGGACAGAAGGTGAGCCCGCCTTTGTTTCCGTCGAAATGGCGGGCGCTCCTAAGGCCGACGATCCACGAGACACAGTGGACGCAATGTCCGTTGCTCGCAGTTTCGCTGGGCGCCTCCCAGGTCACGTGACTTTCCCGCATCGCGGGCAAGGTGCCACCCAGCATCGTATCCTCGAAGCACTGCTTGGCACAGGCGTCCCATCAAGCCCTTGCTCAATGCAAGTTTTGGCCCAGCGTGCCGTGACCTTCATTGTTTTTGCACTTCGGCACGGACTCGCCGCCGAAACGGCTTGGCGCAAATCCAGCGCACCGAGGACCCTAAACAGCCCCATACATGCCGTTTGAGTGCCCGCGCAGAAATTTTTTTTGGACTGACGGCAGCCAGCTGTGATCACAGTACACCGGCGCCACACGATGCATCCACGTCCTACCCTAAATGCTAGACCACGTATCCCATCTAAATTTTTACAGCGAATTCGCGCCGAGAAGTGAGATATTCGTCGTTAAACTCCGCGCCACTTCGCAATGACCCGCTCTCCCTGAAGCAGGACGACAAAGTCATCTCTTGAGAGTAACGACCAGAAAATACCGCACACGTAGAAAAACAAAAGTTTTTGAGATAGTTCAAAAAGGTGGTAACCCACTTTATTCCAGGAAGTCGCGATATGTGTCACGCGCCGACATCAGCAAGCTTATCTGAACAGATACGTTTACCCGACGTTTTAAACCAGCCGTCGCCTGCGGCAAAAATCAGTCTCACCTACCAAGTGCCGCACCTCAACTCGATATCTACATTTCCAAATTATCGATTAGAAATATAAAGAAAAAGCTCCTTTAATCGGGCAGCATGCTCCAGGCGTGCGCTCCGCGATCAAGCGTAACCATTAGCCGCCCGCCCTGCATCGCATTGGAGTGGTTGAATCTCATCGCGTCGCATTCAGTCCACAAAAGTACCTACCACAGCAAGGAAAAGAGATGACTGAATTTATCAACACAAAGGCCACGAATAAAAATACTTCATTACTTATATTGGCAGGAGCCCTCGCAACTGTCGGAATCTGCTCATTCGTATATCTCGCTGCACAAACCCCTATTGCCCGGCCGGGCAGCTCAGCAAGCCCGGCTCCCCAGCTGCCTCAGAGCGTTAATGCCCACCATGCACCCAGCCCTGAGAGGGTGAATAATGGGCTTGAATTGAATGAATTTTCGACGTCCGAAAGCGATAAGCCGTTCGCAAAGGGCGAGGTCCAACAACGTTTGCAAGAGTTTTATGATAGCTGGGACTCGGGTCATCCGATGACCCGGCAGCAGAGAGACATATTCATGTCCCGCTTACTGAGCACTATTGATTCCAACCCGGAAGCACGAAAAGCGGTGGCCGACTACTATGCCAAGATCCCTGCACAAGATGCCGCCAACCGCGAAATTCTCCAGAACATGATTGTTCGCAGCTCGACCGGCAGACAAATGATGGTAGACGAGGCGAACCGCATCTGGGCCAGTAAAGACACAAGCCTTTACGCGCAGATGTACAAAACGTACTCCAACTTTCCTGGAACAGCATCTAAAGAAACATTATCGCAAGCGATGTCCTCTCTTAATAACCACTCAAACGACGTCCCCACGTCGGTGGCGGCATTAAACTTTATCGGCACGATCGAGGAGGATACATCTGCAGACGCAAGAGGCCTGCGAAGCAATGCAATTGCCCAAATGAACTCGCTTGTGTCAGGAGATGGCGACGAACGGGTGAGGGCACTGGCCGCACAGAAGATTTACCGACTCTCTTCCCCCGACGCCGCAGCAGATGCAGCGGTGAACTACCTGAGGAGCGGCGCGACCGAGCCTTTGGTGAGGCAGACCCTCAACTCCATCGCAAGTGGCGATGTGGAACTGACGCCGCCCCTCAGGTCGACGCTCACCACGGCTGTGTCGCGACCCTCTGCATCGCTTGAAGAACGGGAGATTTTACAATCTTTGGTACAGGGGCACAGCTAGCCACGCACCAGCTCTAAATTGCCGAGGCGCACACCACGTCACTTCATTTGCGACGCCCTAGAACATATTTTAAATGCAAACGGGCACTACCGCTCAACTGAAGAATCTGTAGACCCCCCCAGCTCGCGACTACAACATTTTTTCCGCGCACGCTGAGAAGCCAGCACTTTGCACCCCAAAAACAGTAAAAAAAAAGTAACTCCTAACTGGACAACTGCGAACCTAGAGCCTTTGCGGTATTTGGACCTCGCATGATTGAGGTTACGCCGAAAACTGTATTTTTAAAATTCAACTACCCGATGGAGACCGAAATGAAAATTAACCCAAGCAAATACATTTACGCGATTTTTCTCGCGTTGATCATTGTGGGAACTGCGCAGGCTGGTGCGCAGAACCCTCACTTGCACACCACCTTCGGCGGATGGCAGCAGAAAAAAGATCAGAAATCCTTCTTTGAAGACGAGGGCACCCAAGCGGTGTGTTACGGAGATGCGGCACACTGCCCAACGTCCACCCGCTCTACTGCTCGCGGAACTTGCCGAGGCCAGGACTTTAACGTTGGCCTAAGCGCAGACTGGGATTTACCCTTCAAACTTTCAGGCCTTTCCCTTTCCGGCAGTTACAACAGAAGTTGGCAAGAGTGCAACGAACGCGCCGAGGAGAACTCTTGCCCACCGAAAGCGCACTCCAGGTACGCCCCTGCTGTTCTCATCGGCGAACGCATGGGAACCACCCATGTTTCCGGCAGCAATTCGGGGTGGTTTCAAAATGGCAGCTGCCAGCAGGGCTGGACCAAAACCTGGCAGGGCGGACCTAACTGGAGGTGTGACTACTACGGCGGCAATTACGACAAAACGGGGTATCTGCCCGAATTTCGATACGTGGCTTGTGAGTACGACCCTGTCTAACAGACCAGTTTTGTTCAAGAATTTCTCTTGAACTAGACCGTGATCGTGGAGTGCCCACTTGACTGAGTGGGCACTCCTTAAGACGTTCTGAGGCGTCCGCAGCGCTAAATGCGCGAGAGCCATATGGTCGGTATTTACGCTTTGCTGTTTCCGAGGCTCGTACCGTGCTCATGCAAAGTCTCCCACGCGGCACCTGCCGCGCGGGAGTGCATATTTCATCGCAAACGCGAAAACGCACCGATCCCCGCAATCGCCAGCCGCTCGGCAGGCACCGCGGTTTCCGCGAACGACAGCCGCAGGTAGCGGATCTGGCGGACTTCGGGGAAATTCAGGCGTTGGGTCGAGAGCGCATAGGCGATATTGGACAGCTCGCCGGCACCGGCGGGCTGCCACTGCCGGCCATCTTCACTGGTTTCGGCGCGATAGCCCTTCGGCGGCGCCGCACCGTTCATGACCGTGCGCGAGGGCGTGAGGCTGAAACCGGCAACCTGACGCAGCGCACCCAAGTCGATGGTCACCTGCACGGGGTGACCCTGGGTGGGAGCGGGCGTGATCCAGATCGTGCTGGCATCGTCGTCCAGCAACGTATCCGCCCCTGGCGCGCTGGCCTCGACGATGCGCCAGCCAGCGCTGGACAGCACATCCGGCGCGGTCGCCGTCGGCCGCGCGACCGGCACCGGCGCAACCGCGCGAAACAGCGCGAATTCGCTGATTGCCGGGCACACCGGCGCCTCGAGCACGACCAGGCGCACCCGGCGCGCGGCGATTGGGCGATCCAGCCGCAAGATGCGCTGCGCACCGATGCACTGCGCTTCGGCCAGCCGCCGCCATTGCCCATCGACCTCGGCTTCGACCGCGAAGCGGGTGACGCGCACGCCCAGCGGCAGGTATTCGCGTAGCCGGATCAGGTCGAAGCTGTGCACCGCCGACAGCTCCAGTGTCAGCGTGGGCGTGGTGACCGCATCCGGCGTGGACCAGTAGCTATCCGGCTGGCGGTCAAGCACGCGCGCCGGCTCGAATCCGGCACCCCGCGACGCACTGGCACTGGCCTTGGCGCCCTTGGCCAGATCGATGGCGAAGCTGGCGCGGATCGCATCGCCGAAACTCTGCAGCACCGCCACGTCGTGATCGGGAATGCAGCCGCGTCGGTCGGGCGGGAGATTGAGGTTCATGTTGGTGCCGCGCGCCACCGAGGTGTCGAAATAGCGCACCAGGTTTTCCGGGCTACGCACCTTGCCGTCTTCATCGGCATGGTAGAACCAGCCCGGGCGGATCGACGTGTTGGTTTCAGCCGGCCACCACAGCGCCCCGCCGCGCACGCCGGAATTGCCATTTTCCTGGGTGTACGGGGCATTGGGCATGGTCGGCCAGCTCGGATCGCCAGCGATGCCGTCCTCGTTGCCGCCCCAGCGGATATCGGCGCCGAGTGGGTCGAAGGTGCAGGCCATTGGTTGGTACTGGTGCACCAGCTCGATCATCCGCGGCCAGTTGTAGTACGCCGGCGCGTCGATCTTGCGCGATTCACGTGCGCCACCGTAATAGCCGTCACCGCCATTGGCACCGTCAAACCAGAACTCGAACAGGTCGCCATAGCCCGTGCAGAGTTCGACGATCTGTTTGCGGAAATAGTCGATATAGCCGGGGCGCCCATACTCGGCGTGGTTGCGATCCCAGGGCGAGAGGTAAAGACCGAACGCCAGGCCAGCGCGTCGGCACGCCGCTGCCATTTCGCCGACGATGTCGCCCTTGCCGTTCTTGTAGGGCGAGTTGCGAATGCAATGCTCGGTCAGGCGTGTCGGCCAGAGACAGAAACCATCATGGTGTTTGGCCGTGAAAATGAGTCCTTTCAGATTGCCGGCCTTGGCCGCAGCGACAATTTGATCGGCTGAAAAATCGCTGGGATCGAACTTGCGCGGATCCTCGTCGCCGTAGCCCCATTCCTTGTCGGTGAAGGTGTTCATCGCAAAATGCACGAAGGCGTATTGCTCCCATCGATGCCACCGCAGCTGGCGTGCGCTGGGCACTGCGCCCCACGGCGCCGGCCCGTTGGCGCGCGGCGTCTGCGCGATCCGGGCCGCTGATGCACTGAAGCTGGCGGCAGCGGCCGCCACACCCGTGACAAGAAAGGTACGACGATCGATCATTGGCGCCTCCGACATTGCACAAGCTTCGATCTTAGCTTTTCCAAAGACGAAAGAGTTCCAGCCCTGAAGCGACAGGCGTGTGTGCAAGGCACGGCACATACACACGCAGACCCTGCAAAGATTGCGTTGACGCGCGTGCCAGGCAACTGCGCGCATTCGTGGCTTGGCGGCCAACGACCTCGGCCTGCACTGTGTCGTTGGTGCTCGCATGTCCATGCTGTTTCCGCATGCCAAGCGAGCTCCGCGGACAGGACAAACAATGACTGTCCGACGACAACCAACATCGTCCGCACGACAATTGATGCGGACTGACATGCGCCAAGTATTGGCTTCAATAGTGACCGTAAGCTGCTTATTCTGGCCGACACTGACTTGCCGGGAGCCCACAAGTCGTCGCGTTTCAGCAACTGCTTTGGCTGATCGGGCCACCTCTCCGGCAGCGGAATAGCCTGGCCGGTCACCACACGCAGCAGCGGAGATGTTGCGGTCATCTTCTGCCGCAGAAGCATGCTTAAGCGATCCGGCGATGGCAAAGCACTCGACGAGATCCGTGGCTTGCAGCGCTCTGCCAAGCGCAAGGCAACTACAGCGTGACCCCCGCCGGAGATGCGACACGCCAGTGCATGGCACACCGCAACCGCGGTCCCTTCTCCCGCCTGCGGGGGAAGGTGCCCGAAGGGCGGATGGGGGGCGTCTGACCTTCAGCCCGATGCCTCTGGCCAGCTTGGTGGGCCGGAGATGCGCCAACGGACTTCAGGAATATTGCCGCTTGTGCAGCGCTCTCATCATCGAAGCACGCAGGCCTCAAGGGCGCACACTGCACACCGACTCTTTGGTTGCCGGCAAGAACGCGCGATCGCGCCTCCGTTTATTCCAGATCCACATCGCGCGGAAAATAGCGGCGAAACTTTTCTTCCCAGGCCTGGAATTGGTCCAGCGTGTAGCCATCCATCGGCCGCTCCACCGCAGCGGCGGCCTTGTTCTGTGCAACGACGGCAATCCGCTGAGACGACAGCTCGTCCCATGCTTTCCTCAAGGCGACCGGATCCGGATGCGAGACCAGCATGGCCTCCAGCAGCGTGGCCTGCGCAACGCGCGCGGCCAGCAGGTCGCTGAGCGCGTCGGTGACGGCCTGCATCCATTCCTGATGTCGGTTATCCATGTGCGGCGTGTCGTAGCTGCTGTGTGGCCGGCGACTTTAGCGTGGCAGCCGCAACGACGCCGTGTAGCAGTCGGAGCCCTCGGTGAGAGCACGCGAACCGGTCGTTTTCACAGTCTGCGCGTCTTCATGCAGCATGCGCCAGTCGGTCGATTCCTGACTCCTGCCGTTCACAAACTGGGCCTAAATCCGCGCGGCACCATTAATTCAAGTTTCCTAACGGTGCGTCGTTATCCACCGTGCCGGCCCGACACTCATGCGTCCTTCACGCAACTGCCCCGACGGCACCCTTCGACTTCGTATCCGGGATTGCCGCATGACTGCCTTACTCCAACGTTATTCCGTCGGCCGTCGCCTGGGCGCCGCGTTCTGCTTGCTGATCCTCCTGTCGGGTCTACTTGTTGCCATCGGGCTAAACTCGATGGGCAGCGCCAGAAAGCAGCTGGACTTCATCGTGCTGGACCGCATGGCCAAGATCCAGTTCGGTAACGGCATGCTGGATGCCAACTCCTCGATCATGATCGCGTTGGGCACCTACGCCATGGCCACCAGCGCCGAACTCGACGCACAGGCGTTGGAAACGATCAAGACGCAACGCCAGCGTTACAAGGAGCTGCGCGAAAAACTCGATACGCTGCCCAGCTCCGAAGAAGGCCGCAAGATTCGCGCAGAGATGGATGCTCAACGCGCCATTTCCGGCAAGATCAACGATGAAGTGATGACACTCGCCGCCCAGGACGACAACGGCCCGGCGCAGGCATTGCTCAACGAGAAGGGGCGCCAAGCCAACGCGGCCTGGCAGGACAAAATCCGTCAGCTGGTCAGCCGGCAGGAAGAACAGAGCCGGCAGGCCTACACCGAAGCCGTGCAGTCCATGACCCGCGCCAAGTTACTGCTGCTGATCGGCGGCGTGGCCGTGGTCACCATCAGCGGCCTGCTCGCTTGGCTGATCACGCGCAGCCTGACCCACCCGCTCGCCCGCGCCACCAAGGCCGCCGAGGCCATTGCCAATGGCCAGCTGGACAACCAGGTGCAAACCGACGCGCGGGATGAAACCGGTCGCCTGCTGCGTGCCATGAGCGGCATGCAGACACAGTTGCAGTCGTTGTTGCGCGCGCAGGCCGACATGGCCAAGCGGCACGACGAAGGGCAAACCAGTTTCCGGATCGATGCCAATGCGTTCCCCGGCGACTACGGCCGTATGGCGCAGGACACCAACACCCTGGTCGCCTCACATCTTGAAGTGCAGACCACGCTGGCCCGCATCATGGGCCGCTACGCCATCGGCGATTTGAGCGACAGCATGGACGTGTTGCCTGGCGAAAAGGCCGTGCTCACGCAGACCATGAATGAGGTCAAGGCCAATCTTTCGGCGATGAATGCGGAAATCAAGCAGCTGGCGCTGTCCGCAGCCAACGGCGACTTCAGCGCGCGTGGCGATGCCGACCGCTTCCAGTACGACTTCCACCTCATGGTCGACAGCCTTAACCAGCTGATGGCCACCGCAGACGGCAACCTGCAATCGCTATCGGCACTGCTGCAGTCCATCGCCGCGGGCGACCTGACCGCGCGGATGACCGGCGACTTCAAGGGTGTGTTCGCGCAGATGCGCGACGACGCCAACGCCACCGCCACGCAGCTAGCCGAAATCGTCGGGCGCATCCAGCATTCGGCGGTGTCGATCAACACCGCCGCCAGCGAGATTGCTGCTGGCAATCAGGACCTGTCGCAGCGCACAGAACAGCAGGCCGCCAACCTGGAAGAAACCGCCGCATCGATGGAAGAACTCACCTCCACCGTGCGCCAGAACGCCGAACACGCACGCCAGGCCAATCAACTGGCAATCGGTGCTGCCAGCGTGGCCTCGCAAGGCGGCGATATCGTCAGCAAGGTCGTGGGCACCATGAGCGGCATCGAGGCGTCGTCGAAAAAGATCGCCGACATCATCAGCGTCATCGACGGCATTTCCTTCCAGACCAACATCCTGGCGCTCAACGCGGCGGTGGAAGCGGCCCGCGCCGGCGAGCAAGGCCGCGGTTTTGCGGTGGTGGCCAGCGAAGTACGCACGCTTGCGCAGCGCTCCACGGCAGCGGCCAAAGAGATCAAGAGCCTGATCGACGATTCGGTACAGCGTGTGACCGAAGGCTCCACCCTGGTGCACACCGCCGGCACCACCATGGCGGAAATCGTCGCCAGCGTGCAGCGCGTCACCGACATCATGGGCGAGATTTCCGCTGCCTCGCAGGAGCAGTCAGCCGGCATCGAACAGGTCAACCTCACCGTCACCCAGATGGACGAAGCGACCCAGCAAAACGCCGCGCTGGTGGAAGAAGCCACCGCCGCCGCACGTTCGATGGAAGAACAGGCCGGGGAACTCACGCAGGCGGTGTCGATCTTCAAGATCGAAGCCGAACGCCCTGCTGCCGTACGCACCGCAGCACCAACCGTGGTGCGCCCGAAAGCCGCGCCTGCTGCAACGCCAACCCGCAGCGCGGCAAGCCCGCCCCGGCGCACTACCCGCCCGGCGGCCGCGGTAGCCACCGCATCGAGCAACAGCGCGGACTGGCAGGAGTTCTAAAAAAATAGAAGGTTCACAGCAGCCGTTCCAGAACATCAGAACGCATGCTCACAAGGCCGGTTGTGCGAACAGCCGGCCTTCTTTGTGCATGGCTTGAGCATTCGGCCGGCCGCCTTAACGAAAGGCGACAGTCAGCTGCAAGGTTGCTCGACAGCGCAGGTGCGGCCTGGTGCCAGCCTCCCGGTGCGCAGAGCACCCAAGCATGCGACACCACGCCGACTCGACGATTGGGGATTGAGCGCCGCTCGGCTTAAACTTGCCGTCCACCGCCATGCCCGCGCCAGTCACTGCGGCAATCCGGCCCATCCAGCCTGCGCGGCCGCTGCCGCAACCGCCGCATGCATGGGTTGCAGACCTGGCGCACCAACACCCCACCGCCACCGCAGTGCGTCACGCACCTGCGCAGCAGTCAGATTTCGGAAGACGTTCTTGCAAACCACCGACACCAAAGACAAAGCCAAGCAGGGCACGGGAACCCCCGAGCACACGCCGCTGATGAAACAGTTCTTCGCCGCCAAGTCGGACTACCCCGACCTGCTGCTGTTCTTTCGCATGGGCGATTTCTACGAGCTGTTCTACGACGATGCGCGCAAGGCGGCGCGCCTGCTGGATATCACCCTGACCCAGCGCGGCAGCTCCGGCGGTGCGCCGATTCCGATGGCGGGTGTGCCGGTGCATGCGTATGAAGGCTACCTGGCGCGGCTGGTCGCGTTGGGCGAGTCGGTGGCGATCTGCGAGCAGATCGGCGACCCGGCGCTGGCCAAGGGGCTGGTCGAGCGCAAGGTGGTGCGCATCGTCACGCCCGGCACGGTCACCGACGAGGCGCTGCTGGACGAGCGTCGCGACACCTTGTTGATGGCGATTTCGCGCAGCAAGCAAGGTTACGGCCTGGCCTGGGCCGATCTGGCCGGCGGGCGCTTCCTGGTCAACGAAGTGGACAGCGTGGATGCGCTGGAAGCTGAGATCGCGCGCCTGGAGCCGGCCGAGCTGCTGGTCCCCGACGAAGACAACTGGCCGGAGTTCCTGCGCGGGCGTATCGGGGTGCGGCGGCGGCCACCGTGGCTGTTCGATGCCGACAGTGGCCGGCGCCAGTTGCTGGCGTTCTTCAAATTGCACGATCTGTCCGGCTTCGGCATCGACGACAAGCCCTGCGCCACCGCTGCGGCCGGCGCCTTGCTTGGGTATGTCGAAGAGACCCAGAAACAGCGGCTGCCGCACCTGACCTCCATTGCGATGGAAGTGGCCAGCGAAGCGATTTCGATGAACGCGGCCACACGCCGGCACCTGGAGCTGGATACGCGCGTCGATGGCGACACGCGCAATACCTTGCTCGGCGTCCTGGACAGCACGGTCACGCCGATGGGCGGGCGCTTGCTGCGGCGTTGGCTGCACCGTCCGCTGCGCCTGCGCGATGTGCTGGTGCAGCGCCACCACGCGGTCGGCACCCTGATCGACGCGGGCGCCGATGTCGACGTGCGCGAGGCCTTCCGCGCGCTAGGCGATCTGGAACGCATCCTCACCCGCGTGGCATTGCGTTCGGCGCGCCCGCGCGACTTTTCCACCTTGCGCGATGGACTGGCGCTGTTGCCGAAGGTCCGCGCGATCCTGGCACCGCTGGATTCGCCGCGACTGCAGACCTTGTTTGCCGAACTCGGCGAGCACGATGCCACCGCGCATCTGTTGATCAGCGCCGTGGCCGAGCAACCGCCGCTCAAGCTCAGCGACGGCGGTGTCATCGCCACCGGCTACGACGCCGATCTGGACGAGCTGCGCCGCCTGTCCACCAATGCCGACCAGTTCCTGATCGATCTGGAACAGCGCGAACGCGCCAGCAGCGGCATCGCCACGCTCAAGGTCGGCTACAACCGCGTGCATGGTTACTACATCGAGATCAGCAAGGGTCAGGCGGAAAAGGCGCCGTTGCACTACAGCCGCCGGCAGACCCTGACCAACGCCGAGCGCTATATCACCGAAGAGCTCAAGAGTTTCGAAGACAAGGTGCTGTCCGCGCGCGAGCGTTCGCTATCGCGCGAAAAACTGCTGTACGAAGGCCTGCTGGATGCGCTGGGCACCGAGCTGGAAGGCCTCAAGCGCTGCGCCGGTGCATTGAGCGAACTGGATGTGCTGGCCGCGTTCGCCGAACGCGCGCAGGCACTGGACTGGTCGCAGCCGGAGCTGGACAGCGCGCCGTGCCTGCGCATCGAACGCGGCCGTCACCCGGTGGTGGAAGCGGTGCGCGACCAACCGTTCGAACCCAACGATCTGGAGCTGCACGCCGACCGCCGCATGCTGGTGATCACCGGCCCGAACATGGGTGGTAAATCGACCTACATGCGCCAAAACGCCTTGATCGTGCTGTTGGCGCATATCGGCAGTTACGTGCCTGCCAGCCGCGCGGTGATCGGGCCGATCGACCGCATCCTCACCCGTATCGGCGCCGGCGACGACCTGGCGCGCGGGCAATCCACCTTCATGGTGGAAATGGCCGAAACCAGCTACATCCTGCATCACGCCACCCCGCACTCGCTGGTACTGATGGACGAGATCGGCCGCGGCACCTCCACCTACGATGGCCTGGCGCTGGCCGACGCGGTGGCGCGCCATCTGGCGCATACCAATCGCTGCTACACGCTGTTTGCCACGCATTATTTCGAACTCACCGCGCTGGCCGACGAATCGCATGCCGGCGGCGCCAGCGGTATTGCGAATGTGCATCTGGACGCGGTCGAACACGGCGAGCGCCTGGTGTTCATGCATGCGGTCAAGGATGGGCCGGCCAATCGCAGCTTTGGCTTGCAGGTGGCCGCGTTGGCCGGGCTGCCGAAGGCGGCAGTGACCCAGGCGCGACGTCGCCTGGCGGAGCTGGAACAACGCGGCGGCGAAAGCCATAGCGCGCAGATGGCGCCGGCCGCGCTGGATGCGCCGCAACAGTTCGGGCTGTTCACCGCGCCCTCTTCCGCCGCGCAGGAAGCGCTGCAGGCCCTGGATCCGGACGACCTCACGCCCAAGCAGGCGCTGGAGGCCTTGTATCGGTTGAAGGCGTTGATTTGAGGTGCGGGGATTGGGGAGTCGGGATTTGGGATTCGTAAGAGCGGAGCTGCATGGCTGATGCTTGCTGCGCTTGCGGATGCATTGCGCAACAGGATTTGGCGGTCGTTTGGATGCAGTCTTGCGGATTGCTCTGTCGGCGCGACGGGCGCACCCTGCGGCAACGCTTCGTCCAACAGGAAACCTTCCGATGACCACGTCCGCCTCATTGACCGATCAGCTCGCCGCGCAGTTGCAGGGCCCGCAACTGCAGCAACTCGTTGGCCGCCTGGGCATTGCGCCCGAGCAGGCGCAATCGGCCGTGCAGACCGCGCTGCCGCTGTTGATGGGCGCGCTGGGCCGCAATAGCCAGCAGGCCGGTGGCACCGATGCCTTGCTGGGCGCCCTGCAACGCGACCACGCCGCCAGCCCGGACATCGGTAGCCTGCTGGGTTCGCTGCTGGGCGGTTCGGCCAGCGGCGCGTCGGCCAATGGCGCCGGCATCGTCGGCCATCTGTTCGGCGACAAGGCGCCACAGGCCGCTGCCGGGCTGGGCCAGGCCACCGGGCTGGAAACCAGCAAGGCCAGCCAGCTGCTGCAGCTGCTCGCTCCCATCGTGATGGCATATCTGGCCAAGCGCTTTCTGGGCGGCAATACCGCGGCCGCCAGCCAGCTCGGCCCCGCGCTGGCCCAGGAACATCAGCAAGTGCGCACGAACGCCGGCGCCGGCGGCCTGTTGACCAGCGTGCTGGATCAGGACGGCGATGGCCAGCTCGGCCTGGGCGATGTCATGAAGCTGGGCGGCAGCCTGTTCGGCAAGCGCTGAGCGACCCGTAGCCGCTGGGCACGCCGGACGAGCACCGGCGTGCTATCCATAGCAATACGCTATCGATATGTTCGAATAATTCGAATTCACCAAATGATCGATGCGCTTTATCGTGTGCGAACGTCGCCATGATGAGTCCGCCTGATGCGCCTGCCCGCCCATTGCCTTTCCCGTCAGCCAGGCGGTTTCGACTGCCACAAGCAGGCGCTAGCATCGGCAGGTCCGCCAGCGGCCGGGCGACTGTTTCCCTGTCGTGATCATCGATGACCACGACAAGGGCGCTGCCGTCCACGTCGATTCCACCAGCACGTGCCGGCATACCGGCACGCCGCTCCCCAAGTGCTTACGCACACAGGTAAATCCCATGACCACCGAAGCAAAGTGCCCGTTCAACCACGCTGTCGTCGGTACCGGTACCACCAACCGTGACTGGTGGCCCAAACAGCTGCGCGTGGATCTGCTGAGCCAGCATTCGAACAAGTCCAACCCGCTGGGCGAGACGTTCAATTACGCCGAAGCCTTCAAGCGCATCGACCTGCAGGCGCTCAAGCAGGAACTGCGTGCGCTGATGACCGACTCGCAGGACTGGTGGCCGGCCGACTTCGGCCATTACGGCCCGCTGTTCGTGCGCATGGCCTGGCATAGCGCCGGCACCTACCGCATCGGCGATGGGCGCGGCGGCGGCGGCCGTGGTCAGCAGCGGTTTGCGCCGCTCAACAGCTGGCCGGACAACGTCAGCCTGGACAAGGCGCGCCGGCTGCTGTGGCCGATCAAGCAGAAGTATGGCCAGTCCATTTCCTGGGCCGACCTGATGATCCTCACCGGCAATGTCGCGCTGGAGTCGATGGGCTTCAAGACGTTCGGTTTTGCCGGCGGCCGCGAAGACACCTGGGAACCGGACCAGGACCTGTACTGGGGTCGCGAGACCAAGTGGCTGGGTGGCGACGACCGCTATTCGCGCGGCTCGCCCGGCGTGGACGAAGCGCACGGCGTGCTGGTCAAGGACGACGACAGCGAAGTGCCGCACACGCGCGATCTGGAAAACCCGCTGGCCGCCGTGCAGATGGGCCTGATCTACGTCAACCCGGAAGGTCCGGACGGCAACCCCGACCCGATCGCTGCCGCGCGCGACATCCGCGACACCTTCGCGCGCATGGCCATGAACGACGAAGAGACCGTGGCCCTGATCGCCGGTGGCCACACCTTCGGCAAGACCCACGGTGCCGGCCCGGCCGACAACGTCGGCGCCGAACCGGAAGCCGGCGAACTGGAAAGCCAGGGCCTGGGCTGGCACAACCGCTACGGCAGCGGCAAGGGCGCCGACACCATCACCAGCGGCCTGGAAGTCACCTGGACCACCACGCCGGCGCAGTGGAGCAACGACTTCTTCGACCACCTGTTCAAGTTCGAGTGGGAGCTGGGCAAGAGCCCGGCCGGCGCGCACCAGTGGGTGGCCAAGAACGCCGAGGCCATCATTCCCGACGCGCACGATGCATCGAAGAAGCATCGCCCGACCATGCTGACCACCGACCTGGCACTGCGTTTCGACCCTGCGTACGAAGCCATCTCGCGCCGCTTCCATCAGCACCCGGAGCAGTTTGCCGACGCCTTCGCACGCGCCTGGTTCAAGCTCACCCACCGCGACATGGGTCCGCGCTCGCGCTACCTGGGCCCGGACGTGCCGGCCGAAGAATTGCTGTGGCAGGACCCGGTACCAGCGGTGGACCACGCGTTGGTCGACGCGCAGGATGCGGCCGCATTGAAGCAGACCATCCTGGCCTCGGGCCTGAGCGTGGCGCAGCTGGTCTCCACCGCGTGGGCCTCGGCCTCCACCTTCCGTGGCTCGGACAAGCGCGGCGGTGCCAATGGCGCGCGCATCCGCCTGGCACCGCAGAAGGACTGGCAGGCCAACCAGCCTGAGCAGCTGGCCAAGGTGCTGGCCACGCTGGAGCGCATCCAGGCCGACTTCAACGCCGCGCAATCGGGCGGCAAGAAGATCTCGCTCGCCGACCTGATCGTGCTGGCCGGCAACGCTGCGGTGGAACACGCAGCGCAGGCCGCCGGCCACAGCGTCACGGTGCCGTTCGCACCGGGCCGCACCGATGCCTCGCAGGAGCAGACCGATATCGAGTCGTTCGCCGTGCTCGAACCGGTGGCCGATGGCTTCCGCAATTTCGCCAAACGCCACTACGCGGTGCCGGCCGAAGCGTTGCTGATCGACAAGGCGCAGCTGCTCACCCTCACCGCACCGGAGCTGACCGTGCTGGTCGGCGGCCTGCGCGTGCTGGGCGCCAATGTCGGCGATACCCAGCATGGCGTCTTCACCACACGCCCTGGCGTGTTGAGCAACGACTTCTTCGCCAACCTGCTCGACATGCGCACCGAGTGGAAGGCGACCTCCGAAGCGAAGGACCTCTACGAAGGCCGCGACCGCGCCACCGGCGAGCTTAAGTGGACCGGTACGCGCGTGGATCTGGTGTTCGGCTCCAATTCCATCCTGCGTGCAGTGGCCGAGGTCTATGCCAGCGGCGATGCGCAGCAGAAGTTCGTGCACGACTTCGTCGCCGCCTGGACCAGGGTGATGCAGCTGGATCGGTTCGATCTGGCGTAAGCCGCTGGATCGTTCGGCCTGACTCAGGCCCTGGCAGTCAGACAATGCCCCGGACAACCGGGGCATTTCTTTTGCGCGACTTCCCGATCGTCTTGGCCATGCGCCGCCGTGCGAACCCATCGGGCACGGCAGGGACAAGGTGCTAGACCGCTAGAGCGCGTCGATATCGCCCAATGCATTGATCAAGCGGCGTGCCCGCTTGTCGGGCTTGCCTTCCGGCGCGCGGTAACCGGTGCGTTCGGCAGCACGTTGCAGCCGCCACTGCGCACGCGCCTCGCGCGACGCCTCGCCCTCCACGTACAGGGCCTGCGCCACCGGCGCCGGCCCGCGTACGTCGCTGAGCCCGGCCACCGTGATCTCGAAGATTTCACCACCCCGGTCGATGCGCAGGCGCTCGCCGCAGCGCAGGCTGCGCGAGGGCTTGGGGCGCTGCCCGCCCACGTCCACCTTGCCGGTGTCGACCGCATTCTTGGCCAGGCTGCGCGTCTTGAAAAAGCGCGCGGCCCACAGCCACACGTCCAGCCTGACCGTCGTGCCCTGTTCCAGTTCCGGATTCATGCGCCTTGCTGTCTCGCTTTGTCTGGTAACCGATGTTTGGGCAGCCACCCGGAACTCAAGCTGGGCCGTCGCCGCGGCCATCCGGGTTGATCGCCGGTTCGATGCTGGACGCTTGCCCCCATCCGCCCTATGGGCACCTTCCCCCGCAGGCGGGGGAAGGAAGACGCCAGCGCGCTACAGATCAGACAAGCCCATTACGGCAAACAACGCACCGCAATTCAAACAATGACAGTTCAATCAACGCACTGCAGTTCAAACACGCCCATTACAGTTCAAACACGCCCATTACAGTTCAACAACGCATTGCAGTTCAAACAAGCACACTACGGTTCAAACAACACGCCACAGTTCAAACAAGCCCATGACAGTTCAAGCAACACACTGCAGATCAAACAAGCGCTCGGCCACACCCCTTCTCCCGCCTGCGGGAGAAGGTGGCGCGCAGCGCCGGATGAGGGCCACCGCGGCTGCGCAGCCGAGCGAAGCAGCGAAACGCCCCGGCCAAGGCTTCGCTGGCGGTGAATACGGAGCTCCCCCAACCGAAGTGCGCGCGCAACGCGAGCACTGCACTGGATCTCACCCGCGCAATGCTAGGGTGCGCAACGTCTGCATACCGATACAACCGCGATGCCCAAATCCGCTGTCCTGACCGAAGGCCCGATCGGCAAGAACCTGCTGCTCTTCGCACTGCCGATCATGGCGGGCAATATCGCCCAGTCGCTCAACGGCTCGGTCAACGCGATCTGGATCGGCCGCTATCTGGGCGAAGAGGCCCTGACGGCCGCCGCCAACGCCAACAGCATCATGTTCTTCCTGATCGGCTCGGTGTTCGGTATCGGCATGGCGTCCACCATCCTGATCGGCCAGGCAATGGGCGCGCGCAACATTGCCCAGGCCCGCAAGGTCATGGGCAGCAGCGCCAGCTTCTTTGGCGGGCTGTCGGCGCTGATCGCCGTGCTGGGCTGGTTCCTGGCGCCGCATCTGCTCACCGCAATGGGTACGCCCGCCGCCTCGCAGACGCTGGCCGAGGAGTATCTGCGCGTGATCTTCCTGGCGATGCCGACGCTGTATCTGTTCGCCTTTCTATCGGCAGCGCTGCGCGGTACCGGCGATGCGCGTACGCCCTTCCGCTTTCTGCTGCTGTCGGTGCTGCTGGATATCGTGTTCAACCCGTTGCTGCTGTTCGGCATCGGCCCGTTTCCGGCGCTGGGCATCGCCGGTGCGGCCTGGGCCACGCTGATTGCGCAGGTGGTTGCACTGGCCGGCCTGCTGATCTATCTGCGGCACAAAAAACATGTGCTGTGGCTGGGACGACGCGACCTGCATCTGTTCCGGATCGATGCTGCCATCCTGCGCGCGCTCATCGTCAAGGGCGTGCCGATGGGCCTGCAGATGGTGATGATCTCGCTGGCGATGATCGCGATGCTGTCGCTGGTCAATGGCTTCGGTACCGACACCGCCGCCGCGTTTGGTGCGGGGCTGCAGCTGTGGAACTACGTACAAATGCCGGCAATGGCGGTCGGCGCCGCCTGTTCGACCATGGCTGCCCAGAACGTGGGTGCCGGCCTGTGGTCGCGCGTGGATGCCGTCGCCCGTACCGGCATCGCCGCCAACTTCCTGATGACGGGCTTGCTGATCGTGCTGTTGATCCTGTTCGATCGCTGGACCCTGGCCCTGTTCCTGCCCGAAGGCAGCGCCACCCTGGAGATCGCGCGGCATCTCAACCACATCGCGATCTGGTCGTTCCTGTTGTTTGGCGTCAGCTTTGTGGTGTCTGGCGTGGTGCGCTCCACCGGTGCGGTGATCCCACCGCTGTTGATTCTGGCGTTTTCGCTCTGGGGCGTGCGCGTGCCTCTCGCAAATATCCTGCTGCCGCATCTGGGCGCAGACGCGGTGTGGTGGAGCTTTCCGATCAGTTCTACCTGCTCGATGCTGCTGTCGCTGGCCTACTACCGCTGGGGCGGCTGGCGCAAGGCGCGCATGCTGACCACGCCGAGCCACCCTTCCGCACTGGCAGCGGCAGCCGAGGTGCCCGCACATCCTGCATCGCCGGTCGCCGATCCCGCCCCCATTGCCGAGCCGATCACCGAGCCAACCCGGACACGCTCGCGCTGATGCGTGCACGCTGATCCGCGCATGCCGACCGCAGCCAAGCCACGTGATCGATGGCGATGCGCTGCATTGACCGGCCTCAAGCTGCGACTTGAGAACGGCTAACAAAACGAGCGTGGTTGTCAGGTGGCTGTGGGCATCGCGGCCGGAACCGCAGTGCGCGAGTGGCACATGCCAATTTCGAGGGCTGTCGCCATTCCGGTTTCCCAAACGCAAACGGCCGCCCAAGGGCGGCCGTCTGGCAGTGGCAGATCGATGAGACCTGCCAGCAGTGTGGCTTACTCGGCCTTGGCAGCAGCCTGGCGAGCGGCCTTGGCCTGTGCAGCAGCGGCCAGATCTTCCTTGATGCGGGCAGCCTTGCCTTCCAGGCCACGCAGGTAGTACAGCTTGCCGGCGCGGACCTTACCGCGGCGCTTCACTTCGACCGAGTCGATGATGGCGCTGTGGGTCTGGAACACGCGCTCGACGCCGAAACCGTGCGAGATCTTGCGCACGGTGAAGGCGGAGTTCAGGCCGGCATTCTTGGTACCGATCACCACGCCCTCATAGGCCTGCACGCGCTCGCGGTTGCCTTCCTTCACCTTGACGTTCACCACAACGGTGTCGCCCTGGTTGAATTCCGGCAGCTTGCGCTGGATCTGGGCGGCTTCGAAGTCAGCCAGGATGGTCTTGTTGAGTTTGCTCATGGTGGGCACCGCGTGTCTGGTGATATTGGACCGGCAGTCGCCGCACGGCGATTGCTCGAGGTTCGTAAGAGGGCCAGACGCAAGGCTGGCCAGCAAGCCGCATATTGTACCCCAATCAATTCTTCAAGGGCTAGGGGTGCGCCCTTATTTCTCGTCGCCCCGGGTGAGTTCGCGGCGAAACTCCTCCAGGAGACGACGATCGTGCTTGTCCAGGCCTGCCTCGTCGAGCAGATCGGGACGACGCAGCCAGGTCCGGCCCAGCGACTGCTGCCGGCGCCAGCGCGCAATCGCGCCATGGTTGCCCGAGCGCAACACCTCGGGCACATCGCCCCAGGCATGCGCCGACGGGTGGCTGTAATGCGGGCAGTCCAGCAGGCCTTGCGGGCCTTCGAAACTGTCCTGCGCAGCAGATTCGGCGTCGTTCAACACGCCGTCCTGCAGCCGCGTCACCACATCCACAAGGACTGCAGCGCCCAACTCGCCACCGGACAACACGTAATCGCCGATGGAGATTTCCATATCCACCGCATTGGCAAGGAAACGCTCGTCCACCCCTTCATAGCGCCCGCACAGCAAGATCATGCGCGGCAACTGCGCCAGCTCGCGCGCGAGGGACTGGGTGAGCGGACGTCCCTGCGGGCTGAGATAGATCACCGGCGCCGGTCGCGCGTCGACGGCCTGCACCGCCTCCAGACAGGCCCGCAACGGCTCGATCAGCATCACCATGCCGGGCCCGCCACCGAAGGGACGATCGTCCACGCGGCGGTAGTTGCCCTGCGCATGGTCGCGCGGATTCCAGCCCTGCAGGTCCAGCAGACCGCGCTCCTGCGCCCGCCCGACCACGCCGAACGCCGCGCACTGCGCGATGAACTCCGGGAACAGGCTGATGACGTCGATGCGCACTGGCAGGGATTCGGGAATCGGGAATGGGTAAGGCAGGAGCGAAGCGGATGGCTTCGATCAGAAATCCGGGTCCCAGTCGACCACGATCAGATTGGCCTCGAAGTCCACCGATTTGACGAACTCCGGCAGCACGAACGGAATCATCCGCTCGCGATCGCCGCGCACGACCACCACATCGTTGGAGCCGGTGGAAAACAGGTGCGATACCGTCCCGAGCTTGACGCCCTCGACGGTTTCCACCTGCAATCCTTCCAGATCCACCCAGTAGTATTCGTCGGGCTTGGGCGGCGGCAAGGCGCTGCGGGCAACGTAGATTTCGGTGCCATGCATGGCCTCGACGGTGTCGCGGTCGGTCACGTCGGGGAACACCGCGATCAGATTCTTGCCCTGATCACGTCCCCGTACGCCGCTCACGACCGACTCCTGCCCCGATGGCGTGCGTACGACCCACGGCTGATACCGGAAGATCGCACTGCGCGGTTCGGTCCAGGATTCGAGCTTCAGCTCACCCTTGACACCAAAAGCGCCGACAATCCTGCCTAACAGGATGCGGCGCTCGGTCGGCTTCATCTGTGTCGACTCTGGCCGGGCAAACACGCCCGGCCTCAAGATCAGGCCGCAGCGGCCTGGGACTTGGATGCTTCGCGATACAGGTTACGCACCTTGTCGGTCAGCTGTGCACCGTTGCCGACCCAATGGTCGACGCGGGCGATATCGAGCACGACGCGCGGTTCGGCGCCCTGTGCAACCGGGTTGTAGTAACCCACGCGCTCGATGTTGCGGCCGTCGCGCGCGCTGCGCACGTCGGTCACGATGATGTGGTAGAACGGACGCTTCTTGGCGCCGCCGCGGGTCAGTCGAATCTTGACCATGGTGTCGTTTTCCTGAGTTGCCCAGTCGCCAGAGTGGCGCGGTAAGCCGGCGATTATAGCGGGCTCCCTCGGCGAAGCCAAGCCAGCTGGTGTTTTTGCTCAGATCCCTTGCCACGCCTGGGTTTGCAGCGCCCGCTCCAGCACTGGCAGCTGCGCGGCAGTGGCCGACCACTGCGCCGGGCCCATGGCCACGATGGCCTGCTGCCCCCGCGCATTGCAGCTGAAGCCACCGTCGAAGCTGGCGAGCTCGTCAAGCGCGACCGGGCGGGAAGTCTGCGCGATACCGAGCGCCTGCAGCCCGGCCTGCAACAACCGCTGCTGGGTGCCGTCTAGCGCCGGCCCGGCCGGCCAGACCACCCTGCCCTGCTGCCAGAACCCGACATTCCAGAACGCCCCTTCCAGGACATGGCCCTGGGGATCGACCAACACCGCATCGTCGACGCCGGCGGCCATCGCCTGGCGACGCAGGTGCAACAGCGCGAAGGTGCCGACGTGCTTGCACTGCGCCTGCTCGCGCACATGGGTGACTGCGTGCACGCGCAGCGCGGCATCGGGCAGTTGCGCAGCCGGCGATAGCGAAATCAATACGTCCAGCGCCACCTGGCGCGATGGATCGCGCAGCGCAAACGCCTGCGAAAATACGGTGATACGCACGCTCGCATCCACGCGACCGGCACTGGCCAACGCCGCGCGCAGATACGTGCGCACCAGTGAGGCATTGATCGGTGCGCCGAACAGGGCGGCACTGTCGTGTTGCAGGCGTTGCAGATGCAGATCCAGCCCGCGCACGGCGGCGTTGCGCACCTGCAGCGTCGTGAAGTGCCCGTAGTTGATCAGGGCAGCCGCGCCGAGTTGCTGCGCAGTTGCTGCCTCGCCATTACAGAAGATCAGCGACACAGCAGTGCCTGCGTCTGCTCCCACCACTGCACGACCAATTGTGCGGCCGGCTGCGCCGGCGCCATCCAGGCCGACTGGCCTGCCCAGGCCTGCATCGCCTCCAGACGGTTGTCGCGCGCCGCTGCCTGGCGCATCGCGGCGGTCAGTCCGCGCTGCACCGGATACGGCGCAGGCGGCGGCGCATCCGCCGCAGTGGCGGCGCGCACGTAAGGGGTGAGCAATGCCCGCCCCAACCGACCTGAAAACGCGCGGGTTGGCCGGGTATGTTCCGGCTCGGCGGCAGCCAATGCATCGGCCCAGGCGCCGGGCAGGGCAGCCTCGGGCGTGCGCAGCAGACCGGTGCCGATCTGCACTGCACTGGCGCCCAGCGCCATCGCCGCGGCAATGCCGCGCGCGTCGGCAATCCCGCCCGCGGCGATGACCGGGATCTCCAGGCCATCGACCAGCCGCGGCAGCAGGGCAAACAGTCCGGTCATCTGCTGCGCGGCGCGGCTGGCATCGAACGCGCCGCGGTGACCGCCAGCCTCGGCGCCTTGCGCGACCACGGCATCGGCCCCGGCCGCCTGCGCCGCCAGTGCTTCCTCCAGCGTGGTGGCGCAGGCGAACCAGGCGATGCCCGCATGCTTGAGGCGCGCAACCTGGTCGGGTCGGAACACACCCATGATCGACGAGGCCACTGCCGGGCGCGCGTTCAGCAATGCATCGAATTGCGCGTCGAAATCGGCTGGCAGTGCATCGCCCGCTGCCTCTGGCACTGGCGGCCCCCACTGCGCAAGAAACACCCGCAGGCGCGCTTCGGCAGCGGCATCGCGGACAGGCGCCGGATCGGGAATCCACAGATTGACTTGCGCAGGCCCGGCACTTGCCTCACGAAAGGCAGCCATCCACGTCACGATGTCCTGCGGCTGCGACAACACCGCACCCATCGCGCCCATGCCACCGGCATTGGCGACCGCTGCCGACAACGGCACCGGGCAGGCGCCGGCCATGGGGCTGAGCAGGATCGGCAGGCGCAGGCCGAAGCGTTGCTGGAAGGCATCGACGTTGGAAAATCTGGTCATCCACCACCTCGGCGGCCACGAGAGGGAGCATGGTAACCGCGATGGACGGATGCGGATGCCGACACGCGCAAGACGGTCAGTCGCGCATGCACTGCATGCCGCACCTTGCGTCTAAAGCGGCCACCAAACGTGGCAACCGTGATCAGGTGGACATGAGGTTGCCGGTGCATACCGCTGCTACATGCCGCACCGAGCTCCGGCCACGCCCATGTGGCGTCGAGCACAGTGGTTCGTTGTTCACGCTCTCAATCCACCGGCACCGGCATCACCTGCTGGTACCAGTCTTCGACCCAGACATCCTGCAACGCGAATGCACGCAAGCTCCGAGGACGCTGCAGGTAAGCACCCCACACGCGCAGGTCGACAACTGCAGCAATAGCTTGCTGGCGCCATGCGGGCGGGCCGAACAGCCGCAGTTCCAGGCAGTAATCGCCGTCGACAGGGCAGGTCATCTGCATGCAGGTGGCCGGTGCCGCGCTCGCCCACGCATGCACCAGATCCGGCCCATGCACGAGCTTGAACACACGCACCTCGCCCTGCGTGCGACCGATGCATTGATCGGGCAACGGCAACGGGCGATCGAAGTGCTCGCCGGCCCAGGCCAGTTCCAGCGTCAGCACGTCGCCCTGGCTCAAGCGCAGGAAGTAACGGTAAAGATGGGTGTTTTCGGCACGCCACGACGATGCGGGATCGGAACCTGCGGACACATCCCAGGCATCGTCGGCACTGGCGAACAACAACCTCGAGCCGGCGGGCACGCCGTGCACGGGCAATGACGGCAGATGCGCCTGCGACTGCAGCTGCGCGTCGTCTTCGAGATGCACCACCACCGCGCCGTCGTCGCGACGCGCGTATCGCATGCCCGCCCCGAACGTGGGCTGCAGCGGCAGTGCCAGCCGATCCGGCTCGGGCACGCGCAGCCAAAGCGCCACCACGCCGGGGCACGTTCCATAGGCCTGGCCGATGCCGATCGAATACACCCCGGAGCGGGTGACCGGCACGTCTACCTCGCCATCGGCAGGCACCTCCCACCACTGCGATTGCGTGCCACCCGGGTGCCACACATCGCAGCGCCACGCGGCCACACCTGCAGCATCGTTGGCAGGATGGAACGCCAGCACGAGATGGTCGCCCGCACGCAGGAACACCTCGACCGTGGTGCAGATGTCCTGCCGCGGGTAGCGTTCTTCTTCGTATGGCGCCACGTCCACGATATGGCGCCGCCACTGGCGCACCGGCGTGTCGTGCACGTTCTGCGCGACGACGCGTTTGGCGGCTGCGTCCCGCCGCGGCAGGCGAGCGATGGCCGGCGTACCGCCGATGCCGCTGCCAGTGCCGCGACCCTCCACTTCGGAGGTGGGCGTTGACGCCGGTGCTACGACCAGCCGCGCGCCAGACAGGCGGTCGATTCCCGCGACCACCAGTGCGATACACAGCCACAACACAACGCTTGCCGGCAGTAACGCCCACCCTGCCGTCAGCTGCCACGCCAGCACGAGGGCCAGCGCCAGATGCACGCAGTGCGCGCCTGCGGATGTGCTCACAGCGCGCGCAACCTGCGCAGGTTGCTCAACGGAACGGCATGCCGCCGCGGCCGCCCATGGCACCCATCATGCCCTTCATGTTGCGCATCAGGCCCTTCATGCCGCCGCCGGCCAGCTTGCCCATCATCTTTTCCATCTGCTGGTATTGCTTCATCAGCTTGTTGACGTCGGCCGGCTGCATGCCCGAGCCGCGTGCGATGCGGGCACGGCGCGAGCCGTTGAGCAACGCCGGGTTGCGGCGCTCCTTCTTGGTCATCGAATTGATGATGGCGATCATGCGCGGCACTTCCTTGCCGGTGACCTGCTGCTTGACGTTGTCCGGGATCTGACCCATGCCCGGCAGCTTGTCCATCAGCCCATGGATGCCACCCATGTTCTGCATCTGCTCGAGCTGCTCTTTCATGTCGTTGAGGTCGAACTTCTTGCCCTTGGCGACCTTGGCAGCGAGCTTGGCGGCCTTTTCCTGATCAACGCTGTGCTCGACCTGCTCCACCAGCGACAGCACGTCGCCCA
This sequence comes from Xanthomonas sp. WHRI 6106, assembly GCF_040202405.1. NCBI lineage: Bacteria > Pseudomonadati > Pseudomonadota > Gammaproteobacteria > Lysobacterales > Lysobacteraceae > Xanthomonas > Xanthomonas sp. WHRI 6106. The sequence goes on along the minus strand of NZ_JBEGFC010000001.1, from coordinate 322,071 downwards.
TGTCCAGGATGCGGCTGGCGACGCGATCGGGATGGAACACGTCCAGGCCGTCGGTCTTTTCGCCGGTACCGACGAACTTGATCGGCTTGCCGGTGATGTAGCGCACGCTCAGCGCGGCACCGCCGCGGGCGTCGCCGTCGGTCTTGGTCAGCACCACGCCGGTCAGCGGCAGCGCCTCGCCAAAGGCCTTGGCCGTGTTGGCCGCGTCCTGGCCGGTCATCGCATCGACCACGAACAGGGTTTCGGTGGGGGTGATCGCGGCGTGCAGCGCCTTGATCTCGTCCATCATCGCCTGATCGATCGCCAGGCGACCGGCGGTATCGACCAGCAGCACGTCGGCAAACGACTTGCGTGCGTCGCTGATGGCGGCGCGCACGATATCGACCGGCTTCTGCGAGGCGTCGGACGGGAAGAACAGCACGCCGACCTGTTCGGCCAGGGTCTTGAGCTGCTCGATCGCGGCCGGTCGGTAGACGTCGGCCGAGACCACCATGACCTTTTTCTTGCGCTTTTCCTTCAGGTGCTTGGCGAGCTTGCCGACCGTGGTGGTCTTGCCCGCACCCTGCAGGCCCGCCATCAGGATGATCGCCGGTGCCGGCACGTTGAGGTTGAGGTCGGCCGCCGCCGCGCCCATGACCGCGGTGAGCTCGTCGCGCACGATCTTGATCAGCGCCTGGCCGGGGGTCAGCGACTTGAGCACTTCCTGGCCCACCGCGCGCACCTTGATGCGTTCGATCAGCGCCTGCACCACCGGCAGCGCGACGTCGGCTTCCAGCAGCGCGATGCGCACTTCACGGGTGGCTTCGCGGATGTTCTCCTCGGTCAGACGGCCGCGGCCGCGCAGGCGCTCCATGGTGCCGGAGAGACGTTGGGTAAGGGACTCGAACATGCGCAAGGGACCGCGTGAGGGGAAACGGGCACCGATTATAGCGGCACCAGCCAACGCCCCGCCCCAATCGACCCGCCGGCCGAAGCGAGCCAATCCAGGGCAAATCCCTCCGGCGCTCGGCAGTCCCTGCAACCAGGGCAGCAGCACCGCAGAGCCCGACGTCAGCGGCCACGCCCGCAGGCAGGCTTACCCATACCCACTCGCTACCAACCAGCACACTTGCCTGCCCGCCTATCCCCACGCCCCCTGCCCGGCTTTCCCCATTCCCGAATCCCGATTCCCGAATCCCCGCCCCACCAATATGCGAAACTTCCACGATGACAATCGTTCTCATCGCGTTCGCCCTGTACCTGCTGGCTGCCGCCCTGCTCACCCGGGCGGTGCTGCGCGATGGCAACCAGGCCCCTGCGCGCTGGTTGGCGCCAGCGCTGGCTGCAGTTGCGCTGCACGCCGGCTATCACGTGCTGGTGGCGTTCCGCACCGCGGGCGGGCCGGACATGCATTTCTTTGCCGCGCTGTCGCTGACCGGCCTGGGCATGGCCGCGCTGACCGCGGTGTTCGGCGGGCGCGGCCGCATGGCGGCGGTGGGCGTGGTGGTGTTTCCGTTGTCGGCCATCCTGCTGGCCTGTTACCACGCCTACGGCCATGAGCCGAGCGCAGACCTGGGCTGGCGGCTGGAACTGCACGCCTGGATGGCGCTGCTGGCCTACGCCACCCTGGGCATCGCCGCCCTGCTGGCCATCATGCTGTGGCTGCAGGAGCGGGCGTTGCGGCGGCGCGACTTCCATCCCTGGCTGCGCGCGCTACCGCCGTTGACCGAACTGGAAACCCTGCTGTTCCGCACGATCACCGTCGGCTTCGTGTTACTGAGCCTGACCCTGCTGACCGGGCTGCTGTTCGTGCAGGATTTCCTGGCGCAACGATTGCTGCACAAGACCGTGCTCAGCATCCTGTCGTGGATCGTGTTTGGCGCACTGCTGGTCGGCCGCTGGCGTAATGGCTGGCGCGGCACCAAGGCCGTGCACTGGACGCTGACCGCCATGGCGTTGCTGGTGCTGTCGTTCTTCGGCAGCAAGTTCGTGATCGAACTGGTGCTGGGGCCGCGCTGATCGCGCAGGCGGGCGCTGCCTGCCATGCAGCGAGTCCTGCACGTGGCCGGCCGCTTGTGTCCTGCACACCCGGTGCCCGTGTGTCGTACCGCGCCTGACCAGAGATCACCCCGGCGATTCGGCCCGAACCGACAGATGCGAGCACGCCGCGCCTGTGGTCGGCTGACACGCGGTTGCGCGCGGGTGCCCGGTGCACGGACGGCACGGACGGGCCGTAAGGACGCAGGACCCGTGCCGCCGCTCGACATCGGTCACGCCTGCGCGATGGTTGCACAATAGCGTCTGTCGGCGAATTCAGGGCATCTGCCTGGACCCTGTCAGCGCTGCTCAGCCATCGAGTGCAGCGCAGACCGCCTCCCACGGCTGATCCGGGCCTGGCGTGGCGAAGCGATAGACGATGCGGCGGCGATGAACCTTACCGGGACGCAGGATGGTCGAGGGAAAGTTGGCGTGGTTGGGTGCATCCGGGTAGCTCTGCGGTTCCAGGCACACCCCGCGGCCCAGGCCCGGATGATGCGCGTCCAGATGCTGCCCCTCGTAGACCTGCACCGCCGGCGCGTCGCTGAGGATGCGCATGGCCACGCCACTGTGCGGCGAGTACAGCTCGGCGACCCGGTCGGCGCCTGGCGCCAGCACCAGACACTGGTCGTAGCCCTTGCCGAGCACGACCTGCGGATGCGCCGGGTCGATCCGCTCGGCCAGCGCGGCGGGGTCGCGGAAATCGAACGGTGTGCCGGCCACCGGCGCGATCTCCCCGGTCGGGATGGATTCTGCGTCCACCGGGAGATAGCGGTCGGCAGGCACCCGCAGCACCTGCGCCGCGGCGCGCCGCTGCGGGTCGCCGGACAGATTGAAATACGGGTGATGGGTCAGGTTCAACGGCGTGGCCGCGTCGCAGCGGGCTTCGAAGTCCAGATGCAGGCTGCGCTGCTGCAGCGCAAGCCGGGCACGCACCTGCAGATTGCCGGGGTAGCCCTCTTCGCCGTCGGGCGAGTCGTAGCCCAGCAGCACCTGATCAGGTGCCTGCTCCAGTACCGTCCAGACCCGTCGCCCGAAACCGCGCTCGCCGCCGTGCAACTGGTTGCGCCCCTCGTTGGCGGCCAGCGTGTGGGTCACCCCGTCCAACGTATAGCGTGCACCGCCGATACGGTTGCCGAAGCGGCCCACCAGGATGTTGAGGCTGTCGCCATCGGCGGCGTAGGCCGGCAGGTCCGGCAGACCCAGCAGCAGCGGCACCACGCCCTGCGCGGTGGTCAGCCGCAGCGCGTGCAGGATGCCGCCGTAGGTGAGGACGTCCGCCTCCAGCCCGTCGGCGCTGCGCAAGCTGAGCGCGTGAACCTCGACACCGTCTGGCAACTGCCCGAACACTCGCTGCATGAATCGCCCCACTGCGGATGGAAGCCCGCGAGCATAGCCGCGTCGCGCGTCCGCCGACCATGCCCTTGCGCACATCCTGGCCTGCCGAACGACGACCGGGCCGCGTCGCATTGCGCGGGCGCGGCAGGGCTCGCCAGCGGCGAGCGCGATGCAGCGACACAACACCACCACTGCCACTACGCTACCGGCATGCGGCTGCGCCGGCAGTGCGCGAACACCTCGACCCACCCCTACAGGAGCGCCCCGCCGATGCCTTGGATCTCCCTCGCGTTGCAGACCTCACGCCGGCAGCTGCTGCCCGCACTCGTTGCCGCCACCCTGGCGACCAGTGCCTGCATCGCCTGCGCTGCCGAGGTCGAGGTGACCGGTAGCTTGCGTGTAGACCAACCCGGCGCACAAGTGTCACGGCAGCTGTTCGGGCAGTTTGCCGAGCACCTGGGTACCGGCATCTATGGCGGCGTATGGGTGGGCGAGGACGCCTCCATTCCCAACACGCGCGGCTACCGCAACGACGTGCTCGCGGCGTTGAAGGCCATCGCGGTGCCCAACATCCGCTGGCCGGGCGGCTGCTTTGCCGACGAATACCACTGGCGCGACGGTGTCGGCGCGCCGGCCAGGCGCCCGATCCGCGTCAATACGCACTGGGGCGGCGTGGAGGAGTCCAACCGCTTCGGAACTCATGAGTTCATGGACTTCACCGAGCTGCTCGGCACCCAGGCCTATATCGCCGGCAATGTCGGCAATGCGGCGCCGGACGAGATCGCGCAGTGGACCGAGTACATGACCGCCACCCGCTCCAGCCTGGCCAGAGAGCGCCGCGCCAACGGCCGCGATGCGCCCTGGCAGGTGCCCTACTTCGGCGTGGGCAACGAGCTGTGGGGTTGCGGCGGCAACATGCGGGTGGAATATGCCGCCGACGTGTATCGGCGCTACCAGACCTTCGTCAAGGCGCCGGCCAATCAGACCCTGCGCAAGATCGCACCCGGCCCCAACAACGACGACTATCACTGGACCGAGGTGATGATGCGCGAAGCCGGCACGCTGATGGACGGCCTGAGCCTGCATTACTACACGGTGCCCGGTGGCTGGCCGCCGCGTGCCTCCTCGACCGATTTCGACGAAAGCGCCTGGATCGACACGCTGTCGCGCACGCTGGTGATGGACGAATTGATCACCAGACACAGCGCGATCATGGACAAATACGACCCTGGCAAGAAGGTGGCGCTGGTGGTGGACGAATGGGGCACCTGGTACGCCGGCCTGCCCGGCGCTAACCCGGGCTTTCTGCATCAGCAGAACAGCCTGCGCGATGCCCTGGTGGCGGCATTGAATATCGACATCTTCAGCAACCACGCCGAGCGCGTGCGCATGGCCAATATCGCGCAGATGGTCAACGTGTTGCAGGCGATGATTCTTACCGATGGCGACAAGATGGTGCTGACGCCGACCTACCACGTGTTCGCCTTGTACAAGCCCTACCAGGACGCCACCCACCTGCCGCTGCAGCTGCAGACACCGCACTACCGCCACGGCAACACGCAGGTGCCGGCGGTGCACGGCTCGGCAGTCAAGGCAAAAGATGGCCATGTCTATGTCGCGCTGACCAACCTGGACGCCACCGCACCGGCCAACGTCCGCGTGGACGTGCAAGGCCTTGCGCCGCGGCGTGTGGAAGGACAGATCCTCAGTGCGGCGGCGATCACCGCGCACAACAGCTTCGCGCAGCCGCATGTGGTGGAGCCAAGGCCGTTCAACGGTGCACGCGTGCAGGGCAAGGCCTTGACGGTGGCGCTGCCCGCGCATGCGGTGGTGATGCTCAGGCTGGACTGACGCGGCGCATGGCATCGCTCGACAGGCGTGCCGCTGTCGAGGCGTCTGCAGGTGCCGGGTTGGCCTCCGGCATGCCTGGAGCAACGCCGCTGGTCGCTGCGCTGCTGCGGTTCTACGCCGAGCCCGGCACCAATGCCGGCTCGGTCAGCCGCCAGTCCGGTGGCAGGCGCTGCAGTACGTGCTCCATGAAGGCGCGCACCTTCGGGGTGAAGTCGCGGCGGTCGGCCACGCACAGATACAGGCGCAATGGTTCGAGTGAGGCCTGCCCGGTGTCGGCGCTGTCGGGGGCGAACAGCTGCTGCAGCTGGCCGCGCTGCAGGTACGGTTGCACGACGAATGCGGCCAGCCGCGTGATGCCGCCACCGGCAGCGGCCATGGTGGCCAGCGCATCGACGTCGTCGCTGACCAGCGCCTGGCCAAGCTGAGGCTGGAAACGTACGCCGTCGCGTATGAAGTTCCAGCGCAGGAAGCGGCCATCGGCCGGATAGCGCAGCAGCAGGCAGTCGTGGTACTTCAGCTCATCCGGCCGCGTCGGTGTGCCGCAGCGGGCCAGATACCCGGGCGCGGCGCACACCACGAACGGCACCTGCGCGATACAGCGCGCCACCAGTCCATCTTCCAGTTGCGCTTCGATGCGCAGGCTGACATCCACGCTTTCCTGCGCGTGCTGCACCACCCGGTCGGTGCACAGCAGCTCGATCTCCAGTTGCGGGTACTGCTGGCGCAGCGCCGGCAGCATCGGGGCCAGCACGTGACGTGCGAACGCGGCGGTGCTGGCCACACGCAATCGGCCTGCCGGTGCCTGCTGCGGGCCGGCCACCAGTTGCCGGGCACGCTCCAGGTCGCGTTCCAGCTGCCGCACTTGCTCGAAGTACACCGCGCCGCGCTCGGTCAGTGCCAGGCTGCGGGTGGTTCGATGCAGCAAACGCACGCCCAGGTGCTGCTCCAGACGCGCGATGTTCTGGCTGACCGCTGCAGGGCTGACGCCGAGCAGCTTGGCCCCGCTGGCAATGCTGCCGGCATCGACCGTGCCGACAAAGCTTCGAATCGACTGAAGAATATTCATTAGTTGAGCAAGTATCGCGGCGCGATTCGTAAGATTTACTTACGTAAGCCGCAAGCTTACGCGATCTACCCCGTGCGCCACGGCTGCCCTAGAGTTCGGCCATCCCGCCGCTGTGCGGCAACCGAGGTCCTGCCATGTCGTCGTCCCCCTCTTCGTCTGCGATGGTGCGCCCGCGCTGGAAGCTCGGCGTGCGCGCCACGCCCTTCGTGTTTGCGTTCTACATGGCCGCAATCATGGCGCTGCTGATGTGCCTGGTCATCACCGGCATCGCCACCGGGCCCACGCCGGACCTGGTGTGGCGCGCGCTCGATGCCTATCGCATCGCCATGCCTACCGCGTTCTGCTGCGTGCTGGTGGTGCGGCCGCTGGTGATCCGCCTGGTGGCCTGGACCGTGCACGCAGGGCACTGACGAGGCGCGCACGGCGCTGGTTGCCCATCGCCACGGGGGTGTCGCCTCGAACGCATGCGGCGATCGCATGCCTGGACGAAGGCAGCGCGCCAGGCTGCCCCGCACGCGCTTGCAACCGCATCAGCGCAGGCGCAACACGATGCACCTGCCATCGCTCGGCGTGCGACTGCGCGACGGCACGCAACACGCATGCCCACTCCCGTCCGCTGCTGCCACGCAACATGCCGCAGGCGCCATCTGCGACCGGCGTCATGCCAATGATGGAATATTCCGGAATGAACACCACGGAACTGAAACGCCGCGTTCAATTGCTTTGACTCCGACGTAGCCACTGCGCAGCGTCGCTCCTCCACGGACCGTCCGGTCCATCGTTGGAGACACGCATGCGCGCCTTACGTAGCGTCACCGTGCAGTTCGCTGTTGTGCTGGGCATGGCCCCGACACCGGGTACGCAAGCGCAGACACTGGTGTGGGAAGACAACTTCAATGGGCCAGGCATCGACGGCAGCAAGTGGACCTACGATGTCGGCAATGGCTGTCAGATCGGCCTGTGCGGTTGGGGCAATGGCGAGATGCAGTACTACACCAGCCGCCCCGACAACGCGCGCATCGAAAATGGCCGGCTGGTGATCGAAGCGCGTCGCGAAGCCTTCGGCGGCATGCCGTTCACGTCGGCGCGGCTCAAGACCGAAGGCCGCATGCACTTCCAGTACGGCACGCTGGAAGCGCGCATCAAGACGCCGGTGGTGGGCAACGGGCTCTGGCCGGCCTACTGGATGCTGGGCACGATCGGCGTGTGGCCCGGGCGCGGTGAAATCGATCTGATGGAAGCCGGCATGGCTGCCGCGATCGCCAACGGCACCGCCAACCGCCGCATCGGCGCGGCCGTGCACTGGGACTACAACGGCTCGCAAGCCGATTACGACACCAGCTACACCAGTCCGGTGAACCTGCACAACGATTTCCATGTGTATCGCATGACCTGGGACCCGCAATTCATCCGTATCTCGATCGATGGCCAGCACTATTTCGAGTTTGCGATCTCCAATATCGAGGGCGCCTCGTTGCACGAGTTCCATCAGCAGCACTATCTGCTGCTCAATCTCGCTGTCGGAGGCACCTATACCGGCGTGACCTCGCCGACCGCAGTGACCGCGCCGCTGCCGGGCAAGATGGAAGTGGACTACATCCGGCTGTATCAAAACCCCGGTGCGCAGCTGTACGTGGGCAACCAGCATGCCGCGCCGGCGGGACGCTTCGGCGTATTCACCGACCAGACCGACACCGGCGCGCGACTGACCCTTGGCCAGGACGCCGAGCTATACCTGTGGAACAACCTCACCCCGATCGCGCAGGCGCCATTCGAGGGCCGCAACGTGATGGCCTATCGCGCCAACGCCGGTGCCTGGTACGGGTTGGGGATCCAGAGCGATTACCGCAATCTGGCGGCCTACGCGGGCGGCGCGCTTAAGCTGCAGGTGAAGACCACGACCGCCTCTCCCTTCAGGATCGGCATCAACACCAGCTTCGGCGACAGCTGGGTGGCCATTGCGCCCGGTGGCAATCAGTACGGCGTGGTGCGCGATGGTGCCTGGCACGAGGTCACGATCCCGCTCGGCGCATTCCACGACCTGGACCTGCAGGCGGTCAGACAGCCCTTCATGCTGGCGGCCGATGCGCCGGCAGCGCCGGTGGAGATCGCCATCGACCAGGTTTACTACCAGAGTCGCTGAGCCGCCGTTGCAACGCTGCCGCACGCGCTCAGGCGCTGGCGGCAGCGGCCTTCAGCATGTCGATGAGCTGACGCAGGCGATAGGGTTTGGGCAGGAAATCCACGTGCGGCGGCAGTGGCGGCAACTGCGCCTTGGCAAAGCCCGAAGCCAGGATGACGCGAGCGTCCGGCAGCAGTTGCGCCACCTGCTCGCTCAGTTCGATACCCGACATGCCGTTGGGCATGCGGATGTCGCTGAACACCACATCGTAGGGGCCGCTGTCGCGCAGCATGCGCAATGCAGCATGCCCGTCGTCGGCGGTGTCGACACTGATGCCGGCATCGCGCAGCGCCTCGCCGATCAACTCGCGCAGTTCTTCTTGATCTTCCACCATCAACAGGCGCAGGGATTCAGTCATGCTCGGCCTCCTCGATGGCCGGAAGAAACAGGGTCACGGTGGTGCCGCACCCGGGTGCGGTGTCGAGCTCGACAAAGCCGCCGGATTGGGAAGCGAAGCCATACACCTGGCTCAATCCCAGGCCGGAGCCCTTGCCGACGTCCTTGGTGGTGAAAAACGGCTCGCTGGCGCAACGCGCCACCCGCGCCGACATGCCGGGGCCGTCGTCGCGCACCGCGATGCCGACGTATGCACGCGGCACGCCGTGCGGATCCGAGGGCGCCACCCGCCGTTGCGCGGCAGTAGTCAGCTCGATCGCGCCACCGCCGGGCATTGCATCGCAGCTGTTGAAGACAAGATTGAGCAGGGCCGCTTCCAGCTGCCCGGGGTCCACGCGCACATCCGGCAGCGCATCGGCGAAGGCCAGCGACAACCCGACTCCGGCGGGGCAGGCGCGGCGCAACAATTCCAGCGAGCGCGTCACCACCGCGTTGGCCGCGTGACGTTCCGGAATCAGGCGCTGGCCGCGCGCAAACGCAAGCAACTGGCGCGTCAGCAGGGTGCCGCGATCCACGGCGGTCTGTGCGGCCTCCACCAACATGCGGGTGCGCGCATCCTCGCCGGCGCGCAGCGCGATCAGGTCGAGGCTGGTCACCATCACGGTCAGCAGGTTATTGAAGTCGTGCGCCATGCCCAGCGTCAGCCGGCCCAGCGCCTCGGTTTTCTGCGAGTGCAACAAGGCCTCCTGCGCATGTTGCAGCAGGCGCTGCGCTTCATGGCGCTCGGTGATGTCACGGGTGATCTTGGCAAACCCCACCAGCACGCCGAATTCCAGCACCGGCTCGATCACCACGCTGGCCCAGAAACGGCTGCCGTCCTTGCGCACACGCCAACCTTCGGCGGCAAGGCGCCCCTGGCGCTTGGCAATTTCCAGGTTGCGGGTGGGCTCGTCGCGCTGCACGTCTTCGGGAAGATAGAAACGCGAAAAATGCGAGCCGAGCACTTCGGCGGCGGAATAGCCCTTGATCCGCTCGCCGCCCGGGTTCCAGCTGCGAACATACCCGCCGATGTCGAGCATATAGATGGCGTAATCGGAAACGCTCTGCACCAACAGCTGGCACTGCCGGCTGTCGTGCGACAGCGGGCCCGCGTTGTCGATGACCGTTTCCGTACCCATTTTCGCGAGGTTCCCGGAAAAACGCGCGACGTTAGTGACGTCGCCGTGAAGGGTACGTGCAAGCCAACCCGGCCGCAAAAGCGTCAAAAACCCGGCGATTGGCGCGTGAAAGTTATCGGATACCATGACCGCCCCCCCTCGTCAGTGCGTGCGCCTCATGCAGAACATCTCGACCACACGCGACCGCTGGGTGTGGGTCATCGCGGGGGCCTTGATGGCGGGAACCCTGGGCGTGGAGTTGGTAACGCCCCTGGGTTATGCGGTGTGGCTGACCTATTTCATGGCCGTGGGCGTGACCGTCTTCCAGAATCGTCCGCAAGCGCCGCTGGTGGTGGGTGTGCTGTCGTGCGTGCTGCTGGCGATCGGGTTCCAGCTGGCGCCGGCGAGCACCAATTCAAGTTTTTCCTCGATCAACCGCAGCATCGGTGGCGTGTCATTCCTGGCGATGGCGCTGGTGGTGACGCAGGCAATCCGTGCCCGGCGCCAGGCCGAATTCGCGCTGTGGCTGCAGCAGGCGGAAAACACCGTCGAGGCGAGCCTGCGCGGCGATCAAAGCCCGGAAGATCTGGCCGACGCCGCCCTGCGCGCGCTGTGCGACACGCTGGACGCGCAGGTGGGCGCGCTGTATCGCATCGAAGGCGAGCGCTTGCGGCTCACCGGCGGCGCAGCGCTGCCGGAAGACATCCCGAAGACCCTACCGACCAATGCCGGCCAATGGGGCGAGGTGCTGCAGCGTGGCACGGTGCGCCGGGTGCGTGGGGTGGAGGCCGGGCATCTGCAGATAGCCTCCGGGCTGGGCCAGAGCGGATGCACGGAACTGCTGCTGGCGCCGGTCACCGCCGACGGTCGTGTGATCGGCCTGGTGGAACTGGGCCGCGTCACCGACGCGCAGACGGCCGGTTCGCGCGAACAGGAGCTGCTTGCCCGTTGCGGTGAAAACATCGGCCTGGCGCTGCGCACCGCGCTGCTGCGTGCGCAGCTGGTGGCCTTGCTGGAAGAGACCCAACGCCAGAGCGAAGAGCTGCAGACGCAGCAGGAAGAACTGCGTGTTGCCAACGAAGAGCTGGAAGAACAAAGCCGCAGCCTGCAGCAATCGCAGAGCGATCTGGAGCAACAGCAGGCCGAGCTGGAACAGACCAACGTGCAGCTGGAAGAACGCACCCAGGCGCTGGAGGCACAGAAACAGGCCTTGTTGATCGCGCAGAATCAGCTGGTGCGCAACAGCAACGAGTTGTCCACCGCCTCGCGCTACAAGTCCGAGTTTCTGGCCAATATGTCGCATGAGCTGCGCACTCCGCTCAATAGCGCACTGATCCTGGCCAAGCTGCTGGCCGACAACAAGGACGGCACGCTCAGCACCGAACAGGTCAAGTACGCCCAGGCAATCCTGTCGTCCAACAACGATCTGCTTGCGCTGATCAACGACATCCTGGACCTGTCCAAGATTGAAGCCGGGCACGTGGAGCTGGCCGACGAAACCGTGGCGACCGGTTCGGTGCTGCAGCGTCTGCGCGAGACCTTCGAACCGTTGGCGCGGCAAAAGGGCCTGAGCCTGGAGATCGGCGCCGACGCCGGTGCGCCGACCCAGCTGGTGGTGGACAACCAACGTCTGCAGCAGATCCTCAAGAACCTGCTGGCCAATGCAATCAAGTTCACCGAGCACGGCACGGTGAGCCTGTCGGTGCAGGCGCATGCGCCAGGACGCGTGCTGTTCAAGGTCAACGACACCGGTATCGGCATCGCGCGCGAACAGACGGAGGTGATCTTCGAGGCATTCCGTCAGGCCGATGGCAGCACGCGGCGGCGCTATGGCGGCACCGGGCTGGGCCTGTCGATCTCGCGCGACCTTGCGCAACGCATGGGTGGCAGCATCGCGGTGGACAGCGAACCGGGACGCGGCAGCTGCTTCACGCTGGAACTGCCCGTCGACGGCGCACCCGCAGAGACCGACACTGCGGCCCAGGCACCCGGCGCGGCCACCGCATCGCCCCCCGTCACCACGGCGCAGCGGCACCCGCACGACGGCGCCCGCGTGCCCGCGCGCAGCCGCGAGGCCGTCGCCATCGCCAGCCCGCCGCAGCCGCTGCCGATTCCTGCGCCCAGCGCCGCGCCGCTGCAACGTGCAGACGACGATCGCGACCAGCGTACGCGCCCCGGGCGGCTGATCATGGCGGTGGAAGACGAGACCCGGTTTGCGCAGGCCCTGGTCGATCTGGCGCATGAACTGGACTTCGATTGCGTGGTCGCGCCCAATGCCGAAGAAGCGCTCCGCCTTGCCGGCGAACTGCGCCCCAGCGGCATCCTGCTGGACATCGGACTGCCGGACGCCTCCGGGCTGAGCGTGCTCGAACGCCTCAAGCGCGACCCGGCCACGCGCCATATCCCGGTGCATGTGGTGTCGGCGCTGGAGCGCAGCCAGATTGCACTGGAGCTGGGTGCGGTGGGATATCTGATCAAGCCGGCCACGCGCGAGTTGCTTGCCGGCGCGATCCGCCAGCTGGAAGAAACCAATGCGCGTGCGGTGCGGCGCCTGCTGATCGTCGAAGACGACAGCGCGCTGCGCGCGAACCTGCAATTGCTGCTGGCGCGCGATCAGCTGGACATCGTGGCGGTCGGCAGCATTGCCGAGGCGATGGAGCAGCTGGCCGGCTCCACCTTCGACTGCATGGTGACCGACCTGGCCCTGCCGGACGGCAGCGGCTACGACCTGCTGGAACGCATGGCCGGCAACGATGCGGTTGCCTTCCCGCCGGTGATCGTCTACACCGGCCGTGCCTTGACGCGCGACGAAGAACAGCGCCTGCGCCGGTATTCCAAGAGCATCATCATCAAGGGCGTGCGGTCGCCGGAACGGCTGCTCGACGAAGTGACGCTGTTCCTGCACAGCGTGGAAGCCTCGCTGCCGAGCGACCAGCAACGCCTGCTCCGCGAAGCGCGCCGACGCGATGCCGTGCTGGACGGCGCAACGGTGCTGCTGGCCGAAGACGATGTGCGCAACATCTTTGCGCTGTCCAGCGTGCTCGAACCGCTGGGCGTCACGCTGCAGATCGCACGCAATGGCCGCGAGGCGTTGGAGCATCTGGCCAAGCACGACGTTGACCTGGTGCTGATGGACATCATGATGCCGGAGATGGATGGCATCACCGCGATGCGGCAGATCCGCGCCAACCGTCAGTGGCAGGACCTGCCGATCATCGCCCTGACCGCCAAGGCGATGGCCGACGACCGCGAACGCTGCCTGGAGGCCGGCGCCAACGACTACATCGCCAAGCCCATCGACGTGGACAAGCTGGTGTCGCTGTGCCGCGTGTGGTGCTCGCGGCAATGACTCCGGTGGAGCTGTTCGACCTGGAGCTGCGCGTACTGCTGGAAGCGGTCTACCAGCGCTATCACTACGACTTCCGCGACTACGCGGTGTCGTCGCTGCGGCGACGTATGCGTCACGCGATGGCGCGCTTCGAGTGCGAGCGGGTGGCCGATCTGCAACACCGGCTGCTGCACGAACCGGATGCGTTTGCGCAGGCGATGCAGTTCTTCACCGTGCAGGTCTCGGAAATGTTCCGCGACCCGGCCTACTTCCGCGTGCTGCGCGAGCATGCGGTGCCGGTCCTGCGCACCTATCCCTCGATCAAGCTGTGGGTGGCCGGATGCAGCACCGGCGAAGAAGTCTGGTCGCTGGCGATCCTGCTGCACGAGGAAGGCCTGCTGGAGCGGGCGGTGATCTATGCCACCGACATCAATCCGGAGGCGCTGAACATGGCCGAGGCCGGTGCCTATGGCATCGACCGCATTGCGCAGTTCAGCCGCAACTACCTGGAGGCCGGCGGCCGTGGCTCGCTGTCGGATTACTACACCACCGCCTACGACGGTGCGGTGTTCGACCGCCGCCTGAAGCGCAACATCGTCTTCGCCGATCACAGCCTGGCCACCGACACGGTGTTTTCCGAAGTGCATCTGGTGTCGTGCCGCAACGTGCTGATCTATTTCAACCGCAGCCTGCAGGATCGCGCAGTGGGCCTGTTCTTCGATGCGCTGGTGCACCGCGGGTTTCTCGGGCTGGGCAGCAAGGAATCGCTGCAGTTCGGCGCGCATGCACAGGCGTTCGAGACCTGCGCACGCGAGCAGCGCCTGTACCGGAAGGCCGCATGAGCACTGCAGCGGCGCATCCGCCCTTCGAGGCGATGGTGATCGGCGCATCCGCCGGCGGTGTGATGGCGTTGCAGGCGCTGTTGTCGCGCCTGCCCGCCAAGCTGCCGGTGCCGGTCCTGGTGGTGCTGCATCTGCCGCGCGACCGCACCAGCCACGTGGCCGAACTGCTGGATGCGCGCTGCGCGCTACCGGTGCGCGAGGCCGAGGACAAGCAACCCTTGCTGCCCGGCACGGTCACCATTGCCCCGCCCGACTACCATCTGCTGGTGGAAACCCGCGACAGCCTGGCGCTGTCGATGGATGCGCCGGTGCTGTTTTCGCGCCCGGCCATCGACCCGTTGTTCGAATCGGCCGCGGACGTGTTTGCCGAGCGCCTGCTGGCGATCCTGCTCACCGGCGCCAGCAGCGACGGCAGCGCCGGTGTCGCCGCCGTGCGCGCGGCCGGCGGCACCGCCTGGATCCAGCTGCCCGACGATGCCGCCTCCCCGCTGATGCCCGCCTCTGCACTTGCCCACGCCGGTGCCGATGCGGTGCTGACCCTGCAGGCGATCTGCAGCCGACTGGAAACCTTTCATCCATGAACCTCACCGCGACCGGCCTCGCTGCACACAGCGACGAACCCGCCAAGCTGTTGATCGTCGATGACGTGCCGCAGAACCTGGTGGCCATGCAGGCGCTGTTGCAGCGCGACGGCATCCAGGTGCTGTGCGCATCGTCCGGTGCGCAGGCATTGGAGTTGCTGCTCGAACACGATGTGGCGCTGGCACTGCTCGATGTGCACATGCCGGAGATGGACGGTTTTTCGCTGGCGGAATTGATGCGCGGTTCGCAGCGCACCCGGCATGTGCCGATTATTTTCCTGACCGCCTCGCCGAACGATCCGATGCGTGCCTTCCAGGGGTACGAGACCGGCGCGGTGGATTTCCTGCACAAGCCGATCGAACCGCATGTGATCCTGAGCAAGGTCAACGTGTTCATCGAGTTGTATCAGCAGCGGCGGCTGCTCAAGGCACGCAATGCTTCACTGGAACGTGCGCTCACCCTCAATGAAACCATGATGGCGGTGCTCACCCACGACCTGCGCACGCCGCTGTCGGTGATCCTGCTATGCGCCGACAAGCTGAGCCTGGACGTGGATGCCGACGGTTCGGCGGCGCGCACGCTCGAACACCTGGAAAACAGCGCACGGCGCATGGCGCGCATGGTCGAACAGTTGCTGGATTTCTCGCGCCTGCGCACCGATGGATTGTCGATGCAGTTTGGTCCCTGCAACCTCGGCGAGGTGGCGCACAGCGTGGTCGGCGAGGTGGCCCAGGCCAACCCGCATACCACTATCGACCTGCGCACCGAGGGCGACCTGGATGGCGACGGCGATGGCGACCGGCTGGCGCAGGTCGTCTCCAATCTGGTGGGCAACGCAGTGCTGCACGGCGGCCGCCACCCGGTGCAGGTGCATCTGGACGGCCGCGAGCGCGACGTCGTGCGGCTGTCGGTGCGCAACGCCGGGCACATTCCCGACAGCCTGATGCCGCGCCTGTTCGAACCGTTCAAGGCGAGTTTCCACGCCAGCCAGGGCTTGGGCCTGGGGCTGTTCATTGCCGATCAGTTCGTCAAGGCACACGGCGGCACGCTGCAGGCCCGCAACGAGGACGGCGACGTGGTGTTCGAAGCCAGGCTGCGGCGGCACAACCTGGCGGCATAACCGCCGCAGGCGTTGCGCTGGGTAAGACCGCGCGTGCCTGCACCATCGCGCGTGGCCAATGCAGCTCCGTGCTTGATGCATTTGTCGACGGCGGCAACGGCGGCCGGGCCGCCTGACGCGCGGCCGTGCGCTGCCGCTGGCGGACTGATCCGTTGCTAAATCCGGCAGTGATCGGCGGGCAATTGCCCGCCGGGCGAGCTCGACACGGCACACGTCTTATGCGAGCGCGAGCAGTGCTCGGCAACGCAATGCGCCGTATGCTCGCCAGCAAGCGCACCGGCGTCATGACGCCGCCCCACTCCTGCCGCCCCCCGCTCCAGCATCAGGATCTGTCTCGTCATCATCAGGCGCACGCCGTGCGTCATGTCAGCGGAGGTGGTCATGTCGTATGTGGATGGTTTCGTCCTTGCAGTCCCCAGAGCGAACAAGGATGCATTTATCGCGCACGCCCGCATGGGCGATGCAATCATCATGGAATACGGCGCACTCCGCGTGGTGGAGTGCTGGGGCGACGACGTCCAGCAGGGGCAATGGACCGACTTCCAGCGTGCGGTCGATGCCACCGACGACGAAACCGTGGTGTTCTCGTGGATCGAATGGCCGGACAAGGCCACCCGCGATGCCGGCATGCGCAAGATGATGGACGACCCGCGCATGGACCCGGCCGTCAACCCGATGCCGTTCGATGGCAAGCGCATGATCTATGGCGGCTTCGTGCCGGTGGTGGCCTTGGGCCAACCGGCCTGAGTGATGCCGTGCGATGGCGTCATGCCAGCTGCATGCCGCCATCGGCAGTGCCAGCTCGCCTGCGGTGTTGCACACAAGCGTCTGCGCCGTGATCGGTACACTGGCGGTGCGCCGTTGCGCGCGCGGCGAGGGCGCCGCCGCTGGACTGCCTGACCATCGGAGATCACTGCATGACCGACGCACCGCTTCTGATCGCCTGCCCCAGCTGCGCGGCGATGAACCGCGTGGCGGCCACGCGCCTGCACGAGGCGCCCAACTGCGGCAGCTGCCACCGGCCGCTGTTCCAGCGCGCGCCGGTCGCCTTGTCGGCGGCCGACTTCGACAAGCACGCGGTACGCAGCACGCTGCCGCTGGTGGTGGATTTCTGGGCACCGTGGTGCGGGCCGTGCCTGAGCATGGCGCCGCAATTTGCCGCAGCCGCCGCCACGCTGGAGCCACAGGTGCGGCTGGCCAAGGTGGACACCGACCTGCATCCGGCGCTGGGCACGCGCTTTGGCATCCGCAGCATCCCCACGTTGCTGGCCATCCAGGGCGGGCATGAGATCGGCCGGCATTCCGGCGCAGTGAGCAGTGCGCAGATCGTCAGCTGGGTGCGGTCGGTCCTGAGCAAGCGGTGAGGCAACAGGCCAGCTGCGCATGCACGCAGCTGACCTGTGGACACACGGCAACTATCACTGCGACGCATCCGCCGCAGTGACTGCACTCAAGGTGTCAACCCATCATTGCCAGTTGACGTTGACCGACACGCCCACGATACGCGGCTCGTTGTACACCGCCGCCATGTAGTTCTCGATCACGCCCTTGACGTTCTTTTCGTTGGTGATGTTGCGCGCAAACGCCGCCACTTCCCATGCTCCGTAGCCGCCGGTGTAACCCAGCTTGAGGCCGCCTTCGAAGTTGCCGTCGGCGCGGAACTCGGTGGAGTCGTACAGCACGAAGCTGGTCTCGCCCTGCTTGTTCCAGTCGGTGGACACGAAGAACGCGCCATCGTTGCCCATGGGGATGTCGTAGCGCGCAGCCAGGTTGAGGTTGTACTTGGGCGCGTTGGGCAGCGGGTTGCCGTCGATCTGCGCAAAGGTGTTGGCGCCCACGCGGATGGTGGGATCGTTGACCGTGCACACCACCACGCCATTGAGCGCGCAGGCCTGCGCGAACACGCGCTTGTCGTTGATTTCGCTGTGCAGCAGGCTCAGGCCGGCGGTCAGCGAGAGGTTGGAGATCGGGCGCCAGTCCAGGTCCGCTTCCAGACCGTAGGCCTTGGCCTTGTCGGCATTGAACAGCACACCATTGCCGTCCGAGTCGTTGCCGTTGAGCTGGATGTCATCGACGGTGTAGGTGAAGCCGCTGACATTCAACCGCAGGCGATTGTCGAACAGGCTGCTCTTGATGCCGGCCTCCCACGACAGGATGGTTTCCGAATCGGCGGTGGTGAAATCCGAATTGAACACTGCGCTGCGGCCCTGGATGGTGGGGCCACGGAAGCCGCGTGCCACGCGTGCGTATACGCTCAGCTGCGGGTCGATTGCATACATCGCGCTCAGGTCCCAGCTGGGCTGGGTGTCGGACATGCGCACGTCGCGACGGCCACGGTAGGTCACCGCACCGGCGGCGGTATCGGCGGTCTTGAGCAGGCGGGTTTGCTTGGTGTCCTTGGTCTGGCGGATGCCGGCGGTGAGCGTCAGCGCGTCGGTGGCCTTGTAGCTGAGCTGGCCGAAGCCGGCCCACGAGGTATTGGTGTTGCGCAGGCGCACCCAGTTGTTCGGGTTGCGCGCGGCGGTCTGCAGGAAGAAGGCACGCTGATAGAAATCGGTGGTGTCGCGGCCATCGAAATAGAACGCGCCCATCTGCCATTGCAGTGCGGCGTCGCCTTCGCTGGCCAGGCGCAACTCCTGGGTGTACTGGTCCAGGTCGCGGATCTGCCCCATCGACTGGCCGAACCCGTTGGGCACGCCGTTGACCGGGAAATTGGCAGCCGCGCCGCCATCGGTGTCGCCACGGCTGAAGCCGGAGGTGGTTTCGTAGGCGGTGATGGAGGTCAGCGACACGCCACCGAAATCGTAGACCGCCTTGATCGAGCCGCCATCGGTTTGATAGGCCTGCGGGTTGTCGTGCGCTTCATCGTAAGCCACGCGGTCGCGCGGCACATCGACCTTGTCGCTGCCGCGGGTGACCGCGTTGCGCAGGAACAGCGTGGAGGTGCCGTCGTAGTCGCGCGTGTGCACCGAGCCCAGCAGCGAGAACGCTTCGCTGGGCTTGAGCAGCACCTGCAGGCGCACGTTGCGGTCGTTGTAGCCGCCCATCGCGTCCTTGCGCGGGGTACGCGTGCCATCGGCGCTGCTGCCGGCAAAGGTGTTGTCCACCCAATCGTCGCGGTGCTGGTACAGGGCCGACACGCGGAACGACAGCACGTCGTTGATCGGCCCACCGAAACCGCCGTCCAGCGACACAGTGTTGTAGCTGCCGTAGCTGGCATCGAGACGGCCGGTATAGGTATCGCCCGGTTTGACGGTGTCGAACTTGACGATGCCGGCGGTGGTATTGCGGCCGAACAGAGTGCCTTGCGGGCCGCGCAGCACTTCGATCTGGTCCACGTCGTAGACCGGGTTGGACTTGAGCACCACGTGCTCCAGCACCACGTCGTCCTGGATGATGGACACCGGCTGCGAGGCGCCGAGGTAGAAGTCGATATTGCCCAGGCCGCGGATATAGAAGCGCGGGAAGATGCGCCCGGTCGTGGTCTCGGCATAGAAGCCCGGCACGCGGCCGGACAGCGCCAGCAGCGTGTCGTCGCCACCGGCGGTGTACTCGCGCATCGCCGCGCCTTGCACCACGCCCACCGACACCGGCACCTCCTGCAGGTTCTGCTCGCGGTGCTCGGCGGTGACGGTGACGGCATCCAGCGCGGTCGGGCTGCCCTCGCCCTGGCTGCTCGGCGTTTGCTGCGCCGATGCGGCGGCCGCCATCGAGGCCAGCAGCAGGCCGGCGCAGGCACGCGCCAGCGGCGTGCGCTGCGGAGCGATGCTACGAGCAGCGGCGTGCGGGGCGGCGGACGTCAGCGACGGGGAGACAGACGAGTACAACGACATGCGGGAGGATCCTTGGGATGAGACGCGGAAGTGAGTGCGTTCGGCATGGGCATGCCGGAGGGAGGCGCAGCATGGCGCCGCGCGCACGATATGTCAGCAATGTTGCAGCGGCGTGGCAGACGTCCACCGACGCAGATCGGTGCGGTCGCGGACGCCATGCCACGCCCGCGCAGCACCTCGCACCCTCCTGCCTCGCCCGGTCGCGAGCTGTCATGCTGGCCGGGCTGGCGCCGCGCCAGGGCTGAGCATCGGAGAACTGTCTTGAAACACTGGCAGCCCGCGAAAAGGCAGGCCTGGCAGTGGTCGCCAAGGAGAGTCACTTTCTGGCGGCCACGTTGGTGCGCGACGACGCCGGTGCCTCGGTGGCGCCGTATCGCCGCATCGCGGTTGCCTGGCACTGCGCAGCCCGTGGCAGACACAACGCCATGCGAGCCAAACAAGCGCGCCATCGCGCTGCGGCGCCATTGGCGGTGAGGCCGCGGCAACCGCAGCGGCGCGCGCCGCTGCGCCCTACGTGCGCGCCTGCGCGCTGCTGTCGAGCATCTGCCCGACCGTGTTGAGCAGGTCGTTGAGGCTGAAGGGCTTGGGCAGCAGGGCCATGCCGTCGGCCAGAAATTCCTGCCGGGTGATTGCGTTTTCGGCGTAGCCGGTGACGAACAGGATCGGCAACGCGGGCCGCAACGTGCGCGCCACATCGGCCATGTCGCGCCCGTTCATGCCCGGCAGACCGACATCGGACACCACCAGGTCGATCGGCACATCGCTGCGCAGCTGCTCCAACGCACCGGTAGCGTCTTCGGCTTCGACCACCTGATACCCGGCGTCGCTGAGCACCTCGCTCACCATCATGCGCACCACATCGGTATCGTCCACCAGCAGGATGCGCTCGTTGCGCGCGCGCGGCGTGCTCGGCGCCGGCGCCGGTGCCACCTCGCCTGCCGACAGCCCCCGCGGCAGCAGCAACGCCACCGTGGTGCCCTGCCCGACCTCGCTGCTGATCCGCGCGGTGCCACCGGACTGGCGCGCAAACCCGTAGGTCATCGACAGGCCCAGCCCGGTGCCTTCGCCGATCGGCTTGGTGGTGAAGAACGGCTCGAAGACCTGGCTGAGGATGGCCGGTGCGATGCCGCTGCCGTTGTCGATGACGTTCACCGCCACGTATTCGCCGTCCTCCAGCTCGGGGTCCTGGTGCGCGGTATAGGCGGCCGTCTGCACACGGATGGTGCCGTGCCCCTGCAGTGCGTCGCGGGCGTTGATCACCAGGTTGAGCACCACGTTCTCGAGCTGGTTGGCGTCGGCAATCGCCACCAGCGAGCCATCGGCCAGCTCCAGCTCCAAGGCGATGTTCTCGCCGATGGAACGGTGCAGCATGTCTTCCAGCGAGCGCACCCGCAGGTTGACGTCGAATGGTTGCGCATCCAGCGATTGCTTGCGCGCAAACGCCAGCATGCGCTGGGTCAGTGCCGCTGCACGGTGCGCCGATCCGGTGGCGATCTCGGCCAGCCGCGGCACCCGCTCGATGCGGTTGGATTCCACCGCCAGCTGGATCATGTCCAGGCCGGAAATGATGCTGGTCAGCAGGTTGTTGAAGTCATGCGCGATGCCGCCGGTGAGCTTGCCCAACGCTTCCATCTTCTGCGCCTGCAGCAGCTGGATTTCGGTGCGCTGGCGCTCGGCGATCTGGTGCGCCAGTTCGGTGGTGGCGGTATCCAGCTCCTGGCGCTGTTCGCGCTCGCGCAGGCGT
Source organism: Xanthomonas sp. WHRI 6106 (assembly GCF_040202405.1). Classification (NCBI taxonomy): domain Bacteria; kingdom Pseudomonadati; phylum Pseudomonadota; class Gammaproteobacteria; order Lysobacterales; family Lysobacteraceae; genus Xanthomonas; species Xanthomonas sp. WHRI 6106. The sequence goes on along the minus strand of NZ_JBEGFC010000001.1, from coordinate 300,676 downwards.
TGTTCGGTGACATCTTCCACCAGCAGCAGGCCCAGGTCCGGCTCGCGGTACGGCGACACCCGCCATTCGGTCTCGCACAGCTTGCCCTCGCGCAGGAGCGACACCGCGCCGCTCCAGCGTTCACGCCGGGCCAGTGCGGTGGTCAGCGCCTGCACCGTGGCCGCCTGATCCAGCCCGGCCGCGCGAATCGCCTCGCCCGGCGTGGCGCTGCCGATCAGGCGCTGGAAGGCCGCATTGAGTTCGTGTGTCTGCAGGTTGGCATCGACCACCGCAATCGGCGCGCTGATGTGTTCGAACATCTCGCGAAAGCGTGCCTCGCTGACCCGCAGTGCCTCCTCGGCGTTGCGCGCGCGCAACAACGTACGCAAGGTGGCGACCAGCACGTTGGGGTCGACCGGATGGATCAGGTACGCATCGGCACCTGCATCCAGGCCGGTGATCATGTCGCCGGTGGCGATCGAGGCGGCCGACACATGCACCACCGGCAGCAACGCGGTGCGTGGCTCGGCGCGCAAGGTGCGCACGATGTCGAAGCCGCTCATGTCCGGAAGGTTGACGTCCAGCACCACGCCGGCAAACGACTGCGCGGCCAGCTTGGCCAGACCCTCGGCGCCGGTGCCGGCCTCCTCGACCACGAACCGATGGTGTTCGAGCACGCGCCGCACCGAATACCGCGTCACCGCGTTGTCGTCGACGACCAGAATGTGCTGCCTGCTGCTCACGTTGCGTTCTCCGCTGCCAGCGTCACCGGCAACACCACGAAAAATTCCGAGCCCTGCCCGACCACGCTGTTGATGCCCACCCGGCCGCCCAGCAGCTCGGCGAAGCGCTTGCAGATCGACAGCCCCAGCCCCGTCCCGGTCAGGCGCTTCTGCAGCGGCGAGTCCACCTGTACAAAATCCTCGAACAACGCATCGTGAAGCTCGGGCGCAATGCCGATACCGGTGTCCTGCACGCTGAAGCGCACGTGGCTGTCGCCTTCCAGCTGCGCCAGCACGCGCACGTGGCCTTGCGGGGTGAACTTGAGCGCATTGGAAATGAAGTTGCGCAGGATCTGCGCCAGCTTCTTGTCGTCGGTATAGAGCATCGGCAGCACCGGCGGATCTTCGAAGATCAGCGTGGTGGTGCCGACATCGGTGAGCGGGCGAAACATGCCGCGCAGCGCGGCGAACAGGTCCATCAGGTCGAACCAACCCGGCGAAATGGTGATGCGGCCGGCCTCGATCTTGGCCAGGTCCAGCAGGTCGTCCACCATCTCGGTGAGCTCGCGCGCCGACGCGCTGACAAAGCGCACCTGCTTGAGTTGTTCGTCGTTGAGCGGGCCGTCCATGCCATCTTCCAGCAGCCGCGTGATGCTCAGGATCGAGCCCAGCGGGGTGCGGAATTCGTGGCTCATGTACGACAGGAACCGGCTCTTTAGCTCGGACACCTCGCGCAGCTGCTCGGCCTGCTGATCGAGCTCGGCATACAGGGCCAGCACGCCCTGGTTGGTTTCTTCCAGCTCCTCGCGCAAGGCCTGGTTCTGCTGGCGCAAGGTGGCAAGTTCGGTGTCAGCCGCGTGGCCCGATGCCGCATCGGATGAATTCATTGCATGCCTCCCAGGCGCATGACGAAGACGCAGGCATCGTCGCGGCCGCGCGCGTAGTCGCGCAACAGCACGGCGGCGATGATGCGTGGATGGCGCGACAACAGCGCAGGGTGGTCGCGCAGGTTCCAGCGCGATTGCAGGCCGTCGCTGTGCATCACCAGCAACTTGCCGGCGGCCTGCGGAAAATCGAACGGCTGCGCCTTGCGAAATTGCACCCCCACGATGCCCGGATGCGAGGGCATGCCGCGCGCGCCATCGCCATCGCAGAGCGCCGCACCGAGATTACCGACGCCGGCAAAGCGCACCTGCCCGCTGCTGCCGTCGAACTGCATGACCGCCGCCGCACCGCCACGGGTGCCGCACATGCCCGCATGCAGTCGCGCGATGCGCTCGCCAGGCTCACCGCTGGCCGTCGCCGCCACCCGGATGCCGGCATCGGCGGCATCGACCGCGCCCGGCCCATGGCCCAGACCATCGATCATGGTGACCGTCACACGTGACCCATCGACGCCCAGGTGCCAGCCATCGCCGCACACCACTTCGGTGTGCAGCGGGAGCCGGATCGCGCCATACGGCAGGTCGGGCGTGGCCTGCGCATCGGCATACACCCGCGCCAGCACCACCGCGCCGGTGGCGTCCGAATACGCGTCCAGCACCGCGGCATGCCGCTGCACCGCACCCAGGCCGTTGCCCGGTGTGCTGCCGGTGGAATAGCCGTCCGGCAGACAATCGGCGAGCACGAAGCCCGGGCCCCAGTCGATCGAACACAGCTCCACGCCGAGGCCACCGCGCCCGGCCACGGTGCACAGGTGCAGTTGCCCGCCGCCGCCGTGATTGAGCAGGTTGGTGCACAGCTCGGTGGCGACCAGCGCAACACGTCCGCAGGCGTCCTGGTCGAATCCGCTGGCCTGGGCAAGCGCCACCGCATCGCGGCGCACCTGCCCCACCTGGGTCACTTCCTCGACACGGATGACCTGGGTGAGCGCACCGGCAACATTCACTTCCATTTGGTGATGGTGATGCGCGTGCCCTTCCCCGCAGCGCTGTCCAGCACGAAGTCGTCCACTAGCCGCCGGCTGCCGGACAGGCCCAGGCCCAGCCCGCTGCCGGAGGTCCAGCCGTCGGTGAGCGCAAGTTCCAGATCGGGGATGCCCGGGCCGTCGTCGCGGAAGGTCAGCTGCACGCCCTTGCGGATGCCGCTTTCCACCACCGCCCAGTCCATGTCGCCGCCGCCGCCATAGATCACCGTATTGCGCGCCAGCTCGCTGGCGGCGGTGACCAGCTTGGTCTGGTCGACCAAGCGCAGGCCGCACTGCACCACCAGCTTGCGCACGGTCTGCCGCGCCAGCACCACATCCTGCTCGGTGCGCACCGGTTGCGAGCCGGCGCTCATGACGATGCGTTGGGTTGTTGCAGCAGCCGCATGCCGCGTTCGACATCGAGCGCGGTGCGCACCGAAGGCAGGGTCAGGCCCAGCTCGACCAGGGTGATCGCCACCGCCGGCTGCATGCCGACCACCACGGTCCTGGCGCCCATCAGCGCGGCCAGCCCGGAGATGGTGCTGATCATGCGGCCGATGAACGAATCGACGATATCCAGCGCGGAGATGTCGATCAGCACGCCACGCGCCGAGGTGGCGCTGATCTTTTCCGACAGGTCTTCCTGCAGTTGCAGCGCGAGCTGGTCATGCATGTCCACCTGGATGGTGACCAGCAACAGGTTGCCCATCCGCAGGATCGGGATGCGCTCCATGTCAGTCTGCCCTGCTGACGGTCAGGCCGGTGCGCTTGAGCGCCAGCGCCAACGCGTCGGCCAGGTTGGCCTTGGTCACGATGCCCTGCAGATCCAGCCCCAGATGCACGATGGTCTGCGCAATCTGCGGGCGCACGCCGCTGATGATGGCATCGGCGCCCATCAACCGGATCGCGGTGACGGTCTTGAGCAGATGCTGCGCCACCAGCGTGTCCACGGTGGGCACGCCTGTGATGTCGATGATGGCGATTTCCGAACCGGTGTCGACGATGCGCTGCAACAGCGATTCCATCACCACCTGGGTACGTTGCGAATCCAGCGTGCCGATCATCGGCAGCGCCAGCACGCCCTCCCACAGTTTCACCACCGGCGTGGACAGCTCCAGCATCTCTTCCTGCTGCCGCACGATGATGTCTTCGCGGGTCTTCTGGAACGCCTTGACGGTGTACAGACCCAGGCGGTCGAGCAGTTCGGACAGCGCCCACAGCTGCTGCCCGAGGTCATCCGGCGTGCTGGCGTATTGGCGCTGCACCAGTTCGAACAGCACGCGTTTGAGCGAGAAAATGAAGTTGGCGGTTTCCTGCGAATCGAAGCCGCGCGTGGCGCGATCGCGCGAAAGCGTCTCCAGGAAGCGCCGCACTTCGCTCCACTCGGCGCTGTCGAGACTGCTGCCGTCGTCCTTCAGCGAGGCGACCAGCAAGCGCAGGAAGTCCGCGCCCTGGGCCTGCAGATCCTGCCGCGAGATGCGCGCATCGTTGCCAAGGCCCGACCCCAGCCAGGCGGCCAGCAACGCGGCTTCCTGGTCACGAATCGCGTCGATCGAGCGCTGCTGCAGTGCCACCATGAGATCACCCGCCAAGTAAAAGTAGAGAGGCTGGGCATGCGGGCTGGACTGCGCCCTGTCCGACGCGGCGCCCCCACGCCGATGCGCAGCAGAGTAAAGCAATTCAGATTCGGCAACCAGCACGCAAATCTGTAGCGGTCAGAGGACGCCACCGCGGCAGTTTGACATTGCAGCGCCACCATCGAACGTGCGCCGGGCCACGCCTGCAGACAACGCCCGCGCGGCGCATCGATGACGTCCGGAGCGGGCCGCCGCGACGGCGGCGTGCCTCTGTCCTGCTGCATCGGTGCGAACGGCACCACCCTGCATCCGTCCTTCGCATCGGCGCGTTCCCGAAGTCGACGGCCGCGAGGCGTAGTTGCCGGTTGCCTCGTCCAGGACCCGCACGAAGCAGACCAGGTGGCGGCCGACGGGCAGATGGCGCTGGTGATGATCGGCCGTGCGCACCTGGCCAACCCGCAGTGGCCGTCTCCGGCGGCACTGGCACTGGGCCAGGTACGCCCGTCGTGGGTGCTGCCGGCCTCCTGCGCGCACTGGCTGGAGCGCTACGGCAAGCGCAGTTGATCGTCGGCATGCTGCAAGGGTGCCGCTGGATGCGGCAGCCTCGCAGCCAGCGCAGCGTGTGACCCACCGGCTGCCCTACAGCCCGTAGCGCTCCACCGCATCCAGATGCGGGCGCGGATCCTGATCGCAGGCCTCGGCCAGGCGCAGCCAGCACATCGGGTGCGACCAGCGCGAGGTCGTACACCGCAAGACGCGATGCAATTCCTGCGGCGAGACGTTTTCCGGAAGCGCCACCGTGAACAACACTCCCGGCAGACCCGAGGTGGGGTCCTCCGGATCGAACGCCTCCGGGTGTTCCGGGTCGACCACGCGGTAGTCCGCGCGGCTATGCCGCCACAGCTTCCATCCACGCATCTCCAGGTCGGCACGCAAGGCCTCGACCACCTCTTCTCCCGGGTCCACACCATCCACCAGCCAGCTGCTGCCGTAGCCGCCGGTCTGCAGCACGTGCACCTGCGCATAGGTCGGCACGAAGCGCTCGCGCTCGGCGTCGTCGTCCGGCGCCGGGTACAGCAACTCGGCATCGAACACGACCCAATCGCCCACATGCTGGCGGCGGTGCGCGGGCGCGTTTTCGATGATGCGCGCCGTCACCGGACCGGTGCGGCGCGCGTAGTACTCGGCCACTTCGCCATCGTCGACGCAACGCACGATCACCCAGCCCCAGTCTTCCTCGACCACCCCGCTGGTGCTGCTCAGTTCCATGCCGATCGCCGCTGCCGAGGCCCGCACCGCGTCCCAGTCCTGCGCGGCGCTGGCCGCGGTCATGTGGTCCCAGTACGCCGAACGTGGCTCCTCCATCAGCGCGATCAACTGGCGATACACCGCGGCCGCCTCGGTAAAACGGCCGATGGTGAGATACATGCGCGCCAGCAATCCGCGCGCGCCATGCGAGCCCGGGGAAAGTTCCAGCAGCGCCGTGCAGGCCTGCTCCAGCGCCGGCCAGTCGGCCAGCCGCTGGGCCAGTTGCGCCTCGCACCACAACGCCACCACCGGCACCTGCGGGCGATACAGCAGCGCCAGGCGGCGCACACCGGCATCGTCGCCACGGCCCAGCAATAAATTCATCAGGCGGAAGGTCGGACTGGTTTCGTGGTCGGCATGCCGCTGCACGAAAGACCACAGCAGCGCGATGGCCTGCTCGTCCGCCGCGCAGGCGCTCAGCGCCGATGCCGCGGTGTCGACCAACTCGGCGTCGTCGGGGCGCTCGTCGGCCGCCTGCAACAGCCATTGCGCTTCACGCTCCGGGTTACGCACCACCTCGTCGCCCTGCGCGTTCAACCACGCCAGCAACTGTGCGGCTGGCACCGGTGGCGCCTCGCCGGTGGAGGCCGCCTCGATACGCGCGGCCCAGCCATCCAGCGCCTGCGTCGCGCCACGGTCCTGGCGCAGCTTGGACGCATGCGTGCGTGCCAGGACCAGATGCCGGCGCGCGGTCCACACCGCGCCGCGCTGCAGTGCCAGGTCGATCGCCAGCTCGGCCGCCTCGATCAGAATGCGATGGGCGCCGACCTGCGCGTAATGATCGAGCATCAGCTGCAGGCGGCTGCCCAGATCCCAGGTGTTGCGTGCAGGCGCGCGCGCGACCAGCACCGCCACCGCGCGCAGCCAGTGCAGGCGATACCGCGGCGCCACCTCGCGCCACGGCAGCAGCGACTCCATCGCTTCGTCATCGCGATGCAACATGGCCAGCGCGCGCGCCTTCTGCAAGCGACGTGGCTGACTGCAATTGGCCCACTCCGCGCCTTCGCGCGCCGCGTCGCGTTCGCGTTGTTCGATCAGAGCCAGCGCCTCGTCTGCACGCCCCAGCGACAGCAGGATCGAGATGCGCATGTCCGGCACGCCATCAAAGATCTCGCCGCTGTGCGCAACGATGGCCTGCGATTGTTGATCCAGGTACGCCAGTGCAGCGTCGCCACGACCGTCGTCGAGCAGGGCATCGGCCTTTTCGCAGCTCAGGCACTGATAGCACGACCAGCTCGGGTCGATGCGGCCCAGGGTTTCGTCGCAGACCTCGATACGCTCCTGCACCCAGCCGGGGCCATCGATATTGGCGTAGCACGCCGCCAGGTCCTGCGTCACGCACACCGATTGCGGGCACTCCACTGCATCGGCACGGTGCGCCCGCTCGAACAAGGCCACCGCATCGCCCAGCGCACGCTCGCCCTCGCACAGATTGCCGACCCGGTTGCGCATCTCCCAGTGGCCGACGAACACCTCCAGCCACGGGTTGGCGAGCGTCTTGCCCAGCGCACGCGCCTCGGGCAACAGGGCCTCGGCGCGCTCGATTTGCAGATCGCAGATATGGTCGGTCAGGCGCGTCAGCAGCTGCGCGTTCTGCGGCTGCCCGGCGTCGCCCAGGTCGTCCTGCAGCTTTTCCACCCAGTTCCAGATTTCCATCGCGTGCGTCCTTCAGTGCGGCGCTCAGCGCGCCAGCAATTGCGTCACGGCCCCGGCAAGATCGCCGAACGCCTGGTTGAGATCCGGACCGCCCGACGCGCTGCCGCCGGGCGGCGGCTGCGTGCGCCCCTGTGCCGACACGATCACTTTGAGCGAGCGCAGCAGACGCGCGGCAACCGCTGCCTGGGGGTTGCCGGCGCGCTGCGCGGCCAGCAATGCCTGCAACGCCGGGTTGTCCAGATTGAGATACAGCCGCTGGGTCTGACGTGCTTCGATGCGCGCGGTGAACTGGCGCGCCAGCCGCAATGCGGCGGTGGACACCCGCTTGTCGTTTTCGTCCTGCTCCAGCCGGCGTTTGAGCTCGGCCTCGCGGTCGGGCACCACCACCAGCGGCAGTTCTTCGGGGCTGAAGCGCGCCGGCACCAGGGCTTCGCCATCGCCCAGGTGCTGTTCCAGCCACGCCAGTTCGTCGGCCGGCAACGTGTCCAGATGGAACAGTTGGCGGTTGCCGTGCTCGGTGCCCAGTTCGACCAGCCGCACGCCCTTGGCCTGCGCCCAGCGACGCAGGAACGGCACCACCGCATAGCGGTTTCCATAGGCCACCGGCACGCCCATCGCACGGAACAACATTTCCTCGAAACCGCCGTCGCTGTCGAGGATCACATGCACCGCGCCACGCGCCGGCAACTGCTGCGCCGGCAGGTCGCCCTGCGAGGTGGGTACGCGCACGTGTTCCAGCAGCAGTTCGAACAGGCGCTCATCGCACAGCGCCGCGCCTAGCAATGCTTCGTTGTGCCGCAACAGGATGCGGCGCCACGCCTCCGGTTGCTGGCGCGCCACCTCCGCCAGCCCCTGCACCAGCGCCTCGGACAAGGCATGCTGCACCGCGCTGTAAACCGTGTCGCGCTGCAGATCCTCGCGGCTTGCGGTCGGGGTCAGGCGGTTGGATTCGATCACCCCGCCGATGAAGCCCGCCCACGGTGGCAGCAGTTCGCGCGCATTGTCGTCCAGCAACATGCCACGCAAAAACACCGACAGATTGCGGTTGTCGCTGGTGCCATAGGTTGCGCCGTCCTGCACCCACAGCAGGCCCACCGCATCGCTGCCATCGTCGGCACGTACCGGCATGCAGCAGAGCGGTTCGAAGTTGCGCTCGAAGCGTGCCGCGAACTCGCGTTGCCGGCGCCACGCCTGCACCGGATGCAGCGGCACCGCATCGTGCGTGCGCCACGGCGGCGGCTCGGGATTGATCGGCTGCGCATCGGCGCCGACCCAGATCGGCTCGCGCAGCAATGCGCAGTAACGCGACAGGATCTCGTGCAGCCGCCCCTGCAGCGCCAATGGCAGATATTGCTCATGCAGTTCCAGCACCACCTCGGTGCCCACCTGGGCACGCGCCGGAATCGGGCTCACCGTGTAGTGCTCGGCATTGCTGGAGATGTAGCAATGGCCCAACGTCGGGCTCTGGTAGGAGGTGGTGCGCACGGTGACGCGCCGTGCCAGCACGAAGGCAGACAAGAACCCCAGCCCGAACATGCCGATCAAACCGCTGTCTTCATGCCCGCCCTGACGCAGCCCGCGGGTGTATCCCACCCCGACGGTGGCCAGATAGTCGTGGATTTCCTGCTGGGTGAGCCCGGCACCGGTATCGATGATGCGCACGATGCCCTGCGCCGGATCGGCCTGCACATGGATACGCGACTCGCCATGCCAATCAGGCTGCTCCAGGCGGCGGCGCAGAATCGAATCGTGCGCGTTCTGCACCAGCTCGCGCAGCGCGACCACCGGCGTGGAATACAGATGCTTGCTGAGGACGGACATCAGTCCATTGAGATCGACGCCGGCGCGGCGGATCTGTGAGGCGTCCGTCGCCTCGGAGATGGGATCTTGCATGATCGTCGTCGTTTCCTTGGCGGCCACGCCCGTCCTCGGACGCGCCTCCTGATGGCAGTGCGAGCCGGCAAGGATAGCCGCTGGCCATCTTGTACGCACGTCTCACTTCGGCTCCTGCCCTACCGTGCGTACAGCCAACGGCGCCTGTCTCCGGTCATCGAAAACGACGCGCCACGGCCCGGCATGCGCACCGGGCCGCGGCCGGCTCGACTAGCGCTGCAAGGTTTCCATCGGCGCCTCGTTGAAGTGCTGGCGGTACCCCTTGGCCAGCGCTGAACGACTGCCAACGCCCCAGCGGCTGGCCGCCTGCAGCACACTGCCGCATCCGCCGTCGGCCAGCAGTTCGTCGCGGATGCTCTGCATGCGGTAACGCCGCAGGACCTGGGTCGGCGACAGCCCGGTGGCCGACTTGAACGCCTGCTGCAGCGCGCGCCCGGTCACCCCGATCTGCGCGGCGACTTCATTGATCGACAGATCCGAGCGGTGCGCGTTGGTGATCATGTAGCTATACGCGCGCCGGTACTTGGCCGGCAACCGCGCGGAGATGTCGTCGCTCACATGCGCAGGCGTGCCGCTTTCCAGCAGCCGCGGCGCCTGCACTTCGCTGCGCAGGCATTGCACCGCACCCAGCGCGTAGCGGTTGTACAGCAGCAAGGCCTGTTCGGTACGACCCAGCGCCTGGCTGATCTTGGCCTGGCAATACTCGTACTCCAGATTCCAGCGTGGCGCGTGATGCCGCCCGGCGCCGGCCAGCGCACGCTCGGCCAGATCGGCCCGGCCCACCGCCAGCGCCGCCAGCGCCAGCTCCACCTGCGCATCCTGTCGTGCGCACGGCGGGCAGCCGTTCGCCGCCGCCGGCAATGCATCGATCTGGGCGTCGAAACCGAACGTGTCGCCGCCGGCAATCCGCAGCAGGTTGCGGACATGCCGCATGCGCTGCGCAAGCACCGGCATGCTCTCGGCAAGATCGGCAATGCAGGCCCGCAGTTCGCTGGGCTCGAACGCATGCGCGGCATCGTCCTGGCGCAGCGTGGCCTGCCAGAACACGTGGTCGCTCATGCGGTCGGCACGGCGGATGCGCAACTGCGCAATCATGTCCAGCCGCAACGCGGTGGTGATCCGCAGCCAGTCCGAGGCTCCGCTTTCCAGCTCCGCCAGCACCTCGTGCGCCCGCTCCAGGGTCTGCAGTGCCAGCGTGCTCTGGCCAAGGTGGAAATGGGTCAGCGCCTTGCCCAGCAGGCTCTCGCCGCCCAGGCAGGCGGGGGTATCGCGATCCATCGCCAGCTGCGCGAAGCAGTTCAATGCAGCGCTGAGTCGGCGCTGGCTGAGCATCAACCACGCGGTATTGCGGCAGGAGAGCAGCCGCAGTTGCCGCTGATGGCCACGCATTGCCTTCAGTGCGTGGCGGTAGGCATCTTCGGCCTCTTCCTGGTACTCCAGGATCAACAACGCATCGCCGCTGGCACCGAGCAGGGCGACCTCATCGTCGGTTCCCTCGGGCGCGGCCTGTCCATCACGGCGTTGTTGAAGATGTTGCAGACCTTGCGGCCAGGCACCAACCAGCATCCTGCTTGTATAGGTAGGAAGACGATCTGCGTACGACAAGGCAGAAATCGCTGCGAAGTAGGTGGAAAGGATCATGCCGGGCTCTCTCATAGGGGGATGAGCAAATGACAACAGCGCGCCGCTCTCGCTGGCGCAAACGATTGTATGCAGCGGATCCAATGGAATTTCTCACCTGGGAGCACCGCAAAAATCAAAAAATCTCACTCTGTCCACCACCGGCGCTGCCGTGCGTTTTGCATAAGCGCCGCTACAGTTTGCGTACGCCAGAGAATGTCTAGCGCAGGACATTGCAACCGATTCGAGCGTGTATCGAAGACACGTTGGCGGCACTTCCTGCGCGCTCGTTGCACAACGTCTGCCAACACATCACCTCGATATGGATTTTGGGCGGTTAGCTGTCGCATCGCATCGGCACGTGTGATGATCCAGAGCATTCAACGCACGCGCGTCGGCCACTCATAACCGAAGTCACTTTCTGGTTACCGACCCCGCGAACCTATTCCAAGTGCGATGCGCGAGTGTCCTAATCGCAATACCCTGGTCTAGACCTCTCATGACCAATTCCATGGCTGCGCCCAGCCACCTGCACAGCTGGAGCCGCCAGGATTGCGCTGCCAACTGCGCGCTATGCGTCTTCCGTGTCGCGCATGCCCTGTGCGTAAGAGCTGCATTGCGCATACATGAGCGCAAGCTAAAGCGCGGCTACCCGAACCCGAAGAAAAGTGCGCAGCAGTGAAACTTTCTGCCCTTGGAATGGTACATACCATTCGTCCGACCTCGGTCAGACCCTTCCCCCGGCAGCCCGATGGTATGGCGATGCACTTATCCAGAGATGTGGGTTTCAACATGGTGCCAACCGCCCATTGCCGGCATCCAATGCATGGCCTGTCTGCGTGCCAGCACGGGAAGGCCGGCTGATGCACGGCAACGCCTCCGGGAAGCAGGGATCGGCTTTCCTGTTGACGCAGGACGCGCGCCTGGCCTCGCAGGTCAATGCGAGCCTTGCCCCGCTGACTCCCCACGTTGCGGTGTTTTCCGATGAACTGGAACTCTTGCGGACGCTGCGGCATTCGCCCTGCGAGCTGCTGATCTTCGACGCCACTTGCGTGACCTCGGACGACAGCTCGGTGCTGGCCTGGCAGCGCTGCCACAGCGGCCATCCCACGCCACTGATCGTGCTGGGGCGGTTCGACTGCCCGAACGACATCCTGGCCTGGTACCAGTCCGGCGCACAGGAAGTGTTAGCGCTCCCATTCAACTCGCACGAGCTGCAAGTGCGTGCGGCGTTGGCGGTCAGCCCGGCGCCCCAGGCCTGCCAGGAAGCCCAGCACCTGAGTGTCGGCCCGTACCAACTCGTGCGCGAGGAAAACACCGTCTACCTGCATGGCAAGCCGATCGTGCTGACCTCGCGCGAATTTTCGATTGCCTGGCTCCTGTTCTCCAGCCCTGGCGTGTGCTTCCGCCGCTGCCAGTTGGCCAAGGCGGTCTGGGGTAGCCACACCGAATTCACCGACCGCACGATGGAGCAGCACATCTACAAGCTGCGCAAGAAACTGCAGCTGTGCAATCACAGTGGTGCGGTACGTATCCGGACCGTGTATTCGCACGGATACAAGCTGGAACTTGCCTCATCAGACAAGGATCCGCTTTTGCCAGGTAAGAGCCTGAGTGCAACCACTGCGCATCATTCGGCTGCCTGCTGAGCAAGCTGCCGATGAGTTCGTGCCTCATGCCATGCGCCGCGCCGTAGACAACCGGCCGCGTAAACGACGATGGCGCAGGGGATGCCTGCGCCATCGCTCGATCACGCTTGAACCAGCTGCTTACAGCTTCGGGTTTTCGCCGTACTGATTCGGGCCGGGCGTGCCTTCCAGGCACATGAAGACCAGCACGACAAGACCGCCGACGTACGGCACGAAGCTGATCAGATAGAACCAGCCCGACTTGTCCTGGTCATGCAGGCGACGCACCGTCACCGCGATGCTCGGCACCATCATCGCCAATACCACGATCATCATGATGGCGAACACCAGCCACGCCAGCGGGCCGGGGTTGCCGTCGCCGCCCATGACCGCTGCCGCAATACCGAACATGATGGTCAAGACGACCAGGATGATCGCCTGCAACAGCATGAACATCCAATATTCCTTGCGACGCGAACGCCCTTCGAAGTCGGCATAGCGCTTGAGCGGCAACAACATCCATTCCATTGTGTTTCTCCAGTTCGGGCAGTCAGCGGTGTTTGTGATCCGCTGCTCACTGCAGCGGCCGCGCATGTTGCCATAGCGCACATCGGGTGAAAACGGTTTCTGTCTCCACAGATGCAGATGACACCGGGCCAGCCGACAGACGGTCGCAGCCTCGGTAGAGGCCGTTTCTGCCGGGACGGCGCACTGTCCGGCAGGCTGGACTCGTAAGGCGTCCGGTGTCAGGCGACAGCGCAACCGCCTGCTGCAACTGTTCGCGGAGCCCCGCCCGGCAACGGGCCGACCGGGTTGTCCTCGTGCAGGCTGCCCGCACGAATCAGGCGGGAATGCCGCTACTCTGCCGCCGCTTCCAGCGCCTGGCTCAGCCGCTCCACCGCGACGATCTCCATGCCCTTGATGCTGGCAGTCTTGGGCGCGTTGGCCCGGGGCACGATTGCGCGCTTGAAGCCATGGGTGGCGGCCTCCTTCAACCGGTCCTCGCCATTGGGCACCGGGCGGATCTCGCCGGACAGGCCCACTTCGCCAAAGGCAATGGTCTTCTCGGACAACGGCCGGTCGCGCAACGAGGACAGCACCGCCAGCAGCACCGGCAGGTCGGCCGCGGTTTCCTGCACGCGAATGCCGCCCACCACGTTGACGAATACGTCCTGATCGCCCACCACGATGCCGCCGTGCCGATGCAGCACTGCCAGCAACATCGCCAGGCGGTTCTGCTCCAGCCCCACGGCGACCCGCCGCGGATTGGACAAGGGGGATGCATCCACCAGCGCCTGCACTTCCACCATCAACGGCCGGGTGCCTTCGCGGGTGACCATCACGCAACTGCCCGGCTGCTGGGTACTGCCGCCGGACAGGAAAATCGCCGACGGGTTGGAGACCTCCTTGAGGCCCTTCTCGCCCATCGCGAACACGCCCAGCTCGTTCACCGCACCGAAGCGGTTCTTGAACGCGCGCAACAAGCGGAACCGGCTGCCGCTCTCGCCTTCGAAATACAGCACCGCATCAACCATGTGCTCGAGTACGCGCGGGCCGGCAATGCCGCCCTCCTTGGTGACATGGCCCACCAGGAACACGGCGGTGCCGGTCTCCTTGGCGAAGCGCACCAGCCGCGCCGCGCTCTCGCGTACCTGGCTCACCGAGCCCGGCGCTGCGGTCAACGACTCGGTCCACAAGGTTTGAACCGAATCGGCCACGATCAGCTTCGGCCGCGCCACGCTGGCATGCTGCAGGATGTTTTCGATGCCGGTTTCGGCCAGGGCGTTCAGGCCTTCCAGCGGCAGGTCCAGGCGCACCGCGCGCCCTGCCACCTGGGCCAGCGATTCTTCGCCGGTCACATACAACACCGGCAACGTGGAGGCCATGCTCGCCAGAGCCTGCAGCAGCAGCGTCGACTTGCCGATGCCCGGGTCGCCGCCGATCAGTACCACTGCGCCCTCGACCAACCCGCCGCCCAACACCCGGTCGAACTCGCCAATGCCGGTGGACACGCGCGCCTGCTCGGTCTGCTGCACATCCTTGAGTGCCATGATTTTGGGCGCTTCGGCCTTGCCGGCCCAGCCGCTACGCCGCGATGCCGCTGGCGATGCCTTGCCGCCCGGCGTGGCGCTTTCGAGCACGATTTCGCTCAGCGTGTTCCAGACACCGCATTCGGTGCACTGCCCCTGCCACTTGGTGTACTCGGCGCCACACTCGCCGCAGACATAGGCCGTCTTCGCCTTCGCCATCGCTCTTGCCCATCGTTATTGAAGCAGCAGGATAGTGGCTGACGGTCTCAGTGTGCGCGACGCGAGCTTTGCGGGATTCGGGATTCGGGATTCGGGATTCGGGATTCGGGAGTCGGGAGTCGGGAGTCGGGGATCGGGGATCGGGGATCGGGGATCGGGGATCGGGGATCGGGGATCGGGGATCGTCAAAGTCAAAGACGGCCTGGTGCGCTATGCAATGACGTGCGCGCAGACGATGGCCATGTGCTCGGCTGCTGTCCATCTCGGATCACATCGACGCATCAATGCAAAAAAGCTGCCTGACCGGTACGAGCAGTCAGGCAGCTTCGGCTCCACTACTCCCACGGTGCGGAACGCCGTGGGAGTGCATGACTTAGCGTGGCTTGTACAACTCGCTCAGGCGATCCGGCTTGCCGGCGATGCGTTCCAGATGCGGGTACAACAGCCCGCCGTGATAATCGAGGCGCACGGTGTCATAGCGGTCCAGGCGCTTGACCAGCAGTTCGATCGGCGTGGTGGTGCCCTTGGCCGCCTTGATGGCGTCCTTGATCACGTCTGCGCTGAAAGCGCGGCCATTCACCGCCACGATGGTATTGCCGGTAATCAGGCCCGCATTGAACGCAGGGCCGTCCCACAGCACATCGCTGATATCACCCGAGGCTTTCAAGGACAGGCCAAGCGAATAGGTCAGGCTGACGTCCTTGTCGTCGCTCTCGTCGGCCTTGGTCGCCAGGTTCGGCTCCTCGGTGTAGACCAGCTTCCAGCCATTGGCCTCGATGCCGCCATTCAACGAGCCGTGTCCGTCCATGCGCTCGCGCAACAGACTCGCCCAGTCGTATGGTGCAACGCCGTTGAGCGTGCTCACGATATCGTCGAAGGTGTACGGGTTGACGTCCCAATCGCCGTTCTTCATGCCGAAGAACGCCTTGCCGAAGTCGTCGATGGAGCGCTTGTTGTTGGTCAGCGCGCGCAGCTTGCTGTCCACCTCCAGCCACATCATCTGGCCGCCGGAATAGTAATCCTCGCTCATCTGATAGTTGCGGTACGCCTTCGGGCGGCGCATCGACATGGTCGGATCGTTGGTGGTGTCCTGCACCGTGCGCCAGGCCATGCCGGGGCGACCACGCTCGTACTGGGCCGCCACGCCGGCCAGCATGTCGCGCGCCTGGTCCTGCGTCCACAGGCCGGACCGCGCAGCCATCACTTCGCCCCAGAACTGGGTCTGGCCTTCGTACAACCACAGCAGGCTGTCGCCCATTGGCACGTTGAAATTGGGCGTGGCCAGGTCGGCGCCACGGCGGTACTTGCCGTTCCAGGAATGGTTGAATTCGTGCGCGAGCAGGTCGCGCCCGGTCCAGCTCTTGTCCCACTCGGTGAAGTAGGTCGGCACGCCGCTGTTTTCGCTGGAGCGATGGTGCTCCAGCCCGATGCCGCCCAGCTTTTTGGTCAGCGCCAGCAGGAATTCGTAATGATCGAAATGCCGCGCGCCATAGAGCTTGTCCATCTGCTGCACCAGCGCCGCATGCGCCTTGATCTGCTCGGGCTTGGCCTCCAGCGACTTGGCTTCGTCGGCAAACACATTGAGATAGACCGGCTGTTTGCCGGTACTCAGCTCCACGCGCTTGTAGTACTTGCCGGCGAACATCGGCGAATCGACCAGGTCGTCGAAATCGATCGGCTTGAAGGTCACCGTGTCGCCCACGCGGCGGTCGGTTTCCAGCGCCGTGGCATAGCTCCAGCCGGCCGGCAAGGTGACGCTGGCCTGCGCCTTGATGTTGCGTGCGAAATAACCGGCCGGATACAGCGCGGTGGTGTTCCACTGCAGGTTGAGCATTTCCGGGGTCATCATCACCCGGCCCTGGGTGGGAGCCTGCGGCGAGAGAAACTTGAACTCGGCGGTCAGCTCGGTGGCGCCCTGCGGCACGTCCACCTTGAACGCGTAGACATCGAACTGGTCGCGCGTCCATGGCGCCACCTTGCCATCGACCTTGATCACCAGACCGGCCAGCTTGTCGATCGGGCCGGTCGGCGAGTGGTTGCCGGGAATCCATTGCGGGTACAGCAACGTCATCGGGCCGGGCTTGGCCGGCATGGTGGTCTTGACCTTGAAGACGCGGTGCGCCAGATCGGTGGCATCCACGTCGATCTTCAAGGTGCCGTCGAACGGCACGTCCTGCGGCGGTGCGGTTTGCGCGGCCGCAGGCAACGACAGTGCCGCCAGCAACGACACGGACAACAGGGTGGGCATCTTCATCGCAACTCCGCAGGGACCTGGAACAGGCAAGCCCACGATGCTAAGCGCCCGCCTGTGCTTCCCCGTATGCCATTGGTCATGTTGCGCGCGATTGACGCATAAAAAAAACCGCCAATCGCTTGGCGGCCTTTTCTTCAACGGTGCGTCGATCCGGCGTGGTGCCGTCTCAATGCATCATGTTGACGTTCATGTTGTGCAGCACCCACAGCGAGCCGACGATCACGATGCCGATGATCAGCAGCGAGAACAGGCCCACCTGCACGTTGGAGCGCTGCTCGGGCGTGCGGTCCATATGCAGGAAGTACACCATGTGCACCAGCATCTGCACCGCGGCCATGACCGAGATGACGACGATGGTGACGCCCTTGGAGAAGGCGCCGCTCATCACCATCGCAAACGGGATGACAGTGAGGATCACGGCCATCACGAAGCCGATCAGGTAGGACTTCAGGCCGCCGGCATGCGCATCGGCAGCGGTATCGGTGTGGTGGTGATTGGCCATTACAGCGCTCCCAACAGATAGACGACGGTGAACACACCGATCCAGATGATGTCCAGGAAGTGCCAGAACAGGCTCAGGCAGGCCAGACGCGTGCTGTTGCGCGGAGTCAGGCCGTTCTTGGAGATCTGGATCACCAGCACCGCCATCCACAACAGACCCGAGGCCACGTGCAGACCGTGCGTGCCCACCAGGGTGAAGAAGGCGGACAGGAACGCACTGCGACCCGGGCCGGCACCTTCATGGATCAGGTGATTGAACTCCCACACTTCCATGCACAGGAAGCCGATACCCAGCAGCGCGGTGACGCCCAGCCAGCCGTACAGGCCGGTCATGCTGCGCTTGTGCGCGGAGATCATCGCAAAGCCGAAGCTCAGGCTGCTGAACAACAGCAAGAAGGTTTCCACCAGCACGAACTTCAGGTCGAACAGCTCCTTGGCGGTCGGCCCGTCCACCGTGGCGCCCGAGAGCACCGCATAGGTGGCGAACAGGCCCGCAAACAGCAGGCAGTCGCTCATCAGGTAGACCCAGAACCCGAAGACGGTGTTGCCACCGCCGTCGTGATGCTCGTCGTGGTCGTGATCGTGGCCGCCCGCGTGGGCGGCGTGGTCAAGCGTGGTCGAGGAAGCCATGGTCATACCACCTTCGCGGCCTGCGCCGCCTGTTGCTGTTCGAGCAGGGCAAAGCGTGCGTTTTCGATGCGCTCCACTTCATCGGCCGGCACCCAGTAATCGATGTCGTCATCGAAGGTGCGTGCAATGAAGCTGCCGATCATGCCCACCAGGCCGATGATGGCCAGCCACCAGATGTGCCAGATCAGGCCGAAACCCAGCAGCACACTGAAGGCACCGATATAGACGCCTGCACCGGTGTTACGCGGCATGTGGATCGGCTCGTACTTGGACGGACGCACCCAGCCCTTGCCGTTCTGCTTGTCGGCCCAGAACTGGTCGCGGTCGTCGATATGCGGCAGCACGGCGAAGTTATAGAACGGCGGCGGCGAGGAGGTGGCCCATTCCAGCGTGCGGCCATCCCACGGATCGCCCGTGTAGTCCATATGCTCCTTGCGCTTCCACACGCTGTAGCCGATCTGCACCAGGTTCAGGAAGATACCCAGGCCGATGATCGCAGCACCCACCGCGGCGACATACAGCCACGGTGCCCACTCGGGGTGGTTGTAGGTGTTCATGCGACGGGTCATGCCCATGAAGCCAAGCACGTACAGCGGCATGAAGGCCACGAAGAAACCGATGATCCAGCACCAGAACGACGCCTTGCCGATCTTCTCGTTGAGCTTGAAGCCGAACGCCTTCGGGAACCAGTAGGTCAGACCTGCAAGATAACCGAACACCACGCCACCGATGATCACGTTATGGAAGTGCGCGATCAGGAACAGGCTGTTGTGCAGCACGAAGTCCACGGCCGGAATCGCCAGCATCACGCCGGTCATGCCGCCGATGGTGAAGGTGATGATGAAGCCGATCGTCCACAGCACCGGCGAAGTCATGTGCACGCGACCGCGGAACATGGTGAACAGCCAGTTGAAGATCTTCACGCCGGTCGGAATCGAGATGATCATCGTCGTGATGCCGAAGAAGGCATTGACGTTGGCACCCGAGCCCATGGTGAAGAAGTGGTGCAACCACACCACGAACGACAGCACGCCGATGCACGAGGTGGCGTAGACCATCGAGGTGTAGCCGAACAGCCGCTTGCGGCTATAGGTGGCGATCAACTCGGAGAAGATGCCGAACGCCGGCAGGATCAGGATGTAGACCTCCGGGTGACCCCAGATCCAGATCAGGTTGACGTACATCATGGCGTTGCCGCCACCGTCGTTGGTGAAGAAGTGCGTGCCCAGGTAACGGTCGGCACCCAGCAGCGCCAGCGCCACGGTCAGGATCGGGAACGCGGCAATGATCAGGATGTTGGTGATCAGCGCGGTCCAGGTGAAGATCGGCATGCGCATCAGGGTCATGCCCGGCGCACGCATCCGCATGATCGTCACGAAGAAGTTGATGCCGGTCAGCAACGTGCCCAACCCGGACACCTGCAACGCCCAGATGTAGTAATCGACACCGACCCCTGGACTGTATTCCAGCCCCGACAATGGCGGATACGCCAGCCAGCCGGTCTGCGCGAATTCACCGACACCCAGCGAAATGTTGATCAGCGCCGCACCGGCCACGAACAGCCAGAAGCTCAGCGAGTTCAGGAACGGGAACGCCACGTCGCGTGCGCCGATCTGCAGCGGCACGATCAGGTTCAACAGGCCGGTCATGAACGGCATGGCCATGAAGAAGATCATGATCACGCCATGCGCGGTAAAGATCTGGTCGTAGTGGTGCGGCGGCAGCACACCTTCGCCGCCGTTACCTGCCAGCGCCTGCTGGGTACGCATCATGGCCGCGTCGGCAAAGCCGCGCAGCAGCATGACCAGCGCCACGATGATGTACATCACACCGATGCGCTTGTGATCCACCGAGGTGAACCACTCCTTCCACAGGTAGCCCCATAGCTTGTACTTGGTGATGGCGCCCGCGATGAGCAGGCCGAGCAGCCCTGCACCACCCAGCGCGACCATGATGATCGGCTCGTGGTACGGAACTGCCTCGATCGTAAGTTTGCCTAGCATCACTTGTCTCCAGAAGTGCACATGGCGACCGGCTCTGCAGCCGATGCCTCATGGTCGCCATGACCCTTGCTGTGGCCCGGACCATTCATGTATTTGTCGACCAGCGAGCGGAACATGCCGTCCTGCACCGACGAGTAGTAGGTGACCGGATACTGTTCCTTGTCGTTGCGATTGGCGGCCAGCACCTGGTACTCGGCAGCATTCAACGCGGTCGGCGAGGCCTTGACCTTGGCCACCCACGCCTCGAAGCCGGCCTGATCGACGGCGTGCGCCTTGAAGCTCATCTTCGAAAAGCCGTGACCGCTGTAGTTGGTCGACAGGCCGAAGTATTCGCCCGGCTCGTTGGCCACCAGGTGCAGCTTGGTTTCCATGCCGGCCATCGCGTAGATCATCGTACCCAGGTGCGGGATGAAGAACGAATTCATCACCGTGTCGGAGGTGATCTTGAAGTTCAGCGGCGTATGCACCGGGAAGGCGATTTCGTTGACCGTGGCGATGTTCTGGTCCGGGTAGATGAACATCCACTTCCAGTCCAGCGACACCGCTTCGATGGTGATCGGCTTGACGTCCGAATCCAGCGGCCGGTACGGGTCCAGTGCGTGCGACGAGCGCCAGGTCAGCACCGCCAGCACCAGAATGATCACGCACGGGATCGACCACACCACCACTTCGATGGCGGTGGAGTGCGACCAATCCGGCTCGTAGCGTGCCTTCGTGTTGGACGCGCGATACTTCCAGGCGAACGCAATCGTCATCACGATCACCGGGATGACCACGATCAGCATCAGCACCACCGAGGTGATCAGCAGTTGCTTCTCGTCGTGGCCGATCTGGCCTTTCGGATTGAGGATGGCCGAGTTGCAGCCTGCCAGCAGCAGGAACGGCAACACCAGGCCTGGACGAAGTAAACGCCCGAGATGTTTCAGCGGAATCATCGGTCGATCCAAGTGCGAAGGAACGCCAGCCTCGTTCGTCGCTCCGCAAGGGAGATGTCCGACACTGCCCTTCCTGGTGAAGGCGGGCCCGCGCAGACCGAAGACACGGGTTAGCGCGCCAATTTTAATCTTTGCTGCACCTGCACGAAACCCATTGGCAATGATCTGCCGCAATTAATGCGCGCAAAAGTGTGCGACATGTTGTCGCAGCGCAGCGCGCGGGTGCAGTGGGCGGCCGTGGCCGTTACTGAAGCGCTGCGACCGTGCCAAAAAAAGCGGCGTTGAAAGACGCATCCAGTTGCGCGCCCTCCCAAAACGCGACTGGGCCGGCCAAGGGCCGACCCAGTGCTGAAGCGTTGGTGCCGGAAATAGGAATCGAACCTACGACCTACGCATTACGAATGCGCCGCTCTACCAACTGAGCTATTCCGGCGAGCCGTGCATTGTAGGAGCACGACGCAGCCCGGTCAATCGATGCCGCCGGCCTCCGCCGCGCTCAACTGACCAGGCGCAGCCGCAGTTCCTTGGGCAGCGCAAAGACCATCGATTCTGGCTCGCCTTCCAGTTCGGACACGCCGGCCGCACCGAGCTCGCGCAACCGGGCCAGCACGCCGTCGACCAGCACCTGTGGCGCGGAGGCACCGGCAGTCAGGCCGATATGCTGCTTGCCGACGACCCAGGCCGGGTCGATCTCGCTGGCATTGTCGATCAGGTACGACTCCACGCCATCGCGCCGGGCCAGCTCGCTCAGCCGGTTGGAGTTGGAACTGTTGGGCGAACCGACCACCAGCACCAGGTCGCACTGGCGCGCCAGATCGCGCACGGCGTCCTGGCGGTTCTGGGTGGCGTAGCAGATGTCGTCGTGCCTGGGCCCCTGCATCGCCGGGTAGCGTGCGCGCAGGGCCTCGATGATGCCCATGGTGTCGTCCACCGACAGCGTGGTCTGGGTGGTGTAGGCCAGGTTTTCCGGCTGGTTGATGTGGAGTGTGGCCACCTGCTCGATGTCCTCGACCAGATAGATCGTGCCCGCGCCACGCTCACGGCTCCACTGCCCCATCGTGCCTTCCACCTCCGGATGCCCGGCATGGCCGATCAGCACCACATCGCGGCCGGCCCGGCAGTGCCGCGCCACCTCGAAATGCACCTTGGTCACCAGCGGGCAGGTGGCATCGAACACTTTAAGCCCACGGCGCTCGGCTTCCTGGCGCACCGCCTGTGAGACGCCGTGCGCACTGAAGATCACCGTGGCGTTGTCGGGCACCTCGTCCAGCTCTTCGACGAAGATCGCGCCGCGCTGCTTGAGGTCGTCAACCACGAAACGGTTGTGCACCACCTCGTGCCGCACATAGATCGGGGCGCCCAGCGTCTCGATCGCACGCTTGACGATCTCGATCGCGCGGTCGACGCCGGCACAAAAACCACGGGGATTGGCGAGCAGGACATCCATGCGGTGCATTCTACGGGAATGGCGATTGGGGAATGGAGCCGGGCAGCGCCGGTCCGCGGGAACTTCAGCGGCGATTCCCGATTCCCGGCTCCCGCTTGCCGGACTTGTCGAACAGGCCGAACACGGCAATCCCGATCGCGCCCCCCACGATCGCCGAATCGGCGATGTTGAACGACGGCCAGGTATGGCTGCCGATGTACCACTGGATGAAATCGACCACATGGCCGTGCATCAGCCGGTCGATCACGTTGCCGATCGCCCCACCGATCACCAGCGCATACGGCAGCGCGCTGCGCCACTCGTTGCGCGCGGTGCGCGACAGCCAGAACGCCAGCAGGCCGCTGATACCCACCGCCAACGCAGTGAAGAACCACAGCTGCCAGCCGCCGGCATCGCTCAGAAAGCTGAAGGCCGCGCCCGTGTTATAGGTGCGGTACCAGTTCCAAAAACCCTCGATGACCGGCACCGGGGTGTACTCGGGCAGGCTGGACAGCACCCAGGCCTTGCTCCACTGGTCCAGCCCGATCACCACGGCCGAGAGCAGCAACCAGATCAATGCAGAGGATTTGGGTCTTGCGGTCATCGAATCACCTTAGCTGTTGCTACTTCCGGGTTCGGAAGAAGCTGCCCGACGGGCAAATCGGCAAGCAGTGCCGGATGCGAAGTCATGCCCTCATCCGGCGCTGCGCGCCACCTTCTCCCGCTTGCGGGAGAAGGGTATTGGAATGGACTCCCGCTTGCGGGAAAAGGAATATTGGAACGGACTCCCGCTTGCGGGAGAAGGGTATTGGAATGGACTCCCACTCACGGGAGAAGCACTCAACACATCAGGACCCGCGCCGCTAGAACCTGCGACGCACCTCGCCGGGGCCTTCGATATTGCTGACGCAGCGGCTGCACAGCTCGGGATGCCGCGGGTCGCTGCCCACGCTGGCCTGGTGATGCCAGCAGCGCACGCACTTGGCCTTGGTCGTGGGCTGCGCGCTGACGAAGATGTCGTCGGTGCTGGCCGCTGTCACGGTGACATCGCCACTGATGAACAAAAAGCGCAGTTCATCGGCCAACGGCTGCCAGCGCGCGGCGGTCTGCGCATCGGCAGCCACGGTGATCTCCGCCTCCAGTGCCGCGCCAATCGCGCCGTTTGCACGCATCGGCTCCAGCACCTTGGCCACCTGCTCACGCAGGGCCAGCAACTTGTCGAAGTCCGCGCCGGTCAAGGCGGCATCGGCCGGCAGCGGCGCCAGGCCGTCATACCAGGTGGCGAACAGCACGTTGCCGACATGCTCGCCCGGCAGATATGCCCATAGCTCTTCAGCGGTGAAGGTGAGCACCGGCGCGACCCAGCGCACGAACGCTTCGGCCACGTGATACATCGCACTCTGCGCAGACCGGCGGCCGCGCGACTCTTCGGCCATCGTGTACAGACGGTCCTTGGTGACGTCCAGGTACAAGGAGCCCAGATCCACGCTGCAGAAATTGAGCAGCGCCTGCACGATTTCGGCGAAGTCGTAGCGCGCGTAGGCGGCCACGATCTTTTCCTGCAGCTCATGCGCGCGATGCACGATCCAACGGTCCAGCAACACCATGTCGTCCAGCGCCACTAGATGCTGCAGCGGGTCGAAGCCATGCAGGTTGCCCAGCAGGAAACGCGCGGTATTGCGCAGCCGGCGATATGCATCGGCATTGCGCTTGAGGATCTCCTGCGACAGCGACATCTCGTTGCTGTAGTCGGCCGAGGCGATCCACAGGCGCAGGATGTCCGCGCCCAGCGTCTTCATGATGTCCTGCGGCTCGATGCCGTTGCCCAGCGACTTGGACATCTTGCGGCCGTGCTCGTCCACGGTGAAGCCGTGGGTCAGGCACTGCTTGTACGGCGCCGCCTTATTCATGGCCACGCCGGTCAGCAGCGAGGACTGGAACCAGCCACGGTGCTGATCGGAACCTTCCAGATACAGGTCCGCCGGCGTGGGCAGGCCGCGGTCCACCAGCACCGCCTCGTGGGTCACGCCCGAGTCGAACCACACATCCAGGATGTCGGTGATCTTGTCGTAGTCGGCGGCCTCGTCGCCCAGCAGCTCGGCGGCATCCAGCGTGTACCACACGTCCACACCGCCCTGCTCCACCCGGTCGGCCACCTGCCCCAGCAATTCGGTGCTGCGTGGATGCGGCTCGCCGGTTTCGCGATGCACGAACAGGGCGATCGGCACGCCCCAGGTGCGCTGGCGCGAGATGGTCCAGTCCGGACGTCCTTCGACCATGCCGGCAATACGCGCCTGGCCCCAGGCCGGGTACCACGTCACCTGTTGGATCGCCTTGAGCGCGTCAGCGCGCAGGTTGGCCTGCTCCATCGAAAAGAACCACTGCGGCGTGGCACGGAACGCGATCGGCGTTTTGTGCCGCCAGCAGTGCGGATAGCTGTGCTCCATCTTGCTGGCCGCCAGCAGCACGCCGGTGTCGCGCAGCGCGTCGATGATGACCTCGTTGGCCTTCCAGATATGCAGCCCCGCCAGCGCGGTGTCGCCCAGCGGCGGGGTCGACGGCAGATACACGCCGCGTCCGTCCACCGGATTGATCTGCGCAGCGCCGTAGCGCTCCAGCAGCCCGTACTGCTTGGAGACCTGGTAGTCCTCCTGGCCGTGACCTGGGGCGGTGTGCACCGCGCCGGTACCGTCCTCGGCCGACACATGGTCACCCAGCAGCAGCGGGATCTCGCGCTCGACGTAGAACGGGTGATTCAGCAGCATCTGATCCAGCACCGCGCCCTTGGCGCGACCCTGCACCACCACCTCGTCCACGCCGTAGCGCGACAGCGCCTTGGCCGCCAAGGCCTCTGCCACCACCAGCCAACGCGGCTGGCCGCGATCGGCCGGGCCTTCGACCAGCACGTAATCCAGTTCCGCACCCAGGCTCACCGCCAGCGACGCCGGCAGTGTCCACGGCGTGGTGGTCCAGATCGGCACCGCCACGCCCACGCCCGCCGGTAGCGTCGCGCCGAATGCGGCAGCGACAGCACCCGGATCGCGCGCCGGATAGGCGATATCCACCGTCGGCGAGACCTTGTCGGCGTATTCGATCTCGGCTTCGGCCAGCGCCGAGCCGCAATCGAAGCACCAGTGCACCGGCTTGACGCCACGGGTCAGATGGCCGTTCTCGATGATCCTGGCCAGCGCGCGCAGCTCGTTGGCCTCGAAGCGGAAATCCAGGGTCTTGTACGGGTTGTCCCAATCGCCCACCACGCCCAGGCGCTTGAAGTCGCGGCGCTGCAGGTCGATCTGCTCGCTCGCGTACTCGCGGCACTTCTGACGAAATTCCGCCGCGTCCAGCTTCACGCCGACCTTGCCGTACTTTTTCTCGATCGCGATCTCGATCGGCAAGCCGTGGCAGTCCCAGCCCGGGATGTAGGGCGCATCGAAGCCAGCCAGATACTTCGACTTGACGATGATGTCCTTGAGGATCTTGTTGACCGCGTGGCCGAGATGGATCTGGCCGTTGGCATACGGCGGGCCATCGTGCAGTACGAACAGCGGGCGCCCGGCCGCGTTGGCGCGCAGCTGCGCATACAGGCCCTCGCGCTCCCAGCGGTCCAGCATCGCGGGCTCGCGCTTGGGCAGGTCGCCGCGCATCGGAAAGTCCGTCGCAGGCAGATGAAGAGTGGCTTTGTAGTCTTGGGTCACAGGAATCTACCGTTGCGCTGGATTTTTTACTGAGTCCGCACAGGGATGTGCGGGCCGTTGCGAAGGACTCGCATCATAGGCGGGCTGTTGCGAGGAACTCGCATGGATACTGTCTGCACCGGGAGCCGCAGCACCTTGCGCGTGACTGCTTTCGGCCCCCACGGACACATCGTGAGCCTGCTGCAGGCCGCCACTACGTCCAGCGCCCACCAGCATTCGCGACGGACTGCGCTGAAGCACCGCGCGCGCCTGCTCGGCATCACGGTGCATCTGCACGGTCAACGCATCGAGCCCGTCGAACTTTTCCTCGTCGCGCAGCTTGGCGACGAATTCGACCTCCAAGTGCCGGCCGTACAGGTCACCCTGGAAATCGAACAGGTGCGCCTCCAGCAGCGGCTCCACGCCAGCCACGGTCGGCCGAGTGCCGAAGCTGGACACCGATGGCCATGGCTGCGCGGCTACGCCGTGCACCCAGGTGGCATAGATGCCCGACAGCGCCGGCGTGCGCGAAAACCGCAGATTCGCGGTGGGGTAGCCCAACGTGCGACCCAGTTGCTTGCCGCGCACCACCCGCCCGCCGATGGCGTACGGGCGGCCGAGCAGATCGGCGGCGTGCGCAAACTCGCCTGCCACCAATAATTCACGGATGCGCGTGGCGGAAATGCGCTCGCCATGCAGATGCACCGGCGCAATCTCCCCGGCCGCAAATCCGTGCTGTTCGCCGAGTGTGCGCAACAAGGCGATGTCGCCGCCACGGCGATGGCCGAAACGGAATTCCGGGCCGATCCATACCTCGCGTGCGCAGAGCCGGCCCACCAGCGCCAGCCGCACGAAGTCTTCGGCGCGCATCGCCGACAGACGGCCATCGAACCGGATCAGGCCGACGCTGTCGGCCCCGAAGCCGAGCAAGCCTTCGATCTTGGCGCGCGCCAGGGTCAGCCGCGGCGGCGGTGCGGCCGGGGCGAAGAACTCGCGCGGCAATGGCTCGAAGCTCAACGCCACTGCCGGCACGCCGAGCGCGCGCGCGCGGTCAACCGCGTGCTGCACCAACGCCCGATGCCCCAGGTGCAGGCCATCGAAGGCGCCGATGCAGACCACGCTTCCGTGCGGGAACAGCGTCCCGCCCTCGACGTCTCTAAACAGCCTGCTCATTCCTCGATCCAAACAGATGCCGGCTTGGCGGCCGACCCTCGCTGATACATAACTTGTAAGTATAGCCGTGCCTGTCAACCCGCACGGCCCGCACCGATCACGCAAGCGCCAATGGGCACGACGCGCTACACCAGCCTCCGGGACGCACCTGTCGGGCAGGCCGCGGCCGGCAATCCGCCGGCCGTCACCGTGGACAAGGGGCAAATCCGCCTTTCATGCTGCCCTGCCGCTCCCCATTCCAGAGGCCGGCAAGGCTTGTCTGCCCCCATCACAAACCCCGACGTCCAGGCTCAGCCCTCGCGCAGATCCCGCGGCCGCAAGCCCAGCGCCAGCTGTGCCAGCACGTAGGTCAGCCCGCCACTGCCGACCAGCACCGCCAGCCAGCCGATCCGCTGCCACTTGTCCATTCCGGTGAACGACGGCAGCCACCACAGCAGGCCCAACAGCACCACCGCCATCGCCGTGCATGCCAGCAGCAGACGCATCACATAGCCGCCCCAGCCCGGCCGGCGCTGATACACGCCGGACTTGCCCAGCCAGTACCACAGTAGCCCCAGGTTGAGATAACTCGACAGCGCGCTGGCAATGCCCAGCGCCAGATGCAGCCCAGGCTGTTTACCCAGCGCCTGCATCACGCCCTGCGCCTTGAGCTCGGGCGGCACCATGAGGTGGTACAGCACCGCCAGGAACGCAAAGTTGAACACCATATTGGCCACCAGCGCCGCCACGCCGGCACGCACCGGGGTGCGGGTGTCCTGGCGCGCATAGAACGCCGGCAGCACCACCTTGAGCATGGCGTAAGCCGGTAGTCCGAAGCTCAGCCCGTACACCGACAAGGCCGTCATGCGGGTGTCGAAAGCGGTGAACTTGTGATACTGGAACAACGTTGCCACCAGCGGCTCGGCCAGCAACAACAACCCCAGCATGGCCGGCATTGCGATCAGCAAGGTTGTCCGGAAGCCCCAGTCCAGCGCACTGGAAAACGCGGCGCGGTCGGTCTTGACGTGATGACGCGCCAGCGCCGGCAGGATCACCGTGCCCAGCGCCACCCCGAATACGCCCAGCGGCAGTTCCAGGAACCGGTCGGCCAGCGACAGCCACGACTGCGAGCCATCGGTCAGCTTGGCGGCGATCACGGTGTCCAGCAGCAGGTTGATCTGCGCCACCGAGGAGCCGAACAGGGTCGGCACCATCAGGGTCAGCACCTTGCGCACACCCGGATGTCGCCAGCCCCAGCGCGGCAGGGTCAGCAGGTTGATGCCCTTCAGCGAAGGCAGCTGGAACAGCAACTGCAGCATGCCCGCCGCCAGCACCGCCCAGCCCAGCGCGAGGATCTGCCTTTCCGGCGTCCCGCCCAACTTCGGCGCCAGCCACACGGCGCCGGCGATCATGCACAGGTTGAGGATCACCGGGGTCAGCGCCGGCATGGCGAACTTCTGGAAACTGTTCAACGCCCCGCCCGCCAGCGCAGTCAGCGACACGAACAGCAGGAACGGGAAGGTCAGACGGAACAGATCCACCAGCAGGCCATGCTTGGCCGGATCGGTGTCCACCCCGCTGGAGAACAGCGTAGCCAGCTGCGGGGCGAAGATCAGCGCCAGCGCGGTGACCAGCAGCAGCACGCCGCCGAGGGTCCCGGCCACGCGCGCCATCAGCTCGCGCAGCTCGGCATGCGACCGGGTTTCCTTGACTTCGGTAAACACCGGCACGAAGGCGGTGGCGAAGGAGCCTTCGGCAAATAGCCGCCGCAGGAAATTGGGAACCCGGAAGG
Organism: Xanthomonas sp. WHRI 6106; assembly: GCF_040202405.1. NCBI lineage: Bacteria > Pseudomonadati > Pseudomonadota > Gammaproteobacteria > Lysobacterales > Lysobacteraceae > Xanthomonas > Xanthomonas sp. WHRI 6106. The sequence continues at coordinate 271,771 of NZ_JBEGFC010000001.1, read as the reverse complement.
CCACCCAGAACGCATCGGTCACCGCATTGCTGCCGAAGGTGGTGGTGATGACCTGGTCGCGCACCAGCCCCAATACCCGCGACACCATGGTCATGCTGCTGAAGGAGAGCAGGCCCCTCATCATGCGGGGGGTGCTCATGGGGACTGCCTCTTGACAACTGACTTGACGTACATATCTGGGTCCATCATACTTTCGCGCTTGCTTTTTCCACCACACCGATTTTTCAGGAAACCACCACCGTGGCCAATATCAAGTCCGCCAAGAAGCGCGCCAAGCAGACCATTGTGCGCAATGAGCGCAACACCGGTCAGCGCTCGATGCTGCGCACCGCCGTCAAGAAGGTGATCAAGGCCCTTGACGCCAACGATGCTGCAGGCGCCGAAGCTGCTTTCGCCGTTGCACAGCCGATCCTCGACCGTTTCAGCGCCCGTGGCCTGATTCACAAGAACAAGGCTGCACGCCACAAGAGCCGCCTGACCGCACGCATCAAGGCTATCAAGGCCGCGTAAGCGATCGGCAGCGACGTTGCCGGAAGCCTGGCTTCCGGTAGCACAGAAAAACCCGGCCTCGGCCGGGTTTTTTGTGTGTGCGTGTGCGCACTCAGCCCGCATCGCGCGCCTCGAGCTCGTCCTCGCGCTGGCGGTCGAAGAAGGCCATGACGTCCTTCATGATCGGGAACGTACCGTCACGGCCCAGCGCCGAGACCAGATACCACGGCGCAGTCCAGCCCAGCTCGGCCACGATGGCCTCGGCAGCGGCGCGCGCCTCGTCCTCGAACATCAGGTCGGCCTTGTTGAGCACCAGCCAGCGCGGCTTCTTCAGCAACTCGGGATCATGCCGCTCGAGCTCGCGCTCGAGGGTACGCACCTGATCGGCCGGCGACACACCGTCCACCCCACCATCCATCGGGGCCATGTCCACCAGATGCAGCAGCAGGCGGGTGCGCTGCAGGTGACGCAGGAACTGCGTGCCCAGGCCGGCGCCATCGGCTGCGCCTTCGATCAGGCCGGGCACGTCCGCGATCACGAAGCTGCGGTACGCCTCGACACTGACCACACCCAGATTGGGATACAGCGTGGTGAACGGGTAGTCCGCCACCTTCGGCGTGGCCGAAGACACCGCTCGGATCAGCGTGCTCTTGCCGGCATTCGGGAAGCCCAGCAGGCCAACGTCGGCCAGCAGCTTGAGCTCCAGTTTGAGCAGGCGCTCCTCGCCCTCTTCACCGGTGGTGGACTGGCGCGGCGCACGGTTGACCGAGCTCTTGAAATGCATGTTGCCCAGACCGCCCTTGCCGCCCTTGGCCACCAGCAGGCGATCGCCGTGCTGAACCAGGTCGCCAATGATTTCATCGGTCTGCACGTTGATCACCACGGTGCCGACCGGCACCACGATGACGCGATCTTCGCCGCCCTTGCCATAGGCCTGGCGGCCCATGCCGTTCTCGCCGCGCTGCGCCTTGAAGGTGCGCTCATGACGGAAGTCGACCAGGGTGTTGACGTTCTCGTCGGCCACGATCCAGACGCTGCCGCCTGCCCCGCCATCACCGCCATCGGGCCCGCCCAACGGGATGAACTTCTCGCGGCGAAAGCCGACACAGCCATTGCCGCCATTACCGGCGGTGACCAGGATTTCTGCTTCGTCGACTAATTTCATGGGATTCGGGATTCGGGATTCGTGATTTGGGATTGGTGACAACGCTGCAACGCAACCATGGCGAGCCCGTCAGCAGGAAAGGATGGGGACGCCAGGATGCCGAGGGGTCCGCTCTTGCGAATCCCCAATCCCGAATCCCGATTCGCAGCTCTCAAACGCAAAACCCCGCAAAAGCGGGGCTTTCCGTCTCATTCGCCCGGCAGCGTTGCCGGGCGAACTGGCCTGCATGGAGCGGGCGATTACGCCTCGGCAACCACGCTGACGGTGCGACGCTTCTTCGGGCCCTTGGTGGAGAATTCCACCTTGCCGTCGACCAGCGCAAACAGCGTGTGGTCACGGCCCAGGCCGACGCCGGCGCCCGGATGGAACTGGGTGCCGCGCTGACGCACGATGATGTTGCCGGCGTCGATGGCCTGGCCACCGAAGATCTTCACGCCGAGGTACTTCGGGTTGGAATCGCGACCGTTGCGCGAGGAACCTACGCCCTTTTTATGTGCCATGACTGGTTCTCCTTACTTCTTGTCGCCACCGGCGATGCCGGTGATCTCGATTTCGGTGTAGTGCTGACGGTGTCCCTGACGCTTCATGTGGTGCTTGCGGCGACGGAACTTGATGATGCGCACCTTGTCGGCGCGGCCATGGGCCACGACCTTGGCGGTGACCGAGGCGCCCTTCAGCGCATCGCCCAGCTTGATGCCGTCGCTATCACCCAGCATCAGGATGGTGTCGAACTTGATCTCGTTGCCAGCTTCGACTTCGAGCTTTTCCACGCGGAGCGTTTCGCCCTGCGCGACGCGGTATTGCTTACCGCCGGTTACCAGAACTGCGTACATGACCAGGTGTTCCTCTGTAGTTATTATGGTCGCCTGACTTGCCCATGGGGCAGACAGGAGCGGAATTGTACTGGCCTAGCCGGTTTCGGGTCAACCCGCAAGCCGGCCCGCCGCTGCCGGCCGGATCGCCTTAGTGGAACGCATCATCCGGCCGCCACAACGGCCCCGGCAGACTGGCATTTGGGGCAATTGCCCTCACCTAGGTCGGCGGGTAGGCTGATCGACTGCCACTCATTCCTGCTGAGCACGCTCGCACCACCGCCGGTTCGCCGGCCCGACATCGGATCCCCCATGGCGATGGATTTCATCCGCATCCGCGGCGCGCGGACGCACAACCTCAAGAACATCGACCTCGACCTGCCCCGCGACAAACTGATCGTGATCACCGGCCTGTCCGGTTCGGGCAAGTCGTCGCTGGCGTTCGACACCATCTATGCAGAAGGCCAGCGCCGCTACGTCGAGTCGCTGTCGGCGTATGCGCGCCAGTTCCTGAGCGTGATGGAAAAGCCGGACCTGGACCATATCGAAGGGCTGTCCCCGGCGATTTCGATTGAACAGAAATCGACTTCGCACAACCCACGCTCCACCGTCGGCACCATCACCGAGATCTACGACTACCTGCGTCTGCTGTATGCGCGCGTCGGCCAGCCGCGCTGCCCGGACCACGGCTTCCCGCTGGAAGCGCAGACCGTTAGCCAGATGGTCGACCACATGCTCACCCAGGACCAGGAACAGCGCTACATGCTGCTGGCCCCGGTGATCCGCGACCGCAAGGGCGAGCATGCGCAGGTGTTCGAACAACTGCGTGCGCAGGGCTTCGTGCGCGTGCGCGTGGACGGCGAACTGTACGAGATCGATGCGGTGCCGCCGCTGGCATTGCGCCAGAAACACACCATCGAAGTGGTGATCGACCGTTTCCGCCCGCGCGAGGACATCAAGCAGCGCCTGGCGGAAAGTTTCGAAACCGCGCTCAAGCTGGGCGAAGGCATGGTGGCGGTGCAGTCACTGGACGACCCGGCGGCCGCACCGCACCTGTTCTCGTCCAAATACAGCTGCCCGGTGTGCGATTACTCGCTGCCGGAGCTGGAACCGCGGCTGTTCTCGTTCAACGCACCGGTCGGCGCCTGCCCGAGTTGCGATGGCCTGGGCGTGGCCGAGTTCTTCGACCCGGACCGTGTGGTGGTGCATCCGGAGCTGTCGCTGTCGGCCGGTGCGGTGCGTGGCTGGGATCGACGCAATGCCTATTACTTCCAGCTGATCGCCTCGCTGGCCAAGCACTACAAGTTCGATGTGGACGCGGTATGGAACACGCTGCCGGCCAAGGTGCGCCAGGCGGTGCTGTTCGGCAGCGGCGATGAAGTGATCAGCTTCACCTACTTCACCGATGCGGGCGGGCGCACCACGCGCAAGCATCGCTTCGAGGGCATCCTGCCGAACCTGGAACGTCGCTACCGCGAAACCGAATCGCCGGCGGTGCGCGAAGAACTGACCAAGTACGTTAGCCAGCAACCCTGCCCGGCCTGCAACGGCACGCGCTTGAATCGCGCTGCGCGCAATGTGTTCGTCGCCGACCGCCCGTTGCCGGAGTTGGTGGTGCTGCCGGTCAACGAAGCGCTGAACTTTTTCCGTGGTTTGTCGCTGCCGGGCTGGCGTGGCGAGATCGCGGCCAAGATTGTCAAGGAGATCGGCGAGCGGCTGGGCTTCCTGGTCGATGTGGGCCTGGATTACCTCACCCTGGAACGCAAGGCCGACACCTTGTCCGGCGGCGAGGCGCAGCGCATCCGTCTGGCCAGCCAGATCGGTGCCGGCCTGGTCGGCGTGATGTACGTGCTGGATGAGCCATCGATCGGCCTGCACCAGCGCGACAACGAACGCCTGCTCGGCACGCTGACGCGGCTGCGCGATCTGGGCAACACGGTGATCGTGGTCGAGCATGACGAAGATGCGATCCGCTTGGCCGACCATGTGCTGGACATCGGCCCCGGTGCCGGCGTGCATGGCGGCGAGATCTGCGCGCAAGGCACGCTGGAGGACATCCTGAAATCGCCGCGCTCGCTGACCGGCCAATACCTGTCGGGCAAGCGCCGCATCGAGATCCCCAAGCAGCGCCACAAGCCCAACCCGAAGATGATGCTGCATCTGCGCGGGGCGACCGGCAACAACCTCAAGAACGTCGATCTGGACATTCCGGCCGGCCTGCTGACCTGCATCACCGGCGTATCCGGCTCGGGCAAGTCGACGCTGATCAACGATACCTTGTTCACGCTGGCGGCCAACGAGATCAACGGTGCCTCGCACGTGGTGGCGCCACATCGCGAAGTCGAAAATCTCGATCTGTTCGACAAGGTGGTGGACATCGACCAGTCGCCGATCGGTCGCACGCCACGTTCAAACCCGGCCACCTACACCGGCATGTTCACCCCGTTGCGCGAGTTGTTTGCGCAGGTGCCCGAGGCGCGCGCGCGCGGCTACTCGCCGGGGCGTTTCAGCTTCAACGTGCGCGGCGGCCGCTGCGAGGCCTGCCAGGGCGACGGCATGATCAAGGTGGAGATGCACTTCCTGCCCGACGTCTACGTGCCCTGCGATGTCTGCCATGGCAAGCGCTATAACCGCGAGACGCTGGAGATCCGCTACAAGGGGTTCAATATCAGCGATGTGCTGCAGATGACCGTGGAAGACGCGCTGCGCCTGTTCGAGCCGGTGCCGTCGATCGCGCGCAAGCTGGAAACCCTGGTCGATGTCGGTCTGAGCTACATCAAGCTGGGCCAGAGCGCGACCACGCTCTCCGGCGGTGAAGCGCAGCGCGTCAAGCTGTCCAAGGAACTGTCGCGTCGCGATACCGGACGCACCTTGTACATCCTGGACGAGCCGACCACCGGCCTGCACTTCCACGATATCGAAGCCCTGCTCGGCGTGTTGCACAAGCTGCGCGACGAAGGCAATACGGTGGTGGTGATCGAACACAATCTGGACGTGATCAAGACCGCGGACTGGATCGTGGACCTGGGCCCGGAAGGCGGCCACCGTGGCGGCACCATCCTGGTCTCCGGCACGCCGGAAGATGTGGCCGTGCACGAGGCGTCCTACACCGGCCAGTTCCTGGCAAAGATGCTGCCATCGGTGAAGGCGCGCGAGACGCGTCCGGCCGCGATGGCCAACAAGCCGGATGCGCGCCCGCCGCGCAAGGTCAAACCGGAGAAGGTGACCAAGGTCGCCAAATCCGCCACCAAAAAAACCGCGAAGAAGAAGGCAAGCTGATGAGCGAACACAAGATCCTGGCACGCATTCCGATCAGCGTGCGCTGGCGCGACATGGACAGCATGGGCCACGTCAACAACGCCAAATACATTTCCTATCTGGAAGAAGCACGCGTGCGCTGGATGCTGGGCGTGCAAGGCGTGGCGATGACCGACCGCATCGCACCGGTGGTCGCGGCCACCAACGTCAACTACAAGCAGCCGCTGATCTGGCCCAACGACATCACAGTGGAGCTGTTCGTGGAGCGGCTGGGCAACAGCAGCGTCACCATCGGCCACCGCATCTTCGACCAGAAGAACGACAGCGTGCTGTATTCCGATGGCAACGTGGTGGTGGTGTGGATCGATACGCAGACCGGCAAGAGTGCGCCGCTGCCGGACGCGGTGCGCCTCGCCAGCACCTGAGCGGTCGCGCAGCCAGGCCTGGGCAATCACGCCATCGACGGCGGCTCTTGCGGGAGCCGCCGTTTTTTTGTGGGCGCGTGCTTTATCTGGCAGTGGTGCCGCGCGAGCCGATCCCGCTGCACCTGGCCGCAGGCCCAAGCGCCCCGGCAATGCCGCACGCACGTGCATGCGGAAGACGAAGCCGGCTCCCCGGGCGTATATCCGCCCCGTTCCTCATCCGCCCGGCGCGCGCTTGCGTGCCTGCAGCGTGGCCTTGAATTGGCGACCGTCCTGCAAGGTGAACGTCACCGGCACCTGCGCGCCTTCCTGCAGCGGGGCGCGTGCCTCCATCAACATCAGATGCAGGCCGCCGGGTGCCAGGGGCACCGTCTTGCCGGCGGGCAGGGCCAGCGCAGGTACTGCACGCATGCGGCTGACGCCATTGCTCTGCGTGGTCTCGTGCAGCGACACGTCGGCGAAGGCGCTGCTCGTGGCCGCGGTGATCGTCAACGGTTGCGTGCAGCCATTGTGGAATTGCCCGAATCCCGCGGCCATGCCCATGCCGCCGGGTGGCGGGATGCGGATCCAGCCGTCCTTGAACTCCGGCATGCACTGCGCCGCAGCGCCCGCGCTGGCCAGCAGCGCCATCACACCAAGCCACACGCGTGCACGCAGCTGCCACCTGCTTCGACTGCCGTCTATCATGACCCGACCTCCAGGAGCCCCGAATGAGCATCCAGATCTTAGACCATGGCCGAGTTCGCGAAATCCGTCTGGCGCGCCCGCCGGTCAATGCGCTGGATCGTGCGCTGTGCCAGGCACTGAGCGCTGCAGTGCAACAGGCCGGCGACGAGGCCGACGGCATCGTGTTGTCGGGCAGCGAACGGATCTTCTCCGGTGGCATGGATGTGCCGCAGCTGCTGGCGCACGGTACCGACCGCGCGGCGTTGCTGGCCAGCTGGACGGCATTCTTCGAGGCTGCGCAGGCGCTGGCCAACAGCCGGATTCCGGTGGTTGCGGCGATCGGCGGGCATGCGCCGGCCGGCGGCTGCGTGCTGGCGCTGTGCTGCGACTACCGGGTAATGGCACGCAGCGCCGATACCGCCAGGCCGTACACGATCGGCTTGAACGAAGTGCAGGTCGGCCTGGCCGCACCGGAAGGCATCCAGCGGCTGTTGCGCCGGGTGGTCGGCGCGCACCGTGCCGAGCGCCTGCTGATCGCCGGGCAGCTGCTGCCTGCCGAACAGGCGGTGCAGATCGGCCTGGTGGATGAACTGGTCGACGGCGAGCTGGTCACCGCGCGCGCGGTGGCCTGGCTGCACGAACTGCAGCAGCTGCCGCGTCAGCCGATGCTGGCCACGCGTGCGGTGGCCCGCGCCGACCTGCGCGCGGCCCTGGCGCCGGAGCTGATCCAGCTGGAGCGGTTCGTCGACGGCTGGTACGCCCCGGATGCACAGGCCGCGCTGCACGGGCTGGTCGCGCGCCTGCAGAAGGGCTGAGCCTTCCACTGCCGCGGTGACCACGAAGCGGCCCGCTATAATCGCGGTCCGTCGCACCCAGGCCAGCCCCTTGTCCGCCACCGCCGAACCCGTCGTCTCCGAACTGATCAGCCTGCTGTCGCTGGAGCGCCTGGAGGACAACCTGTTCCGCGGCCAGAGCCGCGACATCGGCACCAAATACGTCTTCGGTGGACAAGTGCTGGGCCAGGCGCTGTCGGCCGCGCAGGCCACGGTCGACAACGGGCGCCAGGCGCATTCGCTGCATGCCTATTTTCTGCGTGCCGGCAACATCGACCACCCCATCGTCTACGACGTCGACCGCACCCGCGATGGGGGCAGTTTTTCGGTCCGCCGGGTCACCGCGATCCAGCACGGCAAGGTGATCTTTTTCTGCGCGGCCTCGTTTCAGGAACGCGAAGACGGCGCCGAGCATCAGTCGGCGATGCCGGTGGTGCCGCCACCGGAAGACATCGAACCAGCCGCGCCGCTGGCACCGGAGGTGCTGGCGAACCTGCCGCCGAAAGTGCAGCGCTGGCTGTCGCGCGGCGGCCCGTTCGAATTTCGCCACGTGTTTCCGCGCGATGAACTCAGGCCGCCCAAGCGCCCGCCGTTCCAGCAGATGTGGCTGCGCTTGAACGACCCGATCGGCGACGACGTGGGCCTGCATCAGGTGCTGCTGGCGTACGCGTCGGACTTTCAGTTGCTGGGCACCTCCACGTTTCCGCACGGCATCAGCTACTACACGCCCAACGTGCAGATGGCCTCGCTCGATCACGCGCTGTGGTTCCATCGGCCGTTCCGCACCGACGACTGGCTGCTGTATTCGTTGGACAGCCCGACCGCACAAGGCTCCCGCGGCCTGGCGCGCGGGCAGTTCTTCACCCGCGATGGCGTGCTGGTGGCCAGCACCACGCAGGAGGGGCTGATCCGCGTGGTGCCCGATGGCAGTGCGATTGCCGTGCCGGCCAAGGGCTAGGCGTGCAGCGTTGCGTCGCGCCGAGTGGCTGGGTGACCGTGCACTGACCACGTGCGTCCCATGCCCCCCGGCGTACTGCTACCGGGACCTGCTGTCGCACGCCTGCGTTGCGTGCACCGTCAGTGGCAGTGTTGATCGGCTTTCCTTTCCACCTTGAACCGGCGCAGCAGTGGCGCCATTTGTTTCGGACCCAACGGCGGTTTCCAGCATGCGCAAGATCTTCAGCAGTCAACGTATCGAAACCGCCGAGGGCGTCGCCAATCTGTTGCGCGATGCGGGGATCGAGATCCGTCTCAGTAATGGCCGCTCCTACCAGAGCAAGCGCGGCGGCCAGTTCAGCTATCTGGAGCAAGGCAACGCGCAGGCGCATCCCACCGTGTGGATCGTGCATGCCAACGACCAACCGCGTGCGCGCGAACTGCTGCGCGATGCACGCCTGCTCGACACCACCCGCCGCGATCTGCCGAACGTGGAATACACCTTCCGCGACGGCGAAAACGGCTCCAGTGCCAGTGCGCGCAGCTGGGCCTGGCGCATCCGTCTGGTGCTGCTGCTGGTGATCGGCGCCGTGGCCATGGTGGTGGTCATGCGCCATCGCAGCGCGCCTGCGCCGGTCGCCCCGGCAACCCAGCCGGCTTCGGCACCGGACTCGGCGCCAGCGGCCGAGGACGAGGAAATGCGGGTACGGATCCAGCCGTCCCGCTGAGCGTGAGCAACTCGCTGCGCAGGGTCTGACGGCCGGAGCGGACCTGGAATCGCCCGCCGCGTAGGTGGTCATTGTTGCCGCAAGCCTGCAGTGCGCTGCACCTGCAACCAGCGTCTTGCACAAACGCTCGCTCGCGGCGCCAGGCCGTTCGCCAGCGGCACCCCACCGGCGAACGCCGAGCCCGGCACTGTCTGGCAGGCCGGGTCCCGCTGACCACGCATCCACCGCCCGCGCAGTGCGCTGCGATGATCCCGGTGCCCCTGCCCCATCCTCCAGGTCACATCCCCCGCGCTCATGCGTCATGCTGGAAACAGGACATGGAGTGTGCCGATGAATGCCGAGACGCTGGACCTGATGCTGCAACGCGAACTGCCCAGTGCCGCAGCCGGCTGCCGGCAGGCATACGGCCGCATCGTCGGTGCCTGCCAGAACACCGTCACCGCCATCGCGCTGGCGATCACCCGGGATGTCGCCGCCAGCGAAGACATCGCCCAGGAAGCGTTTCTGCGTGCCTGGCACGGCTGGCGCAACTGCATCAGCCGGCCAGCTTCCTGCCCTGGCTGCGCCAGATCACCCGCAACCTGGCGCGCGACTGGCTGCGCGCCCATCGTCACCGCCCCCTGAGTGGCGAGGCGGCGGATCTGGCGATCGCCATGGCCGCCGATCCGGCGCCCTCGCCCGCCGACCAGCTGTTGCAGGCGGAAGAAGAAATCGCCGCGATCGACATCATTTCCGCACTGCCGCAGGAAAGCCGCGAGACGTTGCTGCTGTATTACCGCGAAGGCCAGAGCTCGCAACAGGTGGCATCGCTGCTCGGGCTCAGCGACGCGGCGGTACGCAAGCGCCTGTCGCGCGCACGTGCCAGCGTGCGCGACGCGTTGTTGAGACGGTTTGGCGAATTCGCCCGCGGCAGCGCGCCCGGCGTTGCCTTCGCCACCGGCGTGACCTCGGCGACGATGCTGGCCGCGCCGGGTACCGCCAGCGCCGCCATCGCACTCGGCGGCCTGAGCGGCGCGGGCAAGCTGGGTGCCGGCGGATTGACCGGATCGGCACTCAGCGGTGGCGGTGCAGCGGGCGCGCTGAGCGTCTGGTTTGGCGCACCGGCCGTGCTCGCCGCCGGCAGCGTGCTGGTCGCCGCGCTGGGCACGTACTGGTCGGGCTGGTATCTGCTGCGCTTTGCGCAATCGCCGGATGAAGCGGCAGGCGTACGCCGCTTCACCCGTGCCATCACTTTGATCTCGGCCCTGGTCTGCGCCAGCACGCTGCTGATGAAGCGGTTCGATGTCAACGCATGGGCCTCGCTGTCGGTGCTGTGCGCAGGCCTGCTGGTGATCAGTTATCAGTCCATCGTGGTGCTGCCGCGTGTCATGCGCCCCATGCTGGAGCGCGACGCACGCAGACGCGGGGCCACGCGAGCGCCGCTGCTGTACCGGTGCATGTTCAGCCCTGGCGCCGTGATCGTCAGCAACATCGCAGTGCTGCTTCCGGTCCTGCATCACTACAACAGGCTGGGCATGGTCTGAGGCACTTGAGCGTCAGGGCCGGGCATGTCGGCAAGCGCGTGCAACTGACGGATCCTCGCCTGCCGCGCCGGTTGCCGCAGGCGCGTCGTCCTGCATTGCCGCGCGACAACCGCACCCTGTGTGCTCGCCGCAACGCTTGCTGATGCAATCGGTCATTGCAGCTCATAGACCGATTACCGACGCTGCCGCGCCATCGCCGTACGATGCCGCTACGCATCTGCACCGCGCCCTGGATCGGCAACAGACCCTGCAACCTGGCGACCGCGCCTCCACACCCTGCAGCTGGCGCCATGGTCACGCCCCGCGGTACTGGCGTCTGGACTTGCCCGGTATGGCACCCACAAAAAACGGCCTCCTGCTTGCGCGGGAGGCCGTCGGTCGATCGGCGCCTTAATGCGTGTTGCTGCTGACATGCTGCGTTCGCGGCCAGGCCTCCCGGTTCAGCCCCACCACCGGGAGGCCGCTGACCACGGGTCACACTCAGTTGGCGGCGGCAGGCTTGGCCGGCATCGGGCGCTTGCCGTGATCACCATGCTCGCCCGGACCGCGCGGACCATGCTCGCGGCGCAGCTTCGAGGCCGCATCGAACTCGGCCTTGCTCAGCTTGCCGTCCTTGTCGGTGTCGGCCTTGGCAAACCACGCATCGCGGTGTTGCTGCATGCGTAGCTCGCGGTCGGCGCGATCGACAAAGCCATCCTTGTTGAGGTCCATCTGATCGAAGCGTGCTGCAAGCTTCGGGTCGGCCTTGGCCTCCTCACGGCTGATGCGGCCGTCCTTGTTGGTGTCGAGCTTGGCCATCCATTCGCCACGGCCCTCGCGCCCCGGGCCACGATGACGTGGGCGCTCGTCGCGCGACAGCTTGCCATCCTTGTTGGTGTCCAGCGTATCGAACTGCGCGGCCAGCTTCGGGGCGGCGGCCGCTTCGCTGCGATCGATGACGCCGTCGCCATTGCTGTCGAGCTTGCCAGGACGCGAAGCATCGCCGGAAGCCGGCGGAGTGGCAGCGAACACCGCGCCGGTGGACAGCGCAGCCAGCACGGCCAGTGCGAGGAAAGGTTTGCGGGACGTCATGAGAAACTCCTGATTTGTGGGAACCACACGCGGCACCTGCATGGGCCGCATCGCGTGGGTGGCGCATCCGGATCAGCCGTGCGCTGCCACCAACACCCACATCAACGAGCTACTGCCGCAGGCGTTGACGCAGGTACCGGGCGCATTCATCCGGCGGACAGTCGCCGCTGCTGCGACACACAGGCGCTATCCTGCGTCCATGGCCATCCATGCCGACACCCACGACGACCTGCGCCTGTTCCAGACCGGCGAGCATGCCTGTGGCTACTGGTCCGACCGCCAGGCGCGCGACCTGGTGCTGGACCCGCACGACCCACGGCTTGGCACCATCTATCCGCAGGCGTTGGCCTGGGGATTCCGTCGCTCCGGCGATCTGGTCTACCGGCCGCATTGCGAACGGTGCCGCGCCTGTGTGCCGGTGCGTATCGCGGTGGACGCGTTCCGACCCGATCGCAGTCAACGCCGTTGCCTCGCGCGCAATGCGGATCTGGTGGTGCGTGTGGTTGCGGCCGAACGCACCGACGAGCAACTGGCCTTGTATCGCCACTACCTCAAGCACCGTCATCCCGGCGGCGGCATGGACGAACATGGCGCCACCGAGTTCGATCAGTTCCTGATCGGCGGTTGGTCGCACGGGCGTTTTCTTGAGATCCGCGAACCGGCTGTCGCGCATGTGCCCGGGCGCCTGCTGGCCGTCGCGGTCACCGACGTGACCGAGCACGCGCTCTCGGCGGTGTACACGTTCTATGCGCCGGATGCGGCCGAGCGCAGCCTGGGCACGCTGGCGATCCTGCAGCAGATTCAATGGGCACGCCGCGAGCGGCGCGCGCATGTCTATCTGGGCTACTGGATCGACGGCCACGCAAAGATGAACTACAAGCGGCGGTTCGGCGCGCTGGAAGCCTACGACGGCCGCCACTGGCGCGGACTGCCGGCCACTGCGCCAGCGCCCTGACGTGTCGGCGGCGACATCGGCCTGTCGCATCCAGCATGCGACAATCGCGCAATGATCAAACCACTGCTGCTGCTCGCACTGACCGCGCTCTGCGCTGCCTGTACCCATCGCACGGCCACATCGGCGGCGACCGCCGACACTGCGCCCGGCCAGGCGTCGCCCACACAGTTGCGCATCGCCACCTACAACACCTCGCTGTACTCCGACGAGGCCGGCGGCCTGGTCCGTGAGCTGCAGGGCGACAGTGCGCACGCGCGCAAGATTGCGGCCGTGCTGCAGCGCGTGCGCCCGGATCTGGTGCTGCTCAACGAGTTCGATTTCGACCCCGACCACCGTGCCGCCGAATTGTTCCAGCAGCGCTATCTGCAGGTCGCCCAGCCCGGCGGCGGCGAGCCGTTGCGTTATCCGTATCGGTATCTGGCACCGGTCAACACCGGTGTGCCGAGCGGGCTGGATCTGGACAACAGCGGCAGCGTCGGCGGCGATGGCCGCAACCGCGGCAATGATGCCTGGGGGTTCGGCCTGCATCCGGGGCAATACGGCATGCTGGTGCTGTCGCGTTATCCGATCGATGCGCAGGCCGTGCGCAGTTTCCAGTTGCTGAAATGGAGTGCATTACCGGGTGCGCTGCGGCCGATCGATCCGACCACGCGGACCTCGTTTTATAGCGACGCAATCTGGGCGCAGCTGCGGCTGTCGTCCAAGTCGCATTGGGACGTACCGGTCCGCACGCCACAGGGCGTGGTCCATGCACTGGTGTCGCACCCCACCCCGCCGGTGTTCGATGGCGCGGAAAAACGCAATGCCGCGCGCAATCATGACGAGCTCGCGCTGTGGCGTGCGTACCTGGACAACGCCGCCGACAGCACGCGCTGGCTCTGCGACGACAAGGGCACCTGCGGCGGCCTGCCGGCGGATGCGCGCTTTGTGATTCTGGGCGATCTGAACAACGATCCGATCGATGGCGCCGGCCGCCACGAAGCGATCCGCGCACTGATCCATCACCCGCGCGTCCTGCAGTACTCCACACCGCGCAGCGAAGGCGGCGCGGAAAAGACCGCCGAATACGCCGCGCGCGGCATCGCGCATACCGGCGACCCACACCAGGTCACCGGCGACTTCGGCCCGCAGGCCGGCACCATGCGCCTGGACTACGTCCTGCCCTCCCGCCAGTTCACCCTGGTCGGCAGCGGCATCTTCTGGCCGGCCGGCACCACCGCCGACGCGGCAATTGCCGATGGCAGCGACCATCATGCGGTGTGGGTGGATGTGGGTTGGTAGCGGGGATTGGGGAGTCGGGATTGGGGAGTCGGAAGAGCGCGTTCCCTGTCCGGCTACGTTAATGGAGCTCGGCTGGTAATGGACGTGAGCATGCGCGGCCAGCCGTGCGGCGCGACGCAGCTCCGCCTGCAGTGACGTGGCGTCACCAAGAGTGGTCAATCATTTGGCGACGGGCAGCGCGCCCGGGCGTGCGCACGAACCTCGCCATGCTTTGGTGCTTTGGCGCGTTGACGCAATGCGGCGGTGCGCTGCATTGCGTCGGACGTGCAGCGCGTCAGGCCTGCAACTGGATCGACAGTGCAGCGGCCGCCACGCGCGCCTTCTCGCGTGCGTCGTCGATGCTGCCCGCGCGGGCAAGCGTCACGCCCACACGGCGGTGACCGTCCACGCGCGGCTTGCCGAACAGGCGCAGCGCGGTATCCGGGTCGCGCAGGGCGTCGGCCACGTTGTCGAACAACGGCGCGCCATGGCCGTGCGCGAGCAAGGCGCAGGAGGCCGACGGGCCGCTCTGACGGATGACGCCGCCGTCTTCTGCGCCCACCGGCAAGCCGAGAATCGCGCGCGCATGCAGTGCGAATTCGCTGAGGTCCTGCGAGACCAGCGTGACCAGTCCGGTGTCGTGCGGGCGCGGCGACACTTCGCTGAACCACACCGCGTCGCCCTTGACGAACAGCTCCACGCCGAACAGGCCCCAGCCGCCCAGGTCGTCGGTGATGGCTTTTGCGATCTGCTGCGAGCGACGCAATGCGGCTTCCGACATCGGCTGCGGCTGCCAGCTTTCGCGGTAGTCGCCGTCCTGCTGCCAGTGGCCAATCGGGTCGCAGAACGAGGTGCCGCCGGCATGCCGCACGGTCAGCAAGGTG
The DNA here is from genome assembly GCF_040202405.1 of Xanthomonas sp. WHRI 6106. Taxonomy (NCBI): domain Bacteria; kingdom Pseudomonadati; phylum Pseudomonadota; class Gammaproteobacteria; order Lysobacterales; family Lysobacteraceae; genus Xanthomonas; species Xanthomonas sp. WHRI 6106. The sequence goes on along the minus strand of NZ_JBEGFC010000001.1, from coordinate 256,769 downwards.
ATCTCGTAATCGAAATCGATGAAGCCTTCGACGATGCAGCGCCCGGCACCGGCACGGCCGCCGGTCTGCGCGTAGTTCCACGCCGCGTCGATATCCGCTTCGCTGCGCAAGGTGCTCTGGCCCTTGCCCGAGGACGACATCACCGGCTTGACCACGCACGGCAGACCCACCGCAGCAATCGCCTCGCGGTATTCCGCGGCGGTGTCGACGAAGCGATACGGCGAGGTCGGCAGGCCCAGCGTTTCGGCAGCCAGCCGGCGGATGCCTTCGCGGTCCATGGTCAGGCGTGCGGCACGCGCGGTCGGAATCACCTTCTGGCCCTGGTCGCGCTCCAGCGCCACCAGGGTCTCGGTATGGATCGCTTCGATCTCCGGCACGATCAGATGCGGCTGCTCGGTGGCGATCAGCGCGCGCAAGGCGGCGGGATCGAGCATGTCCAGCACGTGCGAGCGGTGCGCCACCTGCATCGCCGGCGCGTTCGCGTAGCGATCGGCGGCGATGACTTCCACCCCGAAGCGCTGCAGTTCGATCGCCACTTCCTTGCCCAACTCGCCCGAGCCCAGCAACAGCACGCGGGTGGCGGAAGGCGACAGCGGCGTGCCGAGAGTAGTCATGAGCGCAGGTCCAGATGGGAAAGGGGCGGCCATTCTAACGGCCTGCCCCGATCATCGCCGCCCGGCGGCTTGCGTTGACTGATATCACTTTGATATCTTTTTCTTCGGACCCAAGGAGACATACTCATGAAAGAGAAGCCGATCCGCTCATTGCCGGGCATCCCCCTCGTCCTCGTTGCCGGCGCCGGCCTGATCGGCGCAGCCTGGTACCTGCTGACCGCGATGGCCGGCACCAGCCTCACGCCCGGCGGATTGATCGGGGCGACGTTGGGGGCGGCGGCGTGCATCTTCATCCTGGCGGGTCTGTACACCCTGGAACCGAACCAGGCTGCGGTGCTGAGCCTGTTCGGCAAGTATGTCGGTACGGTCAAGGACGCCGGCCTGCGCTGGAATGTGCCGTTCTACGCCAAGCGCCGCGTCAGCCAGCGCGTGCGCAACTTCGAGAGCGGGCGGCTCAAGGTCAACGAACTGGACGGCAGCCCGATCGAGATCGCCGCGGTGATCGTGTGGCAGGTGCTGGATGCCTCCGAAGCCGTCTACAACGTGGACGACTACGAGAGCTTCGTGCACATCCAGTCCGAGGCGGCGCTGCGCGCCATGGCCACCAGCTACCCGTACGACCAGCACGAAGACGGCCAGATCTCGCTGCGCAGTCACCCGGCCGAAATCAGCGAGCAGCTCAAGCGGCACCTGGACGAGCGCCTCACCCAGGCCGGCGTGGACGTGATCGAAGCACGCATCAGCCACCTGGCCTATGCGCCGGAAATCGCCCAGGCCATGCTGCAGCGCCAGCAGGCCAATGCGGTGATCGCCGCACGCACCCGCATCGTGGCCGGCGCGGTCGGCATGGTGGAGATGGCGCTGGCCGAGCTGCAGAAAAACGGCGTGGTACAGCTGGACGAAGAGCGCAAGGCGCATATGGTCAGCAACCTGCTCACCGTGTTGTGTTCTGATCGCGGTACCCAACCGGTGGTCAATGCCGGCTCTTTGTATTGAGGTGATGCAATGAATGTCATGGTGCCACTGGTCGTCGCGCTGTCCGGCTTGCCCGCGCTGGCGATCGCCGCCTCGATCGGGGCGGACGACGACGACCGCGCGCGCGGCCTGGGCCTGCGCTGGACGTTGATCAGCCTGGTGATCCTGGTCGGCGCGGCATGCCTGTACTGGGCCGGCGACAACCGCGCCGGCATCTACGCAGTGGTGATCGGCATGATCATCGGCGTCAACACGCTGATCGTGTCGATGGTCATGCACCTGCGCCGCCACGGCAGCCGCAGGAACGGCGAATGAGCGAAAAGAAGGCCTATCCGCTGCGCATCAATGCCGATGTTCTGGCCGCCGCGCAGCGCTGGGCCGACGACGAACTGCGCAGCCTCAACGCGCAGATCGAATACGTGCTGCGCGATGCGCTGCGCAAGGCCGGGCGACTGCCGAAGCCGCAGGGCGACACGGAACCCTCCGCATGACCAGATCTGTGGACTCAGCCATCGTCGCGCTGGCACACGCGCCCGTCGGCGACATCTCACCTGATGACCGCCGGGGCGAATCGATCGCCCGGAGCTGCTCGGGTGGGGCGCTGACCACGCTCGCCATACATCGGCCACCGGGTACGGCATTGCTGGCGTTGAAGAAGGAACGCTGAGATGGCGACGCATTCCGACCAGCCCCAACGCAGTGCCACAGCGCCCAAAGCGCACACCGGGCACCACTCGCAGCCGCGCCGACGCGACTACGCAGCGGCGCCGGCGACGCACTGGGGCCTGGCAGTCTGGCTTTGGCTCCCACTGTCGATCGCGGCAGGCCTCATCACCATCGCGCACCCAAGCAGTCATGACCATCCCGGTACGCTGATGGTGCATCTGGGCATCCTGCTGGCAGTGGCGGTGGTGTGCACCGTTGCGCACGCACGACGCAGCATCCAGCTGGACGACGATTGCCTGATCGTCCGCTCGACCTTCTTCACCAAACGTGTGCCGCTCAGCGCACTGCGCCTGGACCGCGCACGCATTGTCGACCTGGCCGAACAGACGGCGTTCAAACCTGGCCTGCAGTTGCTCGGCTTCGGCTACCCGGGTTTCAAATCGGGGCATTACCGCAGCAAGTCCGCAATCAGAGGCTTTTATCTACTGACCCAATCCAGGCGCGTACTGATTCTGCCGCTGCGCGACAACAGCCTGGTGGTGCTCAGCCCTGATCAGCCACGCCAATTACTCGAGGACTTAAGAGCGGCTGACGGATCGTAGCGAGCAGTCATCAGCCGGACGTGGGCGAACCGCGGTGTATGGGCGGCACATGCCGTCCCGAGCAACGGCCGCGGCCGTTCGGCGGCCGCGCAGTGGTTTTGCAATCTGCTTTTGCGGCAGCTGGCCGTAGGCCACGCTTGGCCCTACCCTGTCGCCATGCGCACTCTCCCCACCACGTTGCTCAACACCACTGCCATCGAGTTGCTACCCGCCGCCTTGATGCGCGCGCGCAGCAATGCCGATGCACGCGTGCTGGCGCAGACCGACTGGCTGCTGCGGCGCAAGCGCGACGGACGCTATCTGGCCGCGCAGCTGGCACAGGGCCTCATGCCGCTGATACCGCGGTTGGCACGCGAGCCCGGGCTGGACGAGGCGCTGGACCGGCTGCACGCCGCCGCTGCCCGCACGCAACCGCCGCACGCCATGACGCTGATGATCGACGGCCTGCAGCGCCGCCTGAGCCGACTCGGTCTGGATGCAGACGGCTATCAGCAACAAACCGGCCTGCAGCTGATCGCCGAGCCGGCGACCTTGCAATCTGCCGGGCGCGATCGCTTCGGCCGCCCGCTCTGGCTCGGCGCAGGCGCCGCGCGCGCCTGGCACCACATGCGCGCGGCAGCACTGCGAACGGACATCGTGCTGGATGCCATCTCCGGCTACCGCAGTCACGACTACCAGCTGGGAATCTTCGAGCGCAAATTTGCGCGTGGACTTACCCTGGAACAGATCCTGGCAGTCAACGCCGCGCCCGGTTTCAGCGAACACCACAGCGGCGACGCGCTGGATATCGGCACCCCCGGCGAGCCACCGGCGGAAGAGTCGTTTGAGACCACCGCGGCGTTTGCCTGGTTGAACGAGCATGCGGCAGATTTCGGCTATCGCCTGAGCTACCCACGCAACAACCCGCACGGCATCGTCTACGAGCCGTGGCATTGGCGTTGGCATGCTCCCTGACAGACGCGATATGCAAGACGCAGTGGCCGCGATGGATCACTCCTGCGAGCGCGGCGTCGGCACCTTGGCTGCCACGCTGAAGTCGGCAATCTTCCACAGATAGAACGCGGCATAGGTGCGGTACGGGCCCCAACGTTCGCCGCGGATGGCCAGCTCCTTGGGCGTCGGCATCTGCGCCTGCCTGTCCACGCGCTGGGCGCCCTTGCGCACGCCCAGGTCATCGATCGGCAGCAGATCCGGCCGGCCCAGGCGGAACATCAGCATCATTTCCACCGTCCAGCGGCCGATGCCACGCACCGGAATCAGTGCCTGGACAATCGCCTCGTCGTCCATGAAAGCAAGCTTGCGCACGGAGGGAATCTGGCCGTCGCACGCGCGGCGTACCAGATCGCGCAACGCCAGCGCCTTGTTGCCGGAAACTCCGCAGCCACGCAATGCCGCATCGTCCACGCGACCGAGGGTGTCCGCATGCAGACGCGGCGAGCCGATCGCCGCTTCCACACGTGCCACGATGGTGGACGCCGCCTTGCCGCTGAGTTGCTGGAACAGGATGGCGCGCGCCAACGCATCCACCGGGTCGAACGGCTTGCGCCACCCCGGCTGCGGGGCGATCGGGCCGATACGCCGCATCCACGCACCCAGGGCGCGATCGCGCTGGCTCAGGTGTGCGAACGCCATCTCCACATCGAAGCCGCGGGTATGGCGCGGCATGCTCAGCGCCTCAACGCACCGATGGCCAGCACCACCCAACCCAGCATCAGGCTCATGCCGCCAACGGGCGCCAGGCTGGTCGGCCAATGCAGCAGCGCGCCGCCGACCAGGCTGCCCGAAAACAGGACGGTGCCGAGCAACAACAACGACAGCCCGACCCGCGCCAGTGCACGCGTGTCGGTAGCGCCAAGCACGGTGAGCACCGCGCCGTGCCCGAAGGCGTACAGGGACGCCAGTTGCAGCCGCGACTGCACCAGCGCATCGGACACGCCATGTGAGGCGTAGGCCGACAGGCCCACTGCGGTGGCGGCCAGCAGGCCGCCGCAGAACGCCAGCAACGAGGGGTGTTTCTTGCGACGGTCGAGCAACGACATAAGGGGAGACTTCCTGGCAGCGCCATGGCGCAAAAAAAAACGCGCCGCAGGACTGCGGCGCGTTTTGTCTGGATCAGATCATCGTGGTGAGACGATTACTTGATGGCCCAGTAGACGTCGTAGGTGCCGTCCTGCGTAAAGGACTTGTCCACGCCGCCCTTCCACGACTCGTACGGACGCTCGGTCACGTCGTTGCCGCTGGTGGCAGCCCAGGCACGCAGCGAGCTACGCACTGCATCCAGGCCGGCCATATGGCCTGCGTAGGTGGCAAACGCCGAACGGTGCGCCTTGGTGCGCTCGTACTTCACCGGCGCCTCGGACGGGATGTTGACCTTCAGCTCTTCGCCCGTTGCGGCAACCGGGGTTGCATCGACGGGTGCAGCGGCTGCGGCGTCGTCCTTCTTGGCATCGGCCTTGGCGGTATCGGTCTTGGCGTCGGCCTTCGGCGCGCCACCGGCACGCTTGCGGACCGGCTGCACGACGTCGAACGCGTACTTGTCGGTGGCGAAGTCGGTGGTGACGATGCGCACCGGGCCAGCAGTTTCCAGACCATTGGCGTCCATGACGCGCTTGATCCACTCCTGGTTGTCCTTGATCGACTTCTTGATCGTCTCGTTGTCACGATCGATGTTGCCTGCGGTGACGACCAGCAGGTCCTCGGCGGGCACATCGACGATCTTGAGATCGCTCAACACCGGCTTTCCGTCGAGCTGGGCGCGGTAGTCGAAATTCGGCACGGTGGCCAAGGCGGTTGCCAGACGCGACAGACCCAGCTTCAGGTCATCGCCCACGTGACGGCTGACATACAAGCCGGCATAGCGACCGAACAGGTTCCAGCCGTACTTGACGCTGTAGTCCTGGGTGATCTTGACGTTCTTGTTGTTCTTGCCGGTCGGAGCCAGAGTGAAATTGGTGACCTTGTCGTAGCCCTTGGTGGGATCTTCGATCGCGATCTCAACACGCTCGTTCTTGACGGTGTTGGTGATTTCCCAGCTGCCCTTGCCGATATAGCCCTCGTTGGAGCTGTACTCGACGCGTGCACCCTTGCCCTCTTCCGGGCCGGCCAGCTTCAGCTGGATCTTCGGGTCACGCAGCACAAGCGGGTTCCAATCCTTGAAACGACGGAAGCTGTTCACGGTGTCGTAAACAATCGTCATCCTGCGGTTGGTCTCAACACTCTCGGACATCTGCCGCTCCGAGGGCAACACCAAGCCCACCACGACAAACAAGCCAGCCACGATCCCCAAGGCGATCAGGAACTCGATAATACGGGTCATTCAGGAGGTCTCCGGGGCCGATCCCACGGCCGGGTTGAGTGAAGCGAAGCCACCATCCTAGCAGGCTTCGAGAAAGATGTTCAGTTGTGCGACGGGTAGCGCGGTCTTGCGGTGTCATCCAGCGCGCGCGACGCCGTAGTGGAACTGCGCAATCCCTGCCTGCGCAAGGGTTTGCGCCGCGCGCGCAGCCATCATGCACATCGTGCGCTGCGTGCGCGTGATGCCGTGCCCATTGCAGGCACCGATGGGCGCCGGCACCACGTCTGAACGGGCCGCCGCGGCAACCGGACCACGACCTGCGGCACGCAGGCGGCCGCAGCGGTCACGATCAGACCAGTTGCAGCTCGAACGCCTTCAGCACCGCGCGGGTACGGTCGCGCACGCCCAGTTTGGACAGGATGTTGGAGACGTGATTCTTGATGGTGCCTTCGGCCACGCCCAGCGAGTTGGCGATCTCCTTGTTGGAAAAGCCGCTGGCCATCAGGCGCAGGATCTCGGTCTCGCGATCGGTCAGCGGATCGGGCCGGTCCAGGCTGACGAACTCGTTGCGCATGTGCTCCAAACCCGAGAGCAGGCGCTGGGTCACTGCCGGCTGCACCAGCGAACCGCCATCGGCCACGGTGCGGATGGCGCCGACCAGCTGTTCCAGCGAGACGTCCTTGAGCAGGTAGCCCTTGGCGCCGGCCTTGAGCCCGGCCAGTACCAGCTGGTCGTCGTCGAAGGTGGTCAGGATGATGGTCGGCGGCAGCGTGCCGTTGCGCGAGAGCATCTGCAGGGCCTCCAGCCCGGACATCACCGGCATGCGCATGTCCATCAGCACCACGTCCGGCCGGATCTGCGGAATCTGCTCCACCGCCTGTCTGCCGTCCGAGGCCTCGGCCACCACCTCGATGCCGTTGTCCAGCGCCAGCAGCGAGCGGATGCCCTGGCGTACCAGGGTTTGGTCGTCGACCAGGCACACACGGATCATCTAGAACACTCCTTGAGTCACGGCCGCCGGCATCAGTGCCGGCGCGCCTGGAACGGAGATGCGCAGGCCGAAGCCGTCACCCCGCCGGGTTTGGATTTCCAGCTGCCCACCATACTGGTTGAGCCGCTCTCGCATGCCGCGCAAGCCATTGCCGGGCGCGACCGTGTCGGCGCCGTGGCCGTCGTCGCGGGCGTCGATCAGCACGCTGTCGGCGTCGCGGCGCACCTGGATCCACAGATTGCGCGCGCCGGCGTGGCGGACCGCATTGGTGATGATTTCCTGGGTGCAGCGCAGCAGCACGTGGGCGCGCTCGGGGTCGTCCAGGGTCAGCGGCTGGGCGATGTCCAGGTGGATGTCCAGCGAGGGCACCTGGGTCACCAGCGGGCGCAGCGCCGCCTCCAGGTCGATGGCGCCGCTGTCGCGCAGCTGGCTGACCGCTTCGCGCACGTCGGTGAGCAGCAGCTTGGCCAGGGTATGCGCCTGGCGCACGTGCTCCTGTGCCTGGCCCTCGGTGATATGGCCGGCCACTTCCAGATTCAGGCTCAGCGCGGTGAGGTGATGGCCCAGCAGATCGTGCAATTCCCGCGAAATGCGGGTGCGCTCGTTGATGCGCGCGCTCTCGGCCAGCAGCGCGCGGGTGGCGCGCAGTTCGGCATTGAGCCGGCGCTGTTCTTCGCGCGCTTCGGTCTGCTGACGGGCCACCAGGCTGGTGACGAAGATGAACATCGAAAAGCCGCCGTAGAGCAGCGACTGCATCAGTGCGGCCAGCAGGGTGAAGTCCGCCCGCAGGTAATAGAACACCGGCAACACCGCCAGCTGGCTCAGCACCAGCCACAGCACGCCCACCCGCAGCGGCAACAGCCACGGGATCACCCCGGCCGCCACCATCATCAGGATGCTGCCCAGGCCGGTGCCGCTCAGATAACTCACCGCCAGGGCGCAGATCGTCAGCAGCAACAGCAGTAGCCGGTCGTACCAGTGCGCGTGGCCGCCACTGCTCAGGCCGCGGGTCAACCAGAAGTAGCTGGCGCCGAAGCCGACGAAGAAGGCCGCCATGATCAGGGCCTCGGCCACGCTGCGATGATCGCCCTCTTCGACCGGCGGCCAATACGTGTACACCAGCGGCATGGCGATCATGGCCCAGGTGAACAGGCCGGCGAAGCGCAGGACGCGCGTATGACTGAGGTATCCCAACATGTCCGCATCTTAGGGCCAAGCCGCGCCGCTGCCCTCTTGCCGGAAGTCATGCCTGCACGTCATCGGCGGCGTGCGCGGACTGGCGACGGCGGTGCCTGCGCAGCATCCCGGCGTGCGTGCGCGTGCCTGCGGGGACGCGGCGCGCCATCGCGGTGCGCGCTCCGGGTCGCCGCTTCAGGCCACGCATGTAATAATCCGACGCAGATCCGATTTCGGATCGAGAGCGTTACCCCACGGAGTCCCAATGTCGATCGTCATCCGCGACGTGCGCGAGCACGAGCTCGATTCCGTCCTGGCCCTGAACAACAATGCCGGACTGGCGATCCTGCCGCTGGATTCAAACAAGCTGCAACGGTTCTATGCGCAGGCCGAATATTTCCGCGTCGCCGAGCGCGACGGCAACCTGGCCGGGTTCCTGGTCGGGTTCGGTAGCGGCAGTGCGCACGACAGCAGCAATTTCGCCTGGTTCCGGGACCGTCATCCGGAATTCTTCTATATCGACCGCATCGTGGTCGCCAGCCGCCGCCGCGGTGGTGGCGTGGGCCGCGCGTTCTACGCCGATGTGCAGAGCTACACCGAGCTGCGCTACCCGCAACTGGCCTGCGAGGTGTTCCTGGACCATGGCGCGGATGCGGCGCTGCTGTTCCATGGCAGCTTCGGCTTCCGCGAAGTGGGCCAGAACACCATGCCCGACGTGGATGTGCGCGCCAGCATGCTGCTGAAGGACATGTGCAGCTATCCGTGGGTCAAGGAGACCTATGGCGGCAACCTGCCCGAGGACCTGCCGTGGGTCGGCCGGCCGCGTCATGCCGCCACCGCCAATCAACCGACGGGGGCCTGAGGCGTGTCGAGCGTGAATGTGGATTTTGAGCAGGCCGGCGAACTGAAGATCGGCCAGGTGGGTATTGCCAACCTGCGCATACGTACCCTGGACGTGCCGCGCCTGGTGCGCGAAATGCGCGAACGCGTGAACCGTGCCCCCAAGCTGTTCGGGCGCGCAGCGGTGATCCTGGATTTCGGCGGGTTGTCGCAGGTGCCGGACGTGGCCACCGCCAAGGCACTGCTGGACGGCCTGCGCGATGCCGGCGTGCTGCCGGTGGCCCTGGCCTACGGCACCAGCGAGATCGACCTGCTGTCGCAGCAGCTCGGCGTGCCGCTGCTGGCCAAGTTCCGCGCGCAGTACGAGCCGACTGCAGTCAGCCCGCCGCCACCGCCACCGCCGCCCGCACGCGCCGAACCGGCACCACCCGCCGCGCGCCCGGCACCGGGCCGCATGCAGCGCACCGCGGTGCGTTCGGGCCAGCAGCTGTACGCGGAGAACTGCGACCTGACCGTCCTCAATACGGTGGGTGCGGGGGCGGAGGTCATCGCCGACGGCAGCATCCATATCTACGGTACCCTGCGTGGCCGCGCTCTGGCCGGCGCGCAGGGCAACCCGGACGCGCGCATCTTCTGCCGCGACTTCCACGCCGAACTGGTCGCCATCGCTGGCCACTACAAGGTGTTGGACGATGTTCCCATGGACCTGCGTGGCAAGGCCGTCCAGGTCTGGCTGGAGCAGGATCAGATCAAGATCGCTGCGCTTGATTGACGCGGCCCAACCACAGAAACATTCGGAGAAATCCTTTGGCTGAAATCATCGTAGTCACCTCCGGCAAGGGCGGCGTCGGCAAGACCACCACCAGCGCGAGCCTGGCCTGCGGGCTGGCAAAGCGCGGCAAGAAGGTGGCCGTCATCGACTTCGACGTCGGTCTGCGCAACCTCGACCTGATCATGGGCTGCGAGCGGCGCGTGGTGTACGACTTTGTCAACGTCGTGCATGGCGAAGCCACGCTCAAGCAGTCGCTGATCAAGGACAAGCGCTTCGACAACCTGTACGTGCTGGCGGCCTCGCAGACGCGCGACAAGGATGCACTGACCCAGGAAGGCGTGGAAAAGGTGCTCAAGGATCTGGCCGCCGACGGTTTCGATTACATCGTCTGCGATTCGCCGGCCGGTATCGAGAAGGGCGCGTTCCTGGCGATGTATTTCGCCGACCGCGCGGTGGTGGTGGTCAACCCGGAAGTGTCCTCGGTGCGCGACTCCGACCGCATCATCGGCCTGCTCGACTCCAAGACCCGCAAGGCCGAGGAAGGCAAGGCGGTACCGGCCTTCCTGCTGCTGACCCGTTACAGCCCCGGCCGCGTGGAAGGCGGCGAGATGCTGAGCATCACCGACGTGGAAGAAGTGCTGGGGCTCAAGGCCATCGGCGTGATTCCCGAGTCCGGCGATGTGCTCAATGCCTCCAACAAGGGCGAGCCGGTGATCCTGGACGCCGAATCCCCGGCCGGTCAGGCGTATGACGACGCAGTCGCCCGCATCATGGGCGAGGAGCGCCCGATGCGATTCACATCCGTGGAGAAGAAAGGCTTCTTCAGCAAGCTGTTCGGAGGGTAAGCATGGGCCTGCTCGATTTTCTCAAGAGCAAGAAGAACACCGCCGAGACGGCCAAGAACCGCCTGCAGATCATCATTGCGCAGGAGCGCAACCACCGTGGCGGGCCGGATTACCTGCCGCTGATGCAGCGCGAATTGCTGGAAGTGATCAAGAAATACGTCAACATCGATGCCGATGCGGTGCGGGTTGATCTGGTCAAGGATGGCGAACACGACGTGCTCGATATCACGGTCGCGCTGCCGGAAGACGGCGACAAGTAAGCGACCTCGCGCTGCGGCCATGCCGTCCGCCCACACGGGCGCGCTGCATGGCCGCAGCGGCGACCTTCTGCCGACGGTACCGTGTTCGCACGGTACCGTTTTGGTGTCTGTCCCACCGCGCCCTGCGGCGCGCCCGACCGCGAGCGACTGCGCGTGACTGCTGACCCTGCCCCGGTGCCTGATGCTTCCCAAGTGCTGTGCGTGGCCGATATCGGCCTGGAGGCGCCGACGGCGTTGCTCGGCCGCTACGGCCTGCGCCTGCACCGCGTCGACGCGGGCGCACCGATTCCCGGCAGTTTCTGGGGCGAACCGGAGGCCGGCATCATCGGCTGCGATGTCTATGTGCGCGATGACACCCCGGTGCATTCGATGCTGCATGAAGCCGGGCACCTGATCGTGTTGCCAGCCGACAGGCGTGCAGCCGTGCACACCGATGCCACCGATTCGGTGGATGAGGAAGACGCCACCTGCTACCTGCAGATCCTGCTGGCCGAACAGCTGCCCGGGGTGGGCAGCGCGCGGTTGATGGCCGACATGGACGCCTGGGGCTACACCTATCGCCTGGGCTCCACGCGCGCCTGGTTCGAGCAGGATGCCGAGAACGCGCGCAGCTGGTTGAACGCGCGCGGGTTACTGCCTGCCTGAGGCCGGTGCACCCGCCGTGCTGGCATCGACCAGATCCAGCGTGGCCACCGTGCCCTGCCCTGCATCGGATGCAAGGCTCAGCTTCCAGCCCAGGTGCTCGCACAGCCGGCCGATCAGCTCCAGCCCGATGCCATTGCCCTGGCGTGCATTGCCGCGCGCCAAGCGGGCGTAGATGGCGCTGACTTCTTCCGGCGTCATGCCGTGGCCCGGGTCGGCGATGCGCACCGTGCCCGGTGCCGAGAGCGAAATCCGGATGATGCCGCGGTCGCTGTTTTCGATGGCATTGCGCAGCAGATTGCCGATGGCGGTCTGCACGATGGCCACCGGCGCGGTCAGGCTGCAGGCCGGCAGCGGGTCGATGACCAGCTGCAGGTCCTTGTCGGCACACAGATGCGCATGGTCGGCAACGATGTCCGGCAGCAGCTGATCCAGCCGCAGCGTATCGCTGCTGCGCACCAGCCGGCCCGGGTCCTTGGCCAGCACCAGCAACAAGGTGATCAGCTGCTCCACCGCCGCGCTGGTCTGGGCGATGCGCTGCAGCTGATGACGCACGGCTGGCGGCGTGCCGGGTTGTTCGAGCGCCAGCTCCACCGCATTGCCGATCACCGCGATCGGCGTGCGCAGCTCGTGGCTGGTGCTGTCGATGAAGGCACGTTCGCGCTCGACGAAGTGGCGGTTGCGCTCCAGATAATCGTTGAGCGCATCGGCGATGACGTACAGCTCGGCGCTGCCCTGTGCGCCCACCGCGACCTGCTGCGCGCGCTGCTCCGGGCGCAGCGCGCCGATGTCGCGGGCCAGTTCCACCAGCGGGCGCACCAGGCGCGCCATCGCATAGGTACCCATCAGCACGGTGATGCCGATCAGCGCGATGCCGGCGGCCAGCATCCAGCGGGTCAGGAACTTTTCCAGCGCCTCGAAATCGGTGATGTCCAGCACCAGCGCCAGGCGGCCGGCCTGGGGGGTATCGCGCACCATCACCGCGCTCTGGCGGCCGGCCACCTCCAGCTCGTCGTGCAGACCCGGGTGCAGGGTGCGCAGCACCGGCGGCACGCCTGACGAGCCATCGATGCGGTACAGCCGCAAGGTGTCCGAGTCCTGCCAGCGGTAGTCCGGATTCTGCGTGCTGCGGTCGAGGATGCTGTCCAGCTCGGAGTTCAGCAGCGAGCGCCACACGCCATGCTCTGCGCGCTCGTGCAGGTACTGCGCGGTGCCGAACACCGCCAGCGTCATCAGCAGCGTGTACCCGAACAGCCACACCATGACGCGGCGGCCCAGCGGGCGCTGCTTAGCCATCGACGCTGTCGCTGCGTGCAGGCTCGCTGCCGCTGTCGAGCTCGGCCAGGCGGTAGCCGAGCCGCGGCAGGGTGTGGATCAACTTCTGCGCGAACGGGCCGTCCACGCTGCGGCGCAATTCGTAGATATGCGAACGCAGCATGTCGCCATCGGGCGGGTCGTCGCCCCACAGCGATTGCTCCAGCCGCTGCCGGGTCACCGCCGCCGGGCTGGCCTGCATCAGCACCTCCAGCAATTTGCGGCAGGCCGGATACAGGTGCAGCGCCTGGCCGGCGCGGGTGGCCTCCAGCGTGGCCAGATCCAGGCGCAGGTCGGCCACCTGCAACAGCTTGCCGCGGCGGCGGCCGTGCGCACGCGCCAGCAAGGCGTCGATGCGCACTTCCAGCTCGGGCAGTGCGAACGGTTTGGTCAGGTAGTCGTCGGCGCCGGCGCGGAAGCCGGCGATCTTGTCGGGCAGCTCGTCACGGGCGGTGAGCATGATCACCGGCAATTCGGACTGATGCTGCTCGCGCAGGCGGCGCAACACTTCCGGGCCGTCCATGCGCGGCATCATCCAGTCCAGCACCAGCACGTCGTACTGCTGGGTGGTGGCCAGGTGCAGGCCGGTGACGCCGTCGGGCGCTGCGTCCAGGGTGTGCCCGCGCGCTTCGAAATAGTCGAACAGGTTGGCAACCATGTTGCGGTTGTCTTCGATGACCAGCAGCCGCATGCGCGCGATTCCAGAACGGCCCGACCGGGACGGTGTGCGCATCCTAACCGAGGCAAGCCGAACGCGGCCGGTATTGCCGGATCGCCTCGCAATCGGGTGTGCTCAAGACCCCGTCACGCTGTAACGCCTGCACTGCGGCGTGTGCTCCGCTTGCGCGGTTCCGACAAATTTCCGACCTGTTTGCCAGATAGTGTGTGCCCGCATTCACTCAGGGCGTGCGCGTGTTGGCTGCCATCTCTGCCTTCTCATCCCGCCAGCGCGCGCTGATGACCGCGTTGCTGTTGATCGTGATCAGCCTGCTGGCCGGGCTGGGCATGCGCCAGCCCAACCCGCCGGACGAGCCGCGCTTCGTGCTGGCCGCGCGCACGATGGTCGAAAGCGGCCAGTGGCTGCTGCCGCACCGAGGCAGCGAGCTGTATGCGGAAAAGCCGCCGGTGTTCATGTGGCTGCAGGGCGCCACCTACACGCTGATTCCGCATTGGCCAATCGCGTTTCTACTGCCTTCGCTGCTGGCCGCGCTGGCCACGCTGTGGCTGACCTGGGACATGACCCGCCGGCTGTGGAACCGGCGCGTGGCGGTGTATGCGGTGCTGGCCTTGTTCACGGTGCTGCAGTTCGGCCTGATGGCCAAGCGTGCGCAGATCGACATGGTGCTGGTGGCGCTGACCACCCTCTCGCTGTGGGGGCTGCTGCGGCATGTGTTGCGCGGGCCGGACTGGCGCGCCTGGACGCTGGGGCTGTTTGCCGCCGGAGTCGGCACGGTGACCAAGGGCGTCGGCTTCCTGCCGCTGTTGCTGCTGTTGCCTTGGATGGCGCTGCCACGCCGGCACTGGAGCGTGTTGCCGGCCCGTGCGCAGGCAGGGCGCAGCTGGCTGCTGGTGCTGCCGGCGTTCGTGGCCGGTACGGCGGTGTGGCTGGGGCCGCTGTGCATTGCGCTACTGCACAGCGACGACCCGCAGCTGCACGCTTACGCGCACGAGTTGTTGTTCAAGCAAACCGGCACGCGGTACGCGCACGCCTGGCATCACGTCAAACCGTTCTGGTACTACCTGCAGGTGATCGCCACTTTGTGGCTGCCCGGCTGCCTGTTGCTGCCGTGGCTACTGCCGGCCTGGTGGCGGCGACTGCGCCGCGGCGACCCACGCTATGTGCTGCTGCTGGCCTGGAGCGTATTGGTACTGCTGTTCTTCAGCGCCAGCCCGGGCAAGCGGGAGGTCTATATCTTTCCGATGTTGCCGGCGTTGTGCGTTGCAGCCGCGCCGCTGCTGGCCGGGCTGTTGCGCCGACGCGGCGTGCGCGTGTTGCTGGGCGGCTATGTGCTGCTGCTTGCGCTGGTCGGGTTGATCCTTGGAGGCGGCATCGCGCTGCATCTGCACTGGGCGGAAAACCCGGCACTGAAACGCGGGATGGAACTGGCTTCGCTGCAGTCGGTGGGGTTCTGGCTGATCGGCCTGGGCGTGGTCGCCCTGGCTGCACTCGTCTGGTCGCGTGGCAGACGCGCGGGCACCGCGTTGGTGGTGACGACCGCCGCGCTATGGACGGTGTACGGCCTGGGCTTGATGCCGGCGCTGGACCCGTACAGTTCGTCCGCGCGTCTGATGCAGCGGGTGGGCCAGCGCATCGGGCCGGACGCGGAGTTGGGCATGCTGGCCTGGCGCGAGCAGAACCTGCTGCAGGCCGATCGCCCGGTCACCGACTTCGGCTTCAAGGCGAGTTGGCAGGAGCAGTGGGCCAAGGCGGGCCCCTGGCTCGCGCAGGCGCCGGAGCGACGTTGGCTGTTCGTGCTCCGGCAGGCGGTGCCGGCGTGTATCGACCCTGCGCAACGCATCGATATCGGCGAATCCAATCGCAATCAATGGCAGTTGGTGCCGGGCACTGCGTGGCATGTTGGATGCGCTGCCACGGCGTCTGACAGCGCGCAAACCGGCAATGACGACGAGACAGACTGAACGCTTGGTGTCGGGTTAACACCTGAGCAACTCCGGTCCGACCGCTCTCCGACATCCGGGTTTCGAAGATGCCGGGCATTGACACAGACCGGCATCTCGATGAGCTCGTTTCCTTTCCATGCGCCCAGCGTGGCGCACACCGCCGGCGATCTGCAGGCGCAGTTTCTTGTTCGGCATCTGTGGCTGCCGCTGGCCTGCGTGCTGTTGGCGAGTGCGCTGCTGATGGGCGCCGGTGGCGACCAGTGGATTGCCGACGCGCTGTATCGGCTGGAAGGCGGGCATTGGCTGCTCAAGGACCATTGGTTTACCAGCGGCGTGATCCACCGTGTGGGCAAAGGGTTGAGCACGACTGCCGGTGTCAGCGTGTTGGTGCTGGCCAGCCTTGCGTGGTGCCGGCCGCGTCTGAAGGGATTGCGCTGGCCGCTGACGTATCTGGCCGCATCGGTCGCACTGTCGACCTCGCTGGTGTCGTTGCTCAAGTCGTGGACTGCGATGGACTGCCCGTGGGATCTGAGTCGCTATGGCGGCACGCACGCGATGATCGGGCTGTTTGAATCGCGCAACGGCATTGCTGCGTCCGGTTGTTTTCCGGCAGGCCATGCCAGTGCCGGTTATGCGTGGGTGGCGCTGTATTTCTGTGCGCTGGCGCTCCGTCCTGCATGGCGCTTTGCAGGCTTGTTCGCAGGCTTGACAGCAGGTCTCATTTTCGGTGTTGCGCAACAACTGCGTGGCGCGCATTTTCTCTCGCACGATGTCTGGTCGTTGGCGGTGTGCTGGGTGAGCGCACTGGCACTGTACGGCGTGATGCTGCAACGACCGCGTCGCGCGCTTGGTTTGATGTTGCTATCGGGGGACGCAGCATGAGCACCTGGTTACCGGAACCGCGCGGGCGGAGTGGCCTGCGCGCGCTGACATGGAGTACGCGGCCGACAGTGTCGACCGAAGCGCTGGTATTACTGTCGAGCCTGTTTTTCGCGCTGGTGTGCAACCAGCTGTTCTGGCGCACCGCAATGGCCACGCATCCGGGCAGCCTTGGATTTGCGGTGTCATTGATGGCGCTGCTGGTCGCCGTGCATGCGCTGCTGCTCGGGGTGCTGGTCTGGCGCTGGAATGCCAAGCCGCTGCTCACGCTGCTGCTGTTCACCACCGCCCTGGCCGCGCACTACATGGACAGCTACAACGTCTATCTGGATGCGGACATGCTGCGCAACGTGCTGCATACCGACCACAAGGAGTCGCGCGAGCTGCTCACGCCCGGCCTGATCTTGCCGCTGGTGGGCTACTTCCTGATCCCGACCACGTTGCTGTGGCACACGCGTCTGCGCGCTCGCAGCGTGGGCAGGGCGTTCCTGGTGCGGGTGGGGTTTTTGCTGGCGGTCGCGCTGGTGGGCGCTGCGGGCACGCTGCTGTCGTCGCAGGATATTTCGGCATTGATGCGCAACCACCGTGAGGTGCGCTATCTGGCCACGCCGATCAACTACATCGTGGCGCTGCGGCAGAACCTCAAATCCGAATCGCCGATCAAGCATGCGCCCAAGCAGCCGATCGAACACGACGCCACGGCCACACCGCGCGCTGCCGGCAGCCGCCCGCGCCTGTTGCTGCTGGTGCTGGGCGAAACGGCGCGTGCGCAGAACTGGGGCCTCAACGGCTATGCGCGCCAGACCACCCCTGAGCTGGCCCAGGCCGGGGTCATCAACTTCCCGGACATGCATTCGTGCGGTACCAGCACCGAGGTCTCGGTGCCCTGCATGTTTTCGCCATTCGGCCGCCGCGACTACAACGAAGACAGGATCCGCGGGCATCAATCGTTCCTGCATGTGCTCGAACACGCCGGCATCTCCACGCTGTGGCGCGACAACCAGTCCGGCTGCAAGGGTGTATGCGACGGACTGGAACTGCAGAAGCTCGACGATGCCACCACGCCGGGCCTGTGCGCCGATGGCCGCTGCATGGACGAAATCCTGCTAAGCGATCTGGCCGCGCAGGTGCGGGCAAAGCCTGGCGACCGCGTGGTGGTACTGCATCAACTGGGCAGCCACGGCCCGAGCTATTTCGAACGCTATCCGGCGCACTTCGAACGCTTCAAACCGGTTTGCAGGACCGCCGACCTGGGCAGCTGCAGCCGCCAGAGCATCGTCAATGCCTACGACAATTCGATCAGCTACACCGACCATTTCCTCAACCAGGCCATCCACACCTTGCGTGGGCTACAGGACTACGACACGGCCATGATTTATCTCTCCGACCATGGCGAATCGCTGGGCGAAAAAGGCCTGTACCTGCATGGCGTGCCGTATGCGATCGCGCCCAAGGAGCAGACCCATGTGCCGATGGTGATGTGGTTCTCGCCGGAGTTCGCGCGCGACCGCGGCCTGGACGAGGCCTGCCTGCGCCACCGCGCCGGGCAGTACACCGATCAGGATGCGCTGTTTCCTTCGGTGCTGGGCCTGATGCAGGTCAGGACCAGCGTGTATGCGCGCGAGCGGGACGTGTTCGCGCAATGCACGGGCAAGCGCTGAGCTGAGCGCGTCCATGCCTTCAGCGCGCGCAGCAGGCGGGCGCGGGCGGTGCTCGGCGCCGCATCTCCACCTGCGGCGTTGCAGCTTGGGCGCCGATCACACCGCCTGACCCTGGTCTGCCAGGGTCTGCGCGCGCGCCAACCATTCTGCCGGATTGCTGCCCGGATCGATCGTCGCGGCGTGACGCCGACCGCCGCACCGCTTGCCCTGAAGACCGGCGCGCTCTAGCCTTCGCCGGACTTCACCGCAAGGACCACCCGTGAATCCTCGTCTGCTGTTGCTGGCGCTGGCCGTTGCCGCCGGCGCGTTGTCGCTGTCGGCCTGTCGCAAGGATGCCGCACCGCCGGTCACGCCGGCCGCACCCAACGCCGCGCCGGGCGAAACTGCCGACCAGTTCGTTGCGCGCATCAGCGCCGAGTACAAGGCGGCCTACCCGGAAGTCACCGCGGCGCAGTGGCTGTCGTCCACCTACATCAACGGCGATTCGCAACTGCTGGCCGCCAAGGCCAACGAGCGTTCGCTGGCGCAGCTGGATCGCTGGATCGAACAATCCAAGCACTACGCGGGCACGTCAATGTCGGCCGACAGCGCGCGTGCGCTGCAGTTGCTCAAATTGATGAGCGCCCTGCCCGCTCCGCGCGACCCGGCCAAACTGGCCGAACTCACCCGCATCGCCGCCAAGATGGAAGGCGACTACGGCGCCGGAACCTATTGTGTGGGCGATGGCGAGCAACGCCGCTGCCGCCAGCTGGGCGAGCTGGAGCAGGTACTGGCCAGCAGCCGCGACTACAACGAACAACTCGATGCCTGGCAGGGCTGGCATCGCACCGCGCAGCCGATGCGCAAGGACTACCAGCGCTTTGCCGAGCTGGCCAACGAAGGCGCGCGCGGCCTGGGGTTTGCCGATGTCGGCGTGATGTGGCGCAGCGGCTACGACATGCCGCCGCAGCAGCTGGCCAGCGAAACCGACCGCCTGTGGGAGCAGGTCAAACCGCTGTACGCACAGCTGCAGTGCTATGCGCGCGGCAAGCTGGACACGCAATACGGCAAGGACAAGGGCGAGCTTCCCGGCGGCCTGTTGCCGGCGCATCTGATGGGCAACATGTGGCAGCAGGACTGGAGCAATCTGTGGGACCTGTTGCAGCCCTACCCCGGCGCCGGCGATCTGGACATCACTTCAGCCCTGGAAAAGCAGTACCAGGGCAATCTGAGCGCAGTGCTGGCACGCAATACCGGTGGCGACGGCGGCACCGCGGCACGCTTCAATGCCGAGCGCGAGGCGCAGCTGCGCACCGCCAGGCAGATGACCGAGCGCGCGCAGGATTTCTACACCTCGCTGGGCATGCCCAAGTTGCCGGACACCTACTGGCAGCGCTCGCAGTTCATCAAACCGCTGGACCGCGATGTGGTCTGCCACGCCAGCGCCTGGGACATGAACATGGGCGGCGAGGCGAACCAGAACATCGGTGCGGACGTACGCACCAAGATGTGCATCAAACCCACCGAGGAAGACTTCACCACCATCTACCATGAGCTGGGCCACATCTATTACGACCTGGCCTACAACCCGTTGCCGCCGCTGTTCCAGAACGGTGCCAACGATGGGTTTCATGAAGCGATCGGCGACACTATCGTGCTGGCGATGACGCCCAGGTATCTGCAGTCGATCGGCATGGTGGGCGAACAACAGGCCGGCCGCGAGGCGTTGATCAACTCGCAGATGCGCATGGCCTTGAGCAAGGTGGCATTCCTGCCGTTCGGCCTGATGATCGACCGCTGGCGCTGGGGGGTGTTCGATGGCTCGATTCCGCCGGAGCGCTACAACCAGGCCTGGTGGGAACTGAAAGCCCGCTATCAAGGCGTGGCGCCGGCAACCGCGCGCGACGAAGCGTTCTTCGATGCCGGCGCCAAATACCATGTGCCGGGCAACACCCCCTACACGCGCTACTTCCTGGCGCACATCCTGCAATTCCAGTTCTACAAGGGCCTGTGCCAGGCCGCCGGCCACCAGGGCCCGTTGTACGAGTGCAGCTTCTACGGCAACAAGGACGCCGGGCAGAAATTCTGGTCGATGCTGCAACGTGGAGCGAGCCAGCCGTGGCAGACCACGCTGAAGGAACTCACCGGCAGCGACAGACTCGACGCCGGCCCGATGCTGGAATATTTCGCGCCGATGAGCGAGTGGCTGAAGCAGCAGAACCAGGGGCAGATGTGCGGGTGGCAGGCGACTGCGCCTGCTGCCGCGAGCAACGCGCCTGCGCCTGCCGCGCTGCACTGACGCGCCGCTGTCGCTGCGGCATGCGGCGGCCGTCACCAGGGCCGCCGCCTAACGTTCCTTTGATAAACGCCTAAAACGCCGGCGATATACTGCGCGCCCGCTGCACAGGCGCAGCATGCAGGAAGCATCCTAATGAGCAACGCCTCCACCGGCCCGGACGCGCGCGATGTGGACCGCAACACGCAGTTCATCGACGATGCGAACGATCGCGCGTTCGACCCGACCTACAGCAGCTCCAACAGCGAATACGCGGCGAAGGTGGGAAGCGGCACCATCTCGGTCACCCCGGCAGAGCAGTCGGCCAAAGTTTCGCAGACCAGCGAGCAGAGCAGCGGCAGCCCGACGCAGCCACCGGGCGAGACCAGCCTGCGTCGCGGCGGCGCGCTGAGCGCAGGCATGCTCAGCGATGCCGATGCAAAGACCACCACCTTCAGCCTTGAGGCCGACGCACAGACCGGCCAGCACCAAAGCCTGCAATCCAAGCTCGGCGACAGCAAGCTGAGCATCGAGGCAGGCGCCAGTGCCGGGCAGCGCATGCGCTACGTAGTGACGCTGCCCGGTGTCGATCAACCGCTGGAAGCCGCCAGGCGAGTCAATCCGCTGCAGCCGGAGAGCCTTCCGATCGGCGCACGCGCGGTGATGGACACCCAGACTTTTGTGCAGCGCGAATCCTCGGCAAGCCTGCGATCGCTGAGCACGCAGAGCGAGATCACCGAAGCCAGCGGCCGCAGCTACATGATCGAACGCGTCGACGAGCGCCACGTGCGGGTGGTGACTGGGCCGAACGCGGCCATCGAGGCGGTGAATGCGTTGGGCATCAAGGCCGGACCGGCGCAGGCCCTGCTCGGACGCGCCGACTCGCTGGGCCAGTCGCAGGTGCACAGCGCGCAATTCGACCTGGCCGATCCGCGTGCGCTTGCGGCCATGGGCGCGTTCGTGCGCGAGGGCAAGATTGCCCCGGGCGTGCCCGGCGTCGATGAGATGCAGACGCTGGAACGGATCAATTTCAGCTCGCAGCAGCGTCTGCAGCTGGAACTGGGCCCGCTCAGCGCCGATGTCGCCGGCAACCGCAACCAAGGCAGCCAGGTGCGCATCAGGACGCCGGGCCAGGACGGCTACACCGTGGTGCAGCAGCTGCAGTACGGCGACAACGTGCCGCTGACGATCGTGCGCCAGTACGACGGCAACGATGCCGAACGCGTGGAGCAGCGCAGCTACCGTTTCGAGATCGATGGCGATGTGGCCGCGCCGGGCTTGTTGCAGCGCCTGGGCGGGCGCAACGAGGCCAGCGAGGAAAAGGCGATCGCGCAGACCCTCAACAGCGCGTTGAGCGGCGACATGGCGGGCACTGGCGCAATCGCGCCAGGGCAGAAAACCACGCTGGAATTCAGCGAGGTGCAGATGCAGGCACTGCTGGAGCAGACCCGCGCCAGCGCCGACGCCGGCAAGATCGGCGGCAGCGCGTTGACGGCGCTGGTCGGCGACCGCAACGCCCCGTCGCAGTCGTCCGAGCAGTTCGCAATCGCGATGGCGCGCAATGTGGGTGGATCGCCTTATGGGTTTGCCGAGCGGCTGCAGCGCATCGCCGACGGTGCCGACGGAACATACGACGGCCAGCTGCAGCGTGTGGATGCCACCGTACTGCCGCGACCGACGGACGCCACCCCGACGCTGCCGGACCCGCGCGATGCAACGCACCCGGATCATGCATTGCTGCAGCAATGCACGGCGGCAGTGGAGCGCCTGCAGGCGACGCCCGGCCCTGCGGCCGGGATGGACAGCGAACGCCTGGCCTTGGGGTCGGTGGTAGCCGCACGCGAGAATGGCTTGCAGCGGGTCGATCACGTGCTACTCGGCAACGATCCCGCGCGCGGGTTCGTGGTGCAGGGAGCGCTCGACTCGCCAGCGCATTTGCGGGGCAGCTTCGATGCCAAGGCTGTGCAGGAGGAGCCCATTGCCAACAGCCTGCAACGCCTGCAGGCGCTGGAAACCGGCACGGAGCGCGATGCCGCCACGCAGGCGCAGGCGTCGCAGCAGGAAACGCAGCGACAGGCGCAGGCGCGCTGAGACTGCGCGCTGGGGGCTGCACCTGGATTCCCCGATCGAAAGCGTTCGAAGACACGCATGGCCAACCGCGATGTTGGCCCGGTGGGCTGGACGGGAACGATGATCTGCTGGCTGGCCGGTGATACCGCGCGCCACACCTGCCAGGCAGCAGATCTAACACCGGCCTGCTGCACATCCTTGCAGCAGGCACAGCAACCCGGTACCCCGGTAACCCGATAACCCGTTCTAAACGGCGCATCTCTCAAGGCACCAGCGAAGGCACACGGCGAGCGTGGCTCAATTGAGCTTGGCGCCGCCCTGCAGCCGCTCGCTCAGCCGGGTCTTGAATTGTTCAAACTCCATGCCGTCGGCCCGGGCTTCGGCGTGCGCGGCGTCCTTAAGGGCGTCCGAGTAGGTCAGGCGCACCGGCGTACCCTGGCGTTCGTGCAGTTCGGCCGCGCGCATGATCAGCGCCAGCACCTGCGCGGCGCTGGTGCTTTCGCCGGCGATGCGGCCGTCCATGCCCAGCACCCATTCGCCGTCGCGGCGGACGATGCCGGCCAGCAGGGTGCGCTGCTGGTCGCGGAGTTCTGCATGCGGTTCGATCGGCGAGTCGGCCGTGGCCTTGGCGGCAGCCTGGTTGCGCTGGCGCTCGGCGGCGCGTTTGCGGGCATCGCGGCGCAACTTGGAATCGGTGGACATGCGGGCTCCTGTGGGATCAAAGGTGGTCGGCCGGCTCCAGAGGCACTGCCTCGGTGGCCTGGCGGTGCCGTAGACGGCGGCCGCTGCGGCGCTCCCAACGCCAGAATAGCCAGCCCAGCAAGAAAAAACCGGTCATCCCGATCGCCAGATGCCGCGGGTGTTCACTCAGCAGCGGCGACAGCACGCCGGCCACCACGGTATTGGTCATCAACTGGGTAAAGGCCTGCAGCGAGGACGCCAGCCCGCGCTGCTGCGGGTACATGTCCAGCACAGCCAGTGCCAGGATCGGGAAGATCAGCGCCATGCCGACGCCGGCCAGGAAGATCGGCAGCACCGCCCATGGCAGGGCGATCTGCGTCACCGACAAGGTGTAGCCCAGGTTGGCGAGCGCTGCCACGCCGCAGCAGATGAAGCCGATGCGGATCTGCCGCACCGGCTCCATGCGTCCGGCCATGCGCCCGGACAGGAACGAACCCAGCGTCATGCCGCCGATGGTGGGAATGAACAGCCAGGCGAAGTCGCCCTCGCCCAGACCCAGGTGCTGCATGATCAGCACCGGCGCCGAGGCGATGTACAGGAAGATGCCGGCGAAATTGAACGACCCGGCCGCGGCCAGCCGCTGGAAGCGCGGATTGAAGCCGATGCGCACGTAGTCCTGCAGCAGGCGCTTGAACTGCAGCGGTGTGCGTGCCTCCACCGGGTGGGTTTCCGGCAGCCAGGTCATGGTGGCCACCAGCAGCACCAGCCCGAACACCACCAGAAACCAGAAGATCAGCGGCCAGCCGGCACCGCTGAGCAAAATCCAGCCGCCGATGATGGGCGCGATGGCCGGCGCGATGCCAAAGATCATCGACACCTGGCTCATCAGCCGCTGCGCGTCCGGGCCATGGAACAGGTCGCGGATCACCGCCCGCCCGACGATCATGCCCACTCCGGCCGACAGGCCCTGCAAGGCGCGGAACGCCAGCAGCGTGGGCAGGTCCTGCGACAGCGCGCAGCCGATCGAGCCGGCAATGAACAGCACCAGCCCGCCCAGGATCACTCGCTTGCGGCCCCAGGCATCGGACAGCGGCCCGTGCGCGATGCTCATCACGCCATAGGCCAGCAGGTAGACGCTGATGGTCTGCTGGATCGCCACCTGGTCCACCGCCAGGCTGCGGCTGAGCCGCGAGAACGCCGGGAAGATGGTGTCGATGGAAAACGGGCCGAACATCGCCAGCCCGGCGAGCAGCAGCGCCATGCGCCGGGTGGAGGGCGTGGTGGGGGTCATGCAGGGATCCGAAACGTGATGCATCCGGGACGCACGCCGGCATCCGCCGGGGGCGGCACCGGATAGCGCGTGAGGGCGCCGATGATAGGCGCTTGCGCCGGCGAGGTTAAGCAAACCCAAGTGCACGGGCCGTTGCCGGCGACCCACGCGGGCCCGCCAGCATGCGCAGCCACGCTATAATCGGCTGGCAACACGGTGGGAGAAGCGGCACGGCCGCTGCCGAAGGCGCAACAGCCCGTAATCGCTCAGGCCCGATACCATCCGCAGTACAACTCTGGAGAGACCGGCCGATGCCGGCGCCGAAGGGGCACGGAACGCAGGCAGGCCAGGCGCCATGCCGCGTTTTTAAACTCTCAGGCAAAAGGACAGAGGGGCGCGAGGAAGACCGTCGCTACGGCGGGTTGCGGTGCGCCATGCGCGCCGGGCCGGCTGCGGGACGCGTCGACCATTCGTCTGTCCCCTGCCCCGGATGCCCGCCATGTCCCAGACCCCGTCTTCCCTGCGCGACCTCGAACACCACGGCGCGTTCGTCGAACGCCATATCGGCCCCAACGACGCGGAAATCGCGCAGATGCTCGGGGTGGTCGGCCACGCCTCGCTGGATGCGCTCACCGACGCCATCGTGCCGGGCAACATCAAGTCGCCGGCCGCGCTGGCGCTGCCCGATGCCATCACCGAAGAAGAAGCGCTGGCCAAGATCCGCGCCATCGCCGGCAAGAACCAGGTGCAGCGCACCTTCATCGGCCAGGGCTACTACGGCACCCATACGCCCAAGGTGATCCTGCGCAACATCCTGGAAAACCCGGCCTGGTACACCGCCTACACGCCGTATCAGGCGGAGATTTCGCAGGGCCGCATGGAAGCGCTGATCAACTTCCAGACCCTGTGCGCGGATCTGACCGGCATGCAGATCGCCAACGCCTCGCTGCTGGACGAAGCCACCGCCGCGGCCGAAGCGATGACGCTGGCCAAGCGCTCGGCCAAATCGAAGTCCGACATCTTCTTCGTGCACGACGCGGTGCATCCGCAGACGCAGGAACTGCTGCGCACGCGCGCCGAGCCGCTGGGCATCGTGCTGCGCGTGGGTACGCCGGAAGAAGCACTGCAGGCCGAATGCTTCGGCGTGCTGCTGCAGTACCCGGACAGCTTTGGGCATATCGGCGATCACGCCGCGCTGGCCGAGGCGGTGCATGCACAGGGCGGCCTGGTCGCAGTGGCCACCGACCTGCTCGCGCTGACCCTGATTGCCGCCCCCGGCGAATGGGGCGCGGACATCGTGGTCGGCAATTCGCAGCGCTTCGGCGTGCCGTTCGGCTTTGGTGGCCCGCATGCGGCCTTCATGGCCTGCCGCGATGCCTACAAGCGTTCGATGCCGGGCCGCCTGATCGGTGTGTCGATCGATGCCGCCGGCAACCCGGCCTACCGCCTCACCCTGCAGACCCGCGAACAACATATCCGCCGCGAGAAGGCCACCTCCAACATCTGCACCGCGCAGGTGCTGCTGGCGGTGATGGCCTCGATGTACGCGGTCTACCACGGCCCTGATGGCCTGACCCGCATTGCGCGCCGCACGCATCGCCTGGCGGCGATCCTGGCTGCTGCCTTGCGCAGCGCCGGCGTTACCGTGGGCGAACATTTCTTCGACACCCTGCACGTCAAGGCAATCGATGCCGACGCCATCCACGCCCGCGCGCGTGCGGCCGGCATCAACCTGCGCGCCATCGACAGCGAAGCGGTGGGCATCAGCCTGGACGAAACCACCACGCGCGCCGACGTGGTCGCGCTGGCGCAGCTGTTCGGTGCCACGGCCGATGTGGACGCGCTGGATGCCGCCACCGCCGATGCACTGCCGCAAGGCCTGCTGCGCACGACGCCGTTCCTGACCCACCCGGTGTTTAACACCCACCACAGCGAGCACGAACTGCTGCGCTACATGCGTTCGCTGGCCGACAAGGACCTGGCGATGGATCGCACCATGATCCCGCTGGGCAGCTGCACCATGAAGCTCAACGCCACCGCCGAAATGATCCCGGTGACCTGGCCGGAGTTCGGCGCGATCCACCCGCTAGCCCCGGCCGAACAGTCGGCCGGGTACGCGCAGCTGATCGACGAGCTGGAAGCGATGCTGGTCGAATGCACTGGCTACGACGCGGTGAGCCTGCAGCCCAATTCCGGCGCGCAGGGCGAGTACGCCGGCCTGCTGGCAATCCGTGCCTATCACCGCTCGCGCGGCGAAGCGCATCGCGACATCTGCCTGATCCCGGAATCCGCACACGGCACCAACCCGGCCTCCGCACAGATGTGCGGCATGACCGTGGTGGTCACCAAGTGCGATGCCAACGGCAACGTCGATGTCGAAGACATCCGCGCCAAGGCGGAGAAATATTCCGACCGCCTGGCCGCGCTGATGATCACCTACCCGTCCACGCACGGCGTGTTCGAAGAAGACGTGGTGGCGATCTGCGAAGCCGTGCATGCGCATGGCGGCCAGGTGTACACCGACGGCGCCAACATGAACGCGCTGGTCGGCGTGGCCAAGCCCGGCAAGTGGGGCTCGGACGTGTCGCACCTGAATCTGCACAAGACCTTCTGCATTCCGCACGGCGGCGGCGGCCCGGGCGTGGGCCCGTGTGCGGTCAAATCGCATCTGGCGCCGTTTCTACCGAGAACGCTGGGCGGCGAAGGCGATGTGGGCATGGTCAGCGCGGCCAGCTATGGCTCCGCCTCCATCCTGCCGATCAGCTGGATGTACGTGACCATGATGGGCAGCGCCGGCCTGCGCAAGGCCACGCAGGTGGCGCTGCTCAATGCCAACTACATCGCCAAGCGCCTGGCCCCGCACTACAAGACGCTGTACACCGGCCGCAACGGGCTGGTGGCGCATGAATGCATCCTCGACGTGCGCCCGTTGGAGAAGACCAGCGGCATCGGCGCCGAAGACATCGCCAAGCGGTTGATCGACTTCGGCTTCCACGCGCCGACCTTGAGCTTCCCGGTCGCCGGCACGCTGATGGTGGAACCCACCGAAAGCGAATCGCAGCATGAGCTGGACCGCTTCATCGACGCGATGATCCAGATCCGCGAAGAGATCCGCGCCATCGAGGACGGCCGCCTGGACCGCGAGGACAACCCGCTCAAGCACGCCCCGCACACTGCCACACAGGTCTCGGCCAGCGAGTGGACCCATGCCTACCCGCGCGAACTGGCCGCCTTCCCGCTGCCCAGCCTGAAGCAGCAGAAGTACTGGCCGCCGGTGGCGCGCGTGGACAACGTCTATGGCGACAAGAACGTGATGTGCGCCTGCATCCCGGTGGACGCGTACAAGGAAGACGCCGAAGCCTGAGTAGCGCACGCATGCTGCAAACAAAAAACCCAGCCGGAAACGGCTGGGTTTTTCATTGCGCGCAAGGCGCCTCGTTCATTTGCCTGGCCTACACGTGCAGTCGGGATGATGGCGGACGTCCTTACCGCACTGGCAGAGCCTCGCACATGCTTGAACTGAAACATCTCGGCGCCGTGCTGCTGGCCGCCTGCATGTTGGGCGGCTGCGCACCGCGTCGTCCCGGCGAGGTGCCGGCACTGGTGCAGGCGCACGATGCGCGCGCGGCGGTGGTGCAGACCGACGCCGGGCCTGTGCGCGGTGTGGCCAGCGCGCACGGCAAGGTCTTCCTGGGCATACCGTTCGCAGCGCCGCCGGTGGGTGCATTGCGCTTTCGCGCGCCACAACCGGTGCCGGCCTGGAAGGACGTGCGCGATGCCACGCACGCAGGGCCCGCCTGCCTGCCGCGCTATCGCGTCGGGCGCACGCATGTCTCCGAGGACTGCCTCACGCTGAACATCTATGCCCCGCCCGGCCCGGCCCCCGCGCATCCACGCGCGGTGATGGTATGGATCTATGGCGGTGCGCTGGAGCTGGGCAGCAATGCGGATTACGACCTGAGCGCACTGGCGGCGCGCCAGGATGTCATCGTGGTGGCGCCCAACTACCGGCTGGGCGTGTTCGGCTTTCTCGCGCACCCTGGCCTGCGTGGCGAGGGCGAAGGCGCGTATGCACTGCTCGACCAGCAGGCCGCGCTGCGCTGGGTACAACGCAATATCGCCGGGTTCGGCGGCGATGCACACAACGTCAGCGTGTTTGGTGAATCCGCCGGCGCATGGAGCATCTGTTACCAGCTCGCCTCGCCAACGGCCGAAGGGCTATTCCAGCGTGCCATCCTGCAAAGCGGCAGCTGCCTGGCCGCCGATTCCAGCGTGACCCGCGATGAAGCCGAACACGGCGGTGTGCGCATGGCGCAGGCGCTTGGCTGCACGCACACGGCGGACGTTGCAGCATGCCTGCGCGCGCTTCCTGCGGACACGCTGGCTGATGCAAAACCACAACGACGCGGGCTAACCGGCCGCGATGCATGGGCGCCGATGTCCGGTGGCCAGGTCTTGCCGCTGCCGCCAGCTGCCGCAATTGCCAGCGGCCAGCATGCGCAGGTGCCGGTGCTGATCGGCAACAATCGCGACGAAGGACGTTTGTTCGCGCAGCTGCTGTCCTACCTCGGCAAGCTCAGCCTGCGCAGCGGCTATGCAGCACGCGTGCAGCGCATGCATGCCTCGCCCGGTCCGATCATGGCGCAGTACGCTGATGTCGCTACGCACTCGCGCTGGGAGGCGCTTGCCGACATCGTCACCGACGGCGGCTTCGCCTGTCCGACGCGGAGGCTGGGCCAGGCATTGCGCACGCATGCCCCGGTGTACGCCTACGAGTTCGATGATCCGCAGGCGCCGTACGGGCTGCTGCGCCTGCCGTTCTCGCCGGCGTTGGGCGCCTTCCACGCCTCCGAGCTGGTGTATCTGTTTCAGCGCCCCTGGGTGCTCAGCGGCGATCCGCAGTTCAGTCCGGCGCAACAGGCGTTCTCCGACACGTTGCAGGACTACTGGGGCGCGTTCGCCCGCACCGGCGACCCGAACGGTCACGGCCGCCCGCACTGGCCGCAATTCGATGGCCGGACACCGCTGACCTTGTCGCCCGCCCGGGTCGGCGCAACGCCGGACTTCGTGCAACGGCACCGCTGCGGGTTCTGGGATGCACAGGCGCGCGCTGCCACGGCGAACGTCCCATCGCCTTCGCAACAGCATCAGCCCGACGTAACGCACGCTGCTCAACGATAGGACCGTTGTGGCCGAGCTGCCGTGCGATGCCGGCAGGCGCCCGCAACCGTGCATGCACGTCGCACGGGACACACGACCAACCGCCATCACCGCAGAGGAGCCATCCAT
This sequence comes from Xanthomonas sp. WHRI 6106, assembly GCF_040202405.1. Lineage (NCBI taxonomy): Bacteria > Pseudomonadati > Pseudomonadota > Gammaproteobacteria > Lysobacterales > Lysobacteraceae > Xanthomonas > Xanthomonas sp. WHRI 6106. Next base: position 227,051 of record NZ_JBEGFC010000001.1, on the reverse strand, counting down.
GTCCATCGCCCCGTCACCTTCCTGTCCCCAGGTGCGCCTGCGTCACGGGCGCGAGGTACCGGCACTCGGGCTGGGCTCGTGGAATCTGGGCCAGGGCCGGCATCCGTCGCAGCAGGAGATCGATGCGCTGCAGGTCGGCCAGCAGTTGGGCATGCGGCTGATCGATACCGCCGAAATGTACGGCAATGGTCGCTCAGAGCAACTGATCGGCCAGGCCATCGACAGCAGGCAGCCGCCGTATCTGGTGTCGAAGGTGTTACCCAGCAATGCCAGCGCGCGCGGTATTGCGCGCGCCTGCGAGGCCAGCCTGCAGCGGCTGGGGGTGCGCACGCTGGACCTGTACCTGCTGCATTGGCGCGGCGGCAGCGCGCTGGCCGAAGTGGTCGATGCGTTCGAAGCCTTGCGCGATGCCGGCAAGATCCGCGACTGGGGCGTATCCAACTTCGATGTCGATGACATGGAAGAATTGTGGTCCCTCGATGGCGGACAACGCTGCCTGGTCAACCAGGTGCTGTACCACGCCGGTAGCCGTGGCATCGAATTCGATCTGCTGCCGTGGTGCGCCGAGCATCAGGTGACAGTGATGGCGTACTCGCCGTTGGGTAGCCGCGCCCTGCTCGGCCACCCAACCTTGCAGGCCATTGGTGCGCGACGCGGCGTGGCGGCCACTGCCGTCGCACTGGCGTGGGCGATTCGCAGCGGCAAGGTCATCGCCATTCCCGAGTCGGGTACGCCGGAGCATGTGCGTGCGAACGCCGCCGCCTGTGCGTTGCAGCTGGATGACGACGATCTTGCCGAGCTGGACCGCAGCTTCCCTGCGCCAACGCGCAAGCAGCCGTTGGATCTGCTGTAACACCGCCCTGCGCATGCACGTCATTCGGTGCATGCGCCCACTGGCGTGACGCGCGCAACAAAGCGCTGCGACGCGTTGCAGGGTTCTGCGCAGATGTGAGTATTCGTTCTCAAGCGGACACATGCAGTTAACAGCGCCACTCGCACGCTCTGCGGCTCAGCCCGCAATCAGCTCGCCAGAGTGGAGTCCCATGGCCAAGTCCCCCAGTAAACCCGCGCAGGTTCCTGCCGTCGCTACCGCAAGCGCCACCGCCGATGTGTCGCGCGGCCGCGGCGACGAACTGCATCAAAAGGCCGGTGGCTCGCATCCGCAACTGACCACCAATCAAGGCATCCCGGTTGGCGACAACCAGAACTCGCTCCGCGCCACGCCGCGCGGGCCGACGTTGCTGGAAGACTTCATCCTGCGCGAAAAGATCACCCACTTCGATCACGAGCGTATTCCTGAGCGCATCGTGCATGCGCGCGGCAGTGCGGCGCATGGCTATTTCGAGCTGACCAAATCGTTGAGCCAGTACACCACGGCCAAGATCTTCACCGAGGTCGGCGAGAAAACACCGCTGTTTACGCGCTTTTCCACCGTGGCAGGTGGCGCCGGCTCGGTGGACACGCCGCGCGACGTGCGTGGGTTCGCAGTGAAGTTCTACACCAAGGAAGGCAACTGGGATCTGGTCGGCAACAACATCCCGGTGTTCTTCATCCAGGATGCGATGAAGTTCCCGGACCTGATCCATGCGGTAAAGATGGAGCCGGACCGTGGCTTTCCACAGGCCGCCAGCGCGCACGACACGTTCTGGGATTTTGTCTCGCTCACGCCCGAATCCATGCACATGATCATGTGGGCAATGAGCGACCGCACCATTCCGCGTTCGCTGCGCATGATCGAAGGCTTCGGCATCCACAGTTTCCGCCTGCTCAATGAGGCCGGTGAAAGCACCTTCGTCAAGTTCCATTGGCGTCCCAAGCTTGGCCTGCAATCGACCATCTGGGACGAAGCGGTGAAGATAGCCGGCGCCGACCCGGACTTCCAGCGCCGCGACCTGTTCGAAGCGATCCAGAACGGCGACTTCCCGGAATGGGAATTGGGCGTGCAGCTGTTCACCGAGGCCGAGGCCGAGGCATTCCCGTTCGACCATCTGGATTCGACCAAGGTCATTCCGGAAGAACTGGTGCCGCTGCAGATCGTCGGGCGCATGGTGCTGGACCGCTGGCCGGACAACTTCTTTGCCGAGACCGAGCAGGTGGCGTATTGCCCGGCCAACATCGTGCCCGGCATCGACTTCAGCAACGATCCGCTGCTGCAGGGGCGCCTGTTCTCGTATCTGGACACCCAGCTCAGCCGCCTGGGCGGGCCGAATTTCCACCAGATTCCGATCAACGCACCCAAGTGCCCGTTCGCCAACAACCAACGCGATGGCCACATGCAGATGGGCGTGCCGAAGGGCCGCGTGGCCTACGAACCGAGCTCATTGCAGGCAGATGCGCCGCGCGAGGCGCTGCGTGGATTCCCCAGCCATGCCACACCAGCCGAAGACGGCGCCAAGGGCCGCGTGCGTGCGGAGAGCTTTGCCGATCATTACAGCCAGGCGCGCATGTTCTTCCGCAGCCAGACCGCACCGGAGCAGGCACACGTGGCATCGGCGCTGGTGTTTGAACTGTCCAAGGTCGAAACTGCGCACGTGCGCGAGGCCGTTGTCGGCCATCTGCGCCACATCGATGAAAGCCTGGCCAAGCGCGTGGCCGACGGCATGGGCATGACCACGCTACCACCCGCGCCGCCAGCGGCAGTTGCGCCCACCGACATGCCGTTGTCGCCGGCGTTGCAGCTGATCGGCAAGATGAAAGACACCCTGCAAGGCCGCACCGTCGGCATCCTGATCCACGACGGCTCGGATGCCGCGGCGATCAAGGCAGTGCGCAAGGCGGCGGAAGCGGCCGGCGCCACGGTCAAGATCGTGGCACCCAAACTGGGGGGCGCCAGGCTCAGCGATGGCAAGCAACTGGCGGCCGATGGCCAGCTGGCCGGCACCCCATCGATCATCTTCGATGCGGTGGCGGTGTTGCTGTCGTCGGAAGCGGCCAAGGCATTGACCAACGAATCGGCGGCGCTAGATTTCGTTAGCAACGCCTGGGCGCATCTGAAGGCGATTGCCTTCGACGACGGTGCGCAACTCCTGCTCAAGGCCGGCAACGTCGGCAAGGACGCGGGCATCGTCTCTGCCGCCGATACCAAGGCCTTCATCGCGGCTGCAAAGACCCGCCAGTGGGCACGCGAGCCGAAGGTCCGCATGCTGGCGTAATCACGCCTGGTTGGCAGATGCAGGCTTGGGCGCGAGCGGCTTTCCAGTAGCCGTTTCGCGCCCAAGTTGTTTCCGCAGGCAGCGATGAAGATCAGCGCCGGAGGCGTTGAGCTCGCTGTTGATTGCATGGGTCAAGACCACCGCGCCCTCGATCGATGCAGCATTTGGTTGGCCCTGCAAGACGAGGACGCTGATGCTGATGCCATGAGGTACGTTGGCAGCGCAGAAGATAGCCGCGGAGTGCTACCTCTGCATTTTGCTGCAGGGCCCTTGCCCGCCCACCATCGCAGGACACGCTGCAAGTACGTCCCTGTAAGCTCCGTGGCGGCATCCATGCCGCCAAGGGTCCCGCGACGGTGGGCGGGCAAGGACCAGTGGAGATGGTCGGTGCGCGGTGTTAGTTGATGCGCAGCGCTTTGATAAGCGATCGGCAAGGCGCGTGGCGTGGCTTCTTCGCTCTTCAACAAAACCATCGGCCAACTGTCCGGTGCGGTGCTTTCGTCCTTCAACGACGTCGCCAGCACACTGTCTGGTGCGGTGCCCTCACCGATTGCGGGACCGTGTGGCGGCATGGATGCCGCCACCGAGCCTCCATGGACGGATTCACGGCGTGTCCCGCGAGCGGTGAGGGCGCCGCGCCCTCGACCGACTCAGCGTTTGACTGAACCAGCAAGACCAGAACGCCGATGCTGATCGCCATAAGGTACGTTGACAGCGCGGAAGATCAGCTGCGGAGTGCTACCTCTGCATTTTGCTGCAGGGCCCTTGCCCGCCCACCATCGCGGGACACGCCGCAAGTACGTCCATGTAGGCTCCGGCGCGGCATCCATGCCGCTCAGGGTCCCGCGATGGTGGGCGGGCAAGGACCAGTCGAGATGGTCGGTGGGCAAGGATCTCCACCAGCGGCCAGCAGCCTGGCGGCGCGGTGACCTTATGCTCTTCAAAAAAAGCACTAGCCAACTGTCTGGCGTGGTGTCCTCACCGATTGCGGGACCGTGTGGCGGCATGGATGCCGCCACCGAGCCTCCACGGACGGATTCACGGCGTGTCCCGCGAGCGGTGAGGGCACCGCGCCCTCGACCGACCCATCGTTAGATGTTGAACATTGGAAGAGAGATGCTGGAACTAGCCATGCACACGCCGCAGCGGTGCAGTCGTGTGGTCTGCAGCTCTACACCGCTTCGACAGCAAACCGTTGCGCATTCGCCAGCGCACGATACTCGCGCGGCGTCATGCCCACGGCCTGCTTGAATTGCCGCGCAAACGCGCTTTGATCGCTGAAGCCGCAGGCGTGGCCGATTTCGGTCAGGCTCTTGTCGCCGTGCAGCAGATGCATGGCCATCTGCAGCCGCAACTTGGCCAATACCTGCTGCGGAGTGAGCTGGAACACCTTGCGGAACGAGCGTTGCAGCTTGGACATCGAAAACCCGGTGATTTCCACCAGCGCCTGCATGCGCACGTTCTGCGCGTAGTTGGCGTTGAGGTAGGCCAGTGCGAGCCGCAATTTTTCGTACTGCGACTCGTGCCCGTCCTGCGGACCGAGGTCGCGGGAGATGCCGATGATGCCCTGCACCTTGCCATCCACCAGCAGCGGGCGTTTGCAGGTGAGACACCAACCCGGTTCGCGGTTGGCGAACAGGTGTAGCTCCAGCAGGTTGTCGATCACCTCGCCGGCCAGCACCTGCTCATCCTGGTTGGCGTAGTTGGCACCCAGGCCGCTCGGGTATACCTCGGCCACGCGCTTGCCGATCAGCTCCTTGCGCGATTTCAGGCCAAGCCGCCGCAGCATGGTCTGGTTGACGTGGGTATAGCGGCCCTCGCGATCCTTGACGAAGAACAGCACGTCCGGCACGGCATCGAACAACGCTTCCAGATCGGCAGGATCGATGCTCTTCATGCAGGACGGTGGGCTCGTGAGCAGGAAAGACGCGGCGGCAAGGCAATGACGCAGCCATCTCGGCGAACAGCATCGCCGCGCCGCGTCATGATACGCCGCGCAGGCCGCACGGCTTGCAGGAGGTCAGCGCGGCTCTTCGGCCACGGTGGCCGTGGCTGCAGCGGGAGCGGCCTTGGCGGGGTCGAGCGAAGCACTGGTCGCGCCCAGACGATCGGCCGGCGTGCGCCGCGCCGCCCAGCTCTGCACCACGGCCGCACCCGATTGCGACCCCACCTGCACGCGCAGGCGCGCACCGGCAGCCGGTGCCACAAATTCGATTTCGCAGTCGCCCGCCGCCATGCAGCTGTCGGCTGCAAGCGGATCCACCGGCTGCCAGCCCTGGTCGGCGATTGCCTGCGAGAACGCGCGGTAGTTCATGCCCGACTTCAGTGTTGCCGGCAGCGGCACCAGCAGCTCGCTGTCGGCCGCCTCCGCTGTGGCCACCGGCGCCGCAGGTGCCGGCACACGCGCAGGTGCGCCAGCTGCCGCCCGCGGCGCGGCGCTCCAGGCAGGGCTGAAGATCAGGGCGAGGCCCAGCAGGGCGGGACGGGCGAACGTGCGCATACGGAAGATCCTTGCGATCCTGCAGGGACTGGGAAAGTTAAAGAAGCGCTATTTTGACACGTCGACATGACGCCGGGGCGATGACGCCCATGCGCGATCAGCCGCCGTTTCGTCGCGACACGGTTTGGCGCGCCGGCAAGCGCACTCGACAGCGCTCGTCTCGGCGTCACGTGCGTGGCCGCAAGCGAACCCGACAGCAAGGCGCCTGTGGCAGCGATCGCTGCATGCCGCGGACCGACCGCGGCGCACGCAACCGCATGTGTCGCGGCTGCGTGCGCACACTTGTCGCGCTGCTCTTCGTAAACCAACGTTGCAGCGTGCCCATTGATGCAGACCGGCACGCCGCATTGCGCAGCGTGCCGGGTATCACCGGCTTATTGTCCGATGTGTTGCTTCAACCAGCCGTTGACGGTGTCGTGCCACAGGATGCTGTTGTCCGGCTTGAGCACCCAGTGGTTTTCGTCCGGGAAATACAGGAACTTGGAGTCGATGCCCTTTCGCTGCAGCGCAGTGAATGCGGCCAGACCCTGTTCGACCGGGATGCGGAAATCCTGCTGGCCGTGGATCACCAGCATCGGCACCTTCCACTTGTCCACGTGCAGCACCGGGTTGAACTTTTCGTAGCCGGCCGGGTTCTGCCACGGCGTTCCGCCGTTTTCCCATTCGCTGAACCATAGTTCCTCGGTGGCGTAGCCCATGGTGCGGTTGTCGAACACACCGTCGTGGTCGACCAGGCACTTCCACGGCTGGTTCCAATTGCCGGCCATCCAGTAGACCATGTAGCCGCCATAGCTGGCGCCCAATGCGCAGGCCTTGTCACCGTTGAGGAAGCCGTACTGTTTCTGCGCAGCCGCCCAGCCCTTTTGCAGGTCTTCCAGCGGGCGGTCGCCCCAATGCTGGCTGATCGCATCGGTGAATTCCTGGCCATAGCCGGTGGAGCCGTGGAAGTCGATCATCACCACCGCGTAGCCCTGGCCGGCGTAGGTCTGCGGATTCCAGCGGTTGCTCCAACCATTGCCGAAGCTGCCCTGCGGCCCGCCGTGGATCAGGAACGTCACCGGATAGGTCTTGCCTTCCTGATAGTTGTACGGCTTGACCACGTAGCCGTAGACGGTGTCGTTGTTCCAGCCCTTGAACTGGAACTGCTCGTAGTCGCCGAACTGCACGTCGGGCAGTTGCTCGCCGGCGCTCTGACTGATCGCACGCAGACCCTGGCCCTGCAGGTCGCTCACGAAGATTTGGTCGCCGCTCTTGAGCGAGTTGCGGGTAAACGCCAGCGTGGTTCCGGCCAGCGTCGGTGCGTGCACCGCGCCCTCGCCGACCAGCTTGGTCGTGGTGCCGGTGGCGAGGTCGATCTTGAACAACGGGTGCTCGCCGAGCTCGTCGGCGCTGGTGTACAGGCTGGTACCGTCCTCGCTCAAGACGATCTCACCGGCGGAGCGATCCCACTTCGGCGCAATCTCGCGCGTCTTGCCACTGGCCACGTCCATCGCCATCAGGCCGAAGCGGTCGGCCTCGAACCCCGGGCGCTTCATGGCGCGGTAGTACAGCGTCTTGCCGTCGGCGCTGAACACCGGGCCGGCGTCCCAGGCCGGATTGGCCGCGGTGAGGTTGACCGGTGCAGACTTGCCGCTGGCATCCAGGCGATACAGATCGAAGTTGGTCTGCCACGGCTCGTCGTTGCCGGTGGGCCTGGCGCTGGCCTTGGCGTTCTTGCCCGCTTCCGGGCCATGCGGCTGCGGGATGCGCACACTGGCCACCACGGTGCTGCCATCGGGCGACCAGGTGTAGTCGTCGTTGCCGCCAAATGGCTTGGAGGGCGCGTCACCGGCCAGCGTGGCACTGATGGCCGACGCCCCGACCACGGCCTTACCGCCTGCTGCTGGCAGGTCGGCCACGAACAAGGTATTGCGGCGGCCATCGTTCCAGGTGTCCCAATGCCGCACGAACAGCTGGTCGTACACCACGCCGCTGGCTTTGCTGTTCTTCAGCTCGCCCAGCCGCTTCTTGGTGCAGCCCAGGTCCGAACCGCAATCCTGGAACACGCCCGCACTGAAGACGATGCGCTTGCCCTCGGGCGAGAGCTTGTAGCTGTCCACATCCACCGCAAAGGCGGTGAGTTGCTGCGGGGTACCGCCGGCCATCGGCTGCGCATAGAGCTGCTGGCTGCCGGATTTACTACTGAGGAAGTACACCGTCTTGCCATCGGGCGACAACGCCGGGCTGTTGACGTTCCAGCCTTCCGGGGTCAGCCGCTTGGGCGGCGCCAGATCGCGCGTGCGCAGATTGCGCACCCACAGGCTGGTGGCGGGCTTGCCATTGCTGGTCTTGGCCTGGCGTTTGGCGAACAGCACGCTGCCGCCATCGGGCGTGAGCGTGGGTGAGGACACCCGGTCCAGCGCCACCATGTCGCGCACATCGAAACCGCGCGCGGCGGCAAGGTCTGGCAAGGCGGCCAGCAAACACAAGGGCAATACGGCGTGACGCAGCTTCATCGGTAATTCCCGCAACGGCAAAACGCCGATGGTAGGCGTTGCTGCGGCGCACGCGCAAAGGCAGAACGTCATGCGGCGTGAAGTGGTGCGGCACGCCGTCGCGCGCGTTGCCCATGCCACCTATGGGGGGCACGGGCGGCAGCGCATCAGAAGCGGTGCGACATGCCCACATACACCTGCGCATCCGGGGTGCGGTCGTTGAGGCCGAAGTTGGCGCCCACGTCCAGTTGCAACAGCGGGTTGAGCAGATACGCCGCGGCGATATCGGCCGAATACTGTTCGACCGTCTGTGCAGGATCGCGGTTGATCGAGGACCACAGCTCTACCGCCATCGATAACTTCGGCGTGATCGGACGCGCCAGATTGATCACATTGACGATGGCGACATGCTTGCCGCTGCCATCGCTGTCGGCCAGCCAATCCAGTTCCGGACCAAACGTCAGCGAGAAGCTGCTGGGCAGCACGAAGTTGACCGGCAGCGCCAGGCCGCCTTCCCAGGTGTCGTTGCCCAGGCCGGTACGCGCAGTGGGCGCCTTGACGAACGGCAGCAGCGCCACGCTGGCGGTGTCGCTCTCGTACACACGCGCCTTCATGCGCAGATAGAGATCGCCGCCACCGCTCAGGCTGCTGCGCGCGCCGGTGGCGCGGTCTGTGGTCTTGACCTGCAGCTGTGGTGCCCAGTTGAGCTGCAGATCGATGCGGTCGCTGACGCCGTACTTGAGCGTGGGATTGGTAAACACCGAGGTTTCGATGCGTGTGCCAGGCTGGCTGTCGCGGGTGTAGCTGCCGATGTCGGTTTCCAGCTGCCAGGCACCGGTCGGCACGGTACAGGTGGAATTGGACTTGGTCGGCCGATCGGTGCATAGCGCCGCTTCGGTGGCGTCTTGCGCCTGCGCTTGAACGGCCAGCCCGCACAGCACGCCGGCCACGGCGATGGTCGGCAGCAAGATGCGGCGTGCGCGGGAAGAAGAACCGGAAATAACAGTCAGCATTGCAGTAACTCCATGGCAGAGCGCTGGGCCAAGACACAACAGGCCAGCAGTGAGTGAGGGGGAATGCGCGTGGAAAGGCGGATCGAGCGCACGCCGCCCAACGGCGCCGTCTGGTCGATCCCATCGAGCTGTCGCGCCCGCAAGACAAAAAGCGGCCGCAACCGTGCCTTGGAAGAAGCGCAGTGCGATTGGGTTAACGTTTTTGTCGGCAGCGGCGGCGGCGCGATGGCCTATGGCGCGGAGATCAGCGGGGTCGATCCAGGCTTGCGGCAGTGGTGGCGCATCATCCGTGCGGGAGACGGCACGATACGCAGCGGCGGCATAAAGGCGCTATGCATGAGCGCTGGACCCGGCATAAAGTCGGCGCAAAAACAGGCTGCAGACGACGAGGTGCCGTCAGGGACCGTCGATGGAGTCCGCAGCGGCGGTGCACGGGGATGATGCAGATGATGGCAGCGGCAATCCGCTGCGGGCAGGTCGCCTTGCGCACCTGCCGGGACGGCGCATGCATCGCATGCGCCGTGTCCGTCGCAGGCTCAGGCGGCCTGTTCGCCGCGCTTGCCGACGCGGTACAGCAGCCAACCAACCAGGGCGAGAATGGCCAGGCCGATCCATTGATTGAGCTGAAAACCTCCAGGCAAGGCCAGCACGTCCTTGTTGTTCGTGATCACAATCGGCAGCGCAATACCAATGCCCATTAGCGCTTCGCCAGTAATCAGTCCGGCAGCAAACAGTACGCCCGGACGATGCACGCGGTCACGGCCTTCTTCGTCGTCCGCCCGAATCTTGTGAAAACGCTCCACCAAGTGCGCGATCAGGCCACCAAGGAAGATCGGCACCATCAGTTCCAATGGCAAATAGATGCCGATTGCTGCAGCCAGTACCGGCACGCGGAAGCGCTTTCCGGTTCTTTTCAGCCACTCATCTACCGCAATGATCGCCGCCCCCACGCCAGCACCGATGGCGATGATGGCCCAAGGTAGCTGACCTCCAAAGAGCCCTTTTGCCACCGATGCCATCAGCATTGCCTGTGGTGCTGGCAATGTCTTTGAGCCGATACCGTAAGCTGCTGCAAGCAAATTGAGCACCGGCGCCATGATCAGAGCACACGAGAAAGCGCCGATAGCCAGCATCAACTGCTGCTTCCAAGGCGTGGCGCCCACTAGATAACCCGTTTTAAGGTCCTGCAGGTTGTCACCGCCCACCGCCGCCGCGCAGCACACCACCGCGCCGATCATGATCGCGGCCACCGCGCCCAGGGGCGCAGCACCGATGCCAACCGGTACCAGGCCGCTCTTGCCCAGCAGCAGCACCAGCACCGCCGAAGCGAACAGGATGGTGGAGATGGTGATGCCGGAAACCGGGTTGTTGGACGAGCCGATCAACCCGGCCAGGTAGCCGGACACCGACACGAACAGAAAGCCGGCCACGATCATGATGATGGTCATCGGGATCGACACATGCCACTGCTGCACGATGGCCTGGTACAGGCCCAGCAGCGGCAGCGTGCACAGCACCAGCGCCACCAGCATCCACTTCATCGGCAGGTCGCGCTCGGTCTCGGCGACCACGCCGCCACTGCTCTTGCGCGCGGCCGCAAAGCCGCTCTTGATGCCGGAAAACAGCGACTTGCGCAGCGAGAACAGCGTCCACACGCCGCCAATCAGCATCGCACCGACGCCGAGGTAGCGGATCTTCGCGCCCCAGATGCCGAATGCCGCATCGGCGGCCGGCGCACCGGCCAGGCTCTGCGCCAGCGCCGGATCGCTGCCCATGAAGAACTGCTGATACAGCGGGATGGCGATATGCCAGGACAGGATCGAGCCGGACAGCACCACGATGCCGACATTCAGGCCGACGATATAGCCCACGCCCAGCAGCGCCGGCGACAGGTTGGTACCGATATAGCCGACCAGGCGGCTGCTGCCCAGGTAGGTGGCCTGCGCCCAGGTATCGGGGATCACGCGCAGGCCGCTGGCCGCACCGAGCTTGACCAGCGCACCGATGGCGCCGGAGGCGGCCAGGATCTTCAGGCCCGGGCCGGGGTTTTCGCCGGCCTTGAGTACCTCCGCGGCGGCCTTGCCTTCGGGGAACGGCAGCGGGTCTTCGACGATCATCGAGCGCCGCAGCGGCACCGAGAACAGCACGCCCAGCAGACCGCCCATGCCGGCGATGCCCAGCACCCACCAGTACTTGAAGTCCGGCCAGTAGCCCATGATCACCAGCGCCGGGATGGTGAAGATCACCCCCGCCGCGATCGACGAACCGGCCGAGGCGCCGGTCTGGACGATGTTGTTTTCCAGGATGGTGCCGCCGCCGAGCAGGCGCAGCACGCCCATCGACACTACCGCCGCCGGAATGGCGGTGGCGATGGTCAGGCCGGCAAACAGGCCGAGATAGGCGTTGGCGGCCGAAAGCACCACCGCCAGCACGATGGCCAGCACGACGGCGCGGAAAGTGAGCTGGCGCGGCTGCGCGTCATGGCGCATTGGGCGTTCCCCTGTAGGCAAAAAATCCGCACCACGCTAGCGCCTGCGCGGGGTTCCGTCCAGCTGCGGCGCGGCGTGACAGTGTGCGTGCTGTGGCGGGTGGCTTGGTCGGAAGCCAACATGTGCACCCGGCTGGATGGGTGGCGATCTTTCGAATGGCCGCGACACCCGGCGCAGTGACCCTTTCGCGGACACAGATACGTTTCGAAACATATTCAAGCGCTTGATGGAAGCGCGCACCGCCCGGCACCTGCTGCTGCGGCGCGTTGCGAGGCGAGCGTTACGGCGCCCGTCTACCTCTCGCAGCGTGCGCCTGACACGATGGCCGGCTCAGGACCACGAGCCTCGATACCCGCGCTACCCATGCAAAACGTAAAGGCCTGCGTATTTGCGCCGCTGCGCCTGGAATGACGCCGCGGCGCGTGCGATTACGTGTCAGTGCAGCAACTCGGCAAAGGCGCGATCGGCCTCGATGACCTCCGGCAGCGCAGCGAATAACGCGTCCAGATCCACGCCGTCCATCAGCGGGCCACGTACCGCCTGCAGTGCCGCCGCAGGGTCGCCGCCATGGGCATGCAGGGCGTCGGAGACCTGCACGGCCTGGGCGACCAGCAAGGGCATGCGCGCGCCGTCGGGTGCGGCCGCGGGGCGGACCTGGTAGGCGATGGCTTCCTGGATCACGGCTGGCAACTGCCAGCGACGCACCAGCTCGGCGCCCACTTCCGGGTAGCCGAAACCCAGCTGCAGCGTCTCTTCGGCGGCATGGCCGGCCGACGAGGTGTCGTGGTTGATGCGGCTGGCGTAATCCGGGGCGCCGGACTGGATCAGCAGCTCGCCGATGTTGTGCATCATGCCGCAGGTAAAGGCGGTTTCCGGGTCCAGGCCATGCTGGCGCGCCAGCAGGCGGGCGATGCCGGCCACTTCGAAACTGTGCCGCCAGAATGCCTTGAGGTCGAAGCCCGGGCCGGCGCGGAAGGCGCCAGTCATCGCCGAGGCCAGCACCAGGGTGCGCAGCGTATTGAAGCCCAGGCGCATCGCGGCGTCTTCCACGCTGGTGGAATCGCGCAGGCCGTGAAAGCGCGCCGAATTGGCCAGCCGCAGCACCTTGGCGGCGATCACCGGATCGCGCTCGATGCTGCGCGCCAACGTATCGATATCGGTCTGCGGATCGTCGAATTGACGGATCAGGTCCTGCGCCACCTTGGGTACCGTGGGCAAGGTGTGCAACTGCTCGAACAGCGCCTCCAACTTCATGATCGCCTCGTGGGTGAAGGGATAAGCCAGCGCGGCCGCGCCAGCCTGCATGGTGTAGCACAGACCGGTTGGCTGTCGGTGACCGACGCAGGGCAGTATTCATGCGCGTCTGGGTTTCGTGGTGCACAGCGCCTGCGTGGACGGGCCTCAGGCGGGTCTTCGCCGATAGCGACCTCGACAACTCCGCCCTGCCCGGCGTCGCTCGGCGCCTGTGATACCGGCGATGCGCGGGTGATCGGCACCACAGGTGGGCACCCACCCCGCATTGCAGCGCACGAATGAAGGCATCCGGGCAAGCGTATCGACGCGATGGAGTGTTGCGCTACCGATACCTGCTGCACGCGGGCAGCGCTCAATGGAAATCGCGCGAGGGCAGCTGCATCTCGCCGAGTAGGTTGCTGAGGTCGTGCAGGTCGCCGGCGATGAGGTGCTCCACGCCATCCACGCGTTCCCAGCGGCCGCGCACGGCGAGCAGGCGCGATTCCAGCAGCGCGCGGCGGCGGCGCAGCGCCAGGTGCGACCAGACGATGACGTTGATCATGCCGTGCTCGTCTTCCAGGGTGACGAAGATGGTGCCCTTGGCGGTGGCCGGGCGCTGACGCTGGGTGACCAGGCCAGCCACATGCACGCCGCTGCCATGTCGGCGTCCCTGCAATTCGCGCAAGCCCAGGATGCGCCGCTGGCGCATCTGCGGGCGCAGCAGCGCCATCGGGTGCTGGCGCAGGCTCAGGCCGACCGCGCGGTAGTCGGCCAGGATTTCTTCGCCCGCGCGCGGCGCTTCGAACTCCACCGGGCGTTCTTCCGGGCTGCCCGGCAGCAACGGCCGCCGCGCCTCCACGCCGGCCATGGCCCAACGCGCGGCGTTGCGATTGCCCACCAGGCCCTGCAGGGCGCCGGCTTCGGCCAGGGCCAGGCGCGCTTTTTCGTCGAGTGCCGCGCGCAGGCACAGGTCGCCGATGTCGGCGAAAACCCGTTGCGTGCGTGCAGCGACAATGCGATTTGCCACCACTTCCGATAACCCGGCAACTTGCCGCATGCCCAGCCGGATCGCCGGTTGTTCGCCCGGGTCGGCGTCGCTGCGCCACGGCCGGCCACCGACCAGGGTGTTGTCCCAGTCGCTGTGCAACACGTCCACCGGCAGCACCTCCACGCGTTCGCGCTCCGGGCTGCCACGGCGCGCGTCCTGCACGATCTGGCTGGCCGAATAAAAGCCCATCGGCTGCGAATTGAGCAGTCCGCAGGCAAAGGCCGCCGGTTCGTGGCGTTTGAGCCAGCAGCTGGCATAGACGAGTTTGGCGAACGAGGCGGCGTGGCTTTGCGGAAACCCGTAGGAGCCGAAGCCCTTGATCTGTTCGAAGATCTGGTCGATGAAGGTGGAGGCGTAGCCTCTGTTCTGCATGCGCTCGCGCACACGCATGCGATGTTGTTCCATGTCGCCGCCGCGCCGCCAGGCCGCCATGGAGCGGCGCAGATTGTCCGCTTCGCTTTCGGTGTACTCGGCGGCATGCATCAGCAGTTCCATCACCTGCTCCTGGAACAACGGCACGCCCAGTGTTGGCTTGAGGATGTCTTCCACTTCCGCCGATGGATAGTTCACTTCCTCGCGGCCCTGTCGCCTGCGCAGATACGGGTGCACCATGTCGCCCTGGATCGGCCCGGGACGCACGATCGCCACTTCGATCACCAGGTCGTAGAACACCGCAGGTTTGAGCCGCGGCAGCATCGCCATCTGCGCGCGCGACTCGATCTGGAAGACACCGACCGTATCGGCGCGCTGGATCATCTTGTAGGTTGGGAGATCGTCACCCGGAAGCGTGGCAATGCTGTAGTCGCGCCTGCGGTGACCGCGCACCAACTCCAGAGTCTTGCGGATGCAGGTCAGCATGCCCAGCGCCAGGCAATCGACCTTGAGCAGTTTCATGGTTTCCAGATCGTCCTTGTCCCACTGGATGATGGTGCGCCCGGCCATGGCGGCGTTTTCCACCGGCACCAGCAGCGATAGCGGTTCGTCGGAGATGACGAAACCGCCGACATGCTGGGAGAGATGCCGTGGGTGATCGCGCAGCTGCTCGGTCACTGCAAGGATCTTGTTGATCAACGGATTGGCCAGATCGAACCCGGCTTCTTCGATGCGCTGTTCCATCGGCGTTTCACCATTGCCCCAGCCGTAGCAATTGGCCAGCAGCGCGATCTGGTCCGGCGGCAGGCCGAAAGCCTTGGCCACGTCGCGTACCGCACTCTTGCCGCGATAGCAGATCACCGTTGCCGCCAGCGCCGCACGTTCGCGGCCGTACTTGCTGTAGACGTACTGCAGCACTTCCTCGCGGCGTTCGTGTTCGAAATCCACGTCGATGTCTGGCGGTTCATCGCGTTTTTCGGAAAGAAAGCGCGCCATCAACAAACGCGTCTCGTCCGGGTTGACTGCGGTGATGTCCAGCGCATAACACACCGCCGAATTGGCCGACGAGCCACGGCCCTGGCAAAGAATTTTTTGCTCGCGCGCGAAGCGCACCACATCGTGCACGGTGAGGAAGAATGCTTCGTACTTCTTGAACGCGATCAGCGCCAGCTCTTTTTCGATGTCCTCGCGCACCTTTGCCGAGATGCCGCCCGGCCAGCGTTTGCGAATGCCGGCTTCGGTGAGCTGACGTAGATAACTGGTTGGCGTATGCCCTTCCGGAACCAGTTCTTTAGGATAGGTGTAGTTGATCGTGGAAATATCGAAAGTGCAGCGTTGCGCCACCTCCACCGTGGCCTGCAATAGTGCATCCGGGTAGATATTGCCCAACGCACGCCGCGTACGCAGATGGCGCTCGCCATTGCGAAACAGATGCGCGCCGCACTCGGCCAGCGGCAGGGTGTGGCGGATGGCGGTCAGGGTGTCCTGCACGATACGCTCGCGGCGTTGCGCCATATGCACATCGCCGCTGGCCAAGGCGGTCATGCCCAGTTGCTGCGCCAGCGATTGCAGCGCCTGCAGGCGTGCGGCGTCGTCCTGTTCGCGATGCAGTTCCACCGCCAGAAACGCGCGCTCGCCAAACACCTGTTGCAACCAGGCGCCCTGCTCTGCCTGCGGCTGCGCGCCAGGCAACCACAGTGCAAACACACCTGGTACACCGTCGCGAAACTGCGCTTCCACGTCGGCACGTCCCAACCGATACGCGCCCTTGCTTGCCGCACGCCGCGCGCTGGTGATCAGCGCACACAACTGCGGATAGCCCTGCGCGTTTTCCACCAACAGCACGAAGCGGGTGCCATCGACCAGGGTGAATTCGCTGCCGACGATCAACCGCACGCCGGTGGCACGCGACGCTTCCAGGCCACGCACGATGCCAGCCAGCGAGCATTCGTCGGTAATGGCCAAGGCGCTGTAGCCGCAGTGCTGTGCGCGCACGAACAGCTCTTCGGCGCTGGAGGCGCCACGCAGGAACGAGAAATCCGACAGGCAATGCAGCTCGGCATACGCGGGCAAGCCATCGGCAACCTGCGCATGGGTGATGTCGTCGTTGGCCGCACGCAGCCGCGCGGCCACATTCCAGGCGCGCGGCATGCGCCCGCCGGGGGTGTCGCGGTCCACGCCATCGACGGCGTCATCCCAGCTCATGCACGGAGGCCTTCAACTGCATGTTGCGCCCTGCAGATTTCAAGTGCGCGGCAGATCGCGTCGCCGCAGGCCCTGCCGCGTTTTGTCTGGAGCCGTGGCACCGGCCGCGTGCGCCCAGCCGCAATGAGCAGCCAGGCAACACGTGCTCCGATACCGCGCGGGCGTGCGCGCTCATGCGAACCACCCATGCAGCATCCAGCCATCCACCCGGCCCGGTGCGGCGAATGCCCAACCGCGCCGGCCGCGGGCGGTTTCCACCACGTAGTAATCGCGACGCGCGTCGTCGTCGTCCCACCAGCCGCTTTCCAGCCGCTCCGGCCCGGACACGATGCGCAGGTGCGGGTCGTGCAGCGGCACCGGCTGCGGCAGCAGCCAGGTGGGGCGTGGCGGACGTGGCGGCGCGGCGGTTTCGCGCAGCGCATCGCCGATGGCGCGACGCCAGGCGCGTTCCGGGCGCGGGTCGTCGGCCGGCAGCACGCGGTACACCGCCTCGTCGCCCAACCGCGCACGCAAGCGTTCGCGCAGCTGCGGCCAGTCCACCGATTGCTGCGCACGCTGATCGAACAGGTCGCGCATCGCCGGCACGAACGGCGGCAGTTGCCGCGCCAGCAGCCGCATCGCCACCACCGGGCGCGGAATCTCCACCCGCTCCAGCCGGTTGCGCGCCAGCTCGAACAGCAGCGTGGGCGTGCGCTCCGGCGTGAGCAGACCGATCTCCACATCGGTGGCGCCCTCTTCGTGTTCCAGGCGCAGCAAAAACCGCTGTACGCCGCCATCGCGAATGGACAGGTACGTGCACAGGTCGCCGATCAGCCGGCGCAGCGGAAACAGCAGCGCCGGATGCGTTTCCACCTCGTAGCCCAGCTCCACGCGGTGGTCGAAATGGTCTGGCGGTGCGTAGCACTCCAGCGGGTCGTCGACGGTGCCGTAGAGGCGATCCAGGTGATCCAGCAGGCCCGCACCGAAGCGTCGACGCAGCCCGTCGCGCGGCAGTGCGCGCAGCGCCGCAAGCGTGCGCACGCCCATGTGCTGCAGGCGCTCGCCGGTATCCTCGGGCAATGCAGCGCGGCGCACCGGCACCTTGTCGAGCGTGCTGTGCAGGGCCGGCAATTGCGTCACCACCATGCCATCGCGCAGGCCGGCCAGTACGCGCGCGGCGCGCGGCGTGGGTGCCAGCGCCAGCCGGTGCTGGAAGCCCAGCGCCTGCAGCTCGTCGCGCAGGCGCCGCTCGAAGCGTGGCCAGGGGCCGAACAAGCGAAAGCTGGCGCCGGCTTCCAGCACGATGGCGCGCGACCACTGCTGGCTCACCAGCGAGCTGTGCCGGTAGGCCCAGGCGGCCAGAAAGCGCTGCGTGCGCGCCTCGTTGTGCGCCTCGTAATCGATCGTGCGCACCTGCGCCATCAAGGCGTGCGCCGCCGACAAGCGCATGCCCGGTTTGAGCCCCGCCTGCGCGGCGGCGAGATTGACCGAGTGCAGGCTGCGCAGCTGCGCCGGCCCCTGCACCAGCACCAGCGGCGCGTGTGGCGCTTCAAGCCGCCGGAGAACGGCGTCCAGTGCCAGCTGCGGCAATAAGATGCAGGCCCACAACATGCGCGCGCCTCAATGCGCCAGCCGCAACGGCTGCGACGGGACCTGCCCGCCGCGGCATTTGCGCACCTGCCAGGCATCGCGCTCGGGCAGAAATTCCAGCCGCAGGGCTGCCGGCGATGCATTGACCGCATGGCGGCGGTCGCGCAACGCAAACGCGCAGCAGTTGCCGCTGTCGGCTGCCACCTGCAGCCGCCGCAATGCGCGCGCATCGCCGGTCTGCGGCCAGCCCAGCACCGCCGCGCAGGCGCCACTGCGCAGGCATTGTTCGAACGCCCACAAGGCGTCGCGCGGCTCGGCCTGCACCACCTCCAGATGTTCCAGCACCACCCCGCCCGCCTGCCAGGCCGGCGCATACGGAATGAACGGCGGGGCTACCAGCACCACCCGGCTGCTGGCAGCGGTCATGCGTGCCAGGGTGGGCAACAACAAGGCGATTTCGCCCACGCCGTGGGCAGGCAACAGCAACTCGGTCAGCGCACGCCGCGGCCAGCCGCCGTCGGGCAGCAGCGCATCCAGTGCGGCATGCCCGGTGGCTTCGCCGCCATTGGCGGTGGCCGTGCCATGGCCGGCCCGCCACACCGTGCGCGCGGCCAGCAAGGCATCCAGCGGCAAGGCCAGCGCCGCATTGCCGTGTTGTCTGGTGCGCGCGGGCTCCTGGCTCATGTCAGACCTGCCGGATCAGGCCGCAGTACAGTCCTTCGATCGCGAAGTCGGCATCGGCTGCCACCACGATCGGCGCATGCGCGCGGTTACGCGGCAGCAGGCGGATGCGCTCGGGCCCACGTTCCAGGCGCTTGATGGTGATTTCGCCGTCCACCCGCGCCACCACGATCTGTCCATCGCGCGCCTCGTTGCTGCGATGCACGCCCACCAGGTCGCCATCCAGGATGCCGTCGTCGATCATCGAATCGCCCTGCACTTTCAGCAGGTAATCCGGGCGCAGCGAAAACAGCGCGCGGTCCAGCCAGAGCTGACGTTCCAGCCCGATGTCTGCGCCGATCGGCACACCCGCCGCCACCCGCCCCAGCACCGGCAAGGCCAGCACCGCATCGCGCCTGGCCCCGCCGGGCATGCGGATGCCGCGCTTCTGGTTGGGCAGCAGCTCGATCAACCCGGCCTCGGCCAGGGCCTGCACATGCTTTTGCGCCGCGTTGCGCGAGGCAAACCCGAAGGCCTGCGCAATCTCGGCCAGGCTAGGCGACACGCCGGCCTGGGCCTGCTCTTGCAGGAAGGCCAGCACCGCGGCGCGTTGAGGAGACAGTGGGGGCATAGGCGTGCAACAGCCGGACGGGGCAAGGTGTACATTTGTACACCCATCGGTCGCAGCAGACGAGATTGGCTTACTGAGCCGATTCAGCCGGGCCGGCTTGCGAGCGCGTCGCTGGAGAGTTATAACTTACGTATTAACGCAAGGTGCTGCCATGAAACTCAAGATCACTGCCATCGGCAATTCCTCCGGCATCATCCTGCCCAAGGAACTGCTCGCCCGCCTGCGCCTGGGCAAGGGCGACGAACTCTATGCGCTGGAAACGTCAGACGGCATCAAGCTGACCGCATTCGACCCCACCTTGGCTGCGCAGATGGATGTGGCCGAGCAGGTGATGCGTGAGGATCGCCAAGTGTTGAACAAGCTGGCCAAGTGAACACGCGCATGCTGGTCTGGATCACGCATGCGCTTGCATTGGCGATCCACGAACGTCAATTGAGCGAGCACGGCGGCGCGAGTGGAGTGCGCGACGAGGCGCTACTGGCCTCGGCACTGGCACGCCCGCAACAGCTGTTCTCCTACGGTGATCCGCCGCCCGATCTGGTGGAGCTGACGGCCAGCCTGGCCTATGGGCTTGCGCGCAATCACCCGTTCGTCGATGGCAATAAACGCACTGCCCATGTGTGCTACCGGGTCTTTTTGCTGCTCAACGGCGCGGAGCTCATCGCTTCGCAGGAAGAGAAATACGTTGCCATGATGGGCCTGGCCGATGGCGCGTGGAGCGAAGCAACATTTGCGCACTGGCTACGGCCGCGCGTGCGCTTGCGCGCGGACACGCACGTGCACGAACCGCAGGGCCATTACGGCTGAAGCATGCCTGTGGCAGCAACACGCCCGTGTTGTCACATGCATGCGCAAGTATCCACACGCCGCAACTCGATCGGCATTGAAGTCGCCACATGGCGCAGGCGCTTTACTCCGCACGCTTACGCGTTGCAGCTGCCTTCTTCGCGGCCGCCTTGCGCACTGCCGGGCCCTTGGTCGTTGCGGCTTTTTTCGCTGCTGTCGAGCGATCACTGGCTGTGCGCTTTTTTGCGGCGCCCTTGGTCTGCGTGGACAAGGCCTGCTTGCCCACTGTCTTCCTGGCGCTGGTGCTCTTGCTGGCAGTCTTCAAGGCTTTCTTGGCGCCGGCCGAGCGCGTGGGCGACACCGGTTTGTCGGACCTCGCAGCTGCAGTGTCTTGCGCAGCTTTCTTCTTGGTGGCTTTGGACGCGGAATCGGGCGGTGCAACATCCACGCCATCGCGGCGCGCCTTGGACAGCCCGATTGCAATGGCCTGCTTGGTGCTTTTGACCCCATGCGCGCCTTCGCGCACCTGTTCGATTTCTTCTTTGACGTATTCGCCGGCCTGGGTACTAGGCGATTTTCCTTCGCGCTTGTCCTTGTCGGCAGCGCGGCGCGTCTTGGTCTGTGGCATGGCACTTCCCGGGCTGTGGATGGCAGCCCGATGTAACAAGCGCGGCGTCAATATGCAGTGGGCGCAATGCTCACCTAACGTTGAAGCGTGCCTGGCACTACCCCAGGACTGTGCATGCGCCTGGCTTGCGCAAGCCTGAGCGCATCGGCGTATCCAGCGGATGCATGCGTCACCGCGCTCAACTCACTACGCTTCGCCAGCCGGTAGCGGCTCACCTTGCGCATCGTAGGCGGGTGGGTGATAGAAATTGACCGTCTTCAATGGCGTGTGCCCGGTGTTGCGGATCTCGTGCGTTTCACCGCGCTCGATGGCGATCAGGCAACCGGCCTTCAGCGCATGCGCCTGCCCCTCGACCACTGCCACGCCGGTGCCGTCCACCACGTACAGCCATTGATCGGCGCCGCGGTGGCGGTTGTCGGGCCCGCCTTCGCCCTCGCCCGGCGCGATCACCATTTCGGCGGCCTGCACTTGCCGCACCGAAAACAGCACCTTGAACGCATCGGTCAACGTCAGCTGTGCACTGCGCATGTGGCATCTCCTCGGGATTGCCGCGATGCTGGGCCGCCACGCGTCAACGCGCTGGCAACGCGCTCATGGGTGACGGCAGTACCACGCCCAGACCTGGTCGGGCAGGTGCGCCTGCAGCGGCAGATCCAGCGCACGATACCCATCGAGCACATCGCGTAGCGCGCGTTGCGCCGGCGTGGTGCCGAGCAGGCCATCCAGTTCGTCCGGGCTCAACTGCACGGCCGACCAGTCGTACAGGCGATCGATCCGCTGCGCCATCGCCGCCTGCAGCCAATCGCGCAGCACAAAGACGCGATACCCCTGCGTCTGCAGGTCAGCCACCGCCAGTTCCAGCGCCTGGCTCACCCCACGAAACCACTCGGTATGCCCGCCTGCCGTCGCACGGATGGCCAAGGGCGCCGGCGCGTTGTGCGCAAGCAACGGGCGGCGCAGTTGCAGCTCCAGGTCGCGCGCATCGCGCTCACGTTCGGCTTCCACCAACAGCCCGCGCTCCAGATCGAAAAAATCGAACCAGCGCGGGTGCAGGCTGCCGATGCGTCCCAACGGGTCGCGCGAGAAACCGATCTTGCAATGGTCTTCCCATTGGCACGGGAACACGTAGGTGAAGCAGCGTCCGTCGGTGGCGACCGTCGTGGCGCGGCGTGCCCGCGTGCTCACCGCTGCCTCGCACGCGCACGCACTGGCGCAGCGGGTTGTGACGGTGACGGCGCCGGCTCCCAGCCGAAGACGCTGCGCCCGCCGTAACGGTGCGAATCGCGGCGTTCCTGCGCGATGTACTCCTCCGCCGTGGGACCTTGCGCACTGGCTTCGAGCCGGCGCGCCTGCGCGTCCAGCCGTGCGATCGCCTGCAAGCGTTCGTCGTTGCCCAGTTTGGCCTGCTGCATCGCCTGCTTGAGTACGCCAATGGTGTGATCGAGCACGCGCGTGGGCACCGGAAACGGCTGCCGGTCCTTGCCGCCATGGGCCAATGAAAAGCGCGCCGGGTCGCTGAAACGGCATGGCGTGCCATGCACCACTTCGGCCACCATCGCCAGCGAACGCAAGGTCCGCGCGCCTACGCCAGGTACTTGCAGCAATGCGGTGAAATCGCGTGGCCCGGCTTCGGCGGCAGCAGCCAGGCTGGCGTGCAGCCGCCGGACGATCACGTTTTCGCTGCGCACGTCGTGATGCTCGGGCATGGACAGATGCGGTTGCTGCGCCGGGTCCCAACCGTGCCCGGCGAACAGATCGCCAGTCACCGGGCCTTGCGCAGCGGGCGCCGCTACAGGCGCTTCCACACCCACAAGCCGCTGCCATTCACGCGCTAGCTGATCCGGCGCGGTGCTGCGCAGCAACTCCACCTGCGCCTCACGCGAGGCGGCGGCCCGTTGATCGGCAAGATTGACGATCCTGCCCTGATGCGCCCCGTCGATGGCCGCATGCGGCGCATCCACGAAACTGCTCAGCCCCTCGGAGAGCCAGTGATACCGGCGCGCCTGCTTGCGTTGCCCATGCATGCCCTGCTGCACCACCACCCAGCGGCCGTCATCGCTGACGATGAAACCGTGCAGGTACAGCTCGAAACCGTCCTGCACTGCTGCGCTGTCGACCTTGGCCACCAGCCGGCTGGCCTGCGCCAACGCCGCGCCATCAAGCCCCACCGCGTCGCCCACCGCCAGCAGCTCGGCCGGTGTGGCGCGCGAATGCCGGCCGCGCCCGCCACACACATGGATGCCCAGCTCGCCAGCCAGAGGTGTCAGCCCACGCTTGAGCGCGCCGATCACGCTGGTGGTGATGCCGGACGAATGCCAGTCCATGCCCATCACCGCACCGAACGACTGAAACCAGAACGGATGCGCAAGCCGACGCAACAACTCATCGCGTCCATAGCTGTGCACGATGGCCTCGCACATCACCGCACCCAGCCGCGTCATCCGCTGCCCCAGCCATTGCGGCACGCGTCCGCCATGCAAGGGAAGATCTGCACTGCCGCCGCGCCGGCTCATGACTGCCACTGCTTGTTCATGCCACCAGAATACCGGCGCTGCGTCGCACCCGCTGGGACGCAGCTGTTGCAGCGCGCCGCATTGCTGACGAATTCAGTTCGGAGCGTTTGCAGCCTCGCAGCGGATCAGCATGCCCTTCACGACGGGGGTGCAACCGTCACAGTGCCGTGCAGCGCTGCAGGTGGGCGATATCACCTCGCGTGAATAGAGGGAGGTGGTCACTCTGCGTTGACCCCTTCGTCGTCAAGGTGGTGGCCCTCCTCAGCCATCGCCACGGGGTTCGCATGAATGCCACGCCCGCCACTGCCCATGAAACGGCACCGGCCACCGCCACTGCCCCTGCGCCGACTTATCCGGTGAATCTGCGCATCAACGGCCAGCCCTATCACCTCCAGCTCGAAGCCTGGGTCAGCCTGCTCGATCTGTTGCGCGACCGACTGGACCTGACCGGCAGCAAGAAGGGCTGCGACCACGGCCAGTGCGGTGCCTGCACCGTGCTGGTCGACGGGCGCCGCATCAACAGCTGCCTGACCCTGGCAGTGATGCAGGACGGCGCCGACATCACCACCATCGAAGGCCTGGCCGATGGCGAGCAATTGCACCCGTTGCAGCGCGCCTTCATCGACCACGATGCCTTCCAGTGCGGTTATTGCACGCCGGGCCAGCTGTGCTCCGCGGTGGGCCTGATCAACGAGGGCAAGGCGCACGATCGTGACCAGGTGCGCGAGCTGATGAGCGGCAATCTGTGCCGTTGCGGTGCCTATCCGCAGATCACCGATGCGGTGATGGAGGTCCTGGGCAAGCCCAGCGACAGCCGCGACAGCGCCGCCACACCGTGGACGCCCGGGACGGTGCCGGCATGATTCCGCTCAGCTACGCGCGCCCGGACAGCATCGATGCCGCGCTCACCGCCATCGCGCCGCGTGGGGATGATCCGCATCCGGTACCCGCAGACGCGCCGGTGCGGTTGATTGCCGGTGGCACCAACCTCACCGACCTGATGAAGCTGCAGCTGATGCGGCCCAGCAGCCTGGTCGACATCAACCGCTTGCCGCTGGACAGCATCACCACGCTGCCGGACGGCGGGCTGCGCCTGGGTGCGTTGGCACGCAATGCCGATACCGCCTACCACCCGGAGGTGGAAACGCGCTATCCGTTGCTGAGCGCGGCCATCCTGGCCGGTGCCTCGCCGCAGATCCGCAACATGGCCAGCAATGGCGGCAACCTGCTGCAGCGCACGCGCTGCATGTATTTCTATGACCGTGCCACGCCCTGCAACAAGCGCGCACCGGGCAGCGGCTGTTCGGCCATTGGCGGGCTCACCAAGTACAACGCCATTCTCGGCGCCAGCGCGCACTGCATCGCCACGCACCCTTCAGACATGTGCGTGGCGTTGGCTGCGTTGAATGCGGTGGTGCATGTGCAGGGCCCGCAGGGCGAACGCGCCATTGCCTTCCCTGATTTCCATCGCCTGCCCGGCGACCATCCGGAGCTGGACAGCACCCTGGCGCCGGACGAGTTGATCGTGCACATCGACCTGCCCGACGCGCAGCGCTTTGTCGCCCACAGCGCTTATCTCAAAATCCGCGAGCGCCTGTCGTATGCATTCGCGCTGGTGTCGGTTGCCGCAGCGCTGGATCTGACAGAGGACGGCAGCATCGGCGAGGTGCGCGTCGCGCTCGGCGGCGTGGCGCACAAGCCATGGCGCAAGCCCGATGCCGAAGCGCAGCTGGTGGGTCTGCCCGCCACCGCCGAGACCTTCGCACGCCTGGCAGATGCGCTGCTGCACGGCGCACAGTCGCAAGGCGAAAACGGCTTCAAGCTGCCGCTGGCGCGCCGCGCCATCGTGCGCGCACTGGAGGTCGCACGCGAGGGCACCATCGACAACCGCGGGCGCACCAGCGCGCTGGAGGAATCGCCATGAATGCACGCAGCACCGACCTGTCCAACACCGAACTGACGCCACCGGTTGCCGACCAGGGCACCGGCTTTCGCCCGACCGGCACCGGTGTCCCGCGCATCGACGGGCGCGCAAAAGTCACCGGCCAGGCACGCTATGCCGCCGAATGGCCGGTGCCGGACCTGGCCTATGGCGTGGTGGTCAGCAGCAGCATCGCGAAGGGAACCATCGTTGGCTTCGACTTGGCAGCCGCGCGTGCGGTACCGGGCGTGCTGGACATCATCACCCATGAAAACCGTCCGCACATGCGCGGCATGGACCTGTTCTACAAGGACATGACCGCACCGGCCGGCTCGCCGTTCCGCCCGTTGTACGACAACACCGTGCTGTACAGCGGGCAGCCGATCGCCTTGGTGGTGGCCGAGACCTTCGAAGCGGCACGTCACGCCGCGCATCTGGTGCAGGTGAACTACGCGCAGGAGCCGCACGACACCAACCTGATGACCAATCTGGACCGGGCGCACAAGCCCAAGGCGATGAAGGCCGGCTTCTCGCCGCCGCCCAAGGACAAGGGCGAGCCGGACACCGCGTTCGTCAATGCCGCCTGCCAGGTGCAAGGCGACTATTACAGCGGCGTGGAGCATCACAATCCGATGGAATTGTTCGCCTCCACCGTGATCCGTGAGGCGGACGGCCACTTCACCATCTACGACAAGACCCAGGGCTCGCAAAACAGCCGTTGGTATGTGTCGCACGTGTTTGGCCTGAGCAAGCGCAAGGTCACTGTGCGCAACCCGTATGTGGGCGGTGCCTTCGGTTCGGGCCTGCGCCCGCAATATCAGCTGGCATTGGCGGTGATGGCCTCGATCCTGCTGGATCGCTCGGTGCGGGTGGTGCTCACCCGCCAACAGATGTTCACCTTCGGCCATCGCCCGGAAACCGTGCAGCGGCTCAAGCTCGGCGCCGACCGCGACGGCACGTTGCGTGCGATCTGGCACGAGGCCATCGCCGAAACCTCGCGCATCGAGGATTACGTGGAGGTGGTGGTCAACTGGAGCGGCCAGCTGTACGCCTGCGACAATGTGCACCTGGGCTACAACCTGGTCAGCCTGGACCAGTACAGCCCGATGGACATGCGCGCGCCTGGCGCCACCCACGGCGTGCATGCGCTGGAAGTGGCGATGGACGAGCTGGCCTACGAGGTCGGTATCGACCCGTTGGCGTTGCGGTTGAAAAATTACGCCGAGGTCAATCCGGCCGACGACAAGCCGTTCTCCACCAAGGCGCTGCGCGAGTGCTACCAGCAAGGCGCCGAACGCTTTGGTTGGGCGCAGCGCCCCATGCAACCGCGTGCGCGCAAGGAAGGCAGCGAGTGGGTGGGCTGGGGCATGGCCACCGGGCAGTGGGATGCCATGCAGATGTTTGCACGTGCGCACGCCGTGCTGCATGCCGATGGCCGCCTGGTGGTGAGCAGCGCTGCCAGCGATATCGGCACCGGCACCTACACCGTGATGGCGATGATCGCCGCCGAGGCGCTGGGCCTGCCGCTGGAACAGGTGACCTTCCAGCTGGGCGATTCCACCCTGCCCGTCGCGCCGATCGAAGGCGGCTCCTCGCATGTCAGCACGGTGGGTTCGGCCGTGGATGGGGTCTGCGGCAAATTGCGCACCAAGTTGTTCCGGTTGGCGCAGGCCTTGCCCAACTCGCGCTTTGCGCGGGTCAAGCAGGATGATGTGGTGTTCGCCGATGGGGCAATTGCCTTGCGTGGCGATGCCGGCAGTGCGGTTGCGCTACCGGCGTTGCTGAGCGCGGCCGAGCTGGAGCAGATCGAGGACAAGTTCCTGCTGCTGCCCAACGTGCTCAAGCAGCGCAAATACACCCGCGCCACGCATGGCGCAGTCTTCGTGGAAGTGCGGGTGGACGAGGAGCTGGGCACGGTTCGGGTGACGCGCGTGGTCAGCGCCATTGCCGCGGGACGCATCCTCAACCCCACCACCGCGCGCAGCCAGATCATCGGCGGCGTGGTGTGGGGCATCGGCCAGGCCCTGCACGAACACACCCAGTCCGACCATCGTTTTGGCCGCTTCATGAATCACGACCTGGCGCTGTACCACGTCTCGGCCAACGCCGACATCCACGACATCGAGGTGATCTTTGCCGATGAAGACGACCGCGTGGTCAGCAGCCTGGGCGCCAAGGGCGTGGGCGAGATCGGGCAGGTCGGCGTGTCGGCGGCCATCTGCAATGCGATCTTCCACGCCACCGGCAAACGCATCCGCAGCACGCCGATGACGCCGGACAAGGTGATGGCGGACTGAGCGATTGGCCGCGGATGCATCCATCCGCGGCGTGACCAGGACGGCAACGCACGGGCTCGACAGTGCACGATGTCGGGCCCGTCGCGTCTTGCGACTGCATCGCTGGCATGCGCGTTGCACAGGCCAGCCCCTCCGAAGCGTCCACATCAAATGCGAACGCCAACGGCGCGAATGCCGCGGCGCTGCTGTAGCGTGAGCGGACCTCCGCCCACCGCAAGGCTCGTATGGCACCGCGCACCACCCGTCGACAGTTGCTCCGCGGTGCGGCCACGCTGGCCGTGCTCAGCCGGGTCCCGAGCGGTTGGGCGCTGCCGCACGCCCCTGCGCGCGGGCCGGCCTTCATCGAAGACCTGATTGCACGCATGACGCTGGAGGAAAAGGCCGGCCAGCTCAGTCTTTTCAGCTCGGCAGAACAGATCGACAAGGCCATCGTCGCCAACCCGATCCACAAGGACGCGGCCGGCCGCACCCAGCTGGCAGCAGCGCGCGCTGGGCAGCTGACCGGGGTTTTCAACGGCTCCTACGTGCGCTGGCATCGGCAGTTGCAGCAGGCCGCCATGCAGAGCCGGCTGAAAATCCCGCTGGTCTTTGCCGCCGACGTGATCCATGGCTACACCACGGTCTTTCCGGTGCCGCTGGGCGAAGCGGCCAGCTTCGAGCCGGAGCTGGCGCAACGCACCGCGCGTGCCGCTGCGATGGAAGCCAGCGCGGTCGGCATCGACTGGACATTCGCGCCGATGGTGGACATCGCCCGCGATGCCCGCTGGGGCCGCGGGGTGGAAGGCGCCGGCGAAGACGTGCTGCTGGCGCAGCAGTTTGCGCAGGCACGCGTGCGTGGCTTCCAGGGCGAGGCCGGGCTGGCGCATGCCGATGCGCTTGCCGCCTGCCCCAAGCATTTTGCCGCCTATGGCGCGGCCGAAGGCGGCCTGGACTACGCCAGCGTGGACATCTCCGAGCGCACGTTGCGCGAGGTGTATCTGCCTCCGTTTCAGGCCGCCTTCGACGCCGGCGCGGTGACCACCATGGCCGCGTTCAACGCGCTGTCGGGTGTGCCGGCAACCGCCAACGCCTGGTTGCTGGGCACGGTGCTGCGGCAGGACCTGCAGTACCGCGGCCTGGTGGTGTCCGACTTCACCGCCGACCAGGAACTGGTGGCGCATGGCGTAGCCGCCGACGACCGCGACGCGGCACGGCTGGCGTTTCTGGCCGGCGTGGACATCAGCATGGAGAGTGGCCTGTATCTGCGCCATCTGCCTGCGCTAGTGACCGCGGGCGTGGTGCCGATGCAGCGCCTGGACGCTTCGGTGCGCCGGGTGCTGGGTTTCAAGGCGGCATTGGGGTTGTTCGACGACCCGTTCCGGCGTCTGCAGCCGGCACGGGCGCAGCCGCGCCAGCGCCAGGCAGACACGCTGGCGCTGGCGCGCGAGGCCGCCTGCAAGTCGGTGGTGCTGCTGAAAAACGAACGCGAGCTGCTGCCCCTGCAGCGCAGCGGCCAACGTATTGCGCTGATCGGGCCGATGGCGCGCGACTGGATCAACCACGCCGGGCCATGGAGCCTGTTCGACCAGGAAGACCGCAACAACACCGTGGCCGCGGCCGTGGCGCGTGCCATGGCCGACCCGCAGCTGCTGCAGGTGGTGGACGGGTGCGGCTTCGACCAGCCGCTGCCCGGCGGCGTGCAGGCCGCAGTGGCGGCCGCGCGCACGGCCGACGTGGCCCTGCTGGCGGTCGGCGAACCGATGACCTACTCCGGCGAGGCGCAATCGCGGATCGAGATCGTCCTGCCGGACGTGCAACAGCAGGTGCTGGCAGCGGTGGCGGCCACCGGCACACCCGTCGTGTTGCTGCTCAGCACCGGCCGGGCGCTGGCGTTGCAAGGCCCGGCGCTGCAGAGCGCAGCGATCCTGGTCACCTGGTTCCTGGGCTCGGAGGCCGGCAACGCCATGGCCGACATCCTGTTCGGTGCGCAGGCACCCAGCGGCCGCTTGCCGGTGAGTTATCCGCAGGCGGCAGGCCAGGTGCCCTACACCTACGCGCATCCGCCCAGCGGCCGGCCCAATCTGGACCCGGCAGCCTTGCAGCCGTACACCACGCATTACCGGGACGTGCCCAATACGGCGCTGTTTCCGTTCGGCCATGGCCTGACCTACGGCCGCATCGACTACAGCGACCTGCGCCTGAGCGCACCGCAGCTGACCGCCACCGGCCGCCTGCAGCTCAGCGCGCGCATCGGCAACCGCGGCAGCCGCGATGCAGACGAAGTGGTGCAGCTGTATGTGCGCGACCGCACCGCCAGCGTTACCCGCCCGGTGCGCGAGCTCAAGGGTTTCCGCAAGGTCAGGGTGCCGGCCGGCGCGAGCGTCGAGGTGCAGTTCGAGCTGCGCCGCGAGCACCTGCTGTTTGTCGGGCAGGCAATGACGCCGACCGTGGAGCCTGGCGTGTTCGATGTGTGGATCGCGCCGTCGGCCGAAGCCGATGGCGTGAGCGGCAGATTCGAACTGCTGGGATGAGCGCGGCGACGTCGCCGCAGTCGTTGCGCGTTGCGTTGCGCTTGATTGCAGAGCCCGGGCACTGCAGCAGCGGCACCATCGCAACACGCGCCGGCTGTCGACGCAGTGGCCGGCAGGCCGGCGGCCACGCAAGGCATCAACGCGATGCGTCGGCGCCAGCGCGCGACCACACCGAGGTGCGCACTGCGCACGCGCATCCGGCGCGCTGCATCGCCGGCACACGCAGCCTGCAATGCCGGCCACCGGCCCAGCCCTGCCTAGTGCCCGGCCAGCACCTGCGCCAGAAACGGCGCCGTGCGGCTGCCACGCTGCCGCGCAACCTGGGCCGGCGCCCCCGCCGCCACCACGCTGCCACCGGCACCACCGGCGCCCGGCCCCATGTCCAGCACCCAGTCGCTGCTGGCCGCCACGCGCATGTCGTGCTCGACCACGATGACCGTGTTGCCGGCATCCACCAGGCCCTGCAGCTGGGCCATCAAGGTATCCACGTCGGCCGGATGCAGGCCGGTGGTGGGTTCGTCCAGCACATAGACGGTGTCGCGGCGTTGCGCACGCTGCAACTCGCTCGCCAGCTTGATGCGCTGCGCCTCGCCGCCGGAGAGTTCGGTGGCCGGCTGGCCCAGGCGCAGATACCCCAGCCCCACTTCGCGTAACACCTGCAGCGGCCGCAGCACGCTGGTGTCGTCGGCAAAGAAGTCGGCCGCCTGATCCACCGTCATCGCCAGCACCTGCGCAATGGTGTGCCCGCGCAGTTCGATCTCCAGGGTCTTGGCGTTGTAGCGTGCGCCGTGGCAGGTGGGGCACGGCGCATACACGCTGGGCATGAACAGCAATTCCACCGACACCGAGCCCTCGCCTTCGCAGGTGGCGCAACGGCCCTTGGCAACGTTGAAGGAGAACTGCCCCGGGTCGTAGCGCCGGCGGCGGGCGGTAGGCGTGGCGGCAAACAACTTGCGCACCGGGTCGAACAGGCCCGTGTAGGTGGCCAGGTTGGAGCGCGGCGTGCGGCCGATCGGCTTCTGGTCCACGCGTACCAGCCGGCGCACCTGCTCCAGCCCGCCCACGATCGCCCCGCCCAACGGCAGCTGCGTGCCGCGCTCCAGCGGGTCCAGTGCCTCGTCTTCGTCTGCCGGCGTGTGCCCCAGGTGAGCCGCCAGCAGTTCCACCAGCGCCTGGCTCACCAGCGACGACTTGCCCGAGCCGGACACACCGGTGACGGTGGTGAACACGCCCAGCGGCAGATCCACGTCCAGCGCGCGCACATTGTTGCGAGTGATGCCGCGTAGCTGCAGCCAGCCAGTCGCCGCGCGCGCGCGGCTGTGCACCGGTGGCGGCGTGCCGAACAGATAGCGCCGCGTGGACGAGGCCTGCACCTGTTCCAATCCGGCAGGCGGGCCGCTGTACAACACCTGCCCGCCATGCACGCCGGCGGCCGGGCCCACGTCCACGATCCAGTCGGCGTGGCGGATCACGTCCACCTCGTGTTCGACCACGAACACCGAATTGCCGGCCGCCTTGAGCTGGTCCAATGCACCCAGCAGGGCCTGCGCATCGGCCGGATGCAGGCCCGCCGATGGCTCGTCCATTACGTACACCACGCCGAACAACTGCGAGCGGATCTGCGTGGCAAGCCGCAGCCGTTGCAGCTCGCCCGGCGACAGCGTGGGCGTGCTGCGTTCCAGGCTCAGATAGCCCAACCCCAGCGCCTGCACCACTTCGATGCGCGCGCGCAGGTCGGCGGCGATGCGTTGCGCGGCAATCGCCTGCTCCGGGTGGCTGGCAGCGCCCTTCCTGCTGCCTTGCGTACGCACATCGGCCTGCGCGGCCGGGCGCAGCAACTCGGCCACCTCGTCCAGCGGCCGGCGCGACAACTCGCCGATATCCAGCCCGGCAAAGGTCACCGACAGCGCCTCGCGGCGCAGCCGCTTGCCATCGCACTGCGGGCATTGCGTGCTGATCAGATACTGCGCCACGCGCTTTTTCATCTGCGCGCTCTGCGTGGTGGCAAAGGTGTGCAGCACATAGCGGCGCGCACTGGTGAAGGTGCCCATGTAACTGGGCTCTTCCTTGCGTTTGAGGGCGCGCTTGACCTCGGCCAGGCTGTAGCCGGCATACACCGGCACCACCGGCTGTTCGTCGGTGTAGAGAATCCAGTCGCGGGTCTTCTTCGGCAGGCTGTGCCACGGCACATCCACGTCGTGGCCCAGCGTGGTCAGGATGTCGCGCTGGTTCTGCCCATGCCAGGCGCCTGGCCAGGCTGCCACCGCGCGGTCGCGGATGCTCAGGCTGCGGTCCAGCACCATGGTCGCCTCGGTGGCGTCGTAGATGCGTCCCAGGCCGTGGCAGGTGGGGCAGGCGCCGGCCGGCGTATTCGGCGAAAACCCGTCCGCGTAGATGATCTCCTGCCCCGGCGGGTAGCTGCCCGCACGCGAATACAGCATGCGCAACGAGTTGGAGATGGTGGTGACGCTGCCCACCGACGACCGCGCACTCGGCGCGCCACGCGCCTGCTGCAACGCCACCGCCGGCGGCAGGCCATCGATGGAATCCACCTCCGGCACGCCGACCTGGTCGATCAGCCGCCGCGCATAGGGCGAGATGGAATCCAGATAGCGCCGCTGCGCCTCGGCAAAGATGGTGCCGAATGCCAACGACGACTTGCCCGAACCAGACACACCGGTGAACACCACCAGCGCGTCGCGTGGGATATCCACGTCCACATGCTGAAGATTGTGCTCGCGCGCACCGCGCACGCGCACCAGGCCGGAAGAAGCAGACATTGCGTTGGACATGACGGTAAAACCAGATCGACAAGGCCGCAGCCTAGCGCGCGCGGCATGCAGCCGATGTCAGCGCTTGCGGCCGGTGCTGTCACCCAGCGCTGATCGACCAGCGTGCGCCCGCGCTCAGCCCGGTGCGTGCGCCGGCAGCGCCTGTTCGCCATGGTCGGCCAATGCCTGCATCCGCGCGACCACGCCGCTGAACAGGCGTGCGGTGGCGGCGTTGCGGCTGCGGAAGATCTCTTCCAGCGCGGCGTAGTACCACAGCGTGCCGTCGCGGCCGGCGGTGAACACCTTGAAGATGTCCTGCCCCACCGCCGGGTTGTCCAGGTCCTGCACGATGGTGCGCGCGTTATAGAGCTTGTCGCAGCCGGACACCAGCAGCGCGCGCTCGGGCGTCTTGCGCAGGTGCTCCAGATAGGCCAGCTTGCGCTCGCGCCAATCGCGCTTGCGCGCACGCGCGCTGTCGTCCACCTCGGCCTTGTCTTCGGCGGTGGCGTCGGTGCAGGCCATCACGATGTCGGCCACGGCGTCGCCAAACTGCGCGCGGATCGACGCCTCGTGGCCGCCACCGCAGTCTTCCACCACGTCATGCAGCAGGCCGGCAATGGCCTGCTCTTCGTCGCCACCGCATTCCAGCACCAGTGTCGATACGCCCAGCAGATGGCTCAGATATGGAATCTGCGTGCCCTTGCGCACCTGTCCGGCATGGGCAATGCGCGCGTAGTCCATGGCCAGGGCGTAGCGTTCGGTAAGAGCGGTCATGGGGCGTCCGATGCGAGTGATGGCCACAGTATCGCCGAGCGCGACCACGCGCGGAGTGAGGATGCTGCGATGGACAATCCGCCCTCAATGACGCGCTGTTGCGGCCGATAGGACTAGGCTCGACCCACGCCGCATGATGGACCACGCCATGACCCAGATTCCTGTTTGCAACGCCTGCCGCGACGGCCAGGAATTTCCCACCGCCATCACCATGGCGTTCCAGCCCATCGTCGATGTCGCCACGCGCAGCCTCTATGCCGGCGAAGCGCTGGTGCGCGGGGTCAACGGCGAGTCGGCCGGCAGCATCCTGGCGGCGGTGGATGCGCGCAACCGCTATGCCTTCGACCAGGCCTGCCGCATCAAGGCGATTGAATGCGCCGCGCAGATCGCACTGCCCACGCTGCTGTCGATCAACTTCATGCCCAATGCGGTCTACAACCCCGAGCATTGCCTGCGCGCCACGCTCTCGGCTACAGAACAATACGGCTGGCCGCTGGATGCCATCATCTTCGAGGTCAGCGAGCAGGAGCACCTCACCGACCCGGCCCACCTGCTCGACATCCTGCGCACCTACCAGGCCCGCGGCCTCAAGACCGCCATCGACGATTTCGGCGCTGGCTACGCCGGGCTCGGCCTGCTGGCCGACTTCCAGCCCGACCTGCTCAAGCTCGACATCGCCCTGATCCGCGGCGTCGACACCAACCGCGGCCGCCAGGCCATCGTCCTGCACGTCACCCGCATGTGCGAAGAACTCGGCATCACCGTCATCGCCGAAGGCATCGAACAACCTGACGAATCCCGCGCCCTGCGCGACATGGGCATCCACCTGCAGCAAGGCTACCTGTTCGCCAGACCGCAGATCGGCGCACTACCGCAGGTGCACTGGCCGCAGTAAACAGGCGCAGGCGCAAGAAGCAAGCCAATCGCGCACCCATCGGCACAATCGCAATCGCCCGACACACCATCCGCACCCGAAGACATCACCCGGCACGCAAGCCGCTTCCCGATTCCCTATTCCCCAGCACTGGCAAGTTCAGAGACCGGCACCGGGTTGGCCTGATGCGCCAGGTATTGATGGACCTGCGCCACCACCGCCGCGCCCTCGCCCACCGCGGCGGCCACGCGCTTGACCGAGCCGGCCCGCACATCGCCGATGGCGAATACACCCGGGCGATTGGTTTCCAGCGGCAGGCAGGCCGGCACGCCATCGCCGCGCGCGGTGCCGGTAATGACAAAGCCGCGTTTGTCGGTTTCCACGCAATTCTGCAGCCAACCGGTATTGGGGTCGGCACCGACGAACAGGAACAGGTGGCGCAACTCCACCCATGTGGTCGCACCATCTGCGCGGGTACGCAGGACGGCGGCCTGCAGGCCGCGATCGGGGTCACCGTCCAGCGCGGCCACTTCGGTGCCGGTATGCAGCTGCACGTTCGGCAACGCGGCGATGCGCTCGATCAAGTATTGCGACATCGACGCTTCCAGCCCGTCGCCGCGGATGATCAGGTGCAATTCCTTGACCCGCGGCGCCAGGAACGCCACCGCCTGCCCTGCAGAATTACCGCCGCCCACCAACGCCACCACGCCGCCCTCGCACAGGCGCGCTTCCACCGGCGAGGCCCAGTACGACACGCCGTGGCCTTCGAAGCGCGCCAGTCCTTCGATGTCGGGGCGTCGATAACGCGCACCGGACGCAATCACCACGGTGCTGGCCAGCACCTGTTTGCCATCGGCCAGGTCCAGATGCAGCGCACCGTCGTCGCGCCCGCACTCCAGCGTTGCCGCTTCGAGCGGGATGGCCAGCTCGGCGCCGAATTTCAGCGCCTGGTTATACGCACGTCCGGCCAGCGCCTGCCCGGAAATCCCGGTAGGAAAGCCCAGATAATTTTCGATCCGCGCCGAGGCGCCCGCCTGCCCGCCGATGGCGCGCTGATCCAGCACCAGCACCGACAAGCCTTCCGAGGCCGCATACACCGCCGTCGCCAGGCCGGCCGGGCCGGCGCCCACAATCGCCACGTCGTAGCGCTTGTCCGGGTCGATATCAGGGGTCATGCCCAGGCAATGCGCGGCCTCGGCATCGCTGGGCTGGCGCAGCACGCGGCCACTGGGGCACACCATCACCGGCAGGTCGTGCTCCTGGATGCCCAGCCGCTCCACCAACGCGCGGCCGTCGTCGTCGGAGACATCCATCACCGTGTTGGGGTAGCCATTGCGGGTCAAAAAGCCCTGCAAACGGGTCAGATGCGGGTCGTCCGGCTCGCCGATCAACACCGAGCCGGAGGCATCGCCTTCGATCAGCCCCACCCGGCGCAGGATCAGCGCACGCATCACCACTTCGCCCACTTCGGCCGAACTGATCATCAGCGCGCGCAGATGTGCGGTATCGAACGGCAGCGCCAGGCAACCGTCCGGCCCGGCGCGCCCGGCCGCCAGCGACGCGCGCCCGGCCAGCTGGCTCACCTCGCCGGTGAACTGGCCGGGCGTGTGCAGCGTGATCGGTTTTTCGTTGCCCAGGCCGTCGCGGCGCACCACTTCGATGGCGCCTTCCAGCACCACCCACACCGGCGCATGCGCATCACCCACTTCGAACACGGCCTCGCCAGCGCCGAACCGCTGCGCCGGCCCGCTGGCAAAGCGCCGCGTGATCGCCAACTGGCCCGCATCCAGCTCGGGAAACATCTGATGGTGGCGGGTCTCGTCCAGAGGCATGGATCGGCAGCGTTGAAGGGGGGATTGCATGCAAGCATGCGCAGTGGTGACGGCAATGGCAATCACTCGAAATAGGCACGGCAGCGCATGACACGCGGCACACGCGCCACAAGCGCACGCGAGCGGACGTGGCAGCCGATTGCGCACGGCCACGTCCTGGCGTGACGCTCGCACAGGCGAGCGCCACCGGGCCATCACATCTGCACGCGCATCACGGCGACGGTGGCTCCCAGTGCGGCCCATGCCGGCCTGCGGCCATGCGCTCGGCCGGGCGCACGCGAAACACCACACTCAGGCGTTCGCCCACTGCGCGGCTGGTCTTGGGAATGCCATGGGTATGCGTTCGCTGCGACGCATGGCTCATCGCCAGCAGACTGCCCGGCGCCAGCTCCAGGCCGATGGCGCGCGCATGGCCAGTGTTGGCACGCAGGTTCATGCGTCGCGGCGTTCCCAGTGACACCAGTGCAATCGGATACGGCGCCACCAGCGTCTGCAGCGTGTCGTGATGCATCGCCACGCTGTCGCGCCCGTCGCGATAGAGGTTCAGCCCCACCGCGTTGTACGGCGCGGGCACCACCGCCTGCACCGCATCGAGCAGGCAGTGCAACGGCAAGCCGGCAGGCAACGCGCCATCCAGCCGATAGGAGGCCAGCAGGCGCGGCACCTCGACCATGCGGTCGTACATCTCGCGCCGCTGGCTGCGCCAGTCCACTGCATCGCGCAGCGCGTCGAAGCACGCCTGTGCCAGCGCCGGCGCAAGCAGCTGCGGCCAATAGCGCACGCCGCCTTCGGCATCGTCCAGCACCTGCAAGGGCGTGGTGGCAGTGTCGAACAGATCCATCGCTGCCATATGCGGGCGGGCGCTGGCGATTTCAGCGCCACGCCCGCGTCACGCCGTGCAGCAACCCGACCAGTTCAGCTTCACGCAGCGGTACGCAAACAGCCGCGTCGTGTTCACGCCGGGCGATCAAGCATGCGTGTCCAACGTTGTGGAACTCTCGCATGCATCGCACTTCTCCTGCCCACGTGGTGATCTCCGGCGCCTCCAGCGGCATCGGCCAGGCCACTGCCGAAGCCTTTGCCGAACACGGCGCGCGCCTGGTGCTGGCTGCACGCGGCGAAGACGCCCTGCAGGCCGTTGCCGAACGCTGCCGCGCACGCGGCGCCACCGTGCTGGTGGTGCCCACCGACGTCAAGCACGCCGACCAGGTCAAGGCACTGGCCACCGCCGCACAGAGTTTTCTGGGCCGCATCGATCTGTGGTTCGGCAATGTCGGTGTTGGCGCGGTGGGCAAATTTCACGAGGTGCCGATCGACGCCAGCGCTGCGGTCATCCACGCCAACCTGCTGGGGCGCATGCACGATGCGCACGCGGTGATCCCGATCTTCATCGCGCAGGGCCATGGCGTCTTCGTCAACATGATTTCCTCCGGCGGCTTTGCACCTACGCCGTATGCGGCAGCGTACAGCGCCAGCAAGTTCGGCCAGCGCGGGTTTTCCGAAGCGCTGCGTGCCGAGCTGGCCGACTACCCGCGCATCCATGTCTGCGACGTGTACCCGTATTTTGTCGACACGCCCGGCCTCACCCACGGCGCCAACTACGTGGGCCGGCGTCTGGGTGGCCCGCCGTTGATGCTGGACACCCGCACCGTGGCTGCAGCGGTGCTGCGCCTGCTCGACCGCCCGCGCGCCACCGTCGTGCTGGGCGCGCCCGTGCACGCAATGCGCGCCGCACACGCACTGGCGCCCAATCTGCTGGCCCGCCTCACCCATCGCGTGTTTACGCGTTACTTCGCGCAGGCACCGCGCATGCTGCAATCCAGCGGCAATGTGCTCGGCCCGCCGGCCATTGCAGGAGGCATCGACGGTGGCTACCGCAGGCGCGCCGCAGCGCATCCACGTTCGCCCCGCAACACGCTGGTGATTGGCGCGGCAGCAGCGGGACTTGCGGCCCTGGCCGTACTGGCGCTGCGGCGGCGTTGAGGCACCGCCATCCTGCTGCCGCAATGGCTGGGCAACGCGTTGCATGCGATAGGCGGTAGTGGCGATTGGCTGGCAGTTGCACGCCAACCGTGTGCAACGGATACCCGGCCGGCAGCGCTGCCTACAACAGCGTGCCTGCCGGTCCGCGCTGAACAAATCTGCCCGGCGTCTGGTCGTGTGGCGAACCCAACCGACAACGCACTGCTGCCTGCGCTGCACCCCTGTGGCTCGCCAGGGCGCTGTGCTACGGTCCGGCGCTGCACCCGCCGGAGCCGTTCGCATGCCGCATCGATTGATCGCATTTCCTCGTCTGCGCTGGTTGCTGCTATTGACCAGTTTTGCGGCCGTCACCGGCAACGCGGCAGCCCGCACGGCCGAGTCTGCCTTTGCCGCCGTAGACCCATTTATCGGCACCGGTGGCGAAGGCCACACCTATCCCGGCGCCACGGTCCCGTTCGGCATGGTGCAGCTGAGCCCGGATACGCAGATCAAACCGCGCAAGGAGGCCTATGGCTGGGCTGCGGGTTACCGGCATAGCGACACCACCATCGTCGGCTTTTCGCATACGCATTTTTCCGGCTCCGGGCATTCGGACCTGGGCGACATCCTGCTGATGCCGCAGGTGGGCGAAATCAAGCTCGAACGCGGCGATGCCGCCATACCGGGCAGCGGCTACACCGCGCAGTTCGACCACGCCAGCGAGCAGGCGCAGCCCGGCTATTACGCGGTGACCTTGAAGGACCGCAACATCCGCGCCGAACTCACCGCCAGTGCGCGCGTGGGTGTGCATCGCTATCAGTTTCCCAAGGGCGTACCGGCACATGTGCTGGTGGACCTGCGCACCAGCCTGTATGACTACCCGGGCAAGGTGCAGTGGTCGCGGTTGCGCGTGCGCGGCGATGGCACCGTCACCGGCTTTCGTGAAACCCGTGGCTGGGCGCCCGGCCGCCAGTTGTACTTCGCCATGCGGTTTTCACGCCCGCTCACTGCCACGCAACTGCACGACACCGAGCAGGACATTGCGTACAAGGGTTTCCCACCGCCCGGAGCGAACAACCCGGCGCAGCGCGCGCAGATCGAAGGCCGGCAACTGGTGGGCGTGTTCGATGTCGCCAACGACGGCACGCCGCTGGTGGTGACCGTCGCGCTATCGCCGGTCAGCGAAGCCGGCGCCATCGCCAATCTCGATGCGGAAGTGCCGGACTTCGACTTCGACCGCGTGCGCGCCGATGCGCGTGCGCAATGGACGCAGGCGCTGGCGGCGATCGATGCACAAGGCACGCCGCAACAACGCACCCAACTCTACACCGCGCTGTATCACACGCTGCTCGGCCCCACATTGTTCATGGACAGCGACGGCCAGTATCGCGGGCCGGACAACGCCGTGCATCACGCCAGCGGCTGGACCAACTACTCCACCTTCTCGCTATGGGACACCTACCGCGCGCTGCATCCGTTGCTGACCCTGGTGCAGCCGCCGCAACGCAGCAGCGACATGGTCAACTCGCTGCTGGCCGCACGCCGAGACAGCCCTTACGGCATCCTGCCGGTGTGGGCATTCCACGGCCTGGAAACCTGGTGCATGATCGGCTACCACGCTGTGCCGGTGATTGCCGATGCGTACATGAAGGGCATCGGTGGCTTCGACGCCAACGAAGCCTTGCAGGCCATGGTGGCCAGTGCCGACTACGGCCCGTACGACGGCATCGCGCAATACCGCGAGCTCGGCTATGTGCCCATCGACGAAGAAGGCGAAGCAGCCTCCAAGACGCTGGAATACGCCTTTGACGACTGGACCATCGCGCGCATGGCCCAGGCGCTCGGCAAGCCGGAGATCGCCGCAGAGTTCAACAAACGCGCCGGCAACTGGAAACACGCCTTCGACCCGGCCACCGGCTACATGCGCGCGCGTACCCGTGCCGGCAACTTCCGCGAACCGTTCGACCCGTCGGCCAGCGGCTACGGCAGCGACTACACCGAAGGCAATGCATGGCAGTACTCGTGGTACGTGCCGCAAGACGTGGCCGGGCTGGCCGCCGCGCATGGCGGCGAAGACAAACTCCTCGCGCGCCTGGATGCGGTGTTCGATGCCAAGGTCGACCCCAAGGTCTTCGAGCACATGGAAGACATCACCGGGCTGATCGGCTGGTATGCGCATGGCAACGAACCCAGCCACCACGTGGCCTATCTCTACGCCTACGCCGGCCAGCCCTGGCGCACGCAGGCGCGCCTGACCCAGATCATCGGTAGCCAGTATCACGCCGGCCCCGAAGGCCTGGCCGGCAACGACGATCTCGGCCAGATGTCGGCCTGGTACGTGTTCACCACGCTGGGCTTCTACCCGGTGGCGCCGGGCAGCAATCAATACATCATCGGCCGCCCGTTCCTGCCGCGCGCCACGCTCAACCTGCCCAATGGCAAGCGTTTCAACATCGTCGCCGATGGCCTGAGCGCGTCGCGCCCGTATATCGGCAGCGCCACGCTCAATGGCCAGGCCTTGAACCGTGCCTACCTGACGCATCAGGAGATTCAGGCCGGTGGTGAGCTGCGGTTCCGCATGCAGGCCACACCGAACCAGCAGTGGGCAAGGGACCCGGCGCAACGGCCGTATTCGATGTCGGCGCAGCCACGCTGATTCAGAAGTAGATGCCCATGCGCAGGCCGCAGGCGTCGCGCTCGACCACCGCCGGCAGGCTGCCGGCGGTGCCTGCCGCAATCCGCTGCGCACTCCAGCAGGCCGCCAGGGCATCCAGCACATCGTCTGGGTTGCGCGCAGGCACGCGGCACGCGTTCCAGCAGCGAGGCAACGCGCGCCGCGCCGTAGTGGTCGCGTAGCAACCGGCAGCGTTGCCGTTGCCCTTCGCTGCTTTTCTTCGCTGCAGCCAGGCCCGGCCCGCCGGCAAGCACCGCAAACGACACTTCCGGATGCACCTCGAACACACGTGCGGCCCATGCAGGGTCTGCCCGCAAGGCGTCGTCCCACGCGCGGATCTTGGGTAGCAACGCAAACGACTGCACGCCAAAGCCACGCTGCTTCTCATGATCCAGCGCGCGGTGCAGCGCAGAGGCTTCCGCTTGCGTGCGTGCCTGCAAGATGCCGCGCAACGGCGCAGCAAAGATGCTGCACGCACGCCGCCCGCCCACAAATGCGCGCGCCTGCGCATCCGCCGCACGCGGTGCATGCTCGCTCAGTCCGATTGGGATATCCACGCCCAGCACGTCCACCGCAGGCAAGGCCACTGCAAGCGCAGCCACGCTTGGGTAGTAGGCAAATGCCAGCCCGTCGCCGTTGTCCCACACGGCGATCCAGCCACTGCGCGCCCCATCGACGCCAACACACCAAGCTTGTTGCACGGCTACAAAGTCTCTTGCGTGAAGAATGGACGAGGTGACCCTGGAGTGACGCGCGCCTAGCGTCGTCGCGTCACGCGTTCACATGATGCACAAGTTTTTTTCACCCGTGCACAGCAGGGGCGTTCCCACACTGGGCGGCACCGGTGCGCTGTGTCCGCGCGTACCGCGCCATCCCCCACTGCAGGAGTCCGTGCATGTCCAGCGCGAAGAACCAGTACGAAATGCAAAACCCCCTGACCCAATTCCC
Organism: Xanthomonas sp. WHRI 6106; assembly: GCF_040202405.1. Taxonomy (NCBI): domain Bacteria; kingdom Pseudomonadati; phylum Pseudomonadota; class Gammaproteobacteria; order Lysobacterales; family Lysobacteraceae; genus Xanthomonas; species Xanthomonas sp. WHRI 6106. Next base: position 185,215 of record NZ_JBEGFC010000001.1, on the reverse strand, counting down.
GCAGCCGCAGTTCCCGGAGCAGACCCAGGACGCACCCGGCACTATCCATGCGCTGCAGCCCAAGGCCGACCACGGCGAGCAGAGCTATAAAGGCTTTGGCCGCCTGCTCGGCCGCAAGGCGCTGATCACCGGCGCAGATTCCGGCATCGGCCGTGCCACCGCCATTGCCTATGCACGCGAAGGCGCCGACATCGTGCTCAATTACCTGCCTGAAGAAGAACAGGACGCCGCCGAGGTCGTCGAACTGATCAAGGCCGAAGGCCGTAAGGCGATCCCCATCCCCGGCGACCTCAAGGACGAAGCATTCTGCAACGAACTGGTGGCACGCGCGGTCACCGAATTGGGCGGGCTCGACCTGCTGGTCAATGTCGCCGGCAAGCAGACCGCCATCAAGGACATTGCCGACATCACCACCGAGCAGTTCGACGCGACCTACAAGACCAACGTGTACGCAATGTTCTGGCTGTGCAAGGCGGCCATCCCGCACCTGCCGCCGGGCGCGTCCATCATCAACACCGGCTCGATCCAGTCCTACCAGCCCTCGCCCACCCTGCTCGACTACGCCTCCACCAAGGCGGCCATCGTGAACTTCACCAAGGGCCTGGCCCAGCAGGTTGCGGACAAAGGCATCCGCGTCAACGCGGTCGCGCCCGGCCCGGTGTGGACGCCGTTACAGCCCAGCGGTGGCCAGCCGCCGGAAAAGATTCCGGATTTCGGCTCGGAAACGCCACTCAAGCGTGCCGGCCAACCGGTAGAAATGGCGCCGCTCTACGTCATCCTGGCCACGCAGGAATCCAGCTACGTCACCGGTGAAGTGTTCGGCGCCACCGGCGGCCTGCTGCTATCTTGAGCCGGCCCGACGCGCAGTTCAAACGCGATGCCAGCGGCACCTTGCCGATCGCTGCCTATGCAGCGGTCGGCGACGGGCGTTCGGTCGCCCTGTGCGGCGCCGACGGCAGCATCGACTGGTGGTGCGTACCGAAGATGGACTCGCCCCCGCTGTTCGACCGCCTGCTCGATGCGGGCGCAGGCGGCTATTTCGCCCTGACGCCGCGTGCCTTGCAGCAGGTAAGCCGCCGCTATCGCGACGGCAGCAACATTCTGGAAACCACTTTTGCCACTGACACTGGCAGTGCGCGCCTGACCGAGTCGCTCAATAGCGGCGAAGCGGGCCGCCTGCCGTGGTCGGAATTGGCACGGCGTATCGAAGGCATCGACGGCGAGGTGCTGTTCGATCTGGTTTACCGCCCCGGCACCCGCGCCGGCGAGGCAACGCCCTGGCAAAGCGAAACGCCCAACGGCCGCGTGCATCACATCGGCCCGTTGATGACGATGCTGCGCTTCGACAGCGCAGCCGTCGACGTCACCCACTGCGATGATCGCAGCGTGCATGCCACGCTCACCGCACGCGCGGGCGAGACCCACGTGGTCGCCCTGCTGGCTGCCGAAGACGATGCCCTGCCAGTCCCGTCGCTGACCGATATCGATGGGCGCATCGATCGCAGCGATGAAGAATGGCGTGAATGGAGCGGCAATCTGCGCTACGACAACGGCTACCGCAACGAGGTGATCCGCTCGGCATTGGCGCTGAAGTTCCTGTGGTTTTCGCCCACCGGCGCGATTGCCGCGGCGGTGACCACCTCGTTGCCCGAGCAGATCGGCGAGAACGGCAATTGGGACTACCGCTACGCCTGGGTACGCGATGCGGCATACACCACCAAGGCGTTCTTGCGCGTAGGCGCATTGGCCGACGCCAAGGCCGCCTTCAGCTGGCTGATGCGCACCATCCGCCGCCACCGCCCCGGCGTGCGGCCGTGCTACACGCTCGATGGCGAGCTGGTACCGGACGAACGCGAGATCGACATCCCCGGCTACCGCGACACCCGCCCGGTGCGTGTGGGCAACACCGCCAACACCCAGCTGCAGCTGTGCCTGTATGGCGACATCTTCGAGATGGCAGCGCGCTTTTTGGATGCCGGCCACATCCTGGACCAGGAGACCGCCCGCCAGCTGTTCGAGCTCGGCAATGAATGCGCCAACACCTGGATGCGCAAGGACGCCGGCTTCTGGGAACTGGAGACCAACGAGCACTACACCATGTCCAAGGTGGAATGCTGGCTCGCACTGCGCCGCGCCAGCGAACTTGCCAGGGCCGGGCATTTATCCAGCGCCATGCTGCCGCGTTGGGAGCGCGAACAACAGCGCATCCTCGACTGGATCGACACCCATTGCTGGTCAGACGCGAAGCAGTCGTACACGTTTTACGCCGGCACCGAGGATCTGGATGCCAGTCTGCTGCTGGCATCGCGCTTCGGCCTGGGCGGCCCACGCCGCGAGCGCATGATTGCCACACGCGAGGCCATCCGCAAGGAACTCGCCACGGGCGCACTGGTGCACCGCTACAGCGGCATGCAAACCCGCGAAGGCAGCTTCACCGCCTGCGCCTTCTGGATGGTGGAAGCCTACGGCCTGCTCGGCGATCGCCAGGAAGCCAGACGCTTGTTCGAGTGCCTGCTGGAGCAGCAAGGCAACGACGTTCACCTGATGCCGGAGATGGTGGATGCCGCCACCGGTGAAGCCTTGGGCAATCTACCGCAAGGCCTGAGTCATCTGGCGCTGATCCATGCAGCGCTGGCTGTGGACGGCATATAGGCCCGCGAAGTGGCAACCCACGCCGTGCGCCGGAATACGTGCGGCGCACGAAAGCTGGCGAGCAGTCGTCAGGTGGAGATGCACGGCCCGGAGCAAACGCAGTACGAATGGCATATACCGAATCCGCGCACCGGCTGCGCCCGCCTGGCGGTGAGCGCAGTCGTTTTGTTAGCCGCTCTAAACTATGGAGAGGCTTCCCCTTCTCCCACCGGGAGAAGATGCCCGTGGGACGGATGAGGGCACGCTTGCTCGCGATCCAAACCAGCCATCGTCGCCCACCTACTGCATCAGCACCACCGTCTGGATCGCATGCGCCGGGATCTCCAACGCGCTCGACGCCTCACCCACATACAGGTTGTAGCGGATCGCCACGTCGCTGGCATTCATCACCACCGTCGCCAGTGACCCATCGCGGTTCGCAAAGGCAGTCGTCATCAGATTGCTCCTGCTACTGGCCGCACTCACCCGCCGTGCACCGGGCCGGATGAACTTGGAAAAGTGGCCGATATACCAATAGCTCGGCGTGTACGCCACCTCACCGGTGCGCGTATCTGCATGCACCGGCGCAAAGCAGTAATTGCCTACATGGTTCGGCCCGCCATGCTGGTCGAGCAGGATGTTCCAGTCGGTCCAGCCCACCGCCCCATGATTGAGGTCGTTGATGATGGCGGTGCCGTAGCGTTCGCCATTGGGCCAATACTGCAACTTGGCGGCATCGAACTTTTCCACCGCCGCTTCGGTCAGCAACAGATGCTTGTCCGGGTAGGCCTGCGCCACCGCCGCCACGTTCTCCACCATCGGCTCGAATCCTGCCCAGGTTTCGTACCAGTGGAAGCCCATGCCCCAGGCATATTTGGCCGCCTCCGGGTCGTCGAAGATCACATGCGCGCGGTGCACCATCATGTCGCGGTTGTGATCCCACACGATGATCTTGCGATCGCCGTAGCCGGCGCTGGCCATGGTGGGCCCGAGATGGTTCTTCAAGAAATCGCGCTCTTCTTCGGCAGAGAACAGCATCGACTCCCAGGTCTGCACCGCCATCGGTTCGTTCTGAAGGCTGATGCCCCAGATCGGGATACCCGCCTTCTCGTACGCCGCAATAAACCGCGTGTAGTAACGCGCCCAGGCCTGCGCATACTCCGGCAATAGCTTGCCGCCCTTGAGCATGGTCTTGCTGTCTTTCATAAAGGCCGGCGCGCTCCACGGGCTGGCAAAGGTGGTGAGCGTGCCGCCTGCAGCGGCAATGGCCTGGCGCAACATCGGAATGCGGTACCTGGCATCGTGCTTGACCGAGAAGGTCTTCAGCGCCGCATCGCCCTCCTTGATGTAGGTGTAGCTGCCGCTACTGAAGTCCGAACTGTGGATGGTGGTACGCGCCAACGTGTAGCCAATGCCGTTCTGCGGGTCGTAGTAGGCGGTGAGCAGCGCGCGTTGCGCACGCTTGGGCAGCTTGGCGAAGGTCTCTGCGCTGGAATCGGTGATGGCCCCGCCGATCCCAAGCAACTCCTGAAACTGCCGCTGCGGATTCACGAAGATGGAGTTCTCCTTCTCGGTCAACACATGCCCGGCGACAGGAGCGGCCGCTGTACTGGCGCGCATCTGTTGCGTGGCGCCTTGAGCGCTGGTGTAGATACGCAACGCGCCATCGCTGCGCGTCGCTGGCGAGCTCGCATCTGACGCTGCTGGGGTCGCCGCGATCGCTGCGGCCGCCGTTACGGCACTCGCGCTGCTCACCATGCCCAGGCCCATCCCCAGCATTCCCACCACCGACCACGTCATCGCTCGCTTCACCGCGCACCCTCCAGGTAGGTCACGCAAGCCTAACCGAGCAGCGCGCCGCAGCATCGCCCTGCAAACGAGCGCAAGCGCACATCGGCCTCCCCTTCTCCCTCTGGGAGAAGGTGGCGCGCAGCGCCGGATGAGGGTACGTGCACACGCAGCGGTGCCAGCCACGCATGCAATGCATCGCCAACAACCTGAAGTACAAGATTGCAATCCGCACCAATCCCGGCAGCCGTACCCTCACCCCACCCCCTCTCCCGCAGGGAGAGGGGCTTGATTACCCGCGTGACAAACGATCCAGGATGCCTGGCACTTCCGGCGGAATCTCACGCGCCAGAAACCCCACCGTGCCGATCCGCTTCGCCAACTGCTTACCCGCAGCCGCATGCACAAACACACCCCACAGTGCCGCGGTCAGCGCATCGCTACCGCGCGCAGCAAACCCGGCGATCACCCCGGCCAAGGTGTCGCCCGACCCGGAGGTACCCAAACCCGGCACGCCACCACGGTGCACCCACAGCGCACCGTCCGGCCCGGCGATAAAACTGTCCGCACCCTTGACGATGACCACGCTGCGCATCTTCTTTGCGAATGCCAACGCGTACTCACCGGGCGCCGCTTCCACCGCTGCCTTTTCGTCGCCAGCCAACGTGGCCATCTCGCCCGCATGCGGCGTCAGCACGAATGGGCGGCCTGGCGGCGCGCGCAAGGTGCGCGACAACGCGCCCGCGTCCAGCACCAGCGTGCACACCGCCTTCTGCACGGCAAGCTTCACCAGTGCGGCGGTCGTCGCAGAAGACGCCATGCCCGGCCCGATCACTGCCGCATCGCAGGCAGCCAAGGCCGCCTCCAGCGCACGATGCCCACGCGTAATCTCGCCCTGCCCGTTCTGTGCCAGCCCCAGCACCAAGGCTTCCGGCACCGCCAACGCCATGCCGGGCGCCACGCTGGCCGCCGTGGCGATCTGCAACTTGCCCGCGCCTGCACGCAATGCCGCCTCGCCCGCCAGCAAGGCCGCACCCGGCACACGCATCGAGCCACCCACGATCAACACGCGCCCGCGCTGCTCCTTGTCGCCGCCGGGCGGTGGCAACGGCATCGCGCGCAGCGCGGCAGCGTTCAACGTGCGCAGGCGGGTGGCGGCCATCAGCGTGCTCCGGCCGGCCGGTCGGATTCGGTGGTCACCGGCTCCTGTGCGAGCTCTGGCGACACAAACTTGGTCCGCACCAACTCCAGCGATTGCCCGTCGGCCACAGCGGCGTATTCGGTGACCCCGCAGTTGGGCACATCGCCCTCGCGGTCGATCCCCAGGATGGTGGCCTCGTCCATCCGCTCGATCAGATAACGGAAGCAATTGACGATCACCTGGTGCCCCACGATCAACACGCGCGCCCCCACATGATTGCGCTGCAAATCGCCCACAACGCTGCGCAGGCGGAAGATCACATCGCACCAGCTCTCGCCACCGGGCGGGCGGAAATAGAACTTGCCCACCAACTTGCGTTGTTCGGCCAACTCCGGAAACGTCGCCAGGATGCCGGCCGTGGTGTAGCGGTCCAGCACGCCAAACTCTTTCTCGCGCAGCCGCTCGTCCACGCTCACCGCAGCGTCCGGTTGGCCCAGCGCCCGCGCCACCGCCGCAGCCGTCTGCCGCGCACGCACATAAGTGGAGCTCAAGATCAAGGTTGGCCGCTCGTGCTCGGGCAACCCGGCCATCCATGCCCCCAACGCCTCGGCCTGGCGCTCGCCCAAGTCCGACAACGGCACATCCGCATCGCGGTGCTCCAGGTCGATCAACGTGGCGCCATTGGACTCGGCCACATCGCGCGCCACATTGCCCGCGCTCTGCCCATGCCGCACCACCCACAACCGCGCCGGCCACTGCGCCGACACCCCTGCAACCGCACTGTTCTCACTCACATGCATCTCCTGCAACCGAGCAGCACGTGTCGCACAGCGGCCGTGAAAAACCGGTCGATCACCGCATCTGCGCCAACTGCAATGCAGCGCACACAGCACCCATGACCAATGGCCTACAGCCAAGCGAACGCAACGGATGGCTAACGCAACGCCGCTATACTGCAGCCCCCCCGCCTACCTGCTCCCCATGTCCAACGTTCTGCTGCTACGCACGGCGAAAGAGCGCGAAGAACTGCGCCTGGAAGAGGTGCTGGACGCCACCGAACAGTGCATCGACGAGATTGGCCTGGGCGCCACCAGCTTCGAGCTGATCGCCGAACGTGCCAAGGTCTCCTGCGGCAGCCTGCTGCAACGTTTCGAAGACAAGGATGCCCTGGTGCGCGCATTGCTGGAGCGCAACTACATGCGTGCCATCCGCCAGATGTGGCTGGTGGAACGCCCGGCCAACGTACACGTGGTGGACTTCATCGCCGGCCTGCTCGAAGACTGGCTGCTGCAGGAAATCAACATCAAGCGCACCCGCATCGACCTGGAGCTGCACCTGGCCACCCTGCGCGACCCGGTGCTGGCTGCCTTCATGCGCCGGCAGAGCGCATCGCTGATCGAACACCTCAGCGCCCTGCTCAAGCGCCTGCTCCGCGGCCACGCCGACCCGGCCAGCAGCGAACAGGAATTCCAGGCCCGCGTCTTCGCCGTCGCCGCCATGTGCGGCGGCCTGCACAACGTGATGACCAGCGGCATGGAACTCAACCGCATGCATCTGCAGCTGATCCTGCGCGAGAGCTTGTCGGGGATATTGAAGTCTGCGCCGGTGTAGGAGCGCTACTTTCCACCTGATTCTTCCAGACTTGCCGGCCACTGCACCTGCTTCAGCGCATGGGTCATCTGATCGGCAAGCAACTCCAGACAAAACGCCAGCTCGTCCACGTGGATGGCTGGCTGCCGCAACTGCTCTTCGGCCTGCGTGCGCGGCTGCGCCAGGCGCGCCAGAAAGCGCATATGGTCGCGCAGTTGCTGCAAGCGGTATTGCGCGCCCTCCGGCAGGTAGTAACCCGGGTGTGACTGCACATCGCGTACAACGTCCGACATGGCCTGCTCCTCATTCCATGGAATCAGCCCGCCCGCCGCAAGGCGACGGACGGGAAGTCGGGAGGCTCGAAACCGCGAACAGCCGGCGGGCGTATTTCCCTTACGGGTGTTGTATTAGCCGCCCTCCCGACGCAGAGCATCACGTCGGTTGCACCCACAAAAGTTGCAGGCACAAAAAACCCACCGGTTTGTCGGAGGTGGGTACCGCTGTTCGGGGAGTTTCGAGGCTCCTTGACATCATCGTGCTATCGCACGAAGTTAACGTCAAGCGCGAATGACCCTGCACCGCCCCAAAGGTGCGGGCCTAGGAGCATGGGTTCCACCCCCGTTCTGACTTCCCCATAGGAACGAATAGCCCCCCGAAACGCTCCCATTGCCAGCAAAACTTCCTACTCTCTTGCTTTTGTGTTGCATCACACCTAGGTTACGGGACCCTATTCCGCGCATCCGTGATGCCACACGCTTCCGCCTCAACCAAGCTCCAGACCGGCCGCCCATGTAACGATCCGTCAGTCGGCCCTATGAGCATTGCCGAACGAGGCCGGGCATATGGGGAACGCAAGAAGCTCGCCGCCGCCAAGGTCATGGCAACATCCAATGCGGTGGCGGCCCGAGTGATCCAAGGGCAAACGGACGCCGAGCTCCAAGAGGCGCTTCACCAAGCTCTAGCCGAGGCGCACCGCCACCCAAACAACAAGTGATCCAAAGTGCGTACAGGCCAGATCGTGGCGGAGTTCGCGAGGAAAAATCCGTTGGCTAGGTTGGTCCCACGCCAGCGGCACATTCCCTATCCCGACCGTGCAAACCGGCATTTACTGGGACGTGAAGTGGTCCATTTCAAGCAACTGCGCGGCTCTCGCCCCCTGCGGGCGCAGCTGACTATTTTTCGATCATGATGCAGACACAATGACTACAAACAGCAAGACTTCCAGCACTATCCCGGCTGCCTCCCCCAGGGCTTTCGATGACGTGCTGGCCAGCTTCATCTGGAAGAACGCCGAGGACCTTTGGGGCGACTTCAGGCATACCGATTTCGGCAAAATCATCCTTCCATTTACCCTGCTGCGCCGCCTGGAATGCGTGTTGGAGCCCACCCGCGATAAAGTGCGTGAGGCACATGCCAAGTTCAAGGACAAGGGGCTGGATACCGACCTAATTTTGCGCCAGACGGCGGACCTGCCCTTCTACAACACCTCCCAGTATTCGCTGGCTTCCCTTGGCGCGACCAAGACCAAGTCGAACCTGGAGGCCTACGTTGCAGGCTTTTCGGACAACGCTCGCGTTATCTTCGACCAGTTCAACTTCACTGACACGATTTCCCGCCTAGCGCGTGCCGACATCCTGTTCAAGATCTGCCACAACTTCGCCAACACTGACCTGCACCCGGACGTCGTGCCTGACCGAGTGATGTCCAACATCTACGAGCACCTGATCCGACGGTTTGGATCGGAGGTCAATGAGGCGGCCGAAGATTTTATGACGCCTCGCGACGTGGTCCACCTGGCCACGACATTGCTGCTTGATCCAGACGACGCCCTATTCCGTGAGAACCCCGGCCTGATCCGCACGCTCTATGATCCCACCTGCGGCACCGGTGGCTTTCTGACGGACGCCATGAACCACGTCGATGGGTTCGCAACCCAGGGAAAGGCGCCCCCGGTATTGATTCCCTTCGGCCAGGAACTTGAACCGGAAACCCACGCCGTTGCTCTGGCTAATATGCTGCTGCGCCGGCTTGAAACCGAGCCCGCTCGAGACCTATCCGCGAACATCGCCGGTCCTAGGTCAACGCTTTCCCAAGATGCGTTCGCTGGCCAGCGTTTTCACTATTGCTTGTCCAACCCACCCTTCGGCAAGAAATGGGAGAAGGACCAAGCCTTCGTTGAGCGCGAGTCCAAGGAGAAGGGCTTCAAGGGACGCTTTGGCGCAGGAACCCCGCGCGTCTCCGACGGCTCTATGCTCTTCATCCAGCATCTGATCTCCAAGCTGGAAAGCCCGGAAAACGGCGGCGGCCGCGCAGCTATCATCCTGTCCGGCTCGCCACTATTTACAGGTACAGCTGGCGGCCACGGCCACAGCGAATCCCAAATCCGCAGATGGCTGCTAGAAGAGGACTATGTGGAGACCATCGTTGCACTGCCCAATGACATTTTCTTCCGCACCGGCATCGGCACGTACATATGGCTGCTGGATAACAACAAGGCAGCGGAACGTAAGGGAAAGATCCAGCTGATCGATGCCACCGACATGCACAGCCCCATGCGAAAGTCCGAGGGCAACAAGCGCCGCTATATGAGCGACAAGCAGGCCCAAGATATCGCCCGCCTCTATGCTGATTTCACACCTAGTGAAAATGTGCGGATCGTGAACTATAAGGACTTCGGCTATCGCCGGATCAAGGTGCTACGCCCCCTGCGACTTGTCGCCAAGATTACCGAGGAAGGCCTGACCGCGCTTCAGACCAGCAAGGCGTTCACCAAGCTTGACCAAGAAGATCAGGATAGGTGGCTAACCGTCCTGCGTGCGGAGCTGGGCCAGATCCACTCTTACAAGTGGTTCGCCACCCTAACGACGCTGGCCAAAAAGGCAGGCTTGCCCAAGATCGCCAAGCCCCTCGCCAACGCCCTCGAAGCTGCACTAGGAGCTCGCGAATCCACTGCCCCAGATGTTCTGGACGAGGAAGGCAACCCAGTGGCCGACAAAGAGCTCGAAGACTTCGAGAGCGTGCCGCTTGAGAAGAACATCGGTGACTACATGGACGCCGAAGTTCTACCCCACGTGCCGGACGCTTGGGTGGATGCCGGCTACACCGATGAAGGCGACGGGCATATAGGCAAAGTAGGCTATGAAATCAACTTCAACCGTTATTTCTACAAGTATACGCCGCCGCGCGACCTGCACGAAATCGACACTGAGTTGAAGGCTGTGGAGGCCGAGATTGCTGCACTGCTGGATGAGGTGGCGGAATGACCACACGCTCATCCAATATCAAGATGAAAGACTCGGGCATTCCCTGGGTGGGACTCATTCCTGCGACTTGGAGCATGAAGCGGGCGAAGTTTTTGTTCTCGCTTGCTCAACGCCCTCCGCGTCCCGACGAAGGTATCGTAACGGCATTTAGAGACGGCCAAGTCACGCTGCGATCCAATCGCAGGACGGACGGCTTCACAAACGCTCTGAAGGAGGCGGGCTACCAGCGAGTACACAAGGGCGATCTCGTTATTCATGCGATGGATGCCTTTGCAGGCGCTATCGGCGTTAGTGACTCGGACGGGAAATGCACCCCGGTGTACTCGTGTTGTGTGCCCAGCAATGAAGCTTTAAGTGAGTTCTACGCCTACTGCGTGCGAACCATGTCTACGACAGGCTTCATTGAAAGCTTGGCTAAGGGCATTCGCGAACGTTCAACGGACTTCCGCTGGGCGACATTTGCAGAGCAGCGTGTGCCTCATCCACCCAAGCTCGAGCAGAAGGCCATCGTCGCCTACATCGACCGCGCCACTACACGCATCGATACCCTGGTTGCCAAGAAGACTCGCTTCATCGATCTGTTGCGCGAGAAGCGCCAGGCTCTAATTACGCAGACCGTCACGAAGGGTCTGGATCCGAACGTTCCTATGAAGGATAGCGGGGCCGAGTGGTTGGGCGGGGTACCGGACGGCTGGGATACCGTTCCGCTCAAGTCGTTGCTCCAATTGCGCAGGGACATTGTCGGTACAAACAGCGCTAACACCAAGTTGCTATCGCTTACCATGCAGGGGGTGATCGAGCGCGATCTCGAGAATCTGACGGGAAAGATGCCTGCCTCGTTCGACGGATATCAACGCATAGCCGCAGGTGAAATGGTCTTCTGCCTATTCGACATAGACGAAACCCCAAGGACGGTAGGCGTAGCACCACAGGATGGGATGTTGACCAGCGCCTATACGGTGTTCCGACCACATAGCGATCTCTGGGCGCGCTACCTCTACTACTTCTTCCTGCATGTGGACGAGCACAAGCGGCTGAAGCCCTTCTACAAAGGTCTTCGTAAAACCATTCGACCCGGCCCATTTCTGTCAATTCAAGTGCCGCGCCCGAAGGAAGATGAAGCCAGGGCCATCGTTGCCCATCTCGACCGCGCCACCTCTCGCATCGATACACTGATTGCTAAGACCCGGCGATCCATTGAGCTACTCCGCGAGCACCGCACTGCCCTCATCACCGCCGCCGTCACCGGAAAGATCGACCTCAGCCCCTCGGTATAAGGACACACCATGCCCGCCGCCCTCACCGATACTGCCCATAGCGAGAAGTACTTTGAGCAGTACATCGTCAGACAGCTGGAAGTGCGCGGCTGGCAGGTTGGAACCACTGCCGGCTACAACCAGAACTACGCGCTTTACCCGGAAGATCTGGCCAACTGGGTAGAGACAACACAGCCGGAAAAGTGGAGAAGGCTGGTCTCCGGCAACGGCGAAAAAGCTACCGCCACACTCACGGACCGGCTGGCCCAATCCCTGGAGCGCGAAGGTACAGTCAACGTGCTGCGCAAGGGCATCAAGGTCGCTGGTGCTGGCGAGATTGTCGTGAGTGAAGGGCTGCCCGAAGACGAGCGCGATCCTTCTGCCTGGGAGCGCTACAACGCCAACATTCTGCGAGTGGTACCTCAGCTGATGTACCGCCCTGGCAGTCAACTAGCCATCGACCTTGTGTTCTTCATTAATGGCCTCCCCATGGCCACCGTGGAGATCAAGACCGACTTCACTCAATCGGCTGACGCCGCCGTCCTGCAATACAAGAACGATCGCCTGCCGATGGATCCGACCACTCGGCGCAAGGAACCGTTGCTGACTTTCAAGCGCGGCGCTGTCGTTCATTTCGCCATGTCCGACAGTGACATTCAGATGTGCACCAAGCTTGAGGGCAAGAACAGCTATTTCCTCCCATTCAACCAAGGCCGTGACGGTAGTAATGGCATCTGGATTGGCAACCCGATCCGGGAGGATGGGGAGTACCCGGTGGCCCATTTCTGGGAACAGGTCTGCCAGCGCGACAACTGGCTGCGAATCTTCCACAGCTTTGTATATACGGAGAAGAAGGATGTGGTGGACCTAGCTGGCAACCACCAACGCAAGGAAACCCAGATCTTCCCGCGCTTCCATCAGTGGGATGCTGTGACCAAAATGGTCGCTGACGCCAAGTCCAATGGCCCCGGCATGACTTACCTATGCGAACACTCGGCAGGTTCTGGCAAGACGAGCACCATCGCTTGGACGGCACACGACTTGATCCGTCTGCGCACCCCTGACAAGGGCGATCCGTACTTTCATTCGATCATCGTGGTCACCGACCGTACGGTCCTGGACAAACAGCTCCAGGACGCCGTCCAGCAGCTCGACCACCAGACCGGTCTAATTGCGGCCATTGGTGACAAGGAGACAGGCCAGAGCAAGTCGGCAGAACTGGCCACGGCAATGGAGAACGGCACGCCCATCATCGTGGTGACGCTGCAAACCTTCCCCTACGCTATGGAGCAGGTGCTGACCAATGGCAAGCTGAAAGATCGCAGTTTTGCGGTCATCATTGACGAGGCTCACACCAGCCAGACAGGCTCGGCTGCCTCCAAGCTGCAAGCTACCCTTGCCCTGCGCGACGCTAAGGAAATGGAGGGACTGACTGTCGAGGAGCTTTTGGGGAAGATCCAGTCCTCGCGCGTACGTCCGAAGAACGTGTCCTATTTCGCCTTCACTGCCACGCCTAAGCACGCCACTTTGACCCTGTTCGGCCGTCTCGCTGACCCGACGAAGCCTGCTAGCAAGGAAAATCAGCCGCAGTCGTTCCACAAGTACCCCATGCGCCAAGCAATCGATGAGGGGTTCATCCTGGACGTCATGGAGTGCTATCTGCCCTACAAGACCGCCTTCAACTTGGCCAAGCCGGTCAAGGAAGGCAAGCGGGTATCACAGAAGGCAGCCAAGCGCGCCTTGGCTAAGTGGCTGAACCTGCACGCGACAAACGTCACCCAGAAGGTCGAATTCATCGTCGAGCACTTCGCAGCCAACGTGGCACCACTGCTGGGGGGAACGGCCAAAGCAATGATCGTAACCTCTTCGCGAGCTTCGGCCGTGCGTTACAAGCGCGCCTTCGACGCTTACACCAAGGCCCATCCGCACTACAAAGCCTTCCAGGCCCTAGTGGCGTTCTCTGGCTCGCTTACGGGCACCGAGGTTATACACGCATCCGATGAGCAGCTTAAACATGACCCTTTTAAGGCTCAAGCCGACGAACAGTTCACCGAGAGCAACATGAATCCCAAGCAGTACGGTTCTGAGCTGCGCAAGGTGTTCGATCGCCCCGAGTTCCGGGTCATGATCGTGGCCAACAAGTTCCAGACCGGCTTCGACCAGCCTAAGCTATGCGCGATGTATCTGGATAAGAAGATCGCCAACCCGGTGGAGATCGTCCAGACGCTGTCCCGCCTTAACCGTACCGCGCCGGGCAAGGACACAACCTTCGTGGTTGACTTCGTCAATGAGCCCCAGGCGGTTCTCGACGCTTTCGCCAAGTACGACAAGGGCGCTCGGATCCAGGACGTTCAGAACCCCAACGTTATCTACGACCTGCAGGCCGATCTGGACAACGCCTCGATCTACACTCCAAGCGAGGTTGACCTCTACATCGCCGTCCGGTTCAAGTCTGCTGCGGCCTATGCCGCGGGTGACCAAGCCCAGCACAAGGAACTATACGCGGCGACTAGTGCCCCGACTCAGCGCTTCAACGACAGCGTGCAAGCGGAGCGCGCGGCAATCCAAGCCGCCGAGGCCGCATTCGAGGCGGCAAAGTTGCAGGGCAATGAGGGAAGCATGAAGAAGGCCGATGCTAGTCGGACGGTTCACGCCGAATTCCTGCAGCAGCTGATGGACTTCAAGTCTGGCCTGAGCCGGTTTGGCTCGCTGTACACCTACATTGCGCAGACCATCGACCTGGCCGACGCCCGTCTGGAAGGGTTTGCCAGCTTCGCTCGCCTGTTGGCCAAGCGTCTCAACGGCGTTCCGCCGGAGCAAGTGGATGTGTCCGCCTTGGTTTTGACTGGCTTCGACATTAAGCCTGAAGACATGCCTGATTCTGACGCCCCCCCCGAGGATGACGCGGTCATCCTTAAGCCGGTCGGCCCGGGTGGCGGTGGACAGGCAGAACTGCCTGTATATCTGCGCCAGGTGATAGAGCGCCTGAACTCGATTTTCGGCGAGGCAACTCCGCTAACCGACAAGGTGGCACTCGTGAACCACCTAGCCGACATTGTCCGCGAAGACCACAACACTGTCGCCCAGATCAAGAATAATCCGCGCGAAGTAGCGATGAATGGCAACATCAAGGGTACTGTCCAGTCCGCGTTAGTTCGGGCGTTAGGGTCGCACACGGACTTGGTGACCCAAGTATTGAAGAACGACAAACAAGCGCTCGCACCGCTTGTTGGCTTGCTCTACGAGATGGTTAAGGGCGAGCAAAACATTGACCGCAGAGAGCTGAGGACATGACGTACTACGAAAAGTGAACTGGGTATTGTGGTCGTTAATCTGATCGTAAGCGCTGCAGCATTTATATCTCGCTGGTCGGGTGAATCGAATTACCTAGGAGACCAATGAACTAGCCAAGGCACAGGCACTCTGGCGAAGATCAGCTGGCGCGCTTTTCCAGTGAGGCCAGCGCATCGGACGCACGCATGCCTTCCGGCTGGGTCTTGAGGATATGGAACAGCGCTCGAGTCAGTTCCCCCGTACGGCGCCTGCTGATATTGGCCATCTACTTCCCTTGTGGCGCGACGTTGGCGCGAACGCCGTGCTTAATGATAGTCGTCTTCACGCTGATGCCTGACTGCCAAAACGGTGACGACCTGATCGCTTTCCACCTCAAACAGCAGCACGTAGCCGCTGGCACCGAAGCCGATCACCAGCTCGCGCAAGAACGGGTCTGCCACCCGCGCCTTGCGGCAGCTCAGCGGCGCCAGTTCAAGCACGGTGACGCCATCGCCGATGGCCTGCAGCGCGCGCTCGGCCACGGTGAAGTCGCCTTCGGCACGCTGTAGCAGCCAGCCGTAAAGACGCGCGAGATCGTCGCGCGCTTGCTGAGTGAAACGGACAGAAAATCCCACCTTGGGTCAGCCCTTGCGCGCCTTGTCCAGTTGGGACTGCAGCCCGGCCAGCACATCGGTCGCGTCGATATACCGGCCAGACGCCTTGGCGCTGTCGCGCGACGCCAGCCCGCGCGCAATGAAGGCTTCCTGCTGCTGGCGCTGCTGCACCTGGGCGCGCACGGAGTGCTCGACAAAGCTGGAAAGCGTCTCACCCTCCTGCAACACGGCTTCGGCCGCTTCGCGCAGCGCCGGGTCTACCCGGAGCGATGGAAGAGATGCGGATTTCATGGCAGGCCCAGTGCGTTGCAATTGCGATGCATCATCGCAAGCGAATGCCCGTGCTTCAAGTTTTCCGTGCAGACCTAACCCGACGATGTCGCAGCTACGCTGACGCGATGGGCCATGAACGCTGAAACACAATGCTTGCGTGTGCCAGAATCCCACCGCGCGCTTGACGCTACGACGCACGTGAGAAGCGCTCATACACAGCACTTCTCCAAGATATGCAAGGTCGAGGCCTGTCCCGCCCGGGCGACCTGCTTGATTGGCACCACTCGCTCCTTGGGCTTCAATTCCACAGCCAAGTCTGCCCCATTCCATATTCCGGAATATGGAATGAGGCGAACAACGTGTTTGTGCAGGCAGTCTCAGCTACACGCTGTCTGGAGCAGCCGTCTACAGATCAAAGGCGGAAGCCAAAAGCTCTCATCCAATGCTTCGCGGCTTGACAGCCTCTTCCTGCACTACCCCTCTCTCCTGCGCCTGACTCTGCGCTTGCGCCAAGGTACGCGCATCTAGCTCTTGCAGCTTTGCCAGCGATTGCTCCACCGGCGTAGTGACGGCCACGTCGGTGGGCATGCTGGCGCGCAGATGGGCCGGGTTGCTGGGTTCGCCCTGTACCACGAACACGGTGGCACCGGCCGCTGCACGCGGCGTCTGGTTGCTCAGCATTACGTGGTCGATGCGCTCGAGCCCGTGCTCCTTTGCCAGATTGGCCAGGCTGGCGCTCATCCGCTCGCTGTGCGCATCGCTGGCGCGGCCCATGCTGGCATCCAACCGGCCAACCAAGGTGCTGGCCTGTGCATGCAACGGATGAGGCGGCGCGGGTTGGGCGTCTTCTGCGTCTGCCTGTCGCGGCCTCCCAGGCACAGGCGCTGCAGGCCCGTCGTTCTGCCGCTGCGGCTGGGCCGGCCGATGCCCCTGCTCCTCCTGCCCTGGCTGTACCCCTTCATGCCCTCGCCCTTGGTCCTGATGCTGGTCCCGCACCGGCCCGGGTGTGGTGCTGGTCAGCACGTATTGCCAGCGCGTCTGCGCTGGGTTGCCTTGCACCGCCGCGATGAACCCATCGTACTCGGCTGGATGAATTGTCTGGCAGCCAGCCGAATCGGTACTGCCGCTGGAACCTCGATGAATCTTGAAGGTGTCGTTGAGATTTTGCACACCGTTGAGATCGGCTTGATCAAACCAGCCGTCCGCATTGCTATCCCGCTGTACCCCGCCCCGCCCTGCATCGACTGCCGCCTGACTTGGGCGTAATGCGTTGTCTTGGGTGCCTGGCCGGCTGGGATTTGGGTGCTGCCCCATCCGCATCTCGATGGTGCCTTCGCTCAGGCGACCGAGATCCCTGATGCCATCGGCATTGACGTCCTCGCCTTCGATCTTCCTGGGCCTGGTGATGCTTTCAAAGCCTGGCGACGGTGCAAATGTCCTGTTCTCCATGCCGCCTTCCGCACGCGGGCGCCGCCCCGTGTTGCCTGCATGATGATCGTACTGCGCAGTCGGCTCGGTGTTTGCTTGTTGGGCGACCTGCGTATGCCGCGTGCCGTCGGCATCCTTCCACAGTACGACCAGGCAGTCGTTGTAGACGCCCGTGCCGCCCTGAGCTTCGTTGATGGCAGGGGTTGCCGGATCGTCGCTCCGCAAGCTTCCGGCATGCGCGCGATCCTGCATGGCCGCAAGCGTTGAGTTTTCCTGGCGAAGGCCTAATACCACGCGCTCGTTGAGTCGCGAGAGTGCCTCGTGCGCGGCTTCGTTACCTCTCACCTGTACGATGCTGGCGTAGACGTCATAGCGCTGTGCGTCGCTCACGGCAGCCATTTGCGCCTGCGGCGGAATTGCTGGCTGGTTTGACGCGGCTAGTTGCAAGCGTTGCAGCACACTGGCATCCGCGGCGGCGACCGGCCCTTGTTGTTGATTGGCGATTGCACCGGCGGACGCTGCGCCGATATAGCGATCCAGTGCGTCACGCACGACCTCTGCCTGGCCTTGTCTGCGCTCATCAAGCATGCGCAGCGCCTCGGCCTGTCGATTGGCGTTGAACAACGCAGAAATCTGGTCGGCAGTCGCGCGGATGTCTAAATCGTTGGATCTCGCCATTTCGATGCTCCTTGCAGAAGTGGTCACTCGCTGATGAAACGGTCCTCACCATCTGGATAATCCGCACATGCCGGTTCGCCTGTGCGCTGCTGGCGACACGGCCACTGCGCTCTAGCGACTCGTTCTACCAGCTCGAAGCGTTCGCCTGTCCACCGAATAAAACCAAAATGGGCGTAAGACCCGACGCGCTTCGGGTCATCGGTGGCCAGCGGCTGGTCAGGGTCGAATTCCATCAACCATCGCATTGTCGGCGCCAAGGGCAGCTTGTCGTCGAACAGAAAAAGCTCCGAGCCGCCGTGGTCGTTTTGCCGGGCAACATCTTCTGCAGTCAGGCTAGGCGCTGGTGGAAACACCGCTGCACTGACATCGCGTGCGGTGCCGTCCTTGGTGACGCGATATGCCTTTCGCCCTTTGCCTGACTGGCACGCAAGGCCTGCCTCGCCCGCGCCACATTTCACCGGCCAGACCAAGTACACCGTTTTGTCAGGATCCGCACTTTCAAACGAACGGATCGTCAGATCACCGGCAACCACGGTGAAGTCCGCGCGCCGTCCCAGGCCGGGTGCGGCCACGTATACGGCATCGCGCAGGCCCGCTTCGCGCGCTTGCGGCGAGGCATCGACCGCATCTGCAGGCAGGGCAAGCAATGCAGCCACCATATGCGCAGGTGCCGGGCCTTTGCAAAACCCGTCCCTTAGCAAGGGCGCAGGTGAGGAGCCCTGTGATTGCGTACGGTCCACACAGACGGCGCCCATCTGCCGTTCCAGTTTGAAGGACACCCAGGGTGAAGGCGTGGCAGCAGGCGCCTGAGGAAAAGACGATGCTTCGTGTGCACCACTTGGGGGTTTTGCGGCAGCCTGTTCCATCGAAAGCCGTGCACACCCAAGCGTCATGATGGGCGCCAGCGCGGTCGCCACGATGCAATGCGTCAGCTTCTTCACGGGCATCCTTGAACGGAGAGGGCGAACGCCACGGACTGTGGCCGTATGAGCAGGCTCGGTCAAGTGACTGATCGGAAATTAAAATGGTGCAGCGGCGCTCCCATTGTGGGACCGAAATGAACACTGCATCCAGCAACGACGCCATCTGTAGGCATTCAGCGCGACAGTCCGGGTTGGACAGCAATCCGGATGGCGCTAAAAGTTCAACTAACACGCTGCGTGCGACTCCATGTGATCGTCAGCGTTGAATAAAAAGGTCGAAGTGAGCCTGTGTTAAAGCCAGCCCAGAACATGGATGGGCCATAGGCGCTGTGCCGCCACCCTGCTCTATCCGCGCAGCGCTGCCCTAATCGCCTCTCCTGCCAACCGCGCACTCGCCAACAGACGCTCCAAGCTCTGCCCATGCCGGGCGCTGGCGGACAGGCCGGCCATGGTGGTGCTGACGAAATCCGCCAGCCGGTCTGCGTCGTGCGGGCACTGCTTGGCGATGTGGGAGCGGATCAACTCCTGGGCCGCAACATGAAAGCCACAGGCGGCCTCGCGCGCCTGCGGGTCGTTGCTGCGCGTGCCTTCCAGCACCAGGCAGCCGGTGGCAGCGGGGTCTGCGGCGTAGCAGCGCGCGGCCTGTTCCAGTACGTCGGCCAGCGCGTCGGCCAGCGGGCGGTTGGCGTCCAGAACCTGCGGCAGCGGGATGGCGCCGGTCTGCGCGTAGCGGTCGAGGATGCGCGCATACAGGCCGGCCTTGCTGCCGAAGGCGGCGTAGAAACTGGGCGGGTTGATGCCCAGCGCCTGGGTGAGGTCGGCCACGCTCAGGGCGTCGTAGCCGCGCGCATGGAATAGCCGCTGCGCGGTGGCGACCGCTTGGTCCGGGTCGAACGCCCGCGGCCGCCCGCGGGATCGAGAGGTTTCTGTAGTCATTGTTACAAAATCCTTGACGGCAGACGAAATCTATTATGTATTACTCGCTACATTAATAGCGGGGTGGGTGCATGTCAGCGTTCAAAGACAAGTCGGTACTGGTGCTTGGTGGCAGCCGGGGAATTGGGGCCGCCATCGTGCGGCGCTTCGTGGCCGAGGGCGCGCGGGTGACGTTTACCTATGCCGGCTCTGCCGAGGCGGCGCAGCGCCTGGCCAGCGACACCGGCAGCACCGCGGTGCTGGCCGACAGCGCCGACCGCGATGCGGTCATCGCCACGGTGCGCCGCAGCGGGCCGCTGGATGTGCTGGTGGTCAACTCCGGCATCGCATTGTTCGGCGATGCGCTGGACCAGGATCCGGATGCGGTGGACCGGCTGTTCCGCATCAACGTGCACGCGCCCTACCACGCCGCCGTGGAGGCCGCGCGGCAGATGCCGCCCGGCGGGCGCATCATCGTGATCGGCTCGGTCAACGGCGACCGCATGCCGCTGCCCGGCATGGCGTCCTACGCGCTGAGCAAATCCGCGCTGCAAGGGCTGGCGCGCGGGCTGGCCCGCGACTTCGGGCCGCGTGGCATCACCATCAACGTGGTGCAACCGGGCCCGATCGATACCGATGCCAACCCGGAAAACGGGCCGATGAAAGACCTGATGCACAGCTTCATGGCGATCAAACGCCACGGCCGCGCCGAGGAAGTGGCCGGCATGGTGGCCTGGCTGGCCGGCCCGGAAGCGAGCTTTGTGACTGGCGCGATGCATACGATCGACGGCGCTTTCGGGGCATGACGCGGCGACGTTTGCATTGATGGCATTGCAGCTCGCCAGGTTGCGCGACGGATGGCCGCAAACGCCCTCCGTCAACGCGCATGGCGAGCTGCTGTTGCACCGCCAACCTTGTGTCCACGCGCATCTCCTACCCACAGCGCGTGATCGCATTCCGATCTCTTGCGGCGTATTGCACAGGTACTGGCTGTCTGGGCCCTTGCTGTCGCGTTGATCGTGATTTGCCTATAGTTCGCGACGAACCCTGCAATGGATTGACCAATGCACATGATGTCATCCGGCCGGTGCCTGGCCCTTGCACTCGCCGTCGCTGTGACCGGCAGTGCCTGTGCACGGACGCCATCACCCGAACACAAAAGGACTTCCCCCATGCCAGACAACGTCACCACAGGCCGCACCATCAACGGGCACACCTATTCGGACGCTCCGGTTGACGTAAAGCTGGGGCCGAACACCTTCCGCATCCCCGCCAACTACCTGGACAGCCAGATCGCACCATGGCCGGGCGAAGGCGTCACGCTTGTCATCGAGTGGCCAGATATGACCCCCACCCCGCCTGGGGCACGGGCTAACCCGCGTACGAATGATTTCCGCAAGGAGATATCTGTATCGATCGACTATGTCGACCGGGTTCCAATCGAAACCTTGTTGGCCAGGCGTTCTTCCAATGAAGCTATTACCGAGGCGGATTCCGTGGAACGAAAGGATCCAAGGAGCCGTCTCGACCTCCGTGTTTCTAAAGACCAGACCCTGGGGCTAACACCCTATGCCATCGACGAAGTAAGAATGCAGGGGTACTCAAGCGAGTACGAGGCACGCTACGGGAAGCAGCCAGTCCGCAATCTTGCTTATGAAGATGACTGGTATGTTGCACGTGATGCCAGCGGCAAGCTCACCACCTTCATCAAGTGCGACAGCACCAAGTTTCGCGAAGATGGCGTAAAACTTGTGGGCAATGAGGTTATCCATGAGAAAGGAGCCATTGCTGCAAGTTGTTTCCATTATTTCGCTGATATCGAAAATAAACTTTCGATTAGCCTGAACTACAAAAGAGCGTTCTTGAAAGACTGGAAACGCATGGAAGATGCCGTAAGGGAAGTTCTGGCGCGTACCAAAGTAAAGTAATGGAGCAAGTATCAGGGAGCAGGACATGAGCGGATTGACCGATCAAGACATCAAGATTTTGAGCGACTATGCGAACGCGGGAAATCGGGAGTTATATTGGAACTACCTCTCGCAACTGCAGGGCGCTGATGGCTATGGCACCTTAGCGTTAGGCGTTGTTCGCAATGACAGCCTGCCTGGACGGGTCGCCAATAGCTATGCTCAGGACTACGCAAAAAATCAACATGACAATGGCTCGCACTTCCCCAACGCCGAGCTTAGCGAAAGGCAATGGGAGAAGTTCGGACAGACTCTGATTAAAAAGGATCTTGCGCTTCGGCAGTCCTGGATGGAAGTTCAGCGCCCCGACCTGGCACTCAACCTTCCCGGTAAGGACGTCATGCGAGCGCACGACCAAGCCTTCCTGGACCATGAGCTCGACCCCAACTGCTGGACACCCCGCGTGCTGCTGCAGGCAGCGCTTGAAAAAAGCGGTCCCCAGAAGCTGGAACAGATCTGGACCAACATGCTCGACAACGAGTATCGCGGCGCTGCCCGTATAAAAAACACGAGCTATGAGACCTTTGCGCAGATGGGCCTGGCAGCCGGCAGCGAGTACCTGACCAAGCTCGGCACTACAGAAGCGATCCAGATGCTGGAGGGCCGCTCCGCCGTCGACCCCAATGTGGTCGGCAGCAACAGCTTCTATGCGATGTACTTCGAGAAAGAACAGAAGTGGGTGAACGTCAGCGCAGGCGGCGGGCATCTGTCCATGCGCGAAGAAACCAGTCCCGGCCGTATCGCCGAACTCGATGATGCCCGCGCCGTGCGCCTGGAGCGGCAGCAGAAAGCCACGCAGTTCCACGAAGACGACCCGTACCGCACCATCACCCGCAGCCCGTTCACTGCATCGACGGACGGCCTGCCCGATCAGATTCAGGCGCCCACCAAACTGACCGATATCGGCCCTGATCACCGGGACTACGCACTGCTACGGCAGGTGCGCGCGGGCGTGAATGCGATCGATGCGCACGCCGGGCGCACGCCGGACGAGAGCAGCGAGCGCCTGATCGCCAGCGTGATGACCCTCGCCCGCCAGAACAACCTGGATCGGGCCGACCACGTGGTGCTGAGCCAACAGACCGCCGACAGCCCGGCCGGCCGCCACGTGTTTGTGGTGCAGGGCGAGTTGAACAACCCGGCGCACCTGCGCGCCCATATGCCAACCGATGTGGCCGTGCAGACGCCGGTGGCGCAGTCGCTGCAGCAGCTGGAGGTGGCCAGTACCGACCGCCAGCAGGCGTTGGCGCAGCGCCAGCAGCAGGAAATGGACAACCAGCAACGTGAGGGTGCGTCGATGCGCATGGGATAACGGCGCTGGGCGGGTGGCAAGGCATTGCGGCGGCTTGGGCAATGGCGTGCGGGCGATACCGGTTGGCAACGTCGGCGTGGCGCGCGACGATCTCCAGCACCGGTTTGCGCTGGTCAAGTGGCAGTGCATCGAAAAACAGGGACGCCGGGCTACGGCGATGAGGCAACTGCGAACTTCACGGCCCCGCAAAGCCCGCCTCACGTTGCGAGCGAACGGCCAGCACAAACACCGTGTCGATCTGCGCGACATAGCAGTACAGCGCCAGATAGCCGAGCGCGCCGCGACCGATCACCAGTTCGCGCTTGTCGCCACCAGCCGGCCGGCCGATCAGCGGATTGGTTTCCAGCACATCGATTGCCGCGATGATCTCGTGCAGGCGTGCTGCGACATGTGCGGCCTCATGCCGCTGGAGGTGGTCGAAGATCCGCTCAAGATCCTGTGCAACCTCCGGTGCCAGTTCGATACGCGCCATGCTACCGGGCTAGTTTGCGGGCCGTGGGACGCTTTGCCGGCTCTCCGGCCATGCGCTTTTCCAGATAGCCACGCATGTCGTCCCAGGCGATGGTCTTCCCGGACGCCACGATGCCGGCATAACGCTGTTCGGCAACCGCATCGAAATCGGCACGACGCTCGACCGACTCCGCCTTTTCCGCGATCGCTTCCAGAATGAAATTATGTGCCGTCGTGCCGCCCTGCTTCGCTGCCGCAGCAACGCGCATCTTGAGTTCGTCTGGGAGACGGATGGTTGTGGTGCTCATGAACCCCTCAAGCGTGTGCATTTCGTACGCGCAAATGTAGCACAGGTGTGTCACACCATCGTGTCGTCACACCGCATGCCGTTGCCGGCCCGCCCGGAAGCAACCGCGCCTGATCCTCAAACGCCAACGGCCCGGACAAGCCGGGCCGTTGGGTATGACAACGCGAGATCAACCGATCAGGCGAACGGGTCCTGCAGCACCATCGTGTGGTCACGATCCGGGCCGGTGGAGACGATGCTGATCGGGCAGCCGGCCAGTTCTTCCAGCGCGCGCAGGTAGGCACGTGCGGCCACCGGCAGCTTGTCCCACTCGGTGATGCCGTGGGTGTTCTCGGTCCAGCCCGGGAACTCCAGGTACACGGGGGTGCACTCTTCCCAGCCCTGCGCGTCCAGCGGCGCATATTCGGTGCGCTTGCCGCGGTATTCGTACGCAATGCAGACCTTGAGCTTTTCCATGCCGTCGAGCACGTCGAGCTTGGTGATGCACAGGCCGGAGATGCCGTTGATGGCCACCGCGCGTTTGAGCGCGACGATGTCCATCCAGCCGCAGCGACGCGGGCGACCGGTGGAGGCGCCGTACTCGGCACCGCGGTCGCGGATGCCCTGGCCCACTTCGTCGTCCAGCTCGGTCGGGAACGGGCCGCCTCCCACGCGCGTGGCGTAGGCCTTGGCGATGCCCAGCACGTAGTCGATGGCGTCAGCGCCCACGCCGGTGCCGGCCAGTGCGCCGCCCACGGTGGTGTTGGAGCTGGTGACGTACGGGTAGGTGCCGTGGTCGATGTCCAGCAACGCGCCCTGCGCGCCTTCGAACAGCACGCGCTTACCCTGCTTGCGCAGGTCGTGCAGGATGCCGGCCACGTCGGACTTCATCGGCTGCACGTAATCGCCGAAAGCCAGTGCCTCGTCGAAGGTCTTCTGGAAGTCCACCGCTTCCACACCCAGGTACTTGGTCAGCACGAAGTTGTGGTAGTCCAGTGCGGTGCGCAGCAGTTCTTCCAGCTGCGGCGGGTAATGCAGGTCGGCGATGCGGATACCGCGGCGGGCCACCTTGTCTTCGTACGCAGGGCCGATGCCACGGCCGGTGGTGCCGATGGCCTTGCCGCCGGCGGCCTTCTCGCGCGCCTGGTCCAGGGCGATGTGGTACGGCATGATCAGCGGCGCAGCCGGGGAGATCTTCAGGCGCGAACGCACTTCCACACCGGCGCCTTCCAGCTCGCTGATCTCCTTGATCAACGCGGCCGGGGAGATCACCACGCCATTGCCGATCAGGCACAGCGCGTCGTCGCGCAGGATGCCGGACGGAATCAGATGCAAGACGGTCTTCTTGCCGTTGATGACCAGGGTATGGCCAGCGTTGTGGCCGCCCTGGAAGCGGACGACTGCACCGATCTCTTCGGTAAGCAGATCGACGATCTTGCCTTTGCCTTCATCGCCCCACTGGGCACCGAGCACGACAACTGATTGACCCATGACGGGTGAACTCCTGAGTTTTGCTGCAGCCATCGGGGCCGCGGGATGGGACCGACTCGGGGCTGGCGGCGCCACCGTGCGCGCGGCTCCATCGGGGAGCGTTGCAGCGGCGACCAGCCCTGACACGGAAAAAGCCGAACGGGGTGCTCTGGTTGGAGCGTGCCCGGCCGGCTTTTGTGCATTATCCGGGTTTTGGGTGGCGTGCACTACCCTTGGCGAACGGCGGATCGAGGGCTAGCCGGATTGCCGCTGGCCAGCGGTTGCGCGGTGCTCCGGGCGCTGCCGGCCCCCAGCAATCCCAACCCCCCATCGCGGGTCGTAGGAGCGCACCCGGGCGCGACTGCTTTACCGGTAACGCCTGTCGCGCCCAGGTGCGCTCCTACGCTGCCCATTTCGGTCGGAATGGACCACCCACTCAGTGGCGCACGATCCACAGCGCGATCGCGCCCAGCACCAATGTCACACCGCCGATGGCACGCAGTTGGGCCGTGGGCAGGCTGAACAGCTGCTCGACCATCCGCTTCCAGGCGGCGGGCGCGGCGAACAGCAGCAGGCCTTCGATGACGGCGATCAGGCATAACGCGGACAGGAACTCGTGCATCAGCAACACCAGGACAACGTGGGAGCTGCAGTGTGCCCGGTTCGGCAGCCCGACACGCCACACCGTAGGAGCGCACCTGGGCGCGACGGGCATTGCCGGTAAAGCGGTCGCGCCCGGATGCGCTCCTACATGGCAGGGCGGTGTGCCTCGCGAGATCTGCAGATCGCCCGACGCACGATCATTCGATCCACGATAGGCACTGAATGGACACACGGGCACACCGCGCCGGTAGGAGCGCACCTGGGCGCGACGGGCATTGCCGGTAAGGCCGGCGCGCTCGGGTGCGCTCCTACGCGGATGCCGGGGTTTGGATGCGCATTAATCCCCTTTCAGAGCCAGATTGCGTCCCAGAATGGGTAATCGCCCGCGCGGCTGACCAGCCCGGCACGGAGGGGATTGGCGATGAGGTAACGCGCGGCTGCGTGCAGGTCGTCGTCCTTGCGCAACGCGTGGTCGTGATAGCTGTGACTCCAGACCGGTGCGTGATGCTGGCGCTGCTCGTTCACCGCACGCGCTGCGCACGCCTTCATGCGTGAAGCGGCGTCGGCCAACGAGGTGACGCTCCCCAGTTGCAACAGCCAATGCACATGATCCGGCATCAACACCCAGGCCAGCAGCGTGGCATCGCAAGGCGTGGCGGCAGTGAATGCCCGGCAGGCGGTTGCTGCAAGCAGAAAATCTGCGAACACGGCGCGACGCTGCCATGTCGCGGTGGTCAGCAGGTATGCGCTGTTGGGCAAAGACTGCCTGCCGCGGCGCAACGCGCGATGCCCCGGAGAATCGATATCGGCCATGGCGTGATGCTGACGGCCTTGGGCGACGCGGGATATCAGCGGTTGCCGCGTTCTGCGCTAGGGGATCTCTGTGGCGATTGACTACCAGGGGAGATCAGCGGGGTCCGCCGGTAAGGCCTGTCGCGCCCGGGTGCGCTCCTGCCTCGCCGCGTCTGGTTAATAAAACGGGAGCGACGTCAGGCATCTGCGGATCCAGACGCACATTGCAGTCCACGAAAGGCCATGCACCCAATCCATACGCGCAAAGCGTAGGACCGAGTCTGGCCAAAACGACGGGAGACGCGTCCCAGGCAGCTGCGAACTCCGAACATGCCCATCAGCATCGCAGCGCACGAAGCGCCATGCGCCCGATCTATCGGCCACCTGTGCCCTGCGTAGGAGCGCACCTGGGCGCAACGGGCATCCCCGGTAAGGCCGGCGCGCCCGGGTGCGCTCCTACGGTGGGGGGCGCGTCTGTCTGCCCGACAGTAACAGGCACATACAAAAACGCCCGCATTACGCGGGCGCTTTTGTTTCAAGGCAGAGCGATCACCGATCGCTCTTGAGGTACTGCAGGAATGGGTCGTTCTTGTCGAGTACGACCACGCCGTTGCCGTCGGTCATGGACTCGCGGTACGCCTCCAGGCTGCGGTAGAAGGCGTAGAACGAGGGGTCCTTTGCGCCGGCCTGGCCATAGATGCGGGCCGCGTCGGCATCGCCTTCGCCGCGCAGTTTCTGGGCATCGCGCTCGGCATCGGCCTTGATGATCGTGCTTTCGCGGTCGGCCTGAGCACGGATGGTCAGGGCCTGCTCTTCGCCTTCTGCGCGCAACTTGCTGGCTTCCTGCTTGCGCTGGGCGCGCATGCGCTCGTAGACGTCGGTAATCACCTGGCTGTCGGTCGGCAGGTCGATCTGCTTGATGCGCAGGTCGGTGATCTGCATCCCCAGGCCCTTGATGGCGCCATTGATGCCCTTGAGCTGGTTGGCGATCAATTCGCTGCGGTCGCCGGAGACCAGCTGTTGCAGGGTACGCGAGTTGATCTGGTTGCGCAGCGAGTCGGTGATGATCGGGGCCAGGCGCGAATTGGCGACCGACTCCTCACCACCGGTGGCGCGATAGAACGCCCGCACATCGGAGATGTAGCCGATGGCGAAGAAGTCCACGCTGACGTCTTTCTGCTCAGCGGTGAAGTAGCGCGCCGGGGCGGTGTCCAGCACCTGGAAGCGGCGATCGAACACGCGCACCGATTCCACCACCGGGATCTTGAAGTGCAGGCCGGGCTTGAGGTCGGCGCGCACTACGCGGCCCAGGTTGAGCACCATGGCGGTCTGGTCCTCGCGCACCACGAACACCGAGCCCATCAGGGTCAGCAACACGGCGACGATCAGGCCGATGACTAGCGAATTCTTCATTATTCGGTTCCCTCACGGCCGGTCGGGCGCGGCCCGCGCTCCGGATTGCGGATGGCCTCGCTGCTGGAATTCTGCGGCGGATTCAACAGCACGTCCTGCGGCACCATCGACGGCATTCCGCTGTTGCCGGTATTGCCGCTGGTCGCGGACGCCTTGTTGGCATCGGCCGGCAGCGGTACGTAGATGACCTGGCGGCCATCGCTGCCGATCACCTTGCGGTTCTCCGACAGCACCTTCTGCACGGTTTCCAGCCACAGGCGCTTGCGCGTGACTTCGGGCGCGCCGGCGTACTGCTCCTGCAGCAGGGTGAAGCGGTCGGCGTCGCCCTCGGCCTTGGAGATCACCGCCTGCTTGTAGCCTTCGGCACCGGTGCGGGTGCGTGCACCCTGGCCACGTGCTTCCGGTACCACCTTGGCGGCATAGGCCTGGGCTTCGTTGATCAGGCGCTCGCGCACCTGCTGGGCACCGTTGACCTCGTCGAAGGCCGGCTTCACCTCTTCCGGCGGGCGCGCGTCCGGCAGGGTCACGCCAGTGACGGCCAGGCCGGTGTTGTAGGCATCCAGTGCCGCCTGCAGGCGGTCCTTGGAGGCGATCGCCAGCGGGCCGCGATTGTTGAGCACGGTATTCAGATCGGAACGGCCCACCTGCTCACGCACGGCGCTTTGCGCGGCCTGCTCCAGCACCAGATCGGCATTGCGCGAGCCGAACAGGTATTTGCGCGGGTCGCTGATCTGGTACTGCACGTTGAGCGAGACGTTGACGATGTTCTCGTCGCGGGTCAGCACCGGCACCTGGTTGCTGAAGGTCTTGATCTCGGTGGCATTGACCTTGCGCACCGACTCGATGGGCCAGGGCAGCTTGAAGTTGGGGCCGGGCTGCAGGATGCGCGAAAACTGGCCGAAGCGCAGCACCACGCCACGCTGCTGTTCACCGATGAGCTGGAAGCTGGAAAACAGCACCATCAGCACCACCGCGACCAGGATCCAGCGCCCCACACCACCGTCGAACAGCTCTTTCACCGGGGCGGGCAGATTGCCCCAACCGCCACCGTTGCCACCACCGCGCGGGCCCCAGGACCTGCGACGGTTGGGATCCGGGCCGTCTCCGCCCTTGTTGCCGGGTGTGTTCCAGGCCATGCACGCTCCATGATCGAGGGGCTGTGCGGGCCAGTCCCGCAGTGCCGCCGTGTTGTTTGATTCGCCGATTCTACTAGATGGGGCAGACCGGCCGTTTTGAAAGGCCCGGTCCGGTGCATCGGCGATTTAGCCGCCGGGTGGATTGGGGCGCATTGCTGTGCAGCATGGCATGTGCGGGGGACGAGGGACCTCGCTGGCGCGCCGGTGCCCTGTTGATGGATGGCCAGCACAAGTACCTGCCGTTCTGACCGGGCATGCGCGAGGACGGACGCGCAGCGCTGACCTGCCCTGCCTTGCCTTGCCTTGCCTTGCCCGGCGGCAGCCTTGCCTGGCTGGCTGATGTGGAGCCGCGACCGACACTGCCGGCAACTGCGGCGCCGGACGCCACGGTAGTGCGGCAACGGCCGCAGGTGCTGCACACGCGGCGCGGCACCCCGCGCGATCACGCCGTCGGCGATTCGTCCTTCTGGTTGAACACGCGCTCCATCACCTCCAGCAGTTCGTCTTCGGAAAACGGCTTGGTGATGTAGGCGCGGGCGCCCTGGCGCATGCCCCACATGCGGTCGGTGTCCTGGTCCTTGGTGGTCACCAGGATCACCGGGATGTGCTGGGTGGTGGGCTCGCGCTTGAGCGTGCGCGTGGCCTGGAAGCCGTTGAGGTTGGGCATGACCACGTCCATCAGCACCAGATCCGGCAGCGACTCCTTGGCCGCTTCCACGCCAGCGGCGCCATCGGTGGCGGTGATGGTCTCGTGCCCGAGCTTCTCGACGATGCGCTGAATCCCCAGCAGCTGCGACGGCGAGTCGTCGACGATCAAAATGCGTGCCATGTGTTTCCCCTAGTGTGCGCGGCGAGTGTAGTGCGCCGGCTGCGCTTTCGATAGCTGGGCCAGGTGGGTGGTTGGTGGTTGGTGGTTGGTGGTTGGTGGTTGGTGGTTGGTGGTTGGTGGTTGGTGGTTGGTGGTTTGCGAAGGTTGCGACATGCAGTGGACTGACGCGCAGTCGTTCTTTGTAGGCGGCTGCCGGAGTACTACGTCGGCCAAGGCACGGTTGGATTCAAGGCAGCACGACGGACAGCGACGCTGATCCCCTTCTCCTATCGGGACATTGCCCTCCTGCATGGGGGAGAAGGTGGCGCGCAGCGCCGGATGAGGTGCGGCTGCGGCTCGATGGCGCAGGTCGAGGTCGACTGCCGCATTGCTGACCTACGTACCCTCACCCCAACCCCTCTCCCGCAGGGAGAGGGGCTTATGCCTTCTTCTCCCCCACGAGGAGAGGGACGTGCATCCTTCTCCCACCGGGAGAAGGTGGCGCGCAGCGCCGGATGAGGGTGCGGCTGCGATTCGATGGCGCAGTTCGAGGGCGACTGCCGCATCGCTGACCTACCGTACCCTCACCCCAACCCCTCTCCCGCAGGAGAGGGGCTTATCCTTCTTCTCCCCCACGAGGAGAGGGACGTGCACCCTTCTCCCACCGGAAGTAGGTGGCGCGCAGCGCCGGATGAGGGTGCGGCTGCGGCTCGATGGCGCAGGTCGAGGTCGACTGCCACATTGCTGACCTACCGTGCCCTCACCCCAACCCCTCTCCCGCAGGGAGAGCGGCTTATTTTCTGCACCCACCGGGAGAGGGGCCAGGTCACACGCGCACTCGTGCGGACCGGCTCACACCGTCTCGCCAAATGCCTTGGCGAGATTACGGTACGCCTTCTTCTGCGCGTCGTCGGTGGGAGCCGGGGCCAGGATCTCCAGCTCCACGATCTGATCGCCCGGGGTCGTGCCCGGCAGGCCACGGCCGCGCAGGCGCAGCTTGCGGCCAGCGTCCGAGTCGGCGGGCACCTTCAGTTCCACCGAGCCGCCCAGGGTCGGCACGCTGATGGTGGTGCCCAGCGCTGCCTGCCAGGGCATGACCTGCAGGGTGTACAGAATGTTGCGCCCGTCCACCTCGAACTGCGGGTGCGCGGCGTACTCGATCTCCAGCAGCAGGTTGCCGCCGCCGTTGCCCTGCCCGCTCAGGCGGATCACCTGACCCGGCTGCACGCCCTTGGGCACGCGCACGTCCAGCTGCTTGCCGTTGATGGTGATGCGCACGCTGTCACCCGAATGCACCGCTTCCAGCGGTACCGCGAGTTTGGCGCGGGTGTCGCCGCGCGCCTGTGGGCCGGCACCTGCGCCCGCACCGGCACCCGGGCCGCGCGGACGGCCACCGCGTTGGCCGGCGAACAGGCTCTCGAAGAAATCGCTGAAACCGCCACCGGCGCCGCCGTTGCCGAACACCTCTTCATAGTCGAAGCCCTGCCCGCCACCATAGCTGGGCGGGGCCTGGAACTCGTCGCCCGGGCGATACCCCTGCGCCTTCAACTGATCGTAGGCCTTGCGCTTGGCCGGGTCGCGCAATGCCTCGTAGGCTTCGTTGATCGCCTTGAACTTGTCCTCGGCGCCGGCTTCCTTGCTGACGTCGGGGTGGTACTTGCGCGCCAACCGGCGATAGGCGGTCTTGATTTCCGCATCGCCCGCGCTGGGCTCCACGCCCAGCGTTGCGTAGTAATCCTTGAATTCCATCTAATCACCTCTGGAAAAAAAACGGCCCGCAGCCGAGGCCACGAGCCAGTTCGAGGGCGGGCATTCCCGTAGGACAGCCATGGATGGCGCAGCTGGCGAAACGTGGCGGGTACATGCCGTACCCGCCACTGCAACACCAGCCGCACCCGCATGACGGTCACGCAACGGGGTTGCTGGCCGATCTCTTCGCAGCCGGGCGGGCGACCGCGCCTATTCTACGGCGCGGTCGTCGCCGGGGAGCGAAGTCAGGTGACATCGCTCCAGGGTCCGCTGCCTCGCAGCGGTGCGCCACCTGCACGGCCGGTGGTCGCCGGAGGGCCGAAGGCTGGGCGCACCGACGCTCAAACCAAACCGGCGACTCACCTGGCAACTACATCAGCGCAACCGCTGCGCGCGCTTACTGCACGGTGCCGCCACTGGTGTCCTGCCCGTTGCCCACCTGAATGCGACGCGGGGTGGCCGCCGGACGCTTGGGAATGCGGATTTCCAGCACACCGTTATGCCCGGCTGCGGTGATGCCGTCGGCATCGGCGCTATCGGGCAGCGCGAAGCGGCGGTGGAAGCTGCCGTAGCGGCGCTCGATACGCGAGAAACGCTCGGTCTCGGTGCTGGACTCGCCCTTGCGCTCGCCCTTGATCGACAGAATGCCCTTGTCCATCTGCACCTCGATCTGGCTGGGGTCGATCCCCGGCAGGTCGGCATACAGCACGAAGTGATTGGCCTCTTCCTTGATGTCCACACGCGGCACCCACTGCGCGGTCACCACCGCCGATTCGTCGGTTTCGCCGTTCTGTTCGAAGAAGCGGTCGAACACATGCTTGATCTCGTTTTGCAGGGCGTGGGTGGGCCACTGGGGATAACGAACGATGTTCATTGCGAGCCTCCAAAAGGTTGGGTAAGGGGCCGGCGGCGGCGGCATGCGCACACCGCGCCGGCCATGTGCGTCAGATAGGCGTCGCGCTGCGGATTTCAAGCGCGTTGACGCGCCTTTCCCCTGCCCTTTTCTAGAATTCGTTCAGCCACAGGAGCACAGCCCCATGACCATCGCCGTTGGTGACAGCATTCCCGAAGTGGTGCTCAAGCGCATGCGCGAAGGCATCGAGGCGGTCGACACCCATACCTTGTTTGCCGGCCGCAAGGTGCTGCTGTTCGCGGTGCCGGGCGCATTCACGCCGACCTGTTCGGCCAAGCACCTGCCGGGCTACGTGGAGCACTTCGAAGCGTTCCGCAAACGCGGTATCGAAGTACTGTGCACCGCCGTCAACGACCCGTTCGTGATGCAGGCCTGGGGCCGCAGCCAGTTGCTACCCGACGGCCTGCATCTGCTGCCCGACGGCAATGCCGAACTTGCCCGCGCCCTGGGCCTGGAAATCGACGCGAGCGGCTCGGGCATGGGCCTGCGTTCGCGTCGCTACGCGCTGTATGCCGACGATGGCGTGGTCAAGGCCTTGTTCGTCGAAGAGCCCGGTGAATTCAAGGTGTCTGCAGCCGATTACGTGCTGCAGCACCTGCCCGATTGAAGCGTAAGTCCCCCGTCCACTCAGAAGGAAAACGGCCAGCCATGTCTGATCAGCCAGCCAGCACCACCCCCGCCGGTATCACCGACACCGCCACCCTGCGCGCCCGCGCACGCCAGAGTATCGAAGACGG
Source organism: Xanthomonas sp. WHRI 6106 (assembly GCF_040202405.1). Taxonomy (NCBI): domain Bacteria; kingdom Pseudomonadati; phylum Pseudomonadota; class Gammaproteobacteria; order Lysobacterales; family Lysobacteraceae; genus Xanthomonas; species Xanthomonas sp. WHRI 6106. The sequence goes on along the minus strand of NZ_JBEGFC010000001.1, from coordinate 151,806 downwards.
CGCCATCACCGAGAGCTACCATGCCGATCGCGAAAAGGTGATCGAGTTGCTCAACACCGCGCTCGCCACCGAATACGTGTGCACCTTGCGCTACTACCGCCATTACTTCATGGCCAAGGGCATGTTGGCCGATGCGGTCAAGAGCGAATTCCTGGAGCACGCGCAGCAGGAACAGGCGCACGCGCACAAGCTTGCCGAGCGCATCGTGCAACTGGGCGGCGAACCAGACCTCAACCCGGACACCCTGACCGAGCGTTCGCACGCCGAATACAAGGAAGGCACCGACCTGCGCGACATGGTCAAGGAAAACCTGATCGCCGAGCGCATCGCCATCGACAGCTACCGCGAGATGATCGATTTCATCGGCGACAAGGACACCACCACCAAGCGCATCCTGGAAAGCATCCTGGCCCAGGAAGAAGAGCACGCCGACGAGTTCGCCGACATGCTGGAAGGCTGGATTGGCGAATGAGGTGATCGGTGTGGTGCTGCGCACCGCATGCATCAAGCGCGCGGGCAGTGTCTATCATTTGCACGTGACTGCAACCGCGATGCGCTACGTCATGCCAGATGACTGCAGCGGCATGACGCGAACACCACGACAGCGATGACGAAACAGACAGGGCGCCACGTGCGCCCTGTCTGTTTTCGGCGCATTACGCACGACAACGCAACCGCGTCAGCAAGTCACAAGATCGATACGCAGTGCTTCTCGTAGGATCGGGTTGGCCGGGCTACCCCCGAAACAGCGATACGGACGAATCCGGTGCCACACACGTTGCGCAGACGTCATCAGCGAACGATGCAGCAGACTCGCGATACCCACCGCTTCTCGTAGGAGCGCCCTTGGGCGCGACGGGCCTTACCGGTAACGCCCGTCGCCCCCCGGGCGCTCCTACATGTCAGCTGGCAATCGATCACGCTGGTGCGGCGCTCAGCGCAATACGCGAAACCGCAGTTGCGTCCAGGCGCCGTCGCTGGCCATGGCGGTCAGCGTGTGCGCACCTGTCTCGGCAAAGTTGCGCTGGAATGCCTGGCGCCCGCTGGTCTGCGCGATCCAGCGGCCGTCCAGCAGCCAGTCGATGCGCGCCTCGCTGCCCAGTGCGCGCAGCTGCAGGCGCACCGGACGTGCGGTGTCGTTGGCGCGCGCCAGGGTGGCGCGGTCGGTCAGGCCGTCGATCCGCAGCACGCCGCCGCCAGTCATGCGCCCATCCGGCAGGCAGTCCGGCGCCAGTGGCGGCAGTTGCGCGGCGTGACGTTCTGCGGCGCTGAGCCAGGGTGACACCAGTGCCGGCCAGCGCGCCAATGCACGCGCCGCACGCGCGTGCGGCTGGGTGCATTCCTGTGACAGGCGCAGGCCGCTGCGCGCGTCCACCTCGAACTGCAGCTGCCCGCTTTGCCACAGACGTGCATCGCGCTCGGCAAAGGTGGGCGGCACCGCGCCGTCGAGCGCGTAGGCGTCGGCACGGCGCGCGCACAAGGGCGGTGGCGTCTGGTCAGCCGCACCACCCAGTGGCCAGCAGATCTGCACGGGCTGCACCGTGGCCGGCATCGGCAGCGGCGCACTGTCGCCGGCACTGCGCGGCAAGGCATCGATGACTTCGAACATCAATGGCAACGCAGTCACCGCGCCGTACTGGCCGGGCAACGGCGTGCCATCCGGCCGCCCCACCCACACGCCCACGGTGTAACGCCGCGTGCCACCGATCGCCCAGGCATCGCGGTAGCCATAGCTGGTACCGGTCTTCCACGCCACGCCCGGACGCGCTGCGGTATCGAAGGTGCCGCTGCCGTAGCCAGGGCGCGGATTGCTCTGCAGGATCTCGCGCACGATCCAGGCCGCGCCCGGCGACATCAGCCGGCGCTCGATGCGCGCATCGCCCGGCGTATAGCGCACACGCCCGGCGATGCCGCCGCGATTGAGCGCGGCGAATGCGCCCACCAGTTCCTGCAATTGCGCGCCGGTGCCACCCAGGATCACGGCCAGCGACGGCGTACTGCCACGCGGGAAATGCAGGGCGATGCCGGCATTGCCCAATCGCGCGGCAAAGCGCGCCGGGCCGATGCGATCGAGCAGATCCACTGCCGGCACGTTCAACGACAAGCGCAATGCCGTGGCTGCGCTCACCGGGCCATTGAAGGCTGCATCGAAGTTGCCCGGCCGGTAGTCGCCAAAGCTCTGCGGCGCGTCTACCAGCAGGCTCTCCGAGTGGATCAGGCCATCGTCCAGCGCCATGCCGTACAGGAACGGCTTGAGCGTGGAGCCGGGCGAGCGCCAGGCCTGCACCATGTCCACATGCCCCAGCCGCTGACGATCGCCGAAGCTGGCCGAGCCGACATAGGCGCGCACTTCCATGCTGGCGTTGTCCACCACCAGCAAGGCTGCCGAGGTGCGCTCGGGCAGCTGCGAAAAATACGTGGCCACGCGCTCTTCCAGCGTGCGCTGCAACTCCACATCCAGCGTGGTCACGATGCGCGCCGCGCGTGGCTGCGCGCTGTGCAGGCGCTGGGCAAGCAAGGCCGCATGCAACGGCGGCTTGAGCGAGCGCGTGACCACCGGCTCGATACGCGCATCGTCCACCTGCGCGCGCGACCACACGCCCAGCTCCACCATGCGATCGAGCACCTTGTCGCGCGCACGTTGCGCCGCTTCCGGGTGACGGTCCGGCCGCAGCCGGCTGGGCGATTGCGGCAGCACCGCCAGCAACGCGGCTTCGGCCTGCGACAACGCTTTCGCCGGTTTACCCAGATACGCCCAGCTGGCCGCTTCCACGCCTTCGATGGTGCCCCCGTAGGGCGCGCGTTCCAGGTACAGGTTGAGAATCTCGCGCTTGCTCAGGTGCGCTTCCAGCTGCAATGCGCGCAACAGCTGCTTGGCCTTGCCCCACGGCGTGCGCGTGTGCGGGTCCAGAATGCGCGCCACCTGCATGGTCAGCGTGGAGCCGCCGGACACGATGCGGCCCTGCGCGATCCACTGCCCGCCGGCACGCAGCAGACCCCACGGATTGACGCCGGGATGGCGCCAGAACCAGCGGTCTTCGTAATTGAGCAATGCCTGCAGATACAGCGGCGATACGCTCTGCGGCGTGGCCGGATAGCGCCACACGCCATTGCGGTCGGCAAACGCACGTAACGGCGTGCCGTCGCGCGCAACCACCAGGGTGGAGGTGTCGCGGGATTTGGGCAACGGCAACGGGAAGGCCAGGTCGAGCAGCAGCAGGACGCTCAGCAGGGCAGCCGCACTCAAGCGCAGCCACCGCAGCCAGCGGCGCCCGTCGCGAGCCTGATGGTTCGGCGCTTGCGGGTGCGCCTGCGTCCGATCCATCCCTGTTTGTGCCTGCGGCTGTTCATCCATCGCGCAAAGCATGCAGGGCAAAACGCGTTTCGGCCACTGCTATGCGCCCGGGCCCGGCGTCTTGGCGCGATCAGCTGCACGACAGCCGGACAAGCTACTGGCCCAAGGGCCAGGCGCAAACCCTGAGCGACAGGTGGATATCCTTGCGCTCAACCGTCTGATCTTATCCGTGGCCGCCGCATGAAGTGCCTGCAACGATCAGGCCACTCACACCGAAGGGCGTGGTCGGCGCCCATCGGTAGCAGCACGCATTGCCGGTAAGCAATGGCAATGCCTACAAATACAGTGCGGTTGACGTAAGGTATCGGTCGTTGCGTTGTTGATGCACCGCGCGCCGTGCTACACCTGGTTGCTACCGCGCGGGACGGCCGCCTGGTCGCTTCCGCTCAGCGCTTTTCCAAGCTGGCGCGATAGCGCAACAAGGCTTCCGGCGCATCGGTCTGGATGATCGACACGCCATCGCGGTACATCCGGCCCCACACCTTGTCCGGGTCGCGCTCGGCATCGGCGTCGCCACCGTAGCCGGCGATAAAGCCATCCCACAGCGAATTGACCATCAGCCGCACATTGCGTGCCTTGCTCACCGCCACCAATGCCGGTAATTGCGCTGCAGCCATCTTGGGCAACTCGAACGCCATCGGACGCGCATTGCGGGCCTGTGCGGTGGCAATGGCGGCCAGGTCGGCGTTGTCGTCCGCATTGATCAGGATCGGGAAGAAGTACACGGTGTCGAACGGCACCATTGCTGCCAGCGGTGGCGTGGCGATGCCAGCCTCGGCCTTGACGATCACCTGATGCTGCATGCCGGCGCGCGCGACCGCATCGATCACTTGCACATAGATCGCATCCTTGACGTCCAGGTTGAGCAGGATGTGCCCTTTGGCCTTGGCAAGCATCTGGTCGAGCGTGACCACGCGCTGGTCGGTGAGCGGTGCCTGTGCGCCACCTTCATCGCTGCGCAGGCGCAGTTTTTGCAGGTCGCTCAGCGCGAGCTCGGACAGCTTGCCGGTGCCGTCGGTGGTGCGGTCCACGGTGGCATCGTGCAGCATTACCAGCGTGCCATCGGCCGCGCGCCGCACATCGGTTTCCATCACATCGGCCCCGATTGCGATGCAGCGCTCCAGTGCCGCAAGCGAGTTCTCCGGTACGGTATCCGTGAAGCCGTGCTGTGGTGCGGCGACATGACAGCCGCGGTGCGCCACCACCACGATGCCGCCTTGCGGGTTGGCCAGGCGTGCCTGGATCGCGGCGACGCCCGCAGGCGCTGCGCTCGCAGTGGTTACCAGGGCAGCGCACAGCACGGCGGTGAGGATGGCAATGGAACGTGGTGTCATTCGAACAACTCCAATCAGGTGACTTGCAAAACCACTGTGCGGCGCAGCTGCATTGCCGCGTGGCGTGCTCGCCGCTGCAGATGCAGATGCGGACGAGGTGTGTAGGTTGTAGTGATGCGCTTCTGGATGGCAGCACTCCGACGGGATGGCACAGCTCTACAACGTTGCCAACGCAAACTGACCGCGCTTACAACGCCGGCGTAAACCGCAGACCCACCCAGTAGGTGGTGGGCACCGAATAACTGTCCTTGAGCAGATTCTGCCCCGGGCCGGTCACGCTGGTGATACGGCTGTGGGTGATGTTGCTGACCTGGCCGATCAGGCTCAATTGCTTGCTGACCGCATAGGTGGCAGTGAAATCTAGCTGCGAGCGCGGCGACCAATACAGGTCCTGCCAATCGATGTTGCTGACGATGGACCGCAATGCCTTGCCTTGCCGGTTGTAGGCCGCACGCAACTCCAGCCCGCCGGTGTTGTAGAACAGCGTGGCATTGGCGGTGTAGTCGGGCTGACCGACCAGATTGTCGAGTTTGCGCTCGCGCTGGGTCAGGCTGCTGCCGCTACCAACGCTGTAAGGCACATCCAGGCGACCATCGAGCACCGCGACATTGGCGCTGAAGCCGACACCGCTCAACCACGGCGCGATGGGCGCCAGCGTATTGACGATGCCGTTGAGCTCCACGCCGCGAATACGCGCCTTGGCCGCATTGGCTGGCGTGCTGATCAACGCATTCGCGTAAGTGGTGCCATCGAAAGTGAAGCTGTCGGTGCGCGAGAGCGTAAAGATCTCGTCCTGGATGCGCTTGTCGAACACGGCAGCGGACGCGAAGGCATCGAAGTCGCCGGGCAGGCGCCATTCCAGCGAAAGATCCAGGTTGTTGGACACGCGCGGCTTGATGTCCGGGTTGCCGATGGTGACAGTGACGCCCTGCGCATTCGGGTTGCCGGCATCTGCCGTGTTGACGAAGCCGATCGAGGTGCGCGCCGCATAGGCATCGTACGGTGGGCGGCCCAGCGTGCGGCTTGCACCGGCGCGCAGGTCCAGTGCGTCGGTCAGGTGATAGGTCATGATGGCCGACGGCAACAGGTAGTCGTAGTCCGCGCTGGTTGGGTTATCGACGTACACGTAGCGATTGCTTGCTGCATCCAGCTGCCGCTGGCGGCCGACCGTGTCGAGCCTGGTGCTGTCGAAATGCACGCCTGCCTGCACGTTGAAGCGGTCACTGCGATAGCTGACCAGGCCGTAGCTGCCGAAGGTTTTTTCGGTATGACTAAAGTTGTCCTGATTGCTGAAGGCCTGCTGGTCGGTACTATTGAACGCGCTCAGCGGCGTGGCGGCCAGCACGCGATTGGCCTTGTTCGGGTCGATGCTCAGCAGGTTCAAACCGGCGTAGCGCATCGGCGCCCTGCCGGTGCCGACCACATCGGCCAGGCCGAACGCGGGCGCCGTCGTGTTGGGCTGATACTCGACACGAAAGATATCGTAGGACGGCTTGTCGGTGGTGTACGACACGCCCGCCGCGAAACCGACGCCCTGATCGCTTTCCCCTTGATTGAAGCCGTAATCGAGCCGGCCGGTGAGGATGCGATCGGCCGCGGTGCGCTTATAGTCCGGGCGCCAGTACGACAGGCTGTAGTTGTCGAGGGTGTTGTACGCCTGCGGCGATACCGCGAAGCGTTGATCGAAGCCGGAGGTGTCGTAGTTGAACGCATAATTTGGCGTGGCATTGATGGTCACGCCACTGCCGGTCTGGCCCACCAGCACTGGCGCGGCGCGACTGATGCCGGTGGCGTACTTGATCATGCGGATCGGCTCGTCGTAGGTCGCATCGGACCATGCACCGCGCGCGGAAAACTGCTGCCGATCGGTGGGCCGCCAGATGGTGCCCAGCTGCGCGACCTTGGTGCGCGTGGTGACGATTTGGTTCGAGTAACCCACCTCGATGTCGCCACCCGGATAACTGCCGGAGGTGGCAGTCTGATTGAATACCTGGTTGCGGTTGCGCGGGTCGATGATGACCTCGTTGCGCTCCATGTCGTCCTTGAAATAGTAGTAGCCGGCCATCGCATACGCTTCGAGCGCGGCACTGGGTCGCATCTCGAACTTGCCGGTGACGCCGTAGCGGTCGCGCTGGTTTTGCACGTACCAATACTTGTCCTGCTGCGGCACTGCCCAGCCATTGCCGAGATTGGCGCCGGTCTGCAGCACGCCGTTGTTGTCGTAGAACCCGTAATGCACTGTGTCGGTGGTCATGTGGGTTTCGGTGTAACTGCTCAGGCTCTGGTAATTGGCCGACAGGGTGAACCCGTACTGCTGCTCGCTGCCGAAGGTGCGGCTGCCGGTGGCGTTCAAGCGATAACCGGGGTCGTCCTGATCGCGCGGTTTGCCTACATCGTTGGCGTGGCCTAGCGCCGCCTCGGCGCTGAAGAACGGCTTGCCGCCGTTTTCGAATGCGCTGCGGGTCTTGAGATTGATTGCACCGCCGGTGGCATTGGGATCCAGGTCGGGGGTGAACGTCTTGACCACCTGCAACTCGCTGACCATCGAGGCGGGCAGCAAATCCAGACGCACGCCGCGGGTGATCGAACCGAGCGTCCCGTTCGGCGTACCGGGCGAGGCGATGGTCAGTCCGTCAATGGTGACGTTGTTATACGACGGCCCCAGGCCACGCAATACCGGCGTGGCGGCTTCATCGCGGGGATGCTCGTTGTCGGTGGCCGGCAACACCGACAGGCCGGGCACGCGGCGCAACGCTTCGACGATGGTGCTGTCGGGCAAGGCGCGTACGTCGGTGGCGCTGATCACATCGGCGATGTTGGTCGCCGCACGCTTGCTCTCCACCGCCGCCGCATTGGCGCGGCGCACGCCGGTGACCTGCATTGCATCGAGGGTTTGTACGCCTGATGCGGTGGTGGGCGGTCTGTCGGCGTTGGTTGCATCGTCTTGTATCGATGACGACGATGCAGGGTCTCTGGAATCTGCAGAGGCATCTGCTGACACCGAAGAGCCTTGCATTGCGGGCGCAATCCCCGCACCGGACGTGGTTGCCTCGCCATTCTCGGTTGTCGCTGTAACTGCGCTTGCCGATGCGCTCCTGGCCGTGGCCATCGCCGCAGAAGACGTCTGAGACGAGGCGTCGACTGCAATCGCTGCGCGCTCGTTGGCGGATGCCTGCGAGGCAGGCGAACAGGCCGCGATGGCCACGGCGAGAACGGACAGGTGCACACGGAACGAATCGGAGCGCTGCATGGAATCCCGTAAGTCGCGCAGCAATCACGCCGCGCCGATGAGAAAGCACGCCACCGTAGCCCGTAAAAATGACCCCTGCGTGTCGGCCGCATCGCACCGAAAAGACAGCGCGCAGCGATGTCGCCGCGTGCGAAGCAAGAGCTCAGCACTTACCTAGAACTCGGCGATCGCAATAAAAACCCCTCTCCCACCAGGAGAGGGGTTGGGGTGAGGGTACGGGGCAAAGCCACTCATGTCTTTCCAAACACAAGGGGCTTCGTACGTACCCTCATCCGCCCCTGCGGGGCACCTTCTCCCAGCGGGAGAAGGGTAGCTTCAGCGATCGGACATCGCCCCTCTCCCACCGGGAGAGGGGTTGGGGTGAGGGTACGGGGCAAAGCCATTCATGTCGTTCCAAAACACACGGGGCTTCGCACGTACCCTCATCCGCCCCTGCGGGGCACCTTCTCCCAACGGGAGAAGCGCAGCTTCAGCGATCGGACATCGCCCCTCTCCCACCGGGAGAGGGGTTGGGGTGAGGGTACGGGGCAAAGCCACTCATGCCGTTCCAAACACACGGGGCTTCGCACGCACCCTCATCCGCCCCTGCGGGGCACCTTCTCCCAACGGGAGAAGGGTAACTTCAGCGGCCGGCCATCCTTCTTCTCCCGACGGGAGAAGGAGCAACGCATCACCTACGGCTGCACCACCGTCATCGTGGCCGGCGTGCTGCGGCCCACGCCACGCAGCTCGGGGCGGTACATGTCTTCCACCAGCGATGGCGGCACCGTGTACGTACCCGGCGAGACTGCGCGCACCAGGTAGTACACCTGCGCCTTGCTGCCCGAGGACAGCGCCAGCGCGGCCACATAGCGGTCGTCGCGGAACTCTTCGTGCTTGACGTCGGCGGCGCTGGAACGCTCGCTGATGCCGATGCCGTCCACCACCACGTCGGCCCACTGTTTGGCATCGCCGAGATTGAAATTCTCGATCTCCAGCCCGGCCGGCAACAGGTCGGTGAGCAGGGCGTCGGGCATGTTGCTGTTGGCGGTGATGGTGACGCGCACGATCAACGCTTCGCCTTCCTTCAAGGCCTGCGGTGTCCACGGCTTGCCGTCAGTGGTGTACCAGCTGCGCTCCACGCTGAGATGGCGCGTGTCCGGTTCCGGTGCGCTGCGCGGGATGCCGGCCACTTCCAGGCTGGCATACATCGGGGCTTCGCCCTGCGGTGCGAACTGCACCCCACGCGCCAGCGCGGCGCTATCGAAGCTGCGCCCGAACAAACGTGCGGGGGCGATCTGCTGTGCATCGCCGCCGACCGTCAGCGTGCCGGACACCTGCTTCCCCTGCCCCACCATCAGCGCCTTGCCCAGGCGCGCCAGGGCGACCTGTTCCTGCGTGCTCAGCCACAGCCAGCCGGTGGCGCGACGTGCGTCCAGCGCGCGCCCGAGGGCCACCGCACGGGTGTCATACTCGGGCTTGGACAAGCCACGCTCGTGCAGCAACGCCATCATCAGTGCGTCGTCGCGGATCGCGCTGCCGTAATCACCGAAATACGGCGGCCGCTCGCTGCTGTCCTTGGCAAAGCCGGCCTTGATTGCCGCATCGCCGCGCTTGGTGTCGCCCTGCAGCGACAACGCCACACCCAGGTGCACCAGCGACAGACCGGTCAGCGCCTTGTCGCGCTGGTTGTCGTACAGCGCGCGCAAGGTGCCCAGCGGGGCGCGATTGACGCGCGCCAGGACATAGCCCGACCAGGCCTGATTGGCGAACTTCAAGTTGTCGCGGCGGTCCTGCCCGTAGAACTCGTTGCCGCCGGACAACAGGTCTTCGCTCAAACGATTGAGCGCCTTCTGCAGCACGTTGTCGGGCACCGCAAAGCCGGCGTCCTTGGCATCGAGCAGGAACTCGGCGATATACGGCGTCAGCCCCGGGTTGACGTAGCCATCGTCGCCCCACATCGAAAAATGCCCGCTGGCGATCTGCATCGACGCCAGCCGGCCGAACGCGCCTTCCATGCGCTCGCGGCGCTTGGCCGCTTCCAATCCCTTGGTACCCAGCGCCCTGGCGGTGGCATCGTCGAGCAACAGCGCCGCGTAGCCCTTGCTGGTGGTCTGCTCGGCGCATCCGTACGGGTACTCCAACGCGCCTTGCAGGGCGCTGGCGAACGGAATCGGCGGCAGCGGGCTGACCACCATGCGTGCGGTCACCGACCCGGCCATCAGGCCATCGGCGAAGCTGTTGTCCAGGGCGATCGGCGCCAGCGGGTCGAGCACACGCGTCTGCGCACGCAACACCTGCGGCCAGCCGGCACGTACCGGCAGCTCGTAGCTGCGGTCGGCCTTGAAGCCGTTGCCATCCACGCGCACACGCACCTTGGCCACGCTATAGCCTTCGGTGGCGCTCAGCGGAAAGCTCAACGTCTGCTTGGCGTCCACAGCCAGCTTGACGCTGCGCGCCGCCTCGGCGATGGCGAGCGGGCCGATGCCTTCCACACGCACGTTGAACTCGCCCGGTTTGCCGGTGAAGTTCTGCACGTCCAGCGTCACCGTGCTGCGGTCGCCCGGGGCCATCACCCGCGGCATGCTGGCCTCGGCCAGGATCGGCGCGCGCACGATGGTTTCCATGTCGCGGTTGCCGTAACGCGTGTCCGAATACACCAATGCCGACACCCGCAAGGTGCCGTTGAAATCCGGCACCGGTAGTTGCACGCGTGCGTTGCCCTTGGCATCGAGTGTCACCGAGCCGGAGAACAGGTCCACGGTCTGTACGCGCGCGGTCGGGCGCTTGGCCTGCGGCAAGGCTTCCAGTGCCATGTCGCCGCCAAACTTGAGCTTGCCGCTGGCGCCTTCGAAGCTTTCGATCACCCGCCCGTAGATGTCATAGGCATCGGTGCCCAGGCGGCGCTGCGCGAAGAACTGCGCGTTGGCATCGGGCACCGGGAAACGGGTGATGTTGAGGATGCCCACGTCCACTGCCGAAATGGTCACGTGCGCGGCCTTGCCGGCCAGCTCGGGCACGCTCACCGTCACCGGCAGGGGTTGCTCGGGGCGCATCTGTTTGGGTGCGGACAAGCCCACCGCCACACGCCGTGCCTTGCGATCCATCGGCACATGCGCCACGCCCACCGCACGCGCGGGGGTGATCTTGCTCGGCGCGGTGCCGCCGCGGAACACCAGCGCGGTGACATAGACGTCGTGCCGCTCCCAGGCTTCCGTGACCGGGAGTTCAAACGTGCTGCCCGGCTTGACGTCGATGTCCTGCACGTACAGCAGCTTGTCGCTTTCCACCAGCAGCACGCCCTTGCCGGCATGTGGCGGGGTCAGCGTCACCTTGAGCGTGTCGCCGGCGCGGTAGCCGGTCTTGTCCAGCGCCAGCTTGACCTTGTCCGGGCGCGCGTCCAGGCCGCGGTTTTCATCGTTCCAGCTCCAGCCCGCACGGAACGGGTAACGTGTGGTCAGCCCGCTCGCCGGGTCGAACACGTCCAGGCGGTATTCGCCCCACTCCACCGGGAAATCGATCTTGGCATTGGCGCTGCCCACGTCCAGCGTGCGCGTGTCCTTGTTCTCGAAGCGGCGGGTGAAGTCGTAATCCCAATGGTTGTCGGTGTAGTTCCAGTGGTAGTCGCGCAGCTCGCGCACCAGGGTGGCTTTCAACCCCTTGGCCGGCTGCGGTTTGCCATCGGCATCCACGCGGGTGATTTCGAAACGCGCATTGCTGTTGGCGTCGGCACCATCGGCGTCGTCGAACAAGGGGCGCACACCGACCAGCGCCTTGGCCGGCCACAGCACCCGCTTGAGGGTGCGGGTGACGGTACGCCCGCCGGTTTCGTACACGCTGCCGGAGACCACTGCCGCAATCGTGCTGACCGGCTTGGCCTCGGCCGGCAACGCGATGTCTTCGCGCAGGATGCCGTCGCTGCCGAACTCGGTATCGATCACATCCTTGGCTTCGCGCGGCAGTTCCAGCGTCGGGTCGCCGAAGAACCAGCCCGGCAACGATTCGAGCGGATGCTGCTCCACGCTGACAGCCAGCTTGGCGGTGAAACGGTTGCCATCGGCCGGTGCGCCGTACAAGTACGCGGCATTGGCCACCAGCTTGAACGGCTGCCCGGCGCCCAGGGTCTTTTGCGTGCTGTCCAGGTCCAGCTTCATGCGCTCGGGCAGGAACTCTTCCACACGCACGGTCATGCCCTGCACAGCGTCCTTGCTGGCCGGGTCGGTGCGGAATTCCACCTGCCAGCGGCCAGTCGGCGCATCGGCCGGAATCTGCTGGGTGAACTCGAAATAGCCCTGCTCGCCGGGCTGCAGTTTGGTCTCGCGAAACGTCTTGCCGTCCGGTTGTTTCAGACGCAGGAACACCGGCTGCGGCTTGGTCGGCTTGCCGTCGTTGTCGCGCAGGATCGCCGAGACACGCATGGTCTCACCGGGGCGATACAGATCGCGACCTGCCCAGGCAAACACGTCGAACCACGCGCTCTGGCGCCCGGCCACGGCGAACTCGCTCAGATCCAATGCCGGCTGATTGAATGGCAGCAACGACACATCGGTCTTGCTGCGCGCGGTCAGCACATGGCCGGCATCAAGCGTGTAGTTGAGCAATGCGTTGCCGTTGCCGTCGGTGGCACCTTTCAGGAACAGCTCGCCCTTGGCATCGAGGATGCGCAGTTCCACGTTCTTGATCGGCTCGCCGCTCTGCAACGAGGCGGTGTGCACGAACAGCTTGTCCTTGTAGGCACGCGTGTGCAGGCCAATGTCGCTGACGGTGAAGAATGCGGTATCGAATTCGTTTTCGAAACTGCCGGCACGCTTCATCACCGCGAAGTACAGGCCCGGCTCCTGCAGCTCCTTGATGTCCTGCGTGGGCAGGTAGGTCAGCACACGCTCGTTCTGCTTGCCGCCCAAAATAAAACGGTTGACGTAGACCGGGTCGGCCAGCTTGGACAGCGGCTCGTTGCCGCTGTATTCGCTTTCCAGATCCCAGCTGCCGCGGCGACCGCCGCGCTGGAACTGCTGGAAGAACGCCGGCAGCGACTTCTCGCGCACGCGCAGGAACTCCACGTCCACTTCCGGCACGTTGACCGACACCACCGGCAGGCCGCGGCTTTCGCGCGCCGGCAACACGCTGCCTTGCGAAGCGAACCCGGCCACAGGCTTGAGTTCGCCGGTGTAGACCTTCTGCTTGAGCGGCTTGCCCAGGCGGCTGCCGTCGGCGGCCAGCAAATTGGCGTCGATCAGCACCGTGTAGTCCTTGGCGGCCTCCACATACGGGTAGCGCAGCGTCTTGCCGTCCTCGGACAGCGACCAACTGCTGTCGCCGGTACCGACCTTTTCTTCGAAGCGCACCAGCGCGTCGAAATCCTGCGTGCCCACCAACGGCCGCGAGAACTCCAGCGCCAGCGACAGCCCATCGCTGGTCTGGTCGGGATAGGCACGCGCCAGCGCGAAGCCGGTAATGGCCTGCTTGTCGGCCTTGATCGCCTCGCCGCTGGCGGCAGGCAACTGGCCGCTTTCGTTGCGCTTGCAGGCCACCGCGCCAATCGTCACCGTGAGCAATACCACCCACAGCAACATGCGCCGCGTGCCCGACGCCCTCATCCCTGATTCCCGGCTGTCCATTCGTGCTATCCCATGACTGAGACGACCAGTATAGCGACGCACCCGCACGCGCTGCGCGGCGCATGGGCATCACCCCCGTGGCGCTGCGCGCCATGTGTCTTGCAGTGGCCTCGGGCAAGGACTCCTGGCGCCTGCTGGATCGGCTGCGCGCAGGCAAGCTGGAGACTGGATGCGCCTGTGGTGGGCTGGCGGGGATGTCCTCAACAGCCCCTCATCCGCCCTTCGGGCACCTTCTCCCGCACGCGGGAGAAGGAGTTCCGGGGCTGGATGGACTAGGTCTGGGCCGCCAGCGTGATGCTTGGCACCGCGCGTTGAGTCGCCGTACCCATGCAAGCGATGTACATACCTGTTCGTCGGCTCGCCTGCTACGTACCCGCGGAGCTGTTTCGACACTTGAGCGGTGCTAGTACCACCAAGAAGCTCGTCGACACCCCCTCTCCCGCTAGTGGGAAAAGTGCCCGAGGATAGATGAGGGGCGGCTCACGCCATTACGAACGCGCACACCAGCCGTACCACCAACACCATGAAGCACAAGCCGTTCCTTCTCCCGTCAACGGGAGAAGGTGCCCGAAGGGCGGACGAGGGACGGCTCACTCCATTACGAACGCTCCCACCAGCCGTGCCACCAATGCCATGAACCTCAAGCCGTACCTTCTCCTGTCAACGGGAGAAGGTGCCCGAAGGGCGGATGAGGGACGGCTCACGCCATTGCGAACGCTCACAACAGCTGTGTCGCCAACACCATGAAGCTCAAGCCGTACCTTCTCCCGTCAACGGAAGAAGGTGCCCGAAGGGCGGATGAGGGACGGTTCATGCCAACACGAACGCGCACACCAGCCGTGCCACCAAGGCCATGAAGCTCAAGCCGTTCCTTCTCCCGTCAACGGGAGAAGGTGCCCGAAGGGCGGATGAGGGGCGGTTCGCGCCGCTGCCCCAGACCAATGACCCGGCGCAGGACCGACAGCACAACCTACCCAAGCGCCTTGCTGGCAACGCCGCGGCACGCGTCTCAGCGCAGCAGCTGGCGCATGTACACCGCAGTGAACGCCGGCTTGTCCAGACGCAGGCACGCCTGCACGTTCGGTATGCCTGGCCCTTCGCGCGTATAACCCTGTGCATCCACATCCAGATGCAGCGGCTTGGTCTGGCACAGCGCCGGATGTAGCAGCCAGGCGACCGGTACCGCGTCGAACACCGTCGGTGTGGCATTGGCCCAGGGCTGGTCGGTGTTGCGCCACTGGTAGTACAGCTGGGTGAGCGCATCGGTGAGTCCATCGCCATGCGCGAACAAGGCGATACGCTCGGGTTCTTCCAGCGTGATCTGCGTAGCGTCCAGCGGCAGCAACACGATCGGCACGCCGGCCGCGAACACGCGTTGCGCCGCCTGCACATCGGAGAGGATGTTGTACTCCGGCGCCGGTGCGCTGGCCGGCCGATAGGCAGACTTGCCGTAACCCACCCGCACCGAGCCGCCCATCGCCACGATGCGCTTGAGCTTGGCAAAGCCGGCCGGGTCGCGCTGCTGCGCCAACGCCGCATCGGTCATCGGCCCCAGCACCAGCAAGGTGACCTCGCCCGGATGCCGGCGCGCCTGCTGCAGGATCATGGCCGCCGCATCCGGCAGCTTGCCGGCCAGCTGCCCCTTGGCGGCCCAGCGTGCCTGGCTGAAGGGAATGGTGCTGGTGGTGCGCGCGCCCACCGCCAATGGAATCTCGCTTCGCCCGGCCTGCTGCAACAAGCGCTGCAACAGCTGCGCACGCAACGTGGTGTCGCCCCATGCCGATGCGATGCCCAGCACCTGCAACTGCGGGCTGCGCAATAGCAGCCCCAGCGCAAACGCATCGTCGATGTCGTCGCCGATATCGGTGGAAACCACCAGCAGCTCGGTGGCCGCGGGCGGTTGCGTGGCCCGCGCTGTCGTCGCCGCAGCCGCCTGCCCCTGCGCCACGGCAGCCGCACAGCACAACACAGCAATCAACCACGCATTTCGAATGATCCGCCGCATGCATCTACTCCTGCCGCCATAAAAAACCGCCGGCATGATAGCCGGCGGTTCGATGGTGCTACACCGCAACGCCGATCAGAAGTTGGCGCGGAACTGCGCACCCACGATGCGCGGGTCGTTGATGAAGCCGGTGAGGTTGTTGAAGTCGATCGCACCGGTCACGCGGATCTGGTTGGTGCAGTTGCGGCAGAACACCGACAACTCGTACGCACCCGCGCCCCAGTTGTAACCGATCTTGGCGCCGCCCTCGACCAGCGGCTGGCCGGTGAACTCACGCGAGTCGTACAGGAAGAAGTTCACTTCGCTGCGGTAGGACCAGTCGGTGTAGAAGAACAGCTCGCCGTCGTTGCCCATCGGGATGCCGTAACGCAGCGTGGCGTTGGCCATCCACTTGGCCGCCTGCGGCAGGTCGTTGCCGTCGATCAGCGCGCGGCCGGCCGCGTTGAGCGGGTCGGTCACGGTGCAGCTGCGGCACACGCCCACCGACAGGCTCGGGTCGTCGATGCGGGTCCAGTTGTAGGCGCCGCCGGCGGTGACGCGCAGGTTCTGGGTGATCAACGCTTCGAAGTCGAACTCGGCACCGCGCGCCTTGGTCTTGTCGGCGTTGAGCAGGCGCACGTCGTTGGACGCGCCGCCCACTGCGGTGAGCTGCTGGTTCTTGACGCGGAAATCGTAGATGTCGAAGCTCAGGCGTGCACGGTTGTCGAACAGATCCGACTTGATGCCGACCTCGAACGAATCCACGGTCTCCGGCTCGGCCACGGTCAGCGGCGCGGTGCCCGAGGGCACGCCGAAACTGGCGCCGCGGAAACCGCGTGCCGCACGGGCATACACGTTGACGTCGTCGCTGATCGAGAACGTGGCGGCCAGGTCGCCGGTGACCTTGGAGTTGTCGGTCTCGCCGCTGGACGGCTCCACCAGCGTGACGCGGTCCAGCGCCAGCACGTCGAAGGTCTTCTTGTCGTAGGTGTAGCGGATACCGGCGCGCAGGTTCAGGCGGTCGGTGGCCGCGTAGTTCAGCGAGCCGAATGCCGCCCACGAGGTGTTGCGCTGGCGGGTCAGCTGGTAGCTGGCCAGGTCGCCGCCGCTGAAGGTGTTGTAGGTGTAGTTTTCGCCTTCCACATCGTCGTGGAAGTAGTAGAGGCCGGCCTGCCAGTTGAGCGGGCCCTCGTACTGCGATTCGGCACGCACTTCCTGGCTGTACTGGTCCAGGCTCTTGATGCCGCCGGCGGTTTCCACCGGGAACGGAATGACGCCCGGGCCGGACGGCGGTGCGAACACCGCGCCGAAGCCGCCGTCGATGTCGCCGCGGCTGTAGTACTTGCCGATGCCCTCGTACGCGGTGATCGAGTGCAACGCAATGTCGCCCAGGTCCCAGGTCAGGTTGGCGCTGCCACCGTAGGTCTGCAGTTCCTGGTTGTTGGCGCCGTCGATGAAGGATTTTTCTTCGTCGAAGCCATCCACCAGCTGGTTGGTGCCGGGCTGGATGATGTTGGCGCGGAACAGCCGCGCAGTGCCGTCCAGATGGCGCGCATGCGCGTTGAACAACGCGCTGAAATCGTCGCTGGCCTGGTACAGCAGCTGCAGACGCACGGCCGAATCGGTATAGCCTTCCAGGTCGCGGCCGTCGCGGTTTTCCACCCAATCGTCGCGGCGCTGGCCCAAGGTGGACAGACGCGCTGCCCAATGGTCGCCCATCGCGATGCTCAGGCCGCTTTCCAGGGTCATGGTGCCGTAGGTGCCGTACGACAGGCTGGCGTAGCCGTCGTTGGCGCCGATGGTCGGCTTGACCGAATTGAACTTGACCACGCCGGCCGGCGTATTGCGGCCGAACAGCGTGCCCTGCGGGCCGCGCAGCACTTCCAGGCCTTCCAGATCGAAGATCGGGAAGCCCTTCAAAAACGCGTTTTCCTGCACCACGTCGTCATAGATCAGCGACACCGGCTGCGACGCGTAGGTGTTGAAGTCGGTGTTGCCGTAGCCGCGGATGTACACGCGCGGGAACACACGGCCGTTGGACGATTCGATGTTGAGGCTCGGCGCCTTGCCGGCCAGCACGCGGATGTCCGAGCCGCTGGTGGAGATGGCATCGAGAAATTCCGGGCGCAGCACGCTGGCGGAAACCGGCACATCCTTGGAATCTTCCGAGCGACGCTCGACCGTCACCTTGACCGCATCCAGACGCACGACACCGTCGTCGCCGGGAGCCTGCTGCGCGGCAGCGTGGAGCGGGAGGAAAGACGCGACGGCAGCGGCAAGCGCGCTGATCTTGAGCGACCGGCTGGCTGACATGGGAAGACTCCGAATTCTGGTGGCGGGGCGGCCTGGCCTGCATGCCGCGGTGCAACAGAATTAACACGATTTACACAAATATGGCAGAGCCCGTACGAAAAAGTTTCCATAATTCGCATTAGCGTTCTAATTAATGCAACACGGGCGTGCAATTTGTGCGTCGGAGCCCTGTCAGTCTCAAAGGCGGTCCGTGGCCGGCAACTGCCAACTTCGGCATCCACATGGTCGGCTACACAGGTCGCGACCCAGGCGCATCGCTAAGAGCTGGCCTGGCGTGACAAGACGTCAGGGACGCGCCCCTGCACCAGCACCTTACCGATTCGCAAGCGCACCCGCCGCGCCATCGCGACACTCGACCCGGACGGCGCACCGAGCTCCTGGACATGACAACTACGGCGCAGACCTACTCAGCCGCGTTGTCCATCCCGAACATGCGCACCTGCCGCAAGCACACCACCCGTGCCAGGTTCTGCTCAGTCGCGTTCGGCGATGCCGCCGGGCACCCGCACCCAACCCTCCATCAGCACCCGCGCACTGCGGCTCATCAACGCCTTGGTCACCTGCCACTGCCCATCGACCTGTATTGCCTCGGCGCCCACGCGCAAGGTGCCGGACGGATGCCCGAAGCGCACCGCCGAGCGGGCCGCGCCGCCGGCCGCCAGGTTGACCAAGGTGCCCGGCACCGCCGCAGCAGTGCCAATCGCCACCGCTGCGGTGCCCATCATCGCGTGGTGCAACTTGCCCATCGACATCGCACGCACCAGCAGATCGATCTCGGCCGCGTGCACCGGCTTGCCGCTGGAGGCGGTGTAGTCGGCCGGCGGCGCCACGAAGGCGACCTTGGGCGTGTGTTGCCGCGTCGCGGCGTCTTCTATCTTTGCAATCAAGCCCATCCGCACCGCACCGTGTGCGCGCAGCGTTTCGAACATGGTCAACGCCCGCGGGTCGCCATTGATGGCCTCCTGCAACTCGGTGCCGGTGTAGCCCAGATCGCGCGCATTGACGAAGATGGTCGGAATGCCCGCATTGATCAGCGTGGCATCCAGCGTGCCCAGCCCGGGAATCTCCAATCGATCGATGAGATTGCCGGTGGGGAACATCGCCCCACCCTCGCCTTCGGCGTCATCGGCCGGGTCGAGAAATTCCAGCTGCACCTCGGCCGCCGGAAAGGTCACGCCATCCAGTTCGAAGTCGCCGGTTTCCTGCACCAGCCCATCGGTCATCGGCACATGCGCCACGATCGTCTTGCCGATATTGGCCTGCCAGATCCGCACCGTGGCCATGCCATCGCGCGGAACGCGTGTGGCGTCGATCAATCCGCTGGCAATCGCGAACGGCCCCACCGCTGCGGAAAGGTTACCGCAGTTGCCACTCCAATCCACGAACGCGCTATCGATGGACACCTGCCCGAACAGATAGTCCACATCGTGCCCATCACGCGTACTGGCAGAGACGATCACACTCTTGCTGGTGCTCGAGGTCGCCCCGCCCATGCCATCGATCTGCTTGGCATACGGATCCGGGCTGCCGATCACCCGCAGCAACAGCGCATCGCGTGCACCGCCCGGCTGCTGTGCGGCCTCGGGCAGATCCTGCAAACGGAAAAACACGCCCTTGCTGGTGCCGCCACGCATGTAGGTGGCGGGGATACGGAGTTGGGGGAGATGGGTCATGGGTTGGTCTATCTCGGTTGAGCGTCAGTGCAGCAACAATGCGCCATCTGCGGCATTGGCAAGGCCCTGCGCGAAAGACGTCGAGCCACTCAGGTGTCGTCGCGCATCCATGCTGGAATATCGCGCTGCATCTGCAGTACACGCCAGATGACGACGTCTGCATCGCGTTCGATATAGAAAATCAAATAGGGAAAACCCTTGAGCGGCCACACGCGCAGATGCTGCAGCTTCAGTAGTACCGCATGTCGGCTCGAACCGACTCCAGGGTGCCGCATCAGGGTTTTGACCGCCACTTCCAGCGCGTCGGTAAACGCCAATTCCACTGCGAGCCCAGCCTGTTCGCCGTACCACGCAGCGGCTTCATCCACGTCACGCAGCGCCAACGGACGCCAGCGCGCCGGCTTCACTTGCCCGCAGCGCGTACCTGCGCGCGCTCACGCATGGCCTCAAAGAAATCCGGCTCGATCGCAACCGCCGGACCTGAGTTAGCTCCGTCCAGCAGCAGCCCACGCAGCTGTTCCACATCGCGTTGTTTGCGGATCAGTTCGCGCAGGTATTCGCTGCTGGAACCGTAGGCATGCTCCAGCACCTGTTGATCGACGAACTGCTTGAGTTCGTCAGGCAAAGAGATGTTCATGGTGGCCATGCAGCCTCCTGATGGCAAAGATTGCCAAAGTGTGCGCGCCGGGCCGGGCGGGTGCAAGCGGGCGGCCTGAGAGCCTTGAGTACCAAGGGCATCAGGCAGCCGTGGCTTCCAGAAAATCCTGCGCAAACCGTTGCAACACACCACCGGCCTCGTAGATCGAGACTTCCTCTGCGGTGTCCAGGCGGCACGTGACCGGCACCTGCAGCTGCTCGCCGTTGCGCCGGTGGATCGAGAGTGTCAGCGTGGCCCCCGGCGTGCGCTGTCCGGTCACGTCGAAGGTTTCGCTACCATCGATGCCAAGTGTCTTGCGATCGGTGCCTGGCTTGAACTCCAGTGGCAACACGCCCATGCCGATCAGGTTGGTGCGGTGGATCCGTTCGAAGCCTTCGGCCACGATCACCTCCACACCGGCCAGACGCACGCCCTTGGCTGCCCAGTCGCGCGAGGAGCCCTGCCCGTAATCGGCACCGGCAACGATGATCAACGGCTGCTTGCGGGTCATGTAGGTTTCGATGGCCTCCCACATGCGCATCACCTGCCCTTCCGGCTCCAGCCGCGCCAGCGAGCCTGCGGTGACCTGCCCATCGATCACGGCCATTTCGTTGATCAATTTGGGATTGGCGAAGGTGGCGCGCTGCGCGGTGAGATGGTCGCCGCGATGGGTGGCGTAGGAATTGAAATCCTCCTCGGGCACGCCCATGTGCGCGAGGTACTCGCCAGCCGCGCTGCCGGCCTGGATCGCATTGGATGGCGACAGATGATCGGTGGTGATGTTGTCGCCGAGCACAGCCAGCGGCCGCATGCCGTGCAGGGTGCGTGCCCCTGCCAATGCGCCCTCCCAATACGGCGGGCGGCGAATGTAGGTGCTGGTCGGGCGCCAGTCGTACAACGGGCTCACGTTGATGCCCTGCCCACTGCTGCGCTGAAACATCGGGTCGTACACGCGACGGAAGTGCTCCGGCTTGACGCTGCGCGCCACCACCGCGTCGATCTCCGCATCGCTCGGCCACAGATCCTTGAGCGTTACCGCGACGCCGTCTGCATCGATGCCCAGCACGTCCTTTTCGATATCGAAGCGCACGGTTCCGGCGATTGCATAGGCGATCACCAACGGCGGCGAGGCGAGAAACGCCTGCTTGGCATACGGGTGGATGCGCCCGTCGAAATTGCGGTTGCCCGACAGCACCGCCGTGGCATACAGATCGCGGTCGATGATTTCCTGCTGGATGGTTGGGTCGAGCGCACCGCTCATGCCATTGCAGGTGGTGCAGGCGAACGCCACGATGCCGAAGCCCAGCTGTTCCAGTTCGCTCAATAAGCCGGCATCTTCCAGGTACAGCTGCACTGCCTTGGAACCCGGCGCCAGCGAACTCTTTACCCACGGCTTACGGGTCAAGCCACGCGCGTTGGCATTGCGTGCCAGCAGACCGGCCGAGATGACGTTGCGCGGGTTGGAGGTATTGGTACACGAGGTGATTGCCGCGATGATCACCGCGCCATCGGGCATCTGCCCCGGCACCTGGTCCCAAGCACCGGCAATGCCGCGCGCAGCCAGCTCGCTGGTGGCCACGCGCTTGTGCGGGTTGGAGGGCCCGGCCATGTTGCGCACCACGCTGGACAGATCGAACTGCAGCACGCGCTCATACTGTGCGGTGGCCAGATCGTCGGCCCACAGCCCGGTATGACGTGCATAGTTCTCCACCAATGCCACCTGCGCGTCGTCGCGACCGGTGAGCCGCAGGTAGTCGATGGTCTGCTGGTCGATGTAGAACATCGCCGCGGTCGCCCCGAATTCCGGCGTCATGTTGGAAATGGTGGCGCGGTCGCCGATGGTCAGCGCGCTGGCGCCTGCACCATAGAATTCGAGATAGGCGCCCACCACGCGTTGCTGGCGCAGGAATTCGGTCAAGGCCAGCACGATATCGGTGGCAGTCATTCCCGGTGCCGGCCGCCCGGTGAGTTCCACGCCGATGATGTCCGGCAGACGCATCCACGAGGCGCGACCCAACATCACGTTTTCTGCTTCCAGGCCGCCCACGCCCACTGCGATGACGCCCAGCGCATCCACATGCGGAGTGTGGCTATCGGTGCCCACGCAGGTATCCGGAAACGCCACGCCGTCCAGCGTGTAGATCACCGGCGACATCTTCTCCAGGTTGATCTGATGCATGATCCCGTTGCCTGGCGGAATCACTTCCATGTTTTCGAACGCGCGCTTGGTCCATTCGATGAAATGGAAGCGATCGGCATTGCGACGGTCTTCCACGCCGCGGTTCTTGGCAAAGGCCTGCTTGTCGAAGCCAGCGTATTCCACCGCCAGCGAGTGGTCGACGATCAGCTGCACCGGCACCACCGGGTTGACCTGCGCCGGATCGCCGCCCTGCTCGGCGATTGCATCACGCAGGCCGGCAAGATCCACCAGAGCGGTCTGGCCCAGGATGTCGTGGCAGACCACACGCGCCGGAAACCACGGGAAATCCAGCTCGCGCTTGCGCTCGATCAATTGGCGCAGATACGCCTCCAGCATCGGCGGCTCGGCGCGCCGCACCAGATTTTCCGCGTGCACGCGTGCGGTGTACGGCAAGCCTGCATATGCACCGGGCTGCAACGCGTCCACGGCGGCGCGTGCATCGAAGTAATCCAACGCGGTGCCCGGCAAGGACTTGCGGTATTGGCTATTCATGGCTGGCGATATCACAAGGCGGGCGGGGTTTTTTGCTGTTGCTGTTGCTGTTGCTGTTGCTGCTGTTGCTGCTGCTGTTGCTGTTGCTGTTGCTGCTGCTACTGCTACTGCTGTTGCTGTTGTCGCTGATGCTGCTCGTATTCCTGCTCACCACGTGCCACTCGCCACGCTCCCTTCTCCCGCAACGCGGGAGAAGGTGCCCGAGGGGCGGATGAGGGCCGCTCGCAAGTGGCACTTTTCAGACGCGCTGATCCAACGGCACAAACACCTGATCTTCCGGCCCGGTGTAATTGGCCGAAGGCCGAATGATCTTGCCATCCACGCGCTGCTCGATCACGTGCGCACTCCAGCCCGCCGTGCGTGCCAGCACGAACAGCGGGGTGAACATCGCTGTCGGCACACCCATCATGTGGTAGCTCACTGCACTGAACCAGTCCAGATTCGGGAACATCTTCTTGATGTCCCACATCACGCTCTCCAGACGCTCGGCGATGTCATACATCTTGCGGCTGCCCTGCTCCTCGGACAGCTCGCGCGCCACGTCCTTGATCACCTTGTTGCGCGGGTCGGACACGGTGTAGACCGGATGCCCGAAGCCGATCACCACTTCCTTGCGCTCCACACGTGCCTTGATGTCGGCCTCGGCGTCGTCTGGCGTGTCATAGCGCTTCTGTACCTCGAAGGCCACCTCGTTGGCGCCGCCATGCTTGGGACCGCGCAACGCGCCGATACCACCAGCAATGGCGCTGTACATGTCGCTACCGGTACCGGCAATCACGCGGCTCGCAAACGTGGAGGCATTGAATTCGTGCTCGGCGTACAGGATCAGGCTGGTGTGCATTGCGCGCACCCACGAATCCTTCGGCGCAAAGCCATGCAGCAGGTGCAGGAAATGCCCACCGATGGAGTCGTCGTCGGTCTCCACCTCGATGCGCTTGCCGTTGTGGCTGTAGTGATACCAGTACAGCAGCATCGAACCGAGCGAGGCCATCAACTTGTCGGCGATATCGCGCGCACCGGGATGGTTGTGATCGTCCTTTTCCGGCTGCAGGCAGCCAAGCACCGACACACCGGTGCGCATCACATCCATCGGGTGCGCGGATGGCGGCAGCTGTTCCAGCGCGGTTTTCACCGCCGCCGGCACACCACGCAACGAGCGCAGCTTGGCCTTATAGCCACGCAGCTCGCCGCTGTTGGGCAACTTGCCATGCACCAGCAGGTAGGCGATCTCCTCGAACTCGCTGGTGGTGGCCAGGTCCAGGATGTCGTAACCGCGGTAATGCAGATCGTTGCCGCTGCGGCCCACGGTGCACAGGGCGGTATTGCCGGCGGCAGTGCCTGACAGTGCGACGGATTTTTTCGGCTTGAAACCGGGAATGGCAGTGTCGTTCATGCGATGAGCTCCCAAGCTGTGGCGTGTTGCAATGTCACGAAGGATTGACCAGATGGACCCAGCAAGCGGCGATCATGCGCCCTTGCGCGCAAACAACGCGTCCAGGCGCTGTTCGTAGCCGTGATAGCCGATGCGTTCGTAGAGTTCTTCGCGGGTCTGCATCGTTTCCAGCACGGCCTGCTGGTGGCCGTCGCGCCGAACCGCCGTATA
The DNA here is from genome assembly GCF_040202405.1 of Xanthomonas sp. WHRI 6106. Lineage (NCBI taxonomy): Bacteria > Pseudomonadati > Pseudomonadota > Gammaproteobacteria > Lysobacterales > Lysobacteraceae > Xanthomonas > Xanthomonas sp. WHRI 6106. The sequence goes on along the minus strand of NZ_JBEGFC010000001.1, from coordinate 127,368 downwards.
GACCGCCTCGGCGGCCTTGTTGGCTGCACGGAACGCCGACAGCGGGAACAGCTGGATCGCCACACCGGCCTGCGCAAGTTGGCCGCGCGTGAACAGCGGGGTCTTGCCGAATTCGGTGATGTTGGCCAGCACAGGCACCTTCACTGCATCGACAAAGCGCGCGTAGGTCTCCAGGTCGTAGGCGGCCTCGGCAAAGATGCCGTCGGCGCCCGCGTCCACGCAGGCGATGGCGCGTTCGATCGCTGCATCCACCCCTTCCATCTGGATGGCGTCGGTGCGTGCGATCAAGAAAAACGCCGGATCGGTCTTGGCATCGGCCGCCGCCTTGACCCGGTCGACCATCTCGCCCTGGCTTACGATCTCCTTACCCGGCCGATGCCCGCAACGCTTGGCGCCCACCTGGTCTTCGATATGGCAACCGGCCGCGCCGGCCTTGATCAGCGACTTGATGGTGCGCTCGATGTTGAAGGCACTCGGCCCGAAGCCGGTATCCACATCCACCAGCAGCGGCAGTTCGCACACGTCGGTGATGCGGCGCACATCGATCAGCACGTCTTCCAGTGTGTTGATCCCCAGGTCCGGCAACCCCAGCGACCCCGCCGCCACGCCGCCGCCAGACAGGTAGATGGCCTGGTAGCCCGCACGCTGGGCCAGTAGCGCGTGGTTGGCATTGATCGCACCGATCACCTGCAGCGGCGACTCGGCAGCCAGCGCTGCGCGAAAGCGCGTGCCGGCAGAGGCTGGATAGGAGGACGTCATGACGGTTTCCAGGAGGAGAGGTTTAGCTGGGTCGCAAACGCCGTGCCAATCGCAAGTGTTTGATTGTGCTACGAGCGGAAGACCTCGCCGTTGCAGTTTCGGAACTGATGGAACATCATGAAACATGACGAAACAGCTCGACTTCCCGCGCCGCCCCAGCATCTCCGATGCAGCGGGTATCTCTCTGCCGGTGATCTGGACCGTCAGCGTGTCCCGCCTGACCGGCCTGCTCGCCGACGTCATCCCCGAGTTCGACCAGCGCGCGCGCATCGAGCAGATCAACCTCGGCTTTGCCGAAGCGGTGGAGGTCATCGGCCAGCGACTGCGCCGCGAACGCTGCGACGCCCTGGTGGCCGGCGGCTCCAACGCCGCCTATCTGCGCAGCCGCCTGGCATTGCCACTGGCGCCAATCCAGGCGACCGGGTTCGACCTGATGGAAGCGCTGGCGCGCGCGCGCCGCATTGCCCCGCGCATCGGCGTGGTGACCCATGCCAGCGACGTCCCGTCGTTCCATGCCTTCCAGACCAGTTTCGACCTGGACATCGAGCACCGCCGATTCGTCACTGCCGAGGACGCGCGCGATTGCATTGCCGACCTGCGCGCCGCCGGTATCCAGGTCATCGTGGGCACCGGCATGGCGATCGATTTCGCCGAACAGGCCGGGCTGCCAGGCGTGCTGCTGTATTCGGCAGGGTCGGTGCGTCAGGCGCTGGAGCAGGCCATCGCACTGGGCACGGCATCGAGCCGGGAGCGGCCCGCTGCGCGTAGTCACTCAAGGCGCCCCCGACGTAGCGATGCGCTGCTTGGCGACGACGCCGCCATGGCGCAGGTGCGTGCCTTGGTGCAGCTGTATGCCCCGCATGCGGGCACCGTGTTGATCAGCGGCGAAACCGGCACCGGCAAGGAATTGGTCGCCCGACAATTGCATGCCGGCAGCCGTCGCCGCGGCCGTTTCGTGGCAATCAATTGCGCGGCCATCAGCGAATCGTTGCTGGAGGCAGAGCTGTTCGGCTACAGCGATGGCGCCTTCACCGGTGCCCGCCGCGGCGGCCACACCGGCCTGATCGAAGCCGCGCAGGATGGCACGCTGTTCCTCGACGAAATCGGCGAATTGCCCATGCCGTTGCAGACACGGCTCTTGCGCGTATTGGAAGAACGCGAAGTGTTGCGCGTTGGCGCAACCCTGCCCGTCGCAATCGACGTGCGTGTGGTGGCCGCCAGCCTGCAGGCGCTGCACGCGCTGGTCGAGCAAGGACGATTCCGTCGCGACCTGTTCTACCGCCTGGCAGCGTTACGCATCGCGCTGCCCCCCTTGCGTCAGCGCCCCGACGACATCGCACTGCTGCTGGCGCATTACTTCCAGCAACTCGGCAATATCGCCTCGCCGCTGTCGGAGGCTGCATTGCAACGACTGCAACTGCACGCCTGGCCCGGCAACGTGCGCGAGCTGCGCAACCTGGTCGAACGCCTGTGCATCCACTGGAAGGCGCAGGCGCACGAGAGCCTGAGCCTTGAGCAACTGCAGTGGTGGGCACCGGAGCTGTTCGACACACAGATCGGCGATACCGCAGCGGCATCCGCACGCAGCGACCTGGCGGCGTCCCGCCTGCAGCTCACCGCTGCAGCCGTCCGCGCGGCGCTCGATCGCGCAAACGGCAATCGCGCCCTCGCCGCACAGGCGCTCGGCGTTTCGCGCACGACGCTGTGGCGCTGGATGCAGACGCAAGCTACCTAGAGAACTGGCGCGACGACCGTACGGCGATTCGCCCCAGGCGCGCAGAAGCTCACTTGACCCGTGTGTACTCGGTATCGCCGGTGCTCAAACGACCGCTCGCCTCGTCGATCGCATAGTTGACCGTGCCACTGCCACTGGACACCTGCAGCACACCCTTGGTCAACAACGCCGGGTAATTTCGGGTCTTGACCCCATTGCCGAACATCTCCGGCGAGGTGTCGCGGATGATGAAGCTCTCGCCGTTGTGCTCGATACTCAACACATTCTTCTGCGACTTCACATTGACCCACTTGCCAACGTACTGCTCGCCAACATCGCGCGCGCAGCCGGCTAGCAGCGCCATCGCAATCAGGGCACTTCCAAGCAATGCTTTCATCGCCAGACCTTCTTCAACGCGGGGGGGGTCTCCCAGGATGGCAAGTCCTTGTTGAGCCCGCAACAAGCAGGCACAAGCGACGAGACAGGCCATCTGGAAAGCACGGTCACGGGGGGCGCAGGCTCGACTCTCCGGTCACTAACGGACATGCACGTGTCACCGATGACGTCTAGCGCTCTGCTGCGTCCTGGAGCCTTCCGCATGGAACGCAAGACACAAAAAAACCGGCACATGGCCGGCTTTTTCTTCGCGTCGAATCCCGTGGAGTGCAGGATTTCTATGGTGGGCGGTACAGGGTTCGAACCTGTGACCCTTGCCGTGTGAAGGCAATGCTCTACCGCTGAGCTAACCGCCCGGTGACGCGAGCCGCACATTATAGGGCAGCTGCGGCAATCGTCAACAGGTTGATCCGCGACGACGATGACTTGGTCGAAAACGTCCCGATCCAATGACTGGGCGCGGCGTGCCGACGGTCTGGCGGCGCCATGGCGATAATCGATTCGGCGCCATTCAAACGCCCGCTACGCCCTTCGACGACCCGCTTCCAATACGACGGCAATCACCCGCGCAACCGCACCGCACTACCTCACATCGTATGCGTCGGTTTGTCCGAGGTCGTCAGGCCTGCCAGCAGGGTCTCGATCTTGTTGCGCACTGCCTCACCTTCCGGGCCGTCCGGGAACTGCACGCCGATACCGGCGGCGCGGTTGCCCTGCGCGCCGGCCGGCGTGGTCCAGATCACCTTGCCGGCCACCGGCAGGCGCTCGCTGGAATCGGGCAGGGTCAGCAGCAGGAAGACTTCGTCGCCCAGCATGTAGCGCTTGGGGGTCGGCACGAAGATGCCGCCACCTTTCACGAACGGCATGTAGGCGCTGTAGAGCGCCGGCTTGTCTTTCAACGCCAGCGACAAAATGCCCTGGCGTGCATTCATTGCACTCATCGAGTTCCCCTAGAACGTGGCTGGCGCTCTCCCTCGCGCCAGGCCAGCAACAATTCCGTCACTGCCAGGTCGGCGCGGACGGTGGTGCGCAGCAGGTCGCGGGTGCGGTTGGCGGCGTCGAACCAGGTCGCCAGCTTGTGCAACCGCGATGGATCGGTCAAGCCGGCCGAGGCCTGCGCCAATGCCAGATCGGCGGCATGGCGCAGGCGCTGGTCGGCCTGGCCATCATTGGTCCAGCGCTGCGCCACCTCCACCGCGCCAGCGCGGCCGCTGGCAATCTGCTCCAGGTCCTGCGCCACCGCACGCCGCACCGCCAGGCCGTCTTCGCGCAGCCATTGCGCGGCAAGGCCGGGATGGCCGCGGGCGGCGTCCAGGGCCTCCTGCGCAGCGCGCTCGCTGACGCCTTGCGACAGCAACCAGGCCAGTGCCTCGTGCGCGGGCGGTAATTTGAATTCCAGGCGCTGGCAGCGGCTGCGGATGGTCGCCGGCAGCCGCGCCGGCTGGGCACTGATCAACCACAGGTAGCGGCCGGGCGATGGTTCTTCCAGCGTCTTGAGCAAGGCGTTGCAGGCGGCGCGATTGATTGCATCGGCCGGGTCGACGATCACCACCTGGGCGATGCCGTACTGCGGTGTGAGCGAGAGCTTTTGCGAAATCTCGCGCACCTGCTCGATGACGATTTCGGTACGCAGCTTGTCGCCGGTACGGTTGGGAATGAAGGACACCAACTGCAGGTCGGGGTGGGTGCCGGCGGCGATCAACTGCCGCGTGCGCTGCGCCAGTGCCGGGTCCGGCGAGCCGGCCAGCACGTGCTCGGCCAGGGCCAGGGCGACCGCGCGCTTGCCCAGCCCTTCCGGCCCGCAGATCAGCAACCCGTGCCCGAGCCGTCCGGCATCCAGTGCAGAAACGGTCTGGTCGAAGGCGCGTTGCTGCCAGGGCGAAAATGCGGCGGTCATGGCGTGGGCTCCGTCTGCGGCGCGCTCGGCAGGCGGCGGCGCTGCAGGTAGCGCGCCACCGCCGCGTTATGGTCGGCCAGCGTGGCCGAGAATGCGTGCGCGCCGGTGCCATCGCCGACGGCCACGAAATACAGCGCCTCACCGGGCGCCGGCTGCACCGCCGCCAGCAGCGCCTCGCGGCCCGGCATGGCGATCGGCGTCGGCGTCAGGCCGGTGCGCGTATAGGTGTTGTACGGCGTGTCGGTGGTCAGGTCGCGGCGGCGGATATTGCCGTCGTAGCTGCTGCCGATGCCGTAGATCACGGTCGGGTCGGTCTGCAGCTTCATGCCCAGCTGCAGGCGACGCAGGAACACTCCTGCGATCAGCGGCCGCTCGGAACCCAGGGCGGTTTCCTTTTCGATGATCGATGCCAGGATCAATGCCTGTTCCGGCGAGCTAAGCGGCAGGTTCGGGGCGCGCTGTTCCCAGGCCTGCGCTAATGCCTTGTCCATGGCCGCGTGCGCGCGCTTGAGCACGTCGAGGTCGCTATCGCCGCGCTGGTACACATAGGTTTCCGGCAGGAATCGCCCTTCCGGATGCTGCTTGGCAAATCCCAGCCGCGCCATCAGCGCCGCATCGTCCAGCGCGTCGATGGAGTGCTGCAGCGGCGTGGCGGTGGCGAGTGCGGCGCGGAGCTGCCGGAAATTCCAGCCCTCCACGATCGTGAAACGGTACTGGATCACACGCCCCTGGCGCATGCGCGTCAGCACCTCGCGTGGCGACAGCGCCGGCGCCAATGCGTACTCGCCCACCTTGAGCTTGCCGGCGGCATCCACCTGGCGCGCGAGCAGCTGCCATTCCAGATCGGTGCCCTGCTCCAGGCCGGCTGCGCGCAATTTGCGCAGCGTGACCTTGAGCGAATCGCCGGGCGCAATCACCACGCTGGGCGCGCTCGCAGGCACGGGGGTATCGGCGAAGTGCAGGTAATGCCGCCACGCCACCACCGCGGCAATCGCCAGCAGCGCTGCGAGCAGCAATGCCGTGCCCAGCACGGCCAGACATCCGCGTTTGCCAGTCACCGCCACACCCACCTCGTCATTGCCCCAGCGCCGCGCAGGATACCGCGCGCCGGTGATGTCCCGTTGAAGCGCTCATGTCTGCTCGATCGCGCGCAACACGCCACGCGCCTTGGCGCGGGTTTCGTCCAGCTCGCGCTGCGGGTCCGAGTCCACCACGATCCCGGCACCGGTGCGGAAACGCACCTGCTCGCCGGCCACCTCGGCCGTGCGGATCAGGATATTCAGATCCATATCGCCATCGCGATTGAGCCAGCCGAACGCACCGGTGTAGGCGCCGCGCGCGGTCTGTTCGAGCTCGGCAATGATCTGCATGCAGCGCACCTTGGGGCAACCGGTGATCGTGCCGCCGGGAAACACCGCCGCGATTACCGCGCCCGGGGTCACCCCGGCGCGCAGGCGGCCACGCACGTTGCTGACGATGTGGTGCACGTGCGCGTAGCTCTCCACGACCATCAGCTCGTCCACTTCCACCGTGCCGGGCGCGCAGATGCGGCCCAGGTCATTGCGCTCCAGATCGATCAGCATCACGTGCTCGGCACGCTCCTTGGGATGCCCGACCAGTTCACGGATCCGCGCCGCGTCGTCGTCGCCGGCAAAGCGCGCGCGGGTACCGGCGATCGGGCGCGTCTGCACCGCATCGCCGTGCACCGACACTAGCCGCTCGGGCGAGGAGCTCACCACCGCGCGCCCGGCCGCCACGAACAGGCCGGCAAACGGCGCAGGGTTGGCCGCGCGCAGGCGCGCATGCAGCGCGGCCGGGTCGACTAAGTTGGCGAATGTGGCCTGCCAGGCACGCGAGATATTGGCCTGGAACACATCGCCGGCCCGCAGGTAATCCAGCACTCGCTGCACCGCGTCGGTGAACCGCTCGGGTGCGTCCTCGTCCACTACCACCGGCCCCACCCACGCAGGCAACGGCGGCAATGCGGCGCAGGCGGCGATGTCGTCAACGATCTGCTGCAGCAAGTCCTCACGCCCCGGCTCGGCCAGCGCAACGCAACGCCCTTCCACGCGGTCGCGCAGCACTGCCGCCGGCGCGCGCAACGCCAGCGCAGTCGGCATGCCATCACCGCGGGCGGGCAGCTGCAGAATCGGCTCGACCTGCGCGGCCAGTTCGTAATCCAGTAGCACCGCCCAGCCGCCGCGAAACGGCCACGGGCTGGTCGTATCGTACGGCACGCGCTCGGCCTGCCAGGCGGCATCCAGCGCGTCCAGAAATGTGCTTTCGAGCACCCGGCCATCGCCATCGCGGGTGCGCCCATCGCCGTCCAACCGCAGGCTTGCGCCCTCTGCCAGCAGCAGCACATCCCAGCGCCCGTGGGCGGTTCCGGAAGCGGTGGATTCGAGCAGGGCCGGATAGCGTTGCGGTGCCAGCCGATGCAGCGCCAGCAGGTCGATGTCCGCATGCAGTGATCGGGTGAGCGTCATCGGTCCGGCGTGGCGTGAGGTGCAGACGCGGGCCGCTGCGGTAAACGCAGCGTCCGCGATGAGATGGATCGGCTGTCAATCGGAAACGTCGGCAGCGACTGCCGCGCGGACGCACCACGCGCAGCAGCTGAGGCACCACACACCGTTTTCAGCGAAGAAAACGGCGCATCGACTCAGACGCGCTTGAACACCAAGGTGCCGTTGGTGCCGCCAAAGCCGAAGCCGTTGGACATCACCGCATCCACCTGCACCTCGCGCGCCACGTTGGGTACGTAATCCAGGTCGCAGCCTTCGCTGGGCTCTTCCAGGTTGATGGTCGGCGGAATGATGCCGGTGTGCAGCGCCATCACCGAGAAGATCGCTTCCACGCCGCCGGCCGCGCCGAGCAGGTGTCCGGTCATCGACTTGGTCGAGCTCACCATGGTCTTGTAGGCGTGATCGCCCAGCGCGCGCTTCATCGCCAGGGTTTCGGCCAGATCGCCCAACGGCGTGGAGGTACCGTGCGCGTTGAGGTAGCCGATCTGCTCGGGATTGAGCTTGGCATCGCGCATGGCGGCCAGCATGCTGCGCGCCGCGCCTTCGCCGTCTTCGCTGGGGGCAGTCATGTGAAACGCATCCGAGCTGGCACCGAAGCCGACCAGCTCTGCGTAGATGCGTGCGCCACGCGCCTTGGCGTGTTCGTACTCTTCCAGCACCAGCACACCGGCACCGTCGCCCAGCACGAAGCCGTCGCGCTGCCTGTCCCACGGGCGCGAGGCCGCAGCGGGATCGTCGTTGCGGGTGGACATCGCCTTCATGGCGCAGAAACCGCCGACCGAACTCGGCGAGGAGCCGCGCTCGGCGCCGCCGGCCAGCATCACGTCGGCATCGCCGTACTGGATCATGCGCATTGCGGTGCCGATCGAGTGGTTGGACGTGGCGCACGCGGACACGGCCGAGAACGTCGGGCCCTTGAGGCCTTTGATCAGGCTGACCTGGCCCGGCAACATGTTGATGATGGTGCTGGGCACGTAGAACGGCGAAATCTTGCGCGCGCCGCCCTCATGGAATTTGATGGTCTGCTCTTCGATACCGAGCAGCCCGCCGATGCCGGAGCCGAGAATGGCACCAATGCGTTCGGCATTGCTTTCGTCGATTTCCAGCCCGGAATCGTCCAGCGCCATGAACGAGGCGCCGACACCGTAGTGGATGAACGAATCCATCTTCTTGACGTCCTTGGCGGACACAAAAAGCGTGGGGTCGAAATTCTTGATTTCGCCGGCGATCTTGGTGGTGAACTGCGAGGCATCGATCTGCGTGATCGGGCCAATGCCGGAGCGCCCGTGGATGATTCCATCCCAGCTGCTGGCCAGATCATTGCCCAGCGGCGACACAATGCCCATGCCGGTAACGACAACACGACGACTCATTGCAGATCTCCTCACCACGGAACGAACGGTGCTTGCGGTTTGCGGGTGACGCTGAAAAACACAGGGCCGCATCAGCGGCCCCATGGAATGTCTGACGCAGCAGCGGCGTGATGATGCGCGCCACCGCGGTCAGGAACAACGCATCAGCTCTTGACGTGAGCCTTGACGTAGTCGATCGCCTGCTGGACCGAGGTGATCTTCTCGGCCTCTTCGTCCGGGATCTCGCACTCGAACTCTTCTTCCAGCGCCATCACCAGCTCGACGGTGTCCAGCGAGTCGGCACCCAGGTCATCGACGAACGATGCGCTGGTGGTGACTTCCTCTTCCTTGACGCCGAGTTGTTCGACGACGATTTTCTTGACGCGTTCTTCGATGGTGCTCATTGGGGATATCGCTCCAGATGGAGTAGTGGTGGTACAAAAAAACGCCATCGGGCTGCGATGGCCGCGTTGGATAGTGTAGTGGAAGCGCCCGAGCCTTGCATTGCATCACAAGTCCCGGCCGATCAGCCACTTAGCGCCTCCCGGCGCCGCACGCTCACGGCATGTACATGCCGCCGTTGACGTGCAGGGTCTCGCCGGTGATGTAGCGTGCGGTCGGGCCAGCCAGGAATGCCACCGCATTGGCGATGTCTTCCGGGGCACCCAGGTGGCCCAGTGCGATCTGCTGCTGCAAGGCGGTCTTGGCCTCGTCCGGCAGCGCCTTGGTCATGTCGGTGTCGATGAAACCGGGCGCCACCACGTTGACGGTGACCCCGCGCGAGCCGATTTCCTTGGCCAGCGACTTGGAGAACGCAATGATGCCGGCCTTGGCCGCGGCGTAGTTGGTCTGCCCCGGATTGCCGGTCACCCCGACCACCGAGGCGATATTGACGATGCGGCCCTTGCGTGCCTTCATCATGCCGCGCATGACCGCCTTGGAGGTGCGGAACACGCTGGTCAGGTTGGTGTCGATGATCGCCTGCCAGTCGTCGTCCTTCATGCGCATCAACAGGTTGTCGCGGGTGATGCCGGCGTTGTTGACCAGGATCGAGATCGCACCGAATTCCTTGCCGATCGCATCGATCAGACCATCGACCGCGGCTGCATCGGTGACGTTGAGTTCGCGACCGTGCCCGCCGTGGGCGGCCAGGCGCTCGCCGATCGCCGCAGCGCCGGAGGCCGACGTGGCGGTGCCGATGACGGTGGCGCCCTGGGCGGCCAGCGTGTCGGCAATGGCCGCGCCGATCCCGCGGCTGGCACCGGTGACGAGGGCGATTTCGCCCTGCAGAGGCTTGCTCATGAATGCTGTTCCTCGAAGGGGGACGTCGCAACCGTGGCCGCGAACGTCGAGGGAGGCCGGCACGACCGGCATATGCAGTGGATCAGTGCACCCACGCGTCGAGCGCGCCGGCATAGTCGGCCGGCGTGGCCAGCGGGCGCGCGTCCAGGCTCTTGTCGATGCGCTTGATCAGCCCGCTCAGCACCTTGCCTGGGCCGCATTCGGCAACCCGTGTGATGCCCTGGGAGGCCAGCGCCTGCACGCATCCGGTCCATTGCACCGGCAGGTACAGCTGCTCGGCCAGCGCCTGGCGGATCGCGGCGCTGCCCTCGTGCACACGCGCATCGACGTTCTGCACCACCGGGATCTGCGGCGCCTGCCAGCTCAGCCCGGCCATCGCTTCAGCCAGCTGATTGGCGGCATCGCGCATCAGCGGGGTATGCGAGGGCACGCTCACCGCCAGCTTGACTGCCTTGCGCACGCCGCGCTCGGCCAGCAAGGCCAGGGCGCGGTCCACCGCGGCGGCATCGCCACCAATCACGATCTGACCGGGCGAATTGAAATTGGCCGGCACCACTACCTGGCTGCCTGCCGCCTCGGCGCAGACCTCCAGCACCAGCGCGTCGTCGGCACCCAGCACCGCCGCCATCGCACCAACACCGGCCGGCGCGGCGGCCTGCATGAACTGGCCGCGCAGCCGCACCAGGTGCGCGCCGTCATGCAGCGACAAGGCGCCGGAGGCGACCAGGGCGGTGTATTCGCCCAGGCTGTGCCCGGCCAGCAGCGCCGGGCGCTGCCCGCGCTGGGCGGTCCACAACCTCCACACCGCCACGCCAGCGGCCAGCAAGGCCGGCTGGGTGTACTCGGTGCGGTTGAGCATCTCTTCCGGGCCGCCCTGGGACAGGGCCCACAGATCGACACCGGCGCCTTCGGAGGCTTCGGCAAACGTGTCACGGATCTGCGGATGCAGTTCGGCCAGTTCGGCCAGCATCCCTAAGGACTGGGAGCCCTGGCCGGGAAACACGAAGGCGAGAGTGGATTCGGTCACGCGCTGCTGCCTGCAAAAATCGAGCCGGGATGATACGTGCGAAATCGCCCTGGCGTCTGTACTGCCGCGTATGCAAGCCGGCACCGACGCAGCGGCCGGCACGCTTACAGCAAGGCTTCGAGCAGGTCCATTTCGCCGTCGGCAAACCAGTCCACGCACAGCACCAGCACCAACACCACGCCGAAGGCACTGGCCGCATGGATGGCCTGGATCGCCCGCCCCAGCGCGCTTGCCGAGCGGCCCAGCCTGCGCGCCACCTGCGCAACGCGCCGCAGGCGCCCGGTGACCGTATGCGCATGCTCGACCACCGCCGGGCCGGCGGTATCGAAGGCACGCGCCAGCAGGCGCTGCAGCACCTCGCGCCGGCCACGGTAGTACTTGGCCACGCCATAGCCGAACACCAGCCAGTCGCGCGCCTGGGCCTGCGCCAGGTTCATCACTTCCAGTGGATCTTCTTCGAAATCGATAAAACCCACCGACTGGCCGTCGAAGGTCATGTTGCGTGGCAACGGCTGCCCGAAATAGGCGCCATGACCATGCGCATGGACCATGGCCGACACCGCCAGCGCCACCAGGCGGTCGCGCTCGGGCACGTCAGCTTCGCGCAGGCAGGTGGCAAACGAGCGGCCGTTGTCGCTCAGGATCAGGGCCGCCTGCCCGCAGCCGACCACGCGCGGCACATTGACCGACTGCGCATGCAGCTCGCCGAGCCGGCGCGCTTCGAGGTCGCGCGCGGCGTCGCCGCCACGGTGCGGCGGTGGACGCAGTGCATCCAGGCCCCAGCGGCGTGCGACAAAGTTGAGTGCGCCCAGCGAGACCGCCCGATCGCTGCGGCGGTACTGCTTGAGCCAGACACGCTGGCCGGCGATGACGATCGGTTCTGCCATGACGGCCCGTCCTTCGACGCAGTCAAACCCAGCCGGCGGACGCGGCCGGGCCTGCGGGACTCAGTAGCGCAGCAGCGCCGAGCCCCAGGTAAATCCACCACCGAACGCTTCCAGCAGCAGCAATTGGCCGCGCTGCACGCGGCCCGAGCGGACCGCTTCGTCCAGCGCGAGCGGCACCGAGGCCGACGAGGTGTTGCCGTGGCGATCCACGGTGACCACCACCTGCTCCATCGGCAGGTCCAGCCGCTTGGCGGTGGCCTCGATGATGCGCAGGTTGGCCTGATGCGGGATCAGCCAGTCCAGGTCGTGCTTGTCGTAGCCGTTGGCGGCCAGGGTCTCATCGACCACCGAATCCAGCGCCTTGACCGCGTACTTGAACACGTCGTTGCCCTTCATCAGCAACGCGCCACCGCCGTTCTTGCCTTCACCGAAGCCGACCGACACGCCCACCGGGTCCCACAGCAGTTCCTTCTTGCTGCCATCGGCATGCAGGTGGGTGCTGAGGATGCCGGTTTCTTCGTCGGCCTTGAGGATTACCGCACCGGCACCGTCGCCGAACAGCACGCAGGTGGTGCGGTCGGTCCAGTCGACGATGCGGGTCAGGGTCTCGGCGCCGACCACCAGCACGGTCTTGGCATCGCCGCTGCGCACGAACTTATCGGCCACGCTGAGCGCGTAGACGAAGCCCGAGCAGGCCGCGTTGACATCCATCGCCCCGCAGCCGACGTTGCCCAGCCGCGCCTGCAGCAGGCAGGCCGTGGACGGGAAGATCAGGTCGGGGGTGGTGGTGCCGATGACGATCAGGTCGATCTCGTCGGCGGTGACGCCGGCCGCTTCCATCGCCTTCAGCGAGGCGAAATACGCCAGATCGCTGGTGGTCTGGTCGTCGGCGACGATGTGACGCTCACGGATACCAGTGCGCGAGAAGATCCATTCATCGCTGGTGTCGACGATCTTGGACATGTCGTCGTTGGTCAACACCTTTTCGGGCAAATAGCTACCCGTGCCCGCGATTCTGGAATAGATCCGCTTGCTCATACTGTTTCCTGGTGCAAGAGCCGCGGTGACCGGCGGCTCCGGAAGAAGCGAGAGTCACCCGGCCGCGCAGAGGCGCCGGGTGCCACGAATCAATCTTCTTGAATGGCCGACGACTTGGTCGCGATCACCTTCTTGCCGCGGTAGTAACCGTCAGCGGTGATGTGGTGGCGCAGATGGATCTCGCCGCTGGTCGGGTCGGTCGACAGCTGCTTGGCGGTCAGGGCGTCGTGCGAACGACGCTGGCCGCGACGGGACGGGGTGACACGGGATTTCTGCACAGCCATGGGATTGCTCCAACTTTAGTTCGATAACTTGTCTGTTGAGTCGAACAGCACGCTCTACGCCCGCGTCGACCTGTTTTTCCGCCCTTAACAGCGGCGGTTACTGTTTCTTCAACGCTGCCAGCGCCGCGAACGGACTGGCCTTGTCCTGCTCTTCCTGGGTCGGAACCCATTCGGCATCGATCGCTTCGCTGCCCGGCGCCATCGGCACCACTGGCACCGACAGCACCAGTTCGTCCTCCACCAGGTCCGCCGCCCGCAACATGCCGTCGTCGGGCACCAGCAAGGCTTCGTAATCCGGCGGCAACGCGGCTTCTTCGTCCTCGTCGCGGATCAGGCCAAGACGCTGCCTGATCTGCACCGGGTACAGAAAACGCTGCAAGGTGCGCTGGCAGGCCAGCGGCAGCTCGACATCGATGCTGAGTTCGACATAGGCGACCTTGAGCAGAGCGTCCTGATCGAACTGGAGCGAATAGACACACTCGCCTTCGGTATCGACCAGACTCCCCTGCAGACGGGTCATCGCAGAGAGCGGGATGCGGCCATCGAAGCGCCTGCGCGCTGCGACCATCCGCCAAGCATCCAGCATTTCGGGTACGTTCGCGGACATAAGCCGCAGAATGTTAAAGACCCGCCGTGGCCATGTCAAATGCACCCCTTCAGTGTGCTGCACCGGGTGCAGACTGGCAGACTGCCCTGCCCGTTTCCAGCAGCGTCCATGATGCCACGCCTGATCCTAGCCTCCACTTCCGTGTACCGGCGCGAGCTGCTTGGCCGCCTGCAACTGGACTTCACCACCGCACGCCCGCAGGTCGATGAGCGGGCGCAGCCGGGTGAGGCCCCGAGTGCCCTCGCAAGCCGCCTGGCTGCCGAAAAGGCCGCCGCCATCGCGACCCACGCGCCCGACGCCTGGGTGATCGGCTCGGATCAGATGGCCGACCTCGACGGCCAGGCGCTGGGCAAGCCCGGCACCCTGGACCAGGCACGCGCGCAGTTGAGCGCCATGTCCGGGCGCACGATGCGCTTCCACACCGCGGTCAGCCTGATCGGCCCGGAGGGCGCCTTTCACGCCCTGGACCTGACCGAAGTCCAGCTTCGCCCGCTGACGCCCGACGCGATCGCGCGTTACCTGGCCACCGAACCCGCACTGGAGTGTGCCGGCAGCTTCAAATGCGAGGGCCTTGGCATCAGCCTGTTCGATGCGATTCGCTCTGAGGACCCCACGGCCCTGATCGGGCTGCCGCTGATCGCGCTGGCACGGTTACTGCGTCAGGCGGGGTTTCAACTGCCCTGAGCTATCGCCTGGCCTCATCGATCGAGCCTGCAGAACTGGTAGGGATACTCCCCCTGCCCGATTTGCGAGGAAAGCCTGCGACAACTCGCCGGATCCAGCTTCACCCCATAGGCAAGCAGCTGTTGCCGCGCCTGCTCCAATAGGCGGTGATCGGCAGCCACCAATTCCCTCGCCTTGTACTCGGGAACGCGCAGCTGACACAGTCCGGGCCGGGATGCATCGAGTTCGGCACGCAATCCATGCGCCGTCAGCCAGCGCAATTGGGCGCATTCCGGTCCAGCACTCCATCCCAGACGCCGCGCCCACCGATTCATCCGTTCCACGCGGGGGGTCTGCTTGTCCTGGGTAGCATCCCATAACGCATACAGCTGGGGCCGCTCTGCCACCAGTGCGCGCACGCGGGCGCGATAGGCATCCGACTCGGCAAGGTTGCTGGCCACACCGACATAGCGTGCCGCTGGCGCAAGCAGCGCAATCCGCCATGCCTGTGGCTGGTTTCCGACCAGTAACACGGTACTGGACGCCGGTGCATCGATCGGTGGTGGCTGCACCTGGATGCTGTGCCGTGCCCACGATTCATGGCCCCAGTCGTTCCAGCCCCCGAGCGCAATCACCGCACTAAAGAGCACCAGGCAGGCGGCCAAAGTGCGGGCCCGGGCGGCAGCGAACAGCCGCTGACAGCAAAGCCAGAGCGCCAACGGCGCCAGTAGTTCCAACGCCGCCAGGTAACGATGGATCGAAAACATGCTCTGCCAGAGCAGATAACCCACGCCGACAAACACCAGCAGCGTCATCGCCTGTGCATTCCAGCCGGGAACGGGCAACGACCTGCGCCATAGCGCACGCCCCACGATTCCCAGCACGGCCAGATAAAGCAGTGCCCAGATGCATTGAAACAGCGCAATTTCACTCACCCGCCAGGGATTGAAGGTCAGTACCAGCGGCCACGCCAACCACTCGCCAACATTGCGCGGCAGCCAACGGGTGTCACCTAGCGAGACAGGTTGCGCGAGTGGCGCGCGAAACAGGCCATTGAACTGCGGAAACAAGGGGTTGCCGAACTGCTCCCAGACCCGCAGATACCAGGGGGCAGCGATCACGGCAAAGACCAGCAATGCCGTTAGCGCCATGCTCACCACACCCAGCGCCCGTGCGCGCGGCCGCCCACCGGCGCAGAGCGCCGCACAAGCCAATGCCACTGCATAAGGCGCGTTGGTCAACTTGCACGCCACGGCGAGACCAAGCAAAAACCCGGCGAGCAGCCAATGACCCGCAGCAAGCGCACTACCGGCCTGTTGTCGGCGCTGCGCGCGCATCACCAATGCCAGCGCCGCGAGCAATGGCAGCGCCGTGCTTGCATCGCCCATGGTGTTGGCAAATTCGGAAAGGAATGCCGCGCTGCACAGGCCAGCCAGCGCCAGCAGCGGGGCGAGGCGAGCGCGCTGGGAGTCTGCCTCCAGCACATACCAGGCGATTGCCGCCACCGGCACGAACACTAATGCATGCAGCACGCCCATCAGCGCGCCGGCCATTGGCCCGGGCCAGCGTGTCAGCAGCCCGTACTGGACGATATCCAGCGCCGGATTGAAATAGCTCTGCAACTGTGCCGGAGCCAGATCCTGGGTCAGGCGACCGTGCCACCACGCATAGCCGTTATAGACGTGGTAATTGCGCAGGTCCCAGTTGGCATCCTGCCCAAGACACAACGCCACCAGACCACCTAGCAGCGCAACGGCGGTCACCGCCGCGACCACGTTGGCTGGACGCCGGAACGCGAAGCGGTGATCGGCCCAATGCAACAAGCGGGCGATCCTGCGCCCCCGTCCGGAGACGGCAGCGCCGGCGTAGACGCGCGCGAACAGGGCACTCATCGATGCGCCCCCGGCCCCAGCAAGGGCTCGGCAAGATAGGCCAGATGCTTGGCCTCGATGCGTCCACGGGTGACGGTATCCAGGATCAACCCGCAGGCCAGCAACAAGAACCCCAGCAGCATCAGCGCCACGCACAGGATGGCGGTAGGAAAGCGCGGAACCAGGCCGGTCTGGGCGTAGGTTTCAAACAACGGGATCGCCAACCCCACCGAAGCCAGGGCACAGGCAATAAAACCCACCGAGAAAAACAACAGCGGCCGCTCGGCCTTGAACAACTTGGCGATCGTGGTGAGGATGCGCCAGCCATCGCGCCAGGTATTCAACTTGCTTTGCGAGCCTTCCGGGCGCACGCCGTAGGCGGTTTCGACCTCGGCCACCGGCATGCGCAACTGCAATGCGTGCACGGCCAGTTCGGTTTCGGTCTCGAAACCATGGGCATGGGCCGCGAAGGATTTGACGTAGCGCCGCGAGAACACCCGGTACCCGGACAGCATGTCATCGAAACTGCGCCCGAACAGCAGCCCGGCGCACCGCGTCAGCAACACGTTCCCCAGCCGATGGCCCGGGCGATAGGCGGCCTGCTGCTGATCGCGCCGCGCGCCGACCACCATGTCCAGGCGTTCGTCGATGAGCTTGCGCACCAGCGCGGGCGCAGCACCGGCGTCGTAGGTGGCATCGCCGTCGACCAGCACGTAGATGTCGGCTTCGACGTCGGCAAATCCACGCCGCACCACGTTGCCCTTGCCTTGCAGTGCGACACGACATACCTGTGCACCTGCTGCGGCGGCGACTGCTGCGGTGGCATCGCTGGAATTGTTGTCCAGCACGTAGATCACCGCGCCCGGCAGGGCGGCAGCAAACGCGCCGACCACCTCGGCCACTGTTGCCGCTTCGTCATGGCAAGGCACCAGCACGGCGATTCGAATCCCGGACAGCGGTGCGGGATGGGTAACAGGCAAGGATTGCGTCATTGGGCGATCTAGGGTGCGGGAACGGTGACGGGCTGCTCCCACCAGTCCTCGACGCTGCCGTCGCGGCCGTGCAGGCGCAGTCCCAACCAATGCGTGCCTGGCGGCAGCGCGTGCGTGTCGAGCGTGGCGGAGAAGCCGACGTTCGGGTGCTGCGGGTCGGTGGAAATCTTCCAGTACGGGCGCACGTCCAGCGCGCTGCCGTAATCGGCCTGCGCAACCGGGCGACCGTTCAGCAGCAGCTCCACGGCCGCCAGGCCGACGCCGTCCTTGAATGCCCAACCGCGCACCTGAACCTGGCCGGACACCGCCGCGTCCGGCAGCGGCGCGTCGATCCAGGCCATCGCCGGGGTGACGCACGCCCCGGGTGCGTGCTGCGCCGGCAATGCAAGCAGCAGGAAGCGCTGATAGCCGTGATCGGTGGAGACGACGGTGGGCGATGGCAATGGCCCGACCATCTTGCAGATGTCGTGGTAGCGCACGAGCAGATCGCGGTAACGCTGATCGCTGGGCGACAGCACCAGCAATCGCGGCCCATCCCGCGTGCCATCGCTGAGCAACCCCCACTGCAGCAACTGCGCACTGCGCCCGTGCTTGTCGTTCAAGTCGGCGCGCAGCACCTCGATATTGGCGTCGTGCAACTGGAAACCGAGCTCGGCGCCGACCTTGAAGTTTTCTGCCAGCACGCGCGTGCCCGGCGGCATCTGCGCCAGCTGACGTTTGACCGCGCGCGCCAGATCGTTCCAGCCGGCAAAGTTGCGCGGGTAGTATTTTTCGCCAGCCGCGTGCGCGCGGATCGACGGCACCGAGACGGCCAGGTAATAGCCATACGCACCAAGCGTGCCGAGCAGCGCGATCAGCCACGCCGCACGGCGCAGCGGGTGCGGCCAGCGCATCAGGATCACCGGCACCGCCACCAGCAGCGCCAGATACCCCGGCAGTGGCCAATGGAAGCTGATCCGCTCGACATCGCTGAAGAACCCGAGCACGAAGATCGCCACGGTCGAAATGCCGCCCAGCAAACCGAAGTAACGCCACTGCGCACGCGAACCGCCACCGGTCCGCGTGCCGGCCAGGCCCACCTTGACCATTGCCCAGGCCAGCAACGGCGTCACCAGTGCCGCCTGGATCAGCAGAAACCACAGCCCGGTGATCTGAAAGCGCCACGGGTGCCGGTCGACCAACTGGAAGCGCAGGCCGGCCTCGTCATGGTCGGTGTTCCAGAACAGCAGCGGCAGCCAGCTCATCGCGCCCACCGTCAGCGCCATCCAGATGCGCGGGTCGCGCATCACCGTGCGCCCTTGCGGAATGCACAGCAGCGCGATGCAGCCCACCCCGATCACGCCGGCAAAGCGGTAGTGGCTGAGCGCGCCGATCACCAGACCGATGGCGAGCTCCAGCGCACTGGTGGCATCGACCTCGCGCAGCAAGCGCGCGCCAGCGTCCATGCACAGCACCGCTGCCAGGGCCATCGGCACGTCCGGCACCGCCAGGATGCCCAGCGTGGCCGACAGCGGCATCAGCAGGGTCAGGCTGCCGGCCTGCCAGCCCAGGGTGGAGCCGAACCAGCGCGTGGCGATGTGCGCGATCAACCAGGGAATCAGCGCGGCGATGGCCAGGAACGGCAGCCGCAAGGCCAGCAGATGATGCCCGCCCAGCTCCACGCCCAGCCGCGCCAGCCAGGCGGTCAGGCCCGGCAGATCCGAGTAGGCTGCGGCCAGATGCTGACCTTCCTGCCAGTAAAACGCCTCGTCCACGAATAGCGGCAAGCGTGCGGCGATCAATAGCTTGACGGCCGTCGCCAGTGTCCACAGGATCACGAAGGTGCGATGTGCGCGTTGGTCCCCCTGCATTGCCCTGTGCACTCTTCTTCTCACCTACGGAATTGTGATGTCGACACCGCTGCGTTCCACGGAAATGCTAACCGATGCGCTGCGTCAATCGCTGCGGCGCGCGCAAGACCAGGTCAATTCGCTGCTGCTGGGCAAGGCGCAGGAAGTGCGGCTGGCGTTCGTGGCGCTGCTGTCCGGCGGCCATCTGCTGATCGAGGATCTGCCCGGCCTGGGCAAGACCACCCTGGCCCACGCGATGGCGTCCAGCCTGGGGCTGGGCTTCCAGCGCGTGCAGTTCACCTCCGACCTGCTGCCGGCCGATGTGCTGGGCGTGTCGGTCTACGACGCGGCCTCGCGCCAGTTCCAGTTCCATCCCGGCCCGGTGTTCACCAACGTGCTGCTGGCCGATGAGATCAATCGCGCTCCGCCGCGCACGCAAAGCTCGCTGCTCGAAGCCATGGCCGAGCAGCAGGTGACACTGGACGGCGTGACGCATGCGTTGCCGGAGCCGTTCTTCGTGATCGCCACGCAGAACCCGGTCGATCTGTCCGGCACGTTC
Source organism: Xanthomonas sp. WHRI 6106 (assembly GCF_040202405.1). Taxonomy (NCBI): domain Bacteria; kingdom Pseudomonadati; phylum Pseudomonadota; class Gammaproteobacteria; order Lysobacterales; family Lysobacteraceae; genus Xanthomonas; species Xanthomonas sp. WHRI 6106. The sequence goes on along the minus strand of NZ_JBEGFC010000001.1, from coordinate 107,669 downwards.
CCGCTACCCGATTCGCAACTGGACCGCTTCCTGCTGCGGCTGAGTCTGGGCTACCCCAGCGCCGATGCCGAGCGCGCGCTGCTGTCGGGCACCGACCGACGCGAGCTGATCGCCCAAGCCGCCCCGCAACTCAGCGACGCCGACGTGGTGGCGCTGCGCGCAGTGGTCGGCCAGGTCCACACCAGCGATGCCTTGATCGGTTATGTGCAGGCCTTGCTGCTGCGCAGCCGTCAGCACGCCGGGGTGCGCGTGGGGCTGTCGCCACGCGCCGGCATCGCGCTGTTGCGTGCCGCCAAGGCCTACGCGCTGCTGCTGGGGCGCGAACATGTGCTACCGGAAGACGTGCAGGCGCTGTTTGTCGCCGTGGCCGGGCACCGGCTGGTGCCGGAGGCCGAATCCTCGTCCGGGCCGGCGCTGGCCAAGGCGCTGCTGCACAGTGTGCCGGTGGACTGACCCAGGTGCGTGCGCCACTGCGCGGCATCGGCCGCCGGCTCAGCCTGCTGGCGCGTCCGCGGGGAGCCGAAGCCTTGCCGATCGTGCTGGACCGGCGGCGCATCTATGTGCTGCCCACCCGCTTCGGACTGTTCGTCACCGCACTGTTGCTGGCGATGCTGCTGGGCGCGCTGAACTACAACAACAACCCCGCGCTGCTGCTGGCGCTGCTGTTGGCCACCGCCGGGGTCGCCAGCAGCATCATGGCGCACCTGCAGTTGTCGGCGCTGCGGATCGAGGCGGTGTCGGCCGAGCCGGTGGTGGCCGGCGAGCCGCTGCGCATGCGGGTGTCGCTGGCACGCCGCGACACCCGCGCGCGCCGCGGCGTGCGCCTGGATCATCTGGACAGCAGCGGCTTCTGTTCGCTGGTCGACCACGACATGGCCGAGGTCGACTTGCTGGTGCCCACCGCACGCCGCGGCTGGCAGGACATCGAACGCATCCGCCTGTCCAGTACCCAACCACTGGGGCTGGTACGGGCATGGTCGTGGGCGTGGCCGGAAACGCCGCTGCTGGCCTACCCCAGACCCGAAGAACAGGGGCCGTCATTGCCCGAGGGCGCCGGGTCGCCCAACCAGACCCGGCTGCACGCGCAAGGCGAGGAACTGCATCAGCTGCGCCCGTACCGCACAGGCGATGCGCCACGCACGATTTCCTGGAAGCACTCGGCGCGGCGCGACACCTTGCTGGTGCGCGAGTACGAGCAACCGCTCGGTATCGAAGTGACGCTGGACTGGCGCAGCCTCCACGCGCTGCCCTACGAGCGCCGCATCGCGCGGCTGGCGCGCTGGGTCAACCTGGCCGAGCGCGACGGGCGACGCTACCGGCTGCTGCTGCCGGGCCAACCCCCGCTGGGCCCTGCACAGGGGCCTTCGCACCATCACCTCTGCCTGCGCGCGCTGGCGCTGCTGCCCCATGACTGAGCCCGCCCTTCCCATTTCCCAGGCCGGCCGTGGCTGGGTGCTGGCCACCAGCTGGCTGGCGCTCACGCCGTTGCTGCTGCAGCTGCCCGGGTTGCTGGCCTCCACCATCGCCATCGCCGCACTGCTGGTGGGCGTGATGAGCTGGCGCGGCACCCTGATGGCACCGGTGCGCGTCCTGCTGGTGATCGCGATGCTGGCGGCGGTGTACTGGCAAATTGGCATGCGTTTCGGGCGCGACACCGGCTGCGCGGTGCTGGCGGCGATGCTGGCGATCAAGGCCTCCGAACTGCGCACCCTGCGCGATGCGCGCAGCCTGCTGGGCTTTGCATTGTTTGCGCCGTTTGCGGCCTTCCTGCTCGACCAGGGCCCGACGACGATGGGCCTGGCGCTGCTGGCGGTGGTCAGCGCCCTGCTCAGCATGCAGCGGCTGGCCGACGAAGAGCACCGCACCGGCACGCCCGGCCTGCGCCTGCAGCTACGCAGCATCGGCAAACTGGTCGCCATCGGCGTGCCGCTGGCGCTGGTCACCTTCTGGCTGCTGCCGCGCCTGAGTTCGCCGTTGTGGGGCGTGTCCGAGCGCGCACTGTCGCGGCCCGGCCTGTCGGACAACATGTCCCCGGGCGAATGGATCGACCTGATGGCCGACGACAGCCCGGCCTTGCGCGTGCAGTTCACCGGCAATGCGCCACCGCCGCAGCAACGCTACTGGCGCGGACCGGTGATGTGGGACTTCGATGGCCGTACCTGGCAGCGCGCGCGCTGGACCGGCCGCGGCCAGCCCGCCTCGGTCACCGCAGGCCCGCAAACCTATCGTTACCGACTGGACTACGAGCCCACCGATCGTCGCCAGCTGGTGTCGCTGGACCTGCCGACTCGGGGCGTTGCCAACGCCGAGCTCTCACCCGATTACGAACTGTTCGCGCAGCGCCCGTTGAGCGCCTTGACGCGCTGGGAGCTGCAATCGGCACCGCCCACCCGTTTCGATACCGACCTGCCCGACCAGCTACGCAAGCGCGCGCTCGCGCTGCCTCCAGGCTTCAATCCGCGCACGCTCACCCTGGCCCGGCAATGGCGCGCGGAGGCCGGCAGCAACGACGATGCGGTGGTGCAGCGCGCGCTGGGCTGGATCACCCGCGAATTCGCCTACACGCTGGATACGCCGCTGCTCGGCCGCAACAGCGTGGATGTATTCCTGTTCCAGCAAAAGGCCGGTTTCTGCGAACACTTCAGTTCTTCATTCGTGGTGCTGATGCGTGCGGCCGGCATCCCGGCGCGCGTGGTCACCGGCTATGCCGGCGGCACCTACAACGGGCTGGGCAACTACTGGGTGGTGCGGCGCATGGATGCCCATGCCTGGACCGAGGTGTGGCTGGCCGGCCGCGGCTGGGTGCGCGTGGACCCGACTGCCGCGGTGGCGCCGGAACGCATCTACGACACGCTGGAAGATCGCCTGCAGACCGATGGCGGCGCCGGCCTGGCCCAGCTCGGCACCTGGGCCGGCCTGAGCCAGGTCGGCGACTGGCTGCGGCGCGGCTGGAACGACCTGGTGCTGTCGTTCAATGCCGACCGCCAGCAGCGCCTGCTGCAGCCGTTCGGCATCGACCGCCTGGAGCCCACGCAACTGGCTGCCATCTTCGGCGTGTTTGCCGTCAGTGCCCTGGCCTGGATGGGCTGGCTGCTGGCTCGCGGCGAGCGCGAACGCGACCCGCTACTGCGCGCCTGGCATCGGCTGAGTCGCCGCTACGGCAAGCTGGGCCTGGCCCGCGAACCCCACGAACCGGCCATTGACTGGGCGCAACGCGTCGCCCGTTCGCACCCGGACACGGCACTGTTGGCGCTCAGCCAACGTTTCGCTGCCGCGCGATACGCTGGCGCTGATTCCGACAGCGCCACTCTCCTGAAAGACCTGCTGCAGCATCGCCCGCGAACCGGAGCTTCCTCATGAGTACCCGTTTTCTGTTCCCCATTGTCGCTGTGCTCGGGCTCGCAGCCTGCGCGACCGCGCCCAAGCCGCTGCAGGGCCAGTTCCCCACGGTCAGCCCGAGCGATTCCACTGCCAGCGCGCAGCTGGGCACCTCGGTGCGCTGGGGCGGCAAGATCATTCAGACCAAACCCGCCCAGGGCCAGACCTGCTTCGAGCTGATCTCGCGTCCGCTCAACGCCAGTGGCCGTCCGGACCGCAATGCGGTGGATGCCAGCGATGGCCGCTTCCTGGCATGCCGCTCGGGCTTCTATGATCCGGCCGTGTTCGAGCCGGGCCGCGAGGTCACCTTCATCGGCAAGATCGAAGGCTATGAAACCACCAAGATCGGCGAGTACGACTACAAGCTGCCCAAGGTGGCTGCCGATGTGGTGTATCTGTGGCCGGAAGTGCGCGACGTCGACGTGATTCCGGCCTACCCGTACGGCCCCTGGGGCGACCCGTGGGGTCCGCGCTGGGGCGGCGGCTGGGGTTGGGGCCGCGGTTGGTGGTAATCCACCGCTGAGTCAGCCGCGATGCAAAACGCCGCTCTTGAAGGAGCGGCGTTTTTGTTGGTGCGGATCAAGCCGCCTGCGGCGCGTCTCGGCAGGATCGTTATTTCGCCATTTCGCCGGCCCCGGCGCTACGCGGGCGCAACAAGGCCGGAATCGCGGCTGCGCGGCTACACGGCTGCCATGAGCGCCTATTGGTGTGCATCGGCTCGTGACCGCAGTAGCAACGACAGGCCATGCTCAAGCCCGGCCTGCCGTTGCCGCTCGACCATCTGTTCGGCCACATCGGTGGCGACGTCCCGTCAGGGGGTGCCGAAGCGGCCCAGCGGTGCACCGGCCAGCAGGTGCAGATGGATATGGAAGACCGTCTGGCCGGCATGCTCGCGGCAGTTCATCACGATGCGGTAGCCGTCCTGCGCCAGTCCCTGCGCGCGCGCGTAGGCCGCCGCCGCAATGGCCAGCTTGCCGACCAGCAGCGCCTGCTCCGGCGGCACATCGTCCAGGGTGGGAATGGCGTGCTGCTTGGGAATGAAGAGCACATGCACCGGCGCCTGCGGTGCGATGTCCTCAAAGCCCAGCACCTCGTCGTCTTCATAAACGATGGTGGCCGGAATTTCGCGACGAATGATTTTGCCGAAGATGGTGTCGGTCATAGACGGGATTCGGGATTCGGGATTGGCCAAAGCTTACCGCGCGCGCCGACCGGCTTTTGCGAATCCCCAATCCCGACTCCCCAATCCCCGTCCTCAAAGCACCTCACTGCGGGTGCCGAAGGCGTGCGACAGGGTGCCGCGGTCGACGTATTCCAGCTCGCCGCCCAGCGGCATGCCCTGGGCGAGCCGACTTGGCCGTACCGCATGCTGACGCGCCAGCTGCGCCAGGTAATGGGCGGTTGCCTCGCCCTCCACGGTGGCATTGGTGGCGATGATCATTTCGGTCACTTCACCGCCGGCCAGGCGCTCGCCGAGGCGGTCCAGCCCCAGCTCGCGCGGGCCGATGCCATCAAGCGGCGACAGGCGCCCCTGCAGGATGAAATACAGGCCGCGGTAGCCGGTGGCATGCTCGATCGCCAGGCGATCGGCCGGCGACTCGACCACGCACAGCTGCTGTCGGTCACGGCTGCTGCTGGCGCAGATGGTGCAGACTTCCGATTCGGTGAAATCGCGGCATTGCACGCAATGCCCGACCTTTTCCACCGCATTTCCCAGCGCCGCGGCCAGGCGCCGCCCGCCCTCGCGCTCGCGCTCGAGCACGTGGTAGGCCATGCGCTGCGCCGATTTCTGGCCCACACCGGGCAATACCCGGAAGGCCTCGATCAGTTGTTCGAGCAGAGTGGACATTGGGCGGCCGGGATTCGGGAGTTGAGATTCGGGATTGGCAAACGCAGAAGCGAGCCTCGCTTCTAGCGAATCCCCAATCCCGACTCCCGAATCCCCTCGATCAGAACGGCAACTTCATGCCGGGCGGCAGCTGCATGCCGGCGGTGGCCGAGCCCATGCGGTCCTTGGATTCGGCGTCGATCTTGTTGGAGGCGTCGTTGAACGCAGCGGCGATCAGGTCTTCGGCCATTTCCTGGTCGGACAGGATGCTCGGGTCGATGCGCACCTTGCGGCACTCCTTGGCGCCGGTCAGCGTCACGCTGACCATGCCGCCGCCGGCGGTGCCGGTGACTTCCAGCTTGGCCAGTTCTTCCTGGGCGCGCTGCAGGTTTTCCTGCATCTTCTGCGCCTGCTGCATCAATTGGGCAATGTTTCCACGCATGGGGCGTTACTCGTCGTAAGGGCGGATGGAATCGGGGACGACCCGCGCGCCCTGCTGCTGAATCAGCTGCTGCACATTGGGGTCGTTCATGAAGGTGATTTCGGCTGCGCTCTGGCGCTCGCCTTTCTGGCGGTTGGCCCGCTCGTGCAAGGTCTCGACATCGGCGTTGCCGGTTTCGATCACGATGCGCGGAGTGTCGCCCAGCACCGGCGCCAATGCCTGAGCCAGGTTGGCGATGGAGCGCTCTGAGTTGAGGTATTCGAAGCCCGGCGCCAGCGCCAGCCGCAGCACGCCATCGCGATGCCCGATAAACGCAGCGTTGGCGGCAAGCTGTCGCGACGGGCCATTCAAGCCGCTGCGCGTGACCAGCTCCAGCCACTGTTCGGCATCGGCGATGCGGCCATCGTCGATCGGCGCCGCCGCATCGGTGGATGGCGCCGGGGATGCTGCTGCAACGTGCGACGGCGGCGTCGCCGCCATCGTTTCGATGGCCGCTGCAGGATCTGCAGCGTCCAAGGGAGGCGCCATGGCCGCTTCTGGCGTGGCCATGACCGAGGGCGACGCGATCGACGGGGCAGTGGCCGCCCCGGATGCGGCAGCCGAGATCTCCCTCACTGCGGCAGGCGTCCTCACTGGTGCGTCGTCCACCGCCCAGGGTGGGGTGTCGTCAGTGCGCGCAGGCGCAGCGCCCGCGGGAACCGCCGAAGCAGCCAGCGAGACCACCGGCGCTGCCACGACCGCTGCTGGCGCAGCAGCGGCAACTGCCACGTTTGGCGCAGCCACTGCTTCCATCGCCGCTGCCGGCATCGCTGCAGGAGCTGCGGCCGCGGCAGCAGGCGCAGCGGCCTGCACGCCTGCGCCCGCCACGCGTGTGCCACTGCCGGCACTGGCCCCACGGCCGTCGTCGCTGCTACCGGCAGGCACCGCCGCCGCGGGCCGGAAGGCCAGCATGCGCAGCACCGCCATTTCGAACCCGGCGCGCGGGCTCGGCGCCAGATACAGATCGCGGCGCCCATTGAGCGCCATCTGGTACCACAGCTGCACCACTTCCGGGCGCAGCTGCGCGGCAAACGGGGTCGGGTCGATCCCATCGCCCACAAAGGCCACCGATGGCACCAGCTGCTGCACCTGCACCCGGTGCAGCGCCTCGGCCAGGGCTTCCAGCACGCCGCTCCAATCGGGCGAAAATTCAGCCAGCGCGGCCACCACCTGCAGCAGGCGCGCGCCATCGCCATCGGCCAGCGATTGCAGCATCGCCCCAACCTGGGTGCGATCGACCGTGCCCAGCATGGTGCGCACCACGTCCTCACGCAGCGCGCCGCCGGCGTAGGCGATCGCCTGATCCAGCAGCGACAAACCATCGCGCAGCGAGCCATCGGCCGCCTTGGACAGCTGCACGATCGCCGACGGATCCGATTCGATCTCTTCGGCCGCCAGGATCCGCGTCATCTGCCCCTGGATCTGATCCTCGTCCAGCCGCTTGAGGTTGAACTGCAGGCAGCGCGACAGCACGGTCACCGGCAGCTTTTGCGGGTCGGTGGTGGCCAGCAGGAACTTCACATGCTCCGGCGGCTCTTCCAGCGTCTTCAGCAACGCATTGAACGCCGCCTTGGAGAGCATGTGCACTTCGTCGATCAGATAGACCTTGAACTTGCCGCGCGAGGGCATGTACTGGGCATTCTCGATCACCTCGCGCACGTCATCCACGCCGGTGTTGGATGCGGCGTCGATTTCCAGCAGGTCGATATAGCGGCCGGCATCGATGTCCAGGCAGGCCGGGCACGTCCCGCACGGGTCGGCGCTGGTGCCTGTCTCGCAGTTCAGCGACTTGGCGAAGATGCGCGCGATGGTGGTCTTGCCCACGCCGCGCGTGCCGGTGAACAGAAACGCGTGGTGCACGCGCCCACTGTCGAGCGCGTTACTGAGCGCGCGGACCACGTGTTCCTGGCCCACGAGTTCGGCAAAACGCTTCGGGCGCCACTTGCGGGCGAGAACGAGATAAGACATCGGGCAACCAGCTTGTTCTGAGCCGATATTGTGCCACGGCCCGTCTCATCGACTGCGCCTGCAAGATTCAGCTTGTGGTATGGGCCGGCGACCGCTAGAATTTGCGGCCCTGTAAGGCCCCGGTCGTGCAGGTACGGAGAGGTGTCCGAGTGGTTGAAGGAGCACGCCTGGAAAGTGTGTAAGCGTCTAAACCGCGCTTCGGGGGTTCGAATCCCCCTCTCTCCGCCAGTTTCATGATGTGCGCGATGACACCGTCGCAGCAGATCCCGGGCCACGCCAGTGGCCCACGTCTTATGGTGGCCCCGTCGGTCCCTCGCGACGCTAGATCGAAAATCCCGCCAGGGCCGGAAGGCAGCAACGGTATCGATTGATGCGGGCGCCGAGGTCAACCGGCGGGGACACCACCCCAACCTCCAGCACGCGCCGGGCCGGCCAGTCGCCGCCACAGCGGTACACTTGCCTGCATCACGCGGCAACCACGCTCTGCAGTTCCATTGGCGTTCTGTAGGAACATCAGTGCGCTGTTGTTGGCGATGTTGCCGTGCAGGCCGTCGGTGTCGTGCTTCGCACCGCATGCAAACCCCTCGTCCGTCCCTGATGGCGGTCTTGGCGACAGCCGAGCGCCCGCACCAGGAAACTGCGCGCCAAAGGCGCCTACGACGCGGATTGATGCAACGCGCTGCGACGCCCGGCTGGGCGTGAATCGCTCATTGCGCTCGAGCAGATAAGCGGCCGGGACACCACCGGAGCTTCAACGCGTACCCGCTCCTGACCAACTGCAGTTGCACTAATGAGTGCCGCGTTGCGGACCGAGCTGGCGTGCGCAGGGCCGGGCACTGCACAAGCGCATTGACGCGCGCGACAGATGCCTGAAGCCGCTGGCCATCGTCAACGTGAGACTTGCAGTGCTCGGCACGCCACTGCGCTGCCTTCACCTACGCCTCCGGATGCAGCCAGCCCGCATCCCCTTCCAGGTAGTGCTCGTGCTTCCAGATCGGCACGCGCGCCTTGACCTCGTCGATGATGTAACGGCAGGCGTCGAACGCGGCGCCGCGATGCGCCGCACTCACACCGACCCACACCGCCATCTCGCCGATACGCAGCTCGCCCACACGATGCACGCACTGCGCCTGCACGATGGCGAAGCGGCTGACCGCCTCATCGAGCACGCGCTGGCCTTCGGCCTGGGCGAGTGCGGCATAGGCTTCGTAGCGCAAGCCGGCAACGCCGCGGCCTTCATTGTGGTCGCGCACCCAGCCCTCGAAACTGGCGAAGGCGCCGGCGTGCGGATGCTCCATCCCTGCACGCAAGTGATCGACCGGCAACGCAATGTCGGACAGCGCAAACACGGCAGTTGTCTGCTCGCTCACGTTCAACCTCCCGACACTGGCGGAATGAACACCACTTCGCTGCCGTCGCGCACCGCATCCTCCCAGCGCGCAAACGCTCCATCGACGGCGACGCGCAACTGCGCCGGCGTCCAGCGCAGGCCGTGCCGTGCATCGAGCTCGGCATACAGGCCCCGCAGGTCCTGGGCGCTGGACTGCACGCGCTCGTCGGCCATCCCTGCCGCCTCGCGCAGGCTGGCGAAATACAACACCGTCACCGTGGCGGTCATCGCACCGCTCCGATGTCGCGCTTGCCGCCACGCTTGGAGACCAACCTGGTCGGCCCGATGGTCATGGCGTGTGACAGCGCCTTGCACATGTCATACACCGTCAATGCCGCAACGCTGGCGCCGGTCAGGGCCTCCATCTCCACGCCGGTGCGATGCACGCAACGGACCGTGCACTGGATGTCCAGCACCTGCTCTCCAGCCCAATCGATCTCGAAACGGCAGGCATCGATCGGCAGCGGATGGCAGAACGGGATCAGCTCATGCGTACGCTTGACCGCCATCGTGCCGGCGATCACTGCCGTCTCGACGATGCCACCTTTGGCACTGCGCAGGCCGCTGGCACGCAACTGGGCTGCGACCGCAACGGGAAAACGCACCCGGCTGACGGCCGTGGCGCTGCGTGCGGTGACCGCTTTGTCCGAGACATCCACCATCGTGGGGAGCCCGGCATCATCCAGGTGGGTCAGGCGCGCGGAACGTGATTTGGGAGGCATGGAGAACTACACGGTGATAGGCGGGCAGGATGCGGCATTCTCGGTGAACGAGGCGCCTTGATGGAACAGCAGCTGCCAGCAGTGTGCATCCTTGCGCCAGCGCGACGCGCGGCAGCACGCAATCCGGCAGTCACCCGGCGGTCGACCGATGATCCAGCGGCGCAGGATTGCAAGAACACAACGCTTCGAACACCGTCGACCCGGTCATCGATAGCGAGATCCGCACTTAGCGCAGCGATCGCTGCACATCGTCCGCTGCGACCGCAGGACGCCCGGACGCAGTGACGTCCAGTCCGTGCCGCGCAATGCGCCAACGCCCGCGCACAGCGCATCAGCAAATCGCGCAGGCACGCGTGCGGCGCGCATAGCGCCAGAAGCATGCCCGCACTCACCCGCCGATCAGAAACATCTCCACCGGTTTACCCCGCCGCGGCGCCGCCACCGCACGCACCTCGCTGTAGCGGTCGCCACGCAGGCTCCAGCGCTGACGCAGGTGTTCCGCCAACCCGTACTCGCCGTCGGACAAGGCTGGCTTCAGATCATGGCCCTGGCTGGCAAACAGACAGGTATACAGATGGCCGTCGGCCGAAACGCGCGCGCGCTGGCAGTCGCCACAGAACGGCACGCTGACCGAACTGACGAACCCCACTTCGCCGGCGCCATCTGCAAATGCGTGGCGCTGCGCGACTTCGCCGGTGTAATTGGCGTCCAGCGGCATCAGCGGCCAGCGTGCATGGATGCGCTCGTGCAGTTGCGCAGAGCTCACCACCGCCTCCGGTGACCAGCCGTTGCAGCTCCCCACGTCCATGAATTCAATGAAGCGCAGCACGTGACCGGTACCGCGGAAGTGCTCCACCAGCGGCAGCACCTGATCCTCGTTGACGCCACGCTGCACCACGCAATTGATCTTCAACCGCGTGAAGCCGGCCTGCTCGGCAGCCGCAATCCCGGCCAGCACCTGGGCGATATCGCCGCGGTCGCCGCTCATGCGTCTGAACAATGCCGGCTCCAACGCATCCATGCTGACCGTGATGCGGCGCAGCCCGGCCTGGCGCAGCGCCACAGCCTGGCGCGCGAGCAGGACGCCATTGGTGGTCAATGCCAGATCCTCGATGCCGTCGATCGCCGTCAGACGCGCGATCAGGGCCGGCAGGTCACGCCGCAGCAGTGGCTCGCCACCGGTCAGGCGGACCTTGGTCACGCCCACCGAAACAAAGGCCCGCACCAGGGTTTCCAGTTGCTCGAAGCTCAGGCGCTGCTGCGCATCGAACCCGTAGTCGTCCGGCACGCGATCGGCCGGCATGCAATAGCCACAGCGGAAGTTGCAGGCCTCGATCACCGACAGGCGCAGGTCGCGCAACGGGCGGCCGTAGCGGTCCTGCATGGGCGCACCGGCCAGGGTGGGCAGAGTCAGGGCGCCCATCAGCGCACCGTGGCAGCGGTCGAGTCCGCCAGTGCCAGATGCTGCCCAGGCACGGCAACACGATGGCCGCGCGCGCGCAGCACATCGGCATCGGCGTCGCTGGCGTAGTGGTACAGCAGCATGCGGCTCAACAGGTCCTGCGGGTATTCCCGCTCCAAATCGTCCACACCAGTATGCGACGGGTTGCCGTGAACACCGCAGTCATGCGCGATGAGCTCGTTGTCGTCGGCATAACGCTTCAGCATTTCCGGGATCGGCCGGGTGTCGCCGGTCCATACCAGCGCGCCCTTCAGACGCAGCCCGTAAGCGGTCTCGGGCCAGTGGTGGCGTACCGGGAACACTTCCAGCCGCACCCCGTCGTGCCAGAAGGCATCGCCGACCGGCACCAATTGGAATGCGTCCCAGAAGTTCGCCCCGCCTTCTGCCAGCACGTTCGGGTAATCGGCAATGCGCCGCTGCAGCAGCGGCACCACCGGCGCGGGCACATACAAGCGCGTGCGCCCACGCCGCTCGGAGAAATAGCTGTCGACGAACATCCGCTCCAGCCCGCCGACATGATCCAGGTGCACATGGGTGATGAAGATCGCCTGCGGCAGCTGGCCGTAATGGGCCTGATAGGCAGTCAGCCCCTCGCTGCCGCAATCGATGGTCAACCACGGCGCACCGTCGCGCTCGATGGTGGCCATCGGCGAACCGAGCGCCACCGCCGACGCATTGCCGACCCCCTGCACCCGCAACGCCCAATGCATCAGTAGCCCCGGCCCCAGGCCAGCTCATACGCGCGATGCAGCCGCTGGTAATCCTTGTCGACCTCTTCGCGGCTACGGTTGCCGCGCAGCTTCAGCAGCGAACGGTGCAGCCGCTTGAGGTTACGCTCGCGCCAGCGGGTGGCCGGAATGCGTAGCACACCGCGGTCGAAATCGATCAACCAGCCATGTCCGCCGGCATCGAACAGGATGTTGTGCGCGTTGAGATCGGCGTGATCCAGCCCGGCGCGATGAAACCGCGCAATCAGTTGGCCGGTGGCCTCCCACGGTGCGCCACGTCCGGCCACCTGCGCGTGGTCGGCCAGCGAGCGCACATCTTCAAGCCGCTCCATCAACAAGGCCGCGCGGTAGCCCAGGCCTTCGCGCAGATAGCAGGCCGCCAGCGGACGCGGCACCGGCAACTTGCGCTTGATCAGTTCGCGCATCAGCCGGAACTCGGCAAAGCTGCGCGTGCGTCCGGCACCTTTCCACAGATACCGGTCATGGCTCACCCGCGCCGCCATGCCGCCACGCAGGTACTGGCGCAGCACGCTGCGGCCGAATGGCGCATCCACAAACCAGGCCCCGCCGCGCCCGCCCTCACCGACCGGCCGCGCCCTGTCGCCCCAGCGTTGCGGCGAAAACAGCCCGGCATCGGCTTGCCGCAGCCGTTCGCGGTCGAACAGAATGGCGCCATACCCGCGGCCCTCGCGGTACGGCGTCAGCGCTTCGGTGGCGTCGAAAGAAACCATCTATCGAGTCTAACAACACCATGGCTGTAACGCCTGCATCGCTGTGTCTGCTGCGCTTGTCCGCCCTTGGCGATGTCACCCATGTGGTGCCGCTGGTGCGCACGCTGCAAGCGGGTTTCCCGCAGACGCAGCTGCACTGGATCATCGACCAGGCGGGCCTCAAGCTGCTCGACGGCCTGCCCGGCGTGCAGTTCCATGCCTACGACAAACGCAGCGGCGTGGCCGGCATGCGCGCATTACGCCGGTCGCTGGCGCCGCTGGGGCGCTTCGACGCCTTGTTGCAAATGCAGGTGGCCTTTCGCGCCAACGTGTTGTCGGCGTTCGTGCCGGCGCGCCGGCGTATCGGTTACGACCGCAGCCGCTCCAAGGATCTGCACGGGCTGTTCGTCAACGAGCGCATCCCCGACCGCCCGGGCATCCACGTACTCGATGCCATCGGCAGCTTCGCCGAGCCGCTGGGCCTGCGCCAGACGCAGGTTCGCTGGGACCTGCCGGTGCCCGCCGAGGCGCACGCCTGGGCACGCGCGCAGTGGGAGGACGACGGCCGCCCGGTGCTGATGATTTCGCCCTGCTCCAGCCATGTGCGTCGTAACTGGTATCCGGAGCGCCACGCGGCGCTGGCCGATCACGCGGCGGCGCAAGGTTGGCGCATCGTGCTGTGCGGCGGCCGCAGCGCACTGGAACGCAGCACGGCCGACGCCATCGTCGCCGCCACGCGCGCGCCGGTACTGGACCTGGTCGGCAAGGACACGCTCAAGCAGCTCCCCGCGCTGCTTGCCCGCGCAGACCTGGTGGTCACCCCCGATTCCGGGCCGATGCACATCGCCAACGCGATGGGCACCAAGGTGCTTGGCCTGCACGCGGCCAGCAACCCCAGACGCAGCGGGCCTTACTCGGATGTGCGCTATTGCGTGGACCGCTACGACGCGGCCGCGCGCAAACACCTGGGCAAACCGGCCGAGCAGCTCAGCTGGGGCACCAAGATCGAGTTCGACGAGGTGATGTCGCTGATTACCGTCGACGACGCGATTGCCGCATTCGAACGCTATCGCGCCGATCATCCGCGCTGAGCATTGGCCGCTGCAGGCACGCGCGAACCGGCGTGTTGCGCGGTGCGCAAACGCGACGCAGCGACCTCATCGTCCCGCGAGGCAATGGGCAACGCCCTGATCGCCAGCCGCCGGGACACGCACCGCCGGCCCTGCGGCCCCACTGACGTACGCCAGCACGATCACCCGATCACTGCCTCAGGCGCCGGTCGCGCGGTAATCCTGATAGGACTTCTCTTCCACATACGACGAGCCCAGCGCCAGATTGATCTGCTTCTTGATCCGCGCACGCTCGTCGTTTTCGATGTACACGCTGCGTGCCAGCTGCACGAAGCCGTCGTCGAAGGTCTGCGCCTGTTCCTTGAGCCGGATGTCGTCCTCGATCACCCACAGCCGCTCGTTGACGGCTTTGAGCTCGGCGCGCAGACGCACGATGTCGTGGCCGGCGGCCGGATGCGCCATCCAGCTGTTTTCCAGCGCGGACAACTCGTTGCGCACATTCGCCAGCTTGGCCGCATCGCTCATGCGCTCGGACTTGATCTGCAGGATCGCGATCTTGTCGAGCAGCTCACCAAAGGACACGGGCACCAGGATCTCGGACATGACAGGCCTCCAACGGGGATCGAGCGGATTGTAGTCATCGCAGCCACAGCCGGCTGCGACGCATAAACAAAAGCCCCCTTGCGGGGGCTGATGCGAATCTGGCGGAGAGGGGGGGATTCACTCGGCACTACGTGCCTTCGCCCTGCGGGCGGCTTCGCCGTGCAGACAGCTGCGCTGTCTGTCGAACCCGGGGCTTCTCACCCCCCAATGCCGCCGGCGAAACTCACGCGGCACTGGCACAACTGCTCGCCCTAATCTGGCGGAGAGGGGGGGATTCGAACCCCCGAGGCGCTATAAACGCCTGCCTGATTTCGAGTCAGGTACATTCAACCGCTCTGCCACCTCTCCAGATGGTCCCCAGTGTCCTGGGGCCGTGCATCATACGGGCACACGCGCCGGGCCACAAGCGGCCTGGGCCAGCGTTGGCGTCACCGCCTGCCGGCCCGGCGTGAACCGGCGCTGCGGCACCGGCAATGGCTCGGTTGCTGCTGGCCGTCCCGGCCGCGATGATGGTGGCGCATCTTCTCCCTGGCGACCGGCCCCATGCTCGAATTCGGACACCTCACCCACGTCGGCCTGCGCCGTGACCTCAACGAGGACACCTATTACGGCGACAGCGAGCTGGGGCTGTGGCTGGTGGCCGACGGCATGGGCGGTCACGCCTGCGGCGAGGTGGCCAGTGCCCTGGCGCGCGAGACCATCGTGCGCGAAGTCCGCGCCGGCACCCCGCTCGCCCAGGCCGTACGCATCGCCGACGAAGAAATCATCAAGACCTCGCGCCGCTGCAACGACACGTTGCCGATGGGCACCACCGTGGTCGCCGCACGTGTGCTGGGCCAGCGCTTCGAAGTGGCCTGGGTCGGCGACAGCCGCGCGTATCTGTGGCGCGACGGCCGGCTGGCACAGTTGAGCCAGGACCACAGTTATGTGCAGGAACTCATCGCCCAGGGCACGTTGACCAGCGAGCAGGCGCGCGCGCATCCGCATCGCAATGTGGTGACCCAGGCGCTGGGCGTCACCGACCCGGCGCACCTCAACGTTGCCACCATGCAGGGCGAACTCAAATCCGGCATGCAGCTACTGCTGTGCAGCGACGGCCTGACCGAGGAAGTGGACGATGCCGCCATCGCCGCAACCCTGTCGCAGGCCGACTGCAGCGCGCAGGAGTGCGTGGAATGCCTGGTGGCCGCGGCACTGGATGGCGGCGGCTCGGACAACATCACCGCCATCCTGGTGCGCAGCTACTGAGCAAGGCTGCGCGCCGTCGGCCTCGGACGTCGGCGCGGATCGCCTAACACAGCGCCGTGCTGCACCCGGCACAGGCCCGTCATGGCGTATGCCACGAGCGCGTGACGGCAGACGCCCCCGGCGCAGCCGTCCTAGCCTGCCGCAGCAACCTCCTCAACCGGCGCATCCCACAGTGCACGACCGGCTTTCTTGCGCAACTGCGCCAGCCGCGCCTCGTGCGCCTGCGTTTCCGACGCGGTGACCACGACCCGCGGCCGCGGTAACAACAAGGCCGGGTCGAAAGTGATCATGCCGCTGCCGTCCTCGGAGCGTTGGCCGGCATCGTCGCTGGCAAAGCCGATCTCTTCCTGCCCGGAGGTCAGCGCGATGTAGACATCGGCCAGGATCTGCGCATCGAGTAGGGCGCCGTGCAGCTGGCGATGCGAGTTGTCCACGCCCAGGCGCTTGCACAAGGCATCCAGTGAGTTGCGCTGCCCCGGGTAACGCTCGCGCGCCATCATCAAGGTATCGGTCACGCTGGCGCGATCGGTGATGCGGCCATAGCCGCTACCCAGCAGCGAGAGCTCGTTATCCAGAAAGCCCAGGTCGAATGCGGCGTTGTGGATGATCAGCTCCGCACCGTCGATGTAGGCAAGAAATTCCTCCACCACATCGCTGAAGAGCGGCTTGTCGGCCAGGAATTCCAGGGTCAGCCCGGTCACTTCCTGTGCCCCGGGCTCGAAGTCGCAATCCGGCTTCAGATAGCGATGGAAATTGTTCCCGCTGGGCCGTCGCTCCAGCAGCTCCACCGCACCGATTTCGACGACGCGGTTGCCCTTGCGCCATTCCAGGCCGGTGGTTTCTGTATCGAGAATGATCTGACGCATGAATCCTCTTACGCAGTTGCAGCGCCACCGCGCTGGGCGATGGCCTGGTTGCGGGCGAGCACGTCGACGCGCTCGTTGTCCGGGTCGCCATTGTGCCCCTTCACCCAGCGCCAATCGATGCGATGGCGCTGGGTTGCCGCGTGCAGCCGCTCCCACAACTCGCGGTTCTTGACCGGATCGCCGCCGGCAGTTTTCCATCCGCGACGCACCCAGCCGGACATCCATTCGGTAATGCCCTGGCGCACGTATTGCGAATCGGTATGCAGCACGATCTGGCATGGCTCGGTCAATGTTTCCAGGGCCATGATCGCCGCCATCAGCTCCATCCGATTGTTGGTGGACACCGCTTCGCCGCCGGCCAGTTCCTTTTCGCGGCCGTTGTAACGCAGCAGCGCTGCCCAGCCACCCGGCCCGGGGTTGCCGAGGCAGGAGCCGTCGGTATGCACTTCAATTGATTTCATCAGGTTCCAAGAGTTGCAATGAGGCAAAGGTCAGATCGTGGCCACCGGTTGCGGCCAACGCGACGGCAGCGCAATCGGTGTGGGCGCGATCGGTGCCGAGGCGCGCTTTTCCACTTCAAGTAAATACACCGCGCGCCACGGAGCGCGGCCAGGATCGGAGGAGCCGCGCCCGACACGCCAGACCGGCCCCAGGTAGCGCTCTGTTTCCACGCAATGCAGGCCGGCGCGCTGCGCCAGCAGCCGCCAGCGATCCGGCCGCAAGGCCACCGGGCCGCGACGCGCCCAATGAAACCGGTAGGGGCTCAGCGGGTTGAGCGTAAACAGCCACAGCCGGCCACCCGGCATCAACAGCCGCTCGCACTCGCTCAGGAAATCCGCCGCACCGCCGACCACGGCATGTTGCACCACGATGGCCTGCAGGCTTTCGGTTGGCAGCGGGAACGGCATGGTGCAGCGGGCATCGCCGGCGAACCGCCCCGCACTGCGGAACAGGCGCAGCCCGCGTCCATCCAGCGACTCGCGTGGTGGCAGATCCTTGGTCGGCGTCAGCCACAACCACGGCTGGGAGGGACGCGCCTGCAGCGCCTCCAGTGCCAGGCGACGCTCGGACTGGAGCAGGCCGCGCCCCGCCCCCGTATCAAACCAGGATGAGACACCAGCTTGACGGGAGAATGGCGGGGCAGGCATGGTCCCAATTCTATGCGACTGATCGCCCTGCCCGCATTCGATGACAATTACATCTGGGCGCTGGTCGCCGCGGATGGCCGCGCCCTCATTGTCGATCCCGGCCAGGCCGAGCCGGTCATCGCTGCCGCACAGCACGATGGCGTGGTCCCCACGGCCATCCTGTTGACCCACCATCACGCCGATCATGTCGGCGGCGTGGCCACGCTTCAGCAGCGCTGGCCGGACCTGGAGGTGTTCGGGCCTGACGACGAGCGCATTCCCGGCGACGCGCATTCGGTGGGTCAGGGCGAGCGCCTGACGCTGTTGGGGACGGCATTCGAGGTGCTGGAGGTTCCCGGCCACACCCGCACCCATATCGCGTTCGTGACGGACACCCATCTGTTCAGCGGCGATACCCTGTTCAGCCTAGGCTGTGGACGGATGTTCGAAGGTACCGCTCCCCAGATGTTCGACTCGTTGCAGCGCCTGGCCTCCCTGCCTGGCGATACGCTTGTGTGTTGTGGCCACGAATACACCCTGGCCAACGCGGCCTTTGCGCTGCACGTCGATCCCACCAACGCTGCCTTGCAGCGCCGTCAACAGGAAGCCCAGGCCATGCGTCATGCAGCCCGTCCTACCCTGCCGATTTCGCTCAAGAGTGAACTGGCCACCAATCCGTTCTTACGTACCAACCGCCCCGAGATCCGCGCCGCAGTCACAACGCGCGCGACTGCAGCGGTATCCTCCGAAGTAGACGTATTCGCCGAACTTCGGCGCTGGAAAGACGAATTTCGCGCATGAGGCGGTTGGTGTTGGCAGTGCTGGCCGCGTTTGCGGCCACTGCACCGGCAGCGGCCTCGTCCAACGACGCAGCCCGCCTGAAACCCGCAGACGGCCCCACCGCATCGCCCACCGCCCCCAGCATGCGTAACGGGCGGGAGATCTTTTCGGCATTTCTGGACGGCCGCGCCGATCCCGGCTGCGACAGCGAACACAGCGACACGCGCTGGGAGCAGCACTTCTCACGCGCCCCGGCCCGCCTGGCCGACGATGCGCAGGATGTCCTGCCGCTGTTCGGTTATGTCGTCGATGAATTGCGCGCCGCAGACATGCCGACGGAATTCGCGCTGATTCCCTTCGTCGAGAGCGGCTATCGCCCCGGTGCACGTAACGGCAGCGGCCCTGCGGGCCTGTGGCAGTTTGTCGCCACCACTGCACGTAACCACCATGTACCGGTGGGCGCGCAATACGATGGCCGACTGTCGGCGGTGGATTCCACCACTGCGGCGGTGCGCTATCTCAAGACCTTGTACGGCATGTTCGGTGGCGACTGGCGACTGGCGCTGATGGCGTACAACGCCGGCGAGTACCGCGTGCTGCAGGCAATGCGCAGCGCCGGGGTGAATGCCCAGAATGCCAGCCCGTCGCAACTGCCCGGCATGTCCAAGGTCACCTACGACTACGTCGAAAAATTGCATGCACTGGCCTGTGTCCTGGACCACGCGCAGCAACAGGGCACGTTGCTGACCTCGCTGGACCGCCAGGTGCCCGTACTGACCGAGCACGCACTCCCCGCCGGCACCAGCCTCAACACCTGGGCCGGGCAGCGTGCCATCGAGCCGCAACTGCTGGCCCGCCTGAACCCTGCCGTGGCAGGTGCGCGCGCGGCCCCCAGGGGCGTCCATGTCCTGGCTCCGGCAGCGCCCGCGCAGCCCGGATCCAGCGGTGCCGTCGTCGCCTCGACGACTCCGATGATGGCCACGGATAACGGCGCCGCTGCCACCACCAGTGCTGCGATAGCCAAGGCGTCCAGTGCGCCCGCCCGGACCCACACGGTTCGCAACGGCGAATCTGCCTGGGCCATTGCCCGCCGCTACGGCATCACCGTGGCCACATTGCTTGCCAGCAATGGCCTGGACAAGCGCGCGGTACTGAAGCCGGGCATGGTGCTGTCGTTCAACGACGCACCCTGAGGGCGCACCAGTCGGCGCCCCCACTGTTCCGGTGCCGGGTGCCGAAGTCCCCAACCGCCATAGCCATCACGCTCGTGCAGGAGCGACCCTGGCCGCGAGGGGGGCGTTACCGGGAACGGCCCCTCGCGGCCACGGCCGCTACCACCACAACACTACGCGCAGTGAGTAACGACCCGGTCGGCCGCTCGTGCCCGGCAATCCTGCACTGGATAGCTTGCAACGCCGCCCGAGCGCGGGCCATGCGCGCCATTGCCACCGAACTGCCTTGCCTGGAAACGTCTTTCCCAATCCAGGCAGCAAGTCCTGCATGCGCCAAACGCTGGCACAGGCGAACACACCACCGCACCTTCGGACTGTTCGGGCGGCACAGTGACAGGCAAAGAAAAAGCCCGGTTACCCGGGCTCGTTTCTGACACCATCCGACAGCGCGACCTTACAGCTGCGCTTCTTCGATCTGGATCTTGTACCGCTTGCGCATTTCTTTGACATAGGCCTGCGCGGCATTGTTGCCATCGATCTGGCTCAGCTGCTCGCGCAGCATCGTCTGCTGTTCTGCCGGCATCTGCTTGAGGTCGCCCGGCGTCGCCTTGCTGATGACGAAGACCGCGAAACGACCGCCATCGAGCTCCACCTTTCCTGCCGATGGCTTGCCTGCAGTCGGACGCGGGGCACTGAAGATTGCGCGGTTTGCAGCCGGCGTCGGAATCGGCGCGGTACGCGGCAACCCCGGAATCGGCTGCACCTGCAGCTTCTCGCTTGCAGCCAGTGCCTGCAGGGTCTCGCCCTTCTGCACGCGCGCCAGCAGCGCATCGGCCGCAGCAGCCGCCGCCTTTTCAGTGCGATCGGCGTGGACCGCGGCAATCACCTTGTCGCGCACCTTGTCCAACGGCAACGCCTGTTCGGCGGTGTGATTGGTCACACGCAGCACCACGCTGTGGTTGGGCGCGATGGTGATCGGGTCGCTCACCGTCCCGTCCTGCACCAGCGTTTCGGAAAACGCCGAACGCAGCACCGCCGGGTTGGCGGCAATGCCGCTGGCCGTGGTCCGCGAGAACGGGCCCAGCATCTGCACCGGCAGGCCGACCTGCTTGGCCGCAGGCTCCAGCGCGGTGGGGTTCTTGTAGACCTGATCCACCAACTTGCCGCTCACGTCCGCAAATGCCTTGTCGGCGTCTGCCTTGAGCTGCTCGGCGGCCAGCTGGTCACGAACCTGCTCGAACGACTTGCCCTGGCCGCCCTTGACCTCACGCAACTGGATCACGTGATAACCGAACTCGCTCTTGACCGGCCCGACCACGTCGCCCGCCTTCATCGAAAACAGTGCGTCTTCGAATGGCTTGACCATGGTGCCCTTCTCGACCCAACCCAGGTCGCCACCGGCAGCCTTGGAACCGGGGTCCTGCGAGTTGGCCTTGGCCAGTGCCGCAAAATCGGCGCCTGGCTGCTTGGCTTCCGCTGCAAGCTTTGCCGCCTTCGCCTCGGCCGCCTTTTGCGCGGCAGCATCGCTGCCGGCACTGATCAGGATATGCGACGCCAGACGCTGATCCGGCTCGACGAAGCGCGCCTTCTCTTCCTCATAGCGCTTGCGCAACGTCGCCTCGTCGGCTGCCGTGGCAGGCGGCATCGTGGCCGCATTGAGCTCCACATATTCGATGGTCACCGTCTCGGGCTGACGGAAGTCCTGCGCATGCGTGTCGTACCACTGCTTGATCTGCGCATCGCTGACGGGTGCGGTATCGGCCGCCGGCGCCGGCAGCATTGCCAACTCCACATCGCGCGTCTCGCCCATCAGCTTGAGCAGGCGCTCGAACTCGGCCTTGGTTGCAAACCCCGATTCGGCCACGGCCTGCGGGATCACCGACTGCTGCAGGCTGTCGCGTACCAGCGCGTCGAACTGCGCAGGCGTGCGCGGCGGCGTGCCCTGTGCCAGCGCGGCGCGATACTGGTCGGGGCTGAACTTGCCGTCGACCTGGAACGCCTGGATGTTGGTGATGTAGTCGCGCACCGTCGCATCGCCGATCACGATGCCGGCATCTTCCGCGCCCAGACGCACCACTTGTTCGTCGACCAGCTGATCGAGTACCTGCAGCTTGTTCTCGCGGGATTCGAATGTGCGCGGGTCGAAATTCTCGCCCTGGCGCTGACGTTCCTGCATGCGCGCCTGCTCGAAGCGTGCACGGAAATCCTGCGTACTGATCTCGTGGTGCTGCCACAGCAGCGAGACCGGCCACCATGACGGTGCCGATTTCCACCACGTCGGTGGCGCCTGTACCTTGGCCACGTTGTTGGCGCCAATGCCGCCCAGGTAGCTGTTGTCGATGACGAACAGGAACGGAATCATCAGCAACCCCAGGATGGCGGTAGCGATCCAGCCTGACGTCTTGTCGCGAAGTTTCTGCAGCATTGGCAAATCACGGCCTGTGGGCGAGCCGCGCAGTGTAACCCGCTTGACGCCAAGCACCCAGCCCGACGCCCGCCACCACAGCGCGGCGATGCATAAAACCGGATCCCGGCGCAGAGGCCGCGGCGCCCTGGACGTGGTGGAGAGAAGGGTAGACATGGCACCCACTCCGCCATGCCCAGGCCATCTGTCTGCAGCGCTGCAACCGCCAAACCCACCGCGAGCCAGACACCATAAAAAAAAACCCCCGGCACAAGGCCGAGGGCTCGGGTACAACTGG
>NZ_JBEGFC010000001.1:0-85336 GCF_040202405.1 Xanthomonas sp. WHRI 6106 | reverse complement strand
GGCGGAGCGGACGGGACTCGAACCCGCGACCTCCGGCGTGACAGGCCAGCATTCTAACCAGCTGAACTACCGCTCCGCTTTAAACTTGGACATCTCCCCCACAGCAATCGCAGCGCGAATGTTGTGGAGAAAACGAAGCCCCCAATCGCTCAGGGGCTTCGGTGTAACTGGCGGAGCGGACGGGACTCGAACCCGCGACCTCCGGCGTGACAGGCCAGCATTCTAACCAGCTGAACTACCGCTCCGCGCTTGAAACTTTGCCTGGTGCTTAGTGGTGGGTGCTGAGGGTTTCGAACCCCCGACCCTCTCCGTGTAAGGGAGACGCTCTACCGCTGAGCTAAGCACCCTAGCGAGTCGATTAGTTTACTGCATCCTTCAGGGCTTTGCCAGCCTTGAATGCAGGATTCTTCGAAGCGGCGATCTTGATGCTGTCGCCCGTCTTCGGATTGCGGCCGGTACGCTCAGCGCGCTCGCGGACCTGGAAGGTGCCGAAGCCAACGAGGGTGACGGCGTCGCCCTTCTTCAGCGCCTTGGTGATTTCGCTCACAACCGCGTCGACAGCACGGCCAGCTTCAGCCTTGGAGATGTCAGCGGCAGCGGCAACGCCATCGATCAATTCGGTTTTATTCATTCTTGAAACTCCCTTTGCGGCAGATGCCGCGGAATCGACAATCGGCGCTCTTGCCGTTAGCGAAGAACCCGACACAAGTGGTATCGCGTGACGCATCACATTTTGCCGCGCCCACGAGTCGTGCATTTATACCAGCGCCCCCAACAGCACGCAAGCCAAAACCCAATAACGACGCGGGTTTTGGCTTGTTTCGGGATGTCCTAGACAGCGCGCGTTAGTGCTTGACGCGCGCGCCGGGAGTGGTGCGCGACTTACCGCGGACGGCAACGCGCGATGCGGTCTTGCGCGCCTTTTCCTTGCCGGCCTTTTTCGGTGCCAGCGGGCGCTCCAACGCCAGGTCCAGCACTTCGTCGATCCACTTCACCGGCACGATTTTGAGATCGCGGGTGACGTTGGCCGGGATGTCGGCAAGATCCTTGCGGTTCTCGTCCGGGATCAACACCGTGCGGATACCGCCGCGCAATGCCGCCAGCAACTTCTCCTTCAACCCACCGATCGCCGAGACGCGGCCACGCAGGGTGATCTCGCCGGTCATCGCCACATCGGCACGGATCGGCACCTTGGTCAGGATCGACACCAGCGAAGTCACCATCGCAATGCCCGCGCTTGGGCCATCCTTGGGGGTGGCGCCGTCGGGCACGTGCACGTGCACGTCCTGCTTCTGCAGGAAATCCACATCGATGCCCAGCCGCTCGGCGCGCGAACGTACGACCGACAACGCAGCCGATGCCGATTCCTTCATGACGTTGCCAAGCTGACCGGTGAGGATCAGGTTGCCCTTGCCCGGCACCAGCGTGGATTCGACCTGCAGCAACTCGCCGCCGACTTCGGTCCATGCCAGACCGGTCACCAGGCCGATCTCGTTTTCTTCTTCGGCGCGACCGAAGTCGAAACGACGCACACCCAGATACTTGTCGAGATTCTTCGAGCCAACCGTTACCAGCGCCTTTGGCTTGCCCTTCTTGGCAACGGCTTTCTTGGCCGCCGGCTGCGGGCCGGCCAGCGCGATTTCCTTGACCACCTTGCGGCAGATCTTTGCGATTTCACGCTCCAGGTTACGCACGCCCGACTCACGCGTGTAATAGCGCACGACATCCTGGATTGCGTCGCCACCGATCTCAATCTCTTCCGGCTTCAAACCGTTGGCCTTGATCTGCTTGGGCACCAGATACCGCATGGCGATATTGAGCTTTTCATCCTCGGTGTAGCCGGGGATGCGGATCACTTCCATGCGGTCCAGCAGCGGACCCGGAATATTGAGCGAGTTGGAGGTAGCGACGAACATCACCTCCGACAGATCCAGATCCACTTCCAGATAATGGTCGTTGAAGGAGTTGTTCTGCTCCGGATCCAGCACTTCCAGCAATGCCGACGATGGATCGCCACGGAAGTCCATCGACATCTTGTCGATCTCGTCCAGCAGGAACAGCGGATTCTTGCTGCCGACCTTATTGAGGTTCTGCACCAAACGGCCCGGCATGGAGCCGACGTAGGTCCGGCGATGGCCGCGGATCTCGGCCTCGTCGCGGATGCCGCCCAGGCTCATGCGCACGAACTTGCGGTTGGTCGCCTTGGCGATCGATTGGCCGAGCGAGGTCTTGCCCACACCCGGCGGCCCGACCAGGCACAGGATCGGCCCCTTCATCTGCTTCACGCGCGACTGCACTGCCAGGTATTCAAGGATGCGCTCCTTGACCTTGTCCAGACCATAGTGGTCGGCGTCCAGCGTGTCTTCGGCCACCTTGAGGTCCTTGCGCACCTTGGTGCGCTTCTTCCACGGCACGCCCAGCAGCCAGTCCAGATAGTTGCGCACCACCGCCGCTTCGGCGGACATGGGCGACATCTGCTTGAGCTTGTTGAGCTCGGCCTTGGCCTTGGTCTCGACCTGCTTGGGCATGCCCGCCTCGGCGATCTTGCGGGCCAGCTCTTCCAGCTCGCCGGGCGCGTCGTCCAGGTCGCCCAGTTCCTTCTGGATCGCCTTCATCTGCTCGTTGAGGTAGTACTCGCGCTGGCTCTTTTCCATCTGCGACTTGACGCGGCCGCGAATGCGCTTTTCCAGCTGCTGCACGTCGATTTCGCCGTCCACCAGGCCAACCAGCAGCTCCAGGCGCTCACCGATATCGGTGATCTCCAGCAGGCGCTGCTTGTCGGCCAGGCGCACGCCGATATGCGCGGCAATGGTGTCGGCCAGGCGCCCCGGCTCGTCGATGCCGGCCAGGGTCTGCAGCAGTTCCGGCGGCAGCTTGCGGTTGGTCTTGACGTACTGCTCGAACAGCGACATCAGCGAGCGCGCAATCGCTTCCACCTCGCGCGGCTCACGGGCATCGCTGGCTTCGACCTCGGTGCCTTGGCCCTGCAGCGCGCCGTCCTGTTCGACGACCTTGTCGACAGTGACGCGCGACAGGCCTTCGACCAGCACCTTGATGGTGCCGTCGGGCAATTTGAGCAGCTGCAGCACCTGCGCCAGGGTGCCGACGGTATACAGATCGCCGGCCGCCGGGTCGTCGGTTTCGGCCGACTTCTGCGCCACCAGCAGGATGCGCTTGTCCGCTTCCATGGCTTTTTCCAGCGCGCGCATCGACTTGTCACGGCCGACGAACAGCGGGATCACCATGTGCGGAAACACCACCACGTCGCGCAGCGGCAACACCGGCAGATCGAGAACTTCTGATTGGGACTGGGCCATGGGGCGCTCCGCAGGAATGGGGTTTAGAGGCACAAAAAAGCCGATGGCCCCGTTATGGGGCCATCGGCGAGGTGTTGCAAGTAGCGCTCGGAAAGCCTTTAGCCGCGAGCGGGGCCAGGCCCGGGCAACGCGGCCGCAGGACTCAGTCGCCGGACGCGGCCTTGGCCGGAGCCGGTTGCGCCTGGTAGATCAGGTACGGCTCGGATTTGTGCTCGATCACCGACTCGTCCACAACCACCTTGCTGACATTTTCCTGCGAGGGAAGCTCGTACATCGTGTCCAGCAGGACCGATTCGACGATGGTGCGCAGGCCACGGGCACCGGTCTTGCGCTTGAGCGCCTTCTTGGCGATCGCGGACAGGGCATCCGGGCGGAACTCCAGTTCCACGCCTTCCATGTCGAACAGCTTCTTGAACTGCTTGGTGATGGCGTTCTTCGGCTCGGTCAGGATCTTGATCAGCGCCGGCTCGTCCAGCTCCTCCAGCGTTGCAACCACCGGCAGGCGGCCGACGAATTCTGGAATCAGGCCGAACTTGATCAGATCTTCCGGCTCGACCTCGGCCAGGATCTTGCCGACTTCCTGCTTGCGCTCGCTGCTCTTGACCTTGGCACCGAAGCCGATGCCGCCAGCGTCGTTGGAACGCTGCTGAATCACCTTGTCCAGGCCGGCGAACGCGCCGCCGCAAATGAACAGGATGTTCTTGGTGTCGACCTGCAGGAATTCCTGCTGCGGATGCTTGCGGCCACCCTGCGGCGGCACCGAGGCAACCGTGCCTTCGATCAGCTTCAGCAGCGCCTGCTGCACGCCTTCGCCGGACACGTCACGGGTGATCGACGGGTTCTCGCTCTTGCGCGAGATCTTGTCGATTTCGTCGATGTAGACGATGCCCTGCTGCGCCTTCTCGACGTCGTAGTCGCACTTCTGCAGCAGCTTCTGGATGATGTTTTCCACGTCCTCACCGACATAGCCGGCCTCGGTCAGCGTGGTGGCATCGGCGATGGTGAACGGCACATTGAGCAGGCGTGCCAGCGTCTCGGCCAGCAGCGTCTTGCCCGACCCCGTCGGACCGACCAGCAGGATGTTGGACTTCGCCAGCTCGACGTCGTCGTTCTTGCTGCGGCTCTCGATGCGCTTGTAGTGGTTATAGACCGCGACCGCGAGCGTGCGCTTGGCGCGCAACTGCCCGATCACGTACTGATCCAGCACTTCGAGGATCTCGCGCGGCTTGGGCAGGCTGGAACGTGCCGACTGCGCCTTCTCTTCGAGTTCTTCGCGGATGATGTCGTTGCACAGCTCAACGCACTCATCGCAGATGAACACGCTGGGACCGGCAATCAGCTTACGGACTTCATGCTGACTCTTACCGCAGAACGAGCAGTAGAGAATCTTGTTGCTGTCGCCGGAACGACCTTGGCGGTCTTCGCTCATGCTTCTGTTACCCAGTTACCCCACCCGATGCACGGGGGTTCGATTTCGAGAATAGCACAGGGTCGGGAGGACATTCGCCCCACCCGACCCTGCCGGTTTTTCCTGCAATTTCAGCGACCTGGCGATCAAGACGGCTGGATCGACTCTTCCGGACGACGCTCGAGCACCTGATCGACCAGACCATAGGCCTGCGCATCGACCGCGCTCTTGAAGTTGTCGCGCTCGGTGTCGCGCGCGATGGTTTCCAGCGACTGGCCGGTGTGCTTGGCCAGGATCTCGTTCAGGCGCGAACGCAGGGTCAGGATTTCACGGGCGTGGATGTCGATGTCGGTCGCCTGGCCCTGGAAGCCACCCAGCGGCTGATGGATCATCACGCGCGAGTTCGGCAGCGCGTAACGCTTGCCCGCCGCGCCCGAGGCCAGCAGCAACGCCCCCATCGAGGCTGCCTGGCCGACGCAGATGGTGCTCACGTCCGGCTTGATGTACTGCATGGTGTCGTAGATCGCCATGCCGGCCGTGACCACGCCGCCGGGCGAATTGATATAGATGCTGATGTCCTTCTCGGGGTTGTCCGCTTCCAGGAACAGCAGCTGGGCCACGATGACGTTGGCCATATGGTCGTCGATGGGACCGACCAGGAAGATCAGACGCTCCTTCAGCAGACGCGAGTAGATGTCGTACGCACGCTCGCCACGGCTGGTCTGCTCGACCACCATGGGCACCAGGTTCAGGGCTTTGGTCACAATGCTCATCGGTCTTCCTGTTGTGGCAGCGGCCTGTGCCGACGCCCGTGTTCGATATCCGCACCCTGACGACGGCAGGGCGCGGTTCTCTTGCTACCGCCTCAGACCCGGATGGCGTCCTGGAACGACAGCGGCTGCTCGGTGTGCTGGGCGCGCTCGGCGATCCAGTCGATCACCTGCTCTTCCATCACACGGCTCTGCAGCCCACCCATCAACTGGGGGTCGTTGCGGTACATCTCAATGACCTGTTCGGGCTCTTCATAGGTCGAGGCGATCAGACGCAGCGTTTCGCTGACGCGCTTGGATTCCAGACGCAGTTCATTGCGACGGGCCACCTCGCCCACCAGCAGACCGACCAGCACGCGCTTGGCCGCCGCGTCCATGAAGCCCTGATGCGCGTCGTCCGGCACCTGGCCCGGATCGCGGCCGCTGCGGCGAACCTGCTCAACCTGCTGGGCCAGCATCGAACGCGCTTCGTTCTCGACCAGACGCGGCGGCATTTCGACGTGCGCATAGGCGGCAATCAGCTGCTCGCCGACTTCGCGACGCAGGCGGTTCATCAGCGCGCCCTTGAGCTCGCGCTCCAGGTTGGTGCGGATGTCGGCGCGGAACTGCTCGGCATCGCCACTCTTCACGCCAAAGCTCTTGATGAACTCCTTGTCCACTACCGGCAGCACCGGCTCGGACACCTCGACCGCCTTGACGTGCACCTGCACGGTCTTGCCGGCCAGCTGCGGCACGCGCCATTCGGCGGGGAAATCGATGGTCAGGGTCTTGTCTTCGCCCTTGGTCAGGCCTTCCAGACCTTTTTCGATCTGGTCGAACATCACGCCCGAGCCCAGCACGCTGCTGCCGGTCTCCACGCCTTCGGCGGGCAGACGCTCGTCGCCGGCCTGCGACCAGGTCTCCAGCGCCACCAGGTCGCCGACCTGCGCGCCGCGCTCGACCGGGTTCCAGGTGCGGCGCTGCAGGCGCAGGTTTTCGATCATCTGGTCGATGTCGGCATCGGTCACCTCGGCGGTATGACGCACCACCGACAGCTGGCTCACGTCGATGTCGCCGAAATCCGGCACCACTTCGAAGGTGGCGACGAAGTCGAAATCGGTCTCGCCCTGGTCGATCCGCGGGTTGCCAGCAAGACGCAGCGAATGCTCGCGCACCGCCGAATCGAAGGTCTCCCGCAGCAGGCCTTCCATCGCTTCGGCACGCACCTGCTGACCGAAGCGCTGCTCGATGACCTTGGTCGGCACCTTGCCGGGACGGAAGCCCTTGATGCGGGTGGTCCGCGCAAGTTCGCGCAGGCGGCCACCGACATGCGTCTCCAGGCGCTCCTGCGGCAGGGTGAAGGTCAGGCGGCGTTCCAGATTGCCGGTGGATTCGATCGATGCTTGCATGTTGACTCCTGCCACCGACAGCGCACGGCGTCGGCACGAGATGGAAGATGCGGGTTGACGGATGGCGGGAAAGCCGCCGAGCCTTGTAGTTTCGCCGATAACGGCGGCCGCTGCCAGCGGGATGCGTGCAATGGCACGCCTGGCGAGAAAAACCTGTGGTCTGCATGGGCGGCGGCGGCCGGAACACTCACGGCCGCGCTGCACTGGTGCGAAAGGGGGGACTCGAACCCCCACGCCTTGCGGCGTCAGAACCTAAATCTGGTGCGTCTACCAATTCC
The DNA here is from genome assembly GCF_040202405.1 of Xanthomonas sp. WHRI 6106. Lineage (NCBI taxonomy): Bacteria > Pseudomonadati > Pseudomonadota > Gammaproteobacteria > Lysobacterales > Lysobacteraceae > Xanthomonas > Xanthomonas sp. WHRI 6106. The sequence continues at coordinate 78,175 of NZ_JBEGFC010000001.1, read as the reverse complement.
GCCACTTTCGCAGTGCTGTACGCGCCCGCCATTGTTGCAGGGATGCTGGCAAAGAAAAAGCGCTGCTGCCTGTCCAGGGCGGTCTGCCGCCATTTCTGACCTTCCTGGCGGACCTTGGCTCCCTCTTCGCAGCGCTCCCGACATCTACCAGTACGCTAGAGTCCGGTGAATGGTTCAGCGTGGCGCCCTGCTGCAGCATGAAGCAATGCCGTGTTCTTGCGCACGGCGCCGGCAATGTTTGCGAAAATTCCGTTAATCAGCCGAGAGAGACAACCGCCGCGATGAGAGATCGGTATCGGCAGATCGTGGCACTGTCGCGAGACTGCATCAAAGAGATCGACCTCAACGGGCGGATCACGGCAGTCAACGTTAACGGCTTGACCGTCCTTGGCGCCAGCCACCAGGACGAGCTGCTCTCCCGCCCGTGGCGCGAGTTCTGGCCGGCGGAGTCCGTGCACCTGGTGGATGCGGCAATGGCAGCATCGATCGATGGCACGGTGCACGAGTTCGAGGCGGCCTGCGTCAATTTCGTTGGCGTCCGGCAGACCTGGCAGGTGGTCACCAGCCCGTTGTTCGATGAGTTCGGCAATGTCGAAGCCATCCTGGCGGTCAGCAAGAACATCTCTGACCGCCGGGCACTGGAGGCGGCCTTCCACACGCTGGACCGCACCCTGAAGGCAGAGCGTGAATTCTCCATCGGAGCGCTAATGCTGGCACGCACGCGCGAGCATTCGCTGTCGACCGAGCTGCATACCTTGCGCGACCTGCACGAGCGCACCGAAGGCGACCTGGATATCGCGCGTGCCGCGCAGGGCGCTGCGGAGAAGATTTCCGAGCAGGCGCAGAAAGGCGAGGCAGTCGGCCAATTGCTTGCCGGCGTCGTGCACGACTTGAACAACGTGCTGCAGGCCGCCACGTCGGCGATCGATCTGGTGGTGCAACGCGGGCAGATCGATTCACCGGATGCCAAGCTGCTCGGCGTCGCCGATGCGGCGCTTCAACACGGCTCGGTCATGGCGCAGCGCCTGGTCGGGTTTTCGCGCCAATATCCGTATAGCCCCGAAGTGGTCGACCTGGCCGCCCTGGCCGAACAGCTCAACCCGCTGCTGGAGCAGGTGATCGGCGCGGACCTGCAGCTGCAGTTGCACAGCGATGCGGGCGGATGCTGCGCCATGGTCGACCGACACACGGTGGAACGCGCGATCTTGAACCTGGTCATCAATGCGCGCGATGCCTGCGACAGCGGCGGCATCATCCGTATCGAGACGGGCTACGCACGCGTGACCGAGGCCGACGCAAGCCTGACCAAACCCGCCGGGGCCTACGTCACCCTCGCCGTCGCCGATAATGGTCATGGGATGGATCAACAGGTGCAGTCACGCCTGTTCGAAGCCTACTTCACCACCAAGGGTGCAGACCGCGGCGCCGGCCTGGGCCTGGCGCAGGTCCACAGCGCCGTGCGGCAGGCAGGCGGTTTTGTCGACGTCATTTCGGCGCCGGGTGAAGGCGCGCGCTTCCTGCTCGCGTTTCCACGCGTGGATCAGGCTTAGCATCTGATCGTCGGGTGCTGAAGCCGGCGCACTGCATTCGCGTTGCAAGTGAGATACGGGTGTAACCCGCTGCAGGCCGCATTACCGATGCCGCAGGCCGATTGCTGCCGCCCGCCGGCACTACCTCGGTCATGTCGGCACCATGCCGATGTACTTCAAGAAGTCGGCGGGACATCTACAACGATGACATGCGCTCGCGCTGGGAGTCATCCAGCCACTTTTGTGACCGATGCAGCCTTGCCAGTCACTTGCCGCGCAGCCTGGATGGCGATCGAACCGTCTGGTGACGCCGACTCGTCCCGACGGGCCCTTGGACCGGGAAAGCGGCTGCCGCTGGCGCACTGATGCAGGCCTGCATCCAGGCAGCCGCGCCCAACATCCGATGAATCGATAGAGGCAAAGGCATGCGTGACACCTCGCGCATTCGCGCCGGGAGTGCGCGCTTCGTTGTTGCCGAATGCGGCCCTGATCCACAGGCCCATAGTCTGGCCTCCTGAACAGCCAGAGCCTCGCCAGCACCCATCCATTACCTGTCGCAACGCCGTCACTGCCGATCAAGGCAGCGCGTTCGCCTCGGTCCACACGCCCCGCTGACAACGCGCTGATCGCATGCGATCCATGCCACCACTGTCGGCAGCCAACACCTTGAAGCGTCCATCACTCCCCCACGCAGCCGCATTCACCTGCGGTCGCACATCAGGACATCGGCCATGGGAAACAAACGAAATCGCAATGCATCACGTCTGTTCAGCGCCATTGGAACCGCACTGGCCTTCCTGCCCGTGATCGCAATGGCATCGCCTGCGCGTGGCACCCTGCTCAACAGCAACTTCCTCACCAGCTATACCCGCACCGCGCTTGCTGCATTGCTGCCCAACGACAAGGCCAGCGACCTCCCCAAATGCGATGTCAGGGTGGCCGAGTTCACCTATGCGACGGTCGGCGTGAAGGGTGAACCGACCACGGCGTCTGGCGTAGTGCTCGTGCCAGGCGGTGCCAGCTGCACAGGCCCCTATCCGCTGCTGAGCTGGGACCCAGGCACCGAACCGCAACGTGCCGCAGAGCAGGCCAAGGAGATTCGCGACGCCAAGGGCGATGACCCGCTCGTCACCCGACTGGCCGGCCAGGGATACGTGGTGGTCAGCACCGATTATCTGGGCCTGGGCAAGTCCACCTACCCATTCCACCCCTACCTGCACGCGGACAGCGAAGCCAGCGCGACCATCGACGCGATGCGCGCCGCCCGCCAGGTCCTGGCGCGGCTGAACACCCCGCTGTCGGGCAAGGTGATGCTGTCGGGCTACTCGCAAGGTGGTCACGCCGCCATGGCAACCCAGCGCGAAATCGAGGCGCATTATCCCAACGAGTTCAAGCTGGCCGCCAGCGCGCCGATTTCCGGCCCGTATGCATTGAGCCAGACCTTCCTGGACAGCTGGAGTGGGCGCAATGCCGTTGGCGAGAGCACCTTCGGCCTGGTGCTGGTGACCTACGCCCTGGTCGGCATGCAGCATGCCTACCAGAATGTCTACCTCTCGCCGTCACAGGTGTTCCAGGACCCATGGGCAGGGAAAGTCGAAGGCCTTTTCCCGGGCAAGAACGATCTGATCGATCTGGCCGTCGGCGGACTGTTGCCGACGATCGACAAGGTTGGCAGCTATTTCCAGCCGAGCTTCTACAAGGATTTCCCGCGCAACCCCAACAACCGGTTCCGCCAGGACCTGGTGCGCAACGATCTGCTGAACTGGACGCCACGGACGCGCACATTGCTCTGCGGCTCCTCCAATGACGCCACCGTGCCACTGAAGAACGCGAGCACCGCCATCGACGCCTTCAAGCGCCGCGGCAGCACGCAGGTCTCGGTGGTGGATGTGGGCAGCGGCAATCCCGCCGACAACGATGCCCTGGCACATCTGGCCAGCAAGGAAAGCTGCATGATCGCCGTGCGCCAGCAGTTGCTGGACAAGCAACGCTGAGCGCAGGCGCTTACGCACAGCAGCCCGGGACGCATGCAACACCAGGACGGCGCGCAGCGCATTGCCGCCGTCTGCACAGCGACGATGCCGTTGCCAGGATGAAAAAGCCGGGCGCCACTGATGTGGCGCCCGACGCGCCGGCGGTGGTTACACACAGCAAGACGCGCTGGATGGCAGGCCAGGATTGCCTGCGTCTGCGACAGGCCTCCGCGCAAAGAAAAACAGCCACTCAACTTGCGCTGAGTGGCTGCCTGTCTGGTGGGCCGTCAAGGATTCGAACCTTGGACCTATTGATTAAGAGTCAACTGCTCTACCAACTGAGCTAACGGCCCTGAAACTGGTCGCACATTGTATGCGCGTTTTTGCTTCGTTGCAACACCCCGAGATCGGGTCAAACTTTCCTGCACTTGCCTGTCATTCAGTGGGGTGGCTGAGGGGACTCGAACCCCCGACATCTGGAATCACAATCCAGTACTCTAACCAGCTGAGCTACAGCCACCACTGAAAACCTGCTTCCTACCGTACCGCCGATGGCGCGCCCGACAGGACTCGAACCTGTAACCGCCGGCTTAGAAGGCCGGTGCTCTATCCGGTTGAGCTACGGGCGCCCGGACCGAACTTCGCATTCCCACGCCGTCAGGAGCTCGGAATGGTCGGGGTAGAGGGATTCGAACCCCCGACATCCTGCTCCCAAAGCAGGCGCGCTACCAGACTGCGCTATACCCCGGCGGGACCTTTCGATCCCGAAGGCTGGAAAGGTCGGCTATTTTGGGAACGATTGGCCTCGCTGTCAATCACCCTGTGTAAATTGGACGATCCGGTATCCTCTCAACAACGCGCGCCAACTCGGCGAGCACCTACTTTCATGGAGAACACGCATGCGTAGCGGTAACCCGGCCCTCCGGGAATCCACGTTCCTCGACCTCGGCTCCGGTTCGGTGGTCACCCGCGATGGTCAGGCGATGACACTCAACGGCACGGTCAACAAGACCGGCCTGCTGTTGCTGATGGCGGTCCTCACCGCCGCGTTCGCATGGTCGCAATCGCTTGGCGCCGACGGCGTTCCGCTGCCGGCCGCACGCATCTACATGATTGCCGGCGCGATCGGCGGACTGGTGTTCGCGCTGGCGACCAGCTTCAAGCCGACCTGGGCACCGATCACCGCGCCGCTGTACGCGCTGGTGGAGGGTTTCTTCCTGGGGTCGATCTCGGCCGTGTACGAAGCGCGCTTCAATGGCATCGTGTTCCAGGCGGTCCTGTTGACCTTCGGCACCATGTTTGCGCTGCTGTTCGCATACCGCAGCGGCATGATCAAGGCGACCGAGAACTTCAAGCTGGGCGTGGTGGCGGCGACCGGCGGCATTGCGCTGGTGTATCTGGCGACGATTGTCCTGGGCTTTTTCGGCGTGCGGATTCCCTTCATCCACGACTCGGGCCTGGTCGGCATCGGCTTCAGCCTGTTCGTGGTGGTGGTGGCGGCACTGAACCTGGTGCTGGATTTCGACTTCATCGAAAGCGGTGTCGAGCAGGGCGCACCCAAGCACATGGAGTGGTACGGCGCGTTCGGCCTGATGGTGACGCTGGTGTGGCTGTACATCGAGTTCCTGCGCTTGCTGTCGAAGCTGCAGTCGCGGAACTAAGCCGGGAATCGGGAATCGGGATTGGGGAATCGCTAAAGCGTTTCCCTGCGATCGATGGCATGGAGTGGCTTCAGACGTTTCCAAGCAAAAGAAAGGGCGCCCTGGGCGCCCTTTCTTTTTTGTGCGGCGTTGCCAGTGCGCTCAGAGGCGGCTGGCGATGGCCTTGGCAAAGCCCATGGTGTTGCCGGTGCCGCCCAGGTCGGGGGTCAGCGAGTCCTTGGCTTCCAGGGTGGCCACGATGGCTTCGCGCAGGCGCTCGGCGTTCTGCGGCTGACCGATGTGGTCCAGCATCTGCGCGGCGCCCAGCAGCAACGCGCACGGGTTGGCCTTGCCCTGCCCTGCAATATCCGGTGCCGAGCCGTGCACGGCTTCGAAGATCGCCGCGTCCAGACCGATGTTGGCGCCCGGGGCCAGACCCAGGCCGCCGACCAGACCGGCACACAGGTCGGAGATGATGTCGCCGAACAGGTTGGTGGTCACGATGATGTCGAACTGCTCTGGACGCATCACCAGCTGCATGCAGGTGTTGTCGACGATCATTTCCTGGAATTCGATTTCCGGGTACTGCGCAGCCACGTCACGTGCCACCTTCAGGAACAGGCCCGAGGTCGACTTGATGATGTTGGCCTTGTGTACCGCGGTGACCTTCTTGCGGCCAGTGGCGCGCGCCAGGTCGAAGGCGTAGCGTACGATGCGCTCGGAGCCCTTGCGGGTGATCCGGGTACCGGAGAACGCGGTCTCGCCATCCTCGGACACAGTCTGGCCTTCGCTCAGGTAAGCACCTTCGGTGTTCTCACGAACGGTGATCAGGTCCACGCCATCGGCGAAACGCGACTTGGTGTTCGGGAACGACTTGGCAGGACGCACGTTGGCGTACAGGTCGAACTTGCGACGCATGGCGACGTTGATCGAGCTGAAACCCTCGCCGACCGGCGTGGTCAGCGGGCTTTTCAGCGCCACCTTGTTCTTGGTGATCGACGCCAGGGTGGACTCGGGCAGCAGATCGCCGTGCTTTTCCAGCGCGACCAGGCCAGCGTCGGCGTACTCGTAGGTCAGGCCAGCTTGCAGCGCATCGAGCACGAACAGCGTGGCATCCATGATCTCCGGGCCAATACCGTCGCCGCGGATGACCGTGATTGTCTGCGTCATATCGTTGGGTTTCCGAACTTGAAGGGGGGAGCGCCAGCCGTCGAACCCGGCAGATCGGCGCAAGGAGGTTTCACGGGCAATTATGCCCGATGCCGGTGAAGGCGCCCAAACCGACCTTGGTCTAAGAGCGGCAGGCAGGGCCCGGCGGTGGCTGCGCGGCCGACGGATGCGGACGCCTCCGACCCTTGCCAGGCCAGGCTGCCTGGCGGGCGCATGCGCGACGACGCAAACCACAGGTGCCGGCGGCCGTGCGAAGACTGCCGCCTACCGAGACCCCGGCATCAACGCGTCAACCTGCCCCCAAACCCCTGCCCGCCCCGAGCACCCGACCGTCCTGCGCGGCGCTTACTTCGACAGCGCAGCGGAGCCCACCAATGCGTGCGGCCGGCGTACGCCGCCGCGGGCACCCTCGCCACGCACGCTGTCGGCGTGGGGCGGCCGAGCACCCAAACGCAACGCGCCGCCCTGACAACGGCGCGCGACTTGCCTTTGACGAATTCCCGATCCCCGATCGCCAATCCCGAGCGGCATGCAGCCGCCCGGGCTCGGCCTCTCACTCGTGCGCGTGCTGCGCCGGCGCCTGCGCGCCGCCTTCGAGCTGGTCGAGGAAATCTACTGCGCGGCGCAGATGCGGGATCACGATGGAGCCGCCGACCACCAGTCCGACCGAGAAGGTTTCGAAAAATTCTTCACGGCTCACGCCAGCCTCTTTGCACTGGGCGACGTGGTAGCTGATGCAGTCGTCACAGCGCAGCACCATCGAGGCCACCAGACCGAGCAGCTCCTTGGTTTTCACGTCCAGCGCACCGGCCTGGTAGGTCTGGGTGTCCAGCGCAAAGAAGCGCCGCACCACCTGGTTGGGCTCGGCCAGGATGCGCTGATTCATGCGTTGGCGAAATTCGGTGAACTCGCGCAGGCGGTCGGCGCTGCCGTCATCGGAACCACTCATACCTGCCCGCCCGTGCTGCCGGCCAGCAGCGGCTCGAGCTTGCCAGCGCGATGCAGGGCCATCATGTCGTCGTAGCCGCCCACATGGACGTCGCCGACGAAGATCTGCGGCACGCTGGTGCGCTTGGCCAGGGCGACCATCTTGTTGCGCTCGGCCGGGTCCAGGTCGATGCGCACCTCGGTCCAGGTCTGGCCCTTGCTCTTGAGGAAGTTCTTGGCGGCCACGCAATACGGGCAGATGGCGGTGGAATACAGGGTGATATGTGGGCCGCCGGCGGCGTCCTGCACGGTATGGTCTTGGCTCACGGGAAACTCCGTGGTTGGTCTGAGGTCTGACACATGGTAGCGGGCGACTGGAATTTCCATGTCGTCACCGCAACACTGTGGATTAATTGCCGATTCACGCCGCTGCGCTGCGCTGCCCGCATGCTCCGCGCATCACCTGGGAGTTCCACTTGCGCCTGCTTCCGCTCGCCACCGCCCTTACGCTGGCCGTCGCCGTGGGCGTGGCACCCGCGCAGGAAAGCCGCCTGCCCGATATCGGCTCCTCGGCCGGCGAGCTGCTGACCCCGGCGCGCCAGGCCGAGTACGGCAAGATGATGCTGGCCGAGCTGCGCAATTACGACTACGTGCTGGACGACCCGCTGATCGGCGACTGGCTGCAGACCATGGGCACCCGGCTGGGCGCCAACAGCGATCAACCACAGCAGCCGTTTACGTTTTTCATGTTGCGCGACCGCCAGATCAATGCGTTCGCCACCCTGGGCGGCTATATCGCGGTCAACGCCGGGCTGGTGCTGACCGCCGAGCGCGAGGACGAGGTGGCGGCGGTGCTGTCGCACGAAATCGCCCACGTCACCCAGCAGCACGTGCTGCGCGGGGTGGAACGCGCGCAACGCGACCAGATCCCGATCCTGCTCGGCATGCTGGCCGCGGTGGTCGCTGCGCAGCAGGCCGGGGGCAACTCCAAGGGCGATGCCACCATGGCCACCATCACCAGTGCGATGGGGCTGATGCAGCAACGCCAGATCGACTACACCCGCTCCAACGAATCCGAGGCCGACCGACTGGGCATCCGCACGCTGGTGCGCAGCGGCTACGATGTGGACGCGATGGCCGGCTTCTTCGAGCGCATGTCGGTGGCGATGCGCGCCAACGAGGGCGGCTACAGCGCGCCGGACTTCCTGCAGACCCACCCGGTCACCACCACCCGCATCAGCGAGGCCAAGGCGCGTGCCGAGCAGATGAAGAAGAACACCGTGGTGCTGACCACCTCGGTGCCGGGCGGAACGCGCCAGGAACGCGTGGACCCGGCGGACCCGAGCCTGTCGGAGCCGTTGAGTCGCAACGGCAACGCACTGCTTCCCTATACGCTGCGGCTGCCGGTGGATGCACTCAGCCGCGGCGGCGACCAGCAGGGTTTCGACTGGGCCAAGGAACGCCTGCGCGTGCTCAGTGCAAGCACCCCGGACGCAGCCATTCGCGAGTACGAAAACCTGCGCCGCAGCGCCAAGCAGGGGCTGAGCGATGCGCAGCGCTACGGGCTGGCGCTGGCGCGGCTGCGCAACAGCGGCGGCCGGCCCAGCGAGCCGGTGGCCGAGCTGACCAGCCTGCTCGAGACGCACCCGGACAACCTGTGGCTGGCGCTGGGCCTGAGCGAGGCGCAGGCGCGCGTGGGGCAGCGCGAAGCGGCCAATGCGCGCTTCGATGCGCTGCTCAAGCAACTGCCGAGCAACCGGGCGGTGGCACTGACCTATGCCGGCGCGCTCAACGAGCAGGCCAGCAAGGAGTCCGGCCAGCGCGCGCGGCAGGTGCTGGAACCGTTGCTGTACCGCAGTGGCGAGGACCCCCTGCTGCAGCAGACCTATGCGCGTGCCTGCGAGCTGGCCGGTGACCATCTGCGCGCCAGCGAAGCCTATGCCGAGTCTGCTTACTTGAATGGTCGCCCGGAGCAGGCGCTGATCCAGCTGGAAGCGCTGAAGAAGAAGGACCTGGACTACGTGACACGGGCGCGCGTGGATGCCCGCATCGCCGCGATCACGCCAACGGTGCTGGAGCTGCGCCGTCAGGGCATCCGCGACCCGGACCTGTCCACGCGCTGATGTCGCCGGGGTGCGACGAGCCGGCCCGACCGCCACATCCTGCCACCGTCGACACCGGCACCGCGCTACCAGCCCAGCCCGCTTCACAGAACCGCAGCCTGGCTGCAGCCTGCGTCCGGCATGTCACATTAGAGTCACAAAACCGTAGTCTACTGGCGATCACCAAAGCCAGACGGTAAGCCCCGCGTGCAGAAACGCATTCTGATCGTCGATGACGAACCCGCGATCCGCGACATGGTGGCGTTCGCGCTGCGCAAGGGCGAGTTCGAGCCCATCCACGCCGGCGACGCCCGCGAGGCGCAGACCGCCATCGCCGACCGCGTGCCCGACCTGATCCTGCTGGACTGGATGCTGCCCGGCACCAGCGGCCTGGATCTTGCCCGCCGCTGGCGCAAGGAGCAGCTGACCCGCGAGATTCCGATCATCATGCTCACCGCGCGCGGCGAAGAGAACGACCGCGTCGGCGGCCTGGAAGCCGGCGTCGACGATTACGTGGTCAAGCCGTTTTCGGCACGCGAGCTGCTGGCACGGATCCGTGCGGTGATGCGGCGCACCCGCGAGGACGACGAGGACGGCAGCGTGGCCGTGGGCCGGCTTCGCATCGATGGCGCCGCGCACCGCGTGTTCGCCGGCGATGCGCCGGTGCCGATCGGCCCGACCGAATATCGTCTGCTGCATTTCTTCATGACCCACCCCGAGCGCGTGTACACGCGGACCCAGCTACTGGACCATGTCTGGGGCGGCAGCGTGTATGTGGAAGAGCGCACCATCGACGTGCACATCCGCCGCCTGCGCAAGACGCTGGAGCCGTTCGGCCTGGAGAACATGGTGCAGACCGTGCGTGGCTCGGGCTATCGTTTTTCTTCGGCGACCTGACGTGCCGCCAAGCCGCCCGGCCGCACTCTGGCCGGAGCGGCTGCCCACCTGACGCTTCGTGATCACGCCTTCCATGCCCCAACATATCCGTTCCGCCTGGCTCAAGACGCTCGGCACCCTTGCGCTGTTGTTGGGCGCTGCCGTCGTGGCCGGCGTGCTGATCGGGCATGTATGGATGGCGCTGACGCTCACTGCATTGGGCGTCCTGGCCTGGCATTACTGGCGGCTGCGTCAGGTGTTGCGCCGGCTCACCGCACGCCAGCGTGCCGAGCCTGCTGCCGGCGTCGGCGCCTGGAACGAGCTGGACCGGCTGCTGTATCGCAGCCAGGCCGAAATGCGCGGACGCAAGCGTCGCCTGATCGACATGCTGCGCACCTACCGCGCCGCCGCGCAGGCGTTGCCGGATGCGGTGGTGGTGGTGGACCGCAACAGCCAGCGCGTGCAGTGGTTCAACAAGGCCGCGGGCGGCCTGCTTGGGCTGCATCATCCCGGCGACATGGGCGTGTCGGTGGTGGAACGCCTGCAACCGCTGCCGCTGGCACATTGGCTGGCGGCCGGCCGCAATGCCGAGCCGATGCTGGATGCGGCCTCGCCCGTGGACCCGGACCTGCGCTTGAACCTTCGCCTGATCCCGTACTCGGACGACTACTGGCTGCTGGTGGCGCGCGATGTCAGCAAGCTGCTGCGCCTGGAGCAGGTGCGCCGCGATTTCGTGGCCAATGTCTCGCACGAGCTGCGCACGCCGTTAACGGTGGTGCACGGCTACCTGGACATGCTCGACCCGGAAGACTTCCCGGACTCCGGCCCGATGCTGGCGGAGATGCGCAAGCAATCGCAGCGCATGGCGCAGCTGGTGGAAGACCTGCTGACCCTGTCGCGACTGGAATCGCAGGAAGAGCTCGGCGAAGAACACGTGGCGATGGCGCCGATGCTCTCCACCCTGCGCCGCGAGGCCGAGGCGCACAGCCAGGGCCGGCACACGGTGGAAGTGATCGACGAGGCCGGGGTGGATCTGCTCGGCTCCAACAAGGAACTGCACAGCGCGTTTTCCAACCTGGTGACCAACGCGGTGCGCTACACGCCCGGCGGCGGCACGGTGACGATCCGCTTCGTGCGCGAAGGCGACGGCGCGGCGCTGGCGGTGCGCGATACCGGTTACGGCATCCCCGCCTCGCATCTGCCGCGCATCACCGAGCGCTTCTATCGCGTGTCCAGCAGCCGCTCGCGCGAGAGTGGCGGCACCGGGCTGGGGCTGTCGATCGTCAAGCACATCCTGGGCCTGCACCAGGCGCGCCTGGAGATCGAAAGCGAAGTGGGACGCGGCAGCGAATTCTCGTGTCATTTCGTCGCTGCACGCATCGTGCAGCGCGAGCACTCCCTGCCACTGTCACGCTCGGCGTGATATGTAGGGAGCGCGCGTCGCCACCGGCCGCGCTGCAGCTGCGCACACAGCGTGTCCGCGCCGCAGGGCGATGCGCTTGCGGCGACCACGCACACCAATTCCGTCTTGATGACCGACTCCATGGGCCACGCCAAACAACTGCACGACATCACGCCGTCTGAGGACATCGCCACCGATCCGTTGCGTGATCCGGCGCTGTACATCAACCGGGAACTGTCGCAACTGGATTTCAATTTCCGGGTGCTGGCGCAGGCACTGGACGAGCAGGTTCCGCTGCTGGAACGGCTGCGCTTTTTGTGCATCTCGTGCACCAATCTGGACGAGTTCTTCGAGATCCGCGCGGCCACCGTGCGGCATGCGCAGGAGTTCGGCCTGCCGCCGGCCCCGGACGGGCTGAGCCCGACCGCCATCCTCAACGCGGTGCATGACCGCGCGGCCAAGCTGGTCGAGCAGCAGTACCACGCATGGAATGAAGTGCTGCGCCCGGCGATGGAAGATGCCGGGGTGGCCGTGCTCGGTCGCTCGACGTGGAATTCCCGCCAGAAGCGCTGGCTGCGCGCCTACTTCCGCAACGAGATCATGCCGGTGCTGTCGCCGTTGGGGCTGGACCCGGCGCACCCGTTTCCGAAGATCCTCAACAAGACCTTGAACATCGTGGTGGTGCTGGAAGGCCAGGACGCATTCGGGCGCGCCGGCCATCTGGCCATCGTGCGTGCGCCGCGCTCGTTGCCGCGCATCATCCAGTTGCCGGCCAGCCTGTCGCCGGAAGGCGCGCAGAGCTTTGTGTTCCTGTCCTCGGTGCTGTCCGAGTTCGTGGACGAGCTGTTCCCGGGCATGCAGGTCAAGGGCTCGTACCAGTTCCGCGTCACCCGCAACTCCGAACTGGTGGTGGACGAGGAAGAAGTCGAAAATCTCGCGCTTGCGCTGCGTGACGAGCTGGTTACGCGCGGCTACCGGCCGGCCGTACGGCTGGAGATCGCGCACGATTGCCCGGCGCCGATCATGCGTACCCTGCTGCAGAACTTCGGGTTGAACGAGAACGCGGTGTACCGCATCGTCGGGCCGGTCAACCTGAGCCGCGTCACCCAGGTCTACGACCTGGTGCAGCGCCCGGAGCTGAAGTACCCCGCGTTCAATCCGCGCACCTTGCGCGACAGCGAGGGCATCTTCCAGATCGTCAGCAAGGGCGATGTGTTGCTGCATCACCCCTTCGATGCGTTCACCGCGGTGCTGGATGTGATCCGTCAGGCCGCCGTCGATCCGAACGTGCTGGCGATCAAGCAAACGCTGTACCGCACCGGCAAGGATTCGCTGATTGTCGATGCATTGATTCTGGCCGCGCGCAACGGCAAGGACGTCACCGTGGTGGTGGAGCTGCGCGCGCGCTTCGATGAAGAGGCCAACCTGGGCCTGGCCGACAAGTTGCAGGAAGCCGGCGTGCAGGTGGTCTACGGCGTGGTCGGTTTCAAGACCCACGCCAAGATGCTGCTGATCGTGCGCCGTGAGGGACGCAAGCTCAAACGCTACGTGCACCTGGGCACCGGCAACTACCACAGCGGCACGGCACGCGTGTACACCGACATCAGCCTGATCACCGCTGATGCGGAGATCGGCAACGACGTGCACATGCTGTTCCAGCAGTTGTCCGGGCTTGCGCCGCGCATGAAGCTGGATCAGCTGCTGCAATCGCCGTTTACGCTGCATGCCGGCGTGCTGAAGCGGATCGAACGGGAGACGCGCTTGGCCCGCAATGGCCGCCCCGGCCGCATCATCGCCAAGATGAACGCGCTCAACGAACCGCAGGTGGTGCGTGCGCTCTATGCCGCCTCGCAGGCCGGCGTGCAGATCGACCTGATCGTGCGCGGCGCCTGCACGCTGCGGCCCGGCGTCCCGGGCGTGTCGGACAACATCCGCGTGCGCTCGATCGTGGGGCGGTTCCTGGAACATAGCCGGGTGTACTGGTTCGGCAATGACGGTGCGGCCGAGTTGTACTGCGCCAGTGCCGACTGGCTGGAACGCAACCTGCTGCGCCGCGTGGAAACCTGCTTCCCGATCCTGGACCCGGACCTGGCCAAGCGTGTCTACCGCGAAGTGCTGCAGAACTACCTGGACGACAACGTCAGCGCGTGGGAACTGGATGCCGAGGGCGTGTACCACAAGCGCACGCCGGCACCGGGCGAGCCGGCACATTCGGCGCAGATGACCTTGCTCGACCGGATCTGAGAGGCCGCGGCCGTGGCCTCTCACGTGGCCAACGGCCCATCGGCTACCATGCGGCCATGCCAATGCCCTCCCCCACGATTCCGCCCCTGCGCGATGGCGATTTTCTCGCCGCCATCGACCTAGGCTCCAACAGTTTCCACATGGTCATTGCGCGCTACCTGATGGGTCAGCTGCGCGTCGTCGACCGCCTGCGCGAGACCGTGCGCATGGCCGACGGCCTGGATGGCAAGGGTGGCCTGTCCAACGAGGCGCGCCAGCGCGCGCTCGAATGCTTGGCACGTTTCGGTCAACGCATCCGCGAAGTTCCTTCGCTGCGCGTGCGTGCGCTGGCGACCAACACGGTGCGTCAGCTGCGCTCGCCGCAGGCCTTCCTGATGCCGGCGGAGACCGCGCTGGGCCATGCGATCGAAGTGGTCAGCGGGCGCGAGGAAGCGCGCCTGATCTACCTGGGCGTGGCGCATGCGCAGCCGCCCAAGCCCGACCAACGCCGGTTGGTGATCGACATCGGCGGCGGCTCGACCGAGTTCATCATCGGCCGCGGCTTCCAGACGCTGGAACGCGAAAGTCTGCAGGCCGGTTGCATTGCCAGTACGCGGCGGTTTTTCCCCGGCGGCAAATTATCGAAGAAGAAATGGAAGGATGCGCTGACCGAGATCGGCGCCGAGTTCCAGCAGTTTGCCGGCCAGTACAAGGCGCTGGGCTGGCATGAGGCGATCGGCTCATCCGGCACGCACAAGGCCATCGGCGAGATCTGCGCGGCGATGAAGCTGACCAAGGGCGCGATCACGGCGCAGGCGTTGCCGGCGCTGCGCGATGAACTGCTCAAGGCCAAACGCATCGAAGACATCCAGTTGCCCGGCCTTGCCGCCGAGCGCCGCCCCATCATCGCCGGCGGCATCCTGGTGCTGGAAGCCGCGTTTCAGGCTTTGGGGCTGGAGAAGCTGATGGTCAGCAAGGCAGCGATGCGCGAAGGCATCCTGTACGACATGCTCGGCCGCGGCGGCGAAAACGACCCGCGCGACAGCTCGGTGGCCTCGCTGGTGCAGCGCTATGGCATCGATGAAGTCCAGGCGCAGCGCGTGGAAGCCACTGCCTGCCGGCTGTTCGACCAGGTCTGCGAATCCTGGCAACTGGACGGCGACGATGCGCAGGTGCTGCGCCGCGCCGCACGCCTGCACGAGCTGGGGCTGATCATTGCGCACAGCCAGTACCACGTGCACGGCAGCTACATTCTGGAACACTCGGATATCGCCGGGTTTTCCCGGCAGGAGCAGCAGGTGCTGGCGTCGCTGGTGCGCACGCATCGACGCAACGTGCCCAAGACCGCGTTCGAGGCCCTGCCCGACCGCCTGCTGCTGCCCACCCGCCGCAAGGCCGCGCTGCTGCGGCTGGCGGTGTTGCTGCACCGCGCGCACGAGTCGGACCCGATTCCGACCCTGGAACTCACCGCCGACGACACGCGGCTGTCGTTGATCCTGGCGCAAAGCTGGATCGACTCGCGCCCGCTGCTGCGTGCCGACCTGATCGGCGAAGTCGAAAGCATGGCCGGCCTGGGGATTGCGTTCAAACCGTTTGTGACCTGAGGCCTTCGGCCTCAGGCGGGATTTGGGGATTCGGGATTGGGGATTTGTTGATCCCGGCAGACCATGTGTTGCGGGCTTTCTGACATTTGCACAGCCCGCTCCTGCGAATCCCCAATCCCGAATTCCCACTCCCGTCGCGCTTGTCACCGCCACGTCTTATCGGCGCAACACCAATGCCATCGCCTTGCCCGAAGCTAGCGAAAACGGGAGAACGGCATGCGCTATGCGATCGTTACCGAAACCTATCCCCCCGAGGTCAACGGTGTTGCACTGACCGTGCACGGACTAGAAACCGGTCTGCGCGCACGCGGACACCAGGTGGATGTGGTACGTCCACGCCAGAGCGCCGACACCGTACCGAGCGCAGCGCTGCTGGTGCGGGGCGCGTCGCTGCCGCGCTACCCGGGATTGAAATTCGGCCTGCCGGCCACGCATCGCCTCATTCGCCATTGGCGCACGACGCAACCGGATGCGATCTACGTGGCCACGGAAGGCCCGTTGGGCTGGTC
Source organism: Xanthomonas sp. WHRI 6106 (assembly GCF_040202405.1). Lineage (NCBI taxonomy): Bacteria > Pseudomonadati > Pseudomonadota > Gammaproteobacteria > Lysobacterales > Lysobacteraceae > Xanthomonas > Xanthomonas sp. WHRI 6106. Next base: position 62,220 of record NZ_JBEGFC010000001.1, on the reverse strand, counting down.
GGCGATGCGTGCGGCACGCCGGCTGGGCATTCCGGTCGCTTCGGGCTTCCACACCCGCTTTGACGAATACCTGCCCGACTACGGCGCGGCCTGGCTGCAGGGCACCGCATTGCGCTGGATGCGGCGGTTCCACAACCAGGCCGATGCCACGCTGGTGCCCACTCGCGAGCTGCTGCAGTTTCTGCGCAACGACGGCTTTGCACGCGTGCAGCTGCTGGCGCGCGCCGTGGACAGCCAGCAGTTCGATCCGCGCCGTCGCGATCCCGCGCTGCGCACCGAATGGGGCATCGATAGCGACGGCTTTGCGGCGATCTATGTCGGGCGCATCGCCAACGAAAAGAATCTGCCGTTGGCGATCCTGGCATTTCGCACGCTGCAACGGACCCGCCCCAAGGCGCGCTTCGTCTGGGTGGGCGATGGCCCGGCGCGCGATAAGATCGCGCAGGAGCACCCCGACTTCATCTTCTGCGGCATCCAGCGCGGCGAGGCACTGGCGCGCCACTTCGCCAGCGGCGACCTGTTTCTGTTTCCCAGCCGCAGCGAGACCTTCGGCAACGTGACGCTGGAAGCGATGGCCAGCGGCGTGGCGACGGTCGCCTTCGACTACGGTGCCGCACGCGAATATCTGCGCAGCGGCCAGAACGGCGCAGCGGTGGACTCCGACGATGCATTCATCCAGGCCGCGGTTGCGCTGACCCAGGACGACGCACTGCGCCAACGCCTGGGTATGGCCGCAGCACAGGCAATGAAACGCCTGCATCCGGACAACGTGGTGTCCGATTTCGAAGCCTTGTTGCTGGGCATCACCGCGGCACGGGGGCGTTATGTCGTCAACGCGGCTTGAGGTCTTGCGCGGCCATGAAGCGCGCTGGTGCAGGCGCGCCAATCACTGGTGCCGGCGCCACCCGGTACGGCGCGCCTTCGCCACCATCAGCCGTCTGGGCGATGGCGTGTTCTGGTACAGCCTGATGGGCCTGCTGGTGGTGCTCGACGGCATGGACGGGGTTCGCGCCTCGGCGCATATGGCCGCCACCGGCGTGCTGGCATTGACGCTGTACAAGGCGCTCAAGCGCTGGACCCGACGCCCGCGCCCCTACGCGGCCGATGTGCGCATCCGCGCGTGGGTGGCGCCGCTGGACGAGTTCAGTTTTCCGTCCGGCCATACCTTGCACGCGGTGTCCTTCAGCATCGTGGCACTGGCGTACTACCCGTGGCTTGCCCCGCTGCTGGTGCCGTTTTCGGCCGGCGTGGCGCTGTCGCGGGTGGTGCTGGGCTTGCACTACCCCAGCGATGTGCTGGCGGCCACGGCGATCGGCGTGCTGCTGGCAAGTCTGTCGTTGTGGGGGCTGCCGGCGGTGTTGGGGTAAGCGCTGGCGGTTTGCGTGAGGGCGGCTTGCTGACAGGTAAGCGGCAGGGCAAACGGACAGTCACCAGGACGGCGCCAAGTAAGCAGCAAGGCCTCTTCGCCGCGGCCTTCTCCCGCCGGGACATGTCCTCCTTTGTGGGGGGAGAAGGTGCTCCCGCAGGGGAGGATGAGGGTTCGTGCGAAGCCTCATTCATTTGCCGTCGATTGGTGTTTCGCACAAGTCGAAAAGGCCGCGACGCAGCAATTGCGACTTCAGCGCGTGGCTTCGCCCCGTACCCTCACCCCTACCCCTCTCCCGCAGGGAGAGGGGATCTTGCGCTGAAGGTATGCGGTGACCTGACGCAAAGTTGCCCACCCAAGCGTATGTCCCACCGCGCGTACGACTGCAGGATTTCTGACGGCGATCGCCAGCATCCGGCGTAGTTGCAAGAATCGTTCGCACACCAATCGCTGCGCAGCCGAAACGATTCTCCGCTTCCCGCTTCCCGCTTCCCGCTTCTCCGCTTCCCGATTCCGATTCCCCTTTCCCCATTCCCGCCCCGTCCTGCCGCCGTACAATGGCGCAATGACGACCCTGTTCATTTCCGACCTGCATCTGGACCCGGCCCGGCCGGCAATCACCGAGCTGTTTTTGGACTTTCTGCGCACGCAGGTGCCCGGCAGCGACGCGCTGTACATCCTGGGCGATCTGTTCGAGGCCTGGATCGGCGATGACACGCCCTCCACCGCTGCCGATGCGGTCGCGGTGGCACTGCATGCGGTGGCCGACGCCGGCGTGCCGGTGTTCTTCATGGCGGGCAATCGCGATTTCCTGGTCGGCGACACCTACGCGCGGCGCGCGGGCTTCCGCATCCTGCCCGACCCCACCGTGATCGATCTGTACGGCCATACGACGCTGTTGATGCATGGCGACCTGCTGTGCACCGACGACACCGCCTACCAGGCGTTCCGCGCGCAGACGCGCGACCCGGTGTTCCAGTCGCAGTTCCTGGCCCAGCCATTGGCCGCGCGCGTGGCATTCGCGCAGCAGGCACGTGCAGCCAGCCAGGCACGCCATGCCGAACTCAAACAAGGCGACCAGTCGCGCTTTGAGACGGTCACCGACGTGTCGCCGGCCGAGGTGGAGGCCACCTTTGTCCGCTACGGACTGGATCGAATGATTCACGGGCACACCCACCGTCCCGCGATCCACACGCTGCAGGCCGGCGGGCAGACCTGCACGCGCATCGTGCTGGGCGACTGGTACGAACAAGGTTCGGTGCTGCGCGTGGATGCCGATGGCGTGTCACTGGAGCAGCTGGCGCTGTAGTCCACGCGGCGCGGCGACAGCGCGCGCAGGCATCAGGCGTTCGGCGCGCTATACGCTGTTCAACCCGCCCGGCTCGGCGATGGAGACGCGAGCATTCGAGTGCACGACATCATTGCGTGCTACGTGCACGCTCGGCGTAGTCGACGAAATCGGCATTGACCACGTCGTACCAGAGCAATGTGCCATCGGCCTGGACGCGGAAGCGGTCACGCATCGGGCTGGTCTGCGGGTCGCCCGGGCAGCCGTCGCCGTGGCGCTCGCGCACCGCGAAGTCGAAGGCGTCCGTGGACGGCACATCGCCGTCTTCGTCGATGATGCTGATGCAGTTGTCCGGGTAGGCGTGGTCGCTCTGCAGCCGCGCTTCGAGCACATGCAGGGCGCGGGCCCGGGCATCGTTGGCGGTCGCCGGCGCCGGGGCTTCCACGGTGGGCGTGGGTGCGGTGGCGGCGGGCTCGGCCGGTTGCTGGCGGCAGCCGGCAGCGGCTAGTGCGACCAGACACAGCAGCGCATAACGCAGGAAGGTGGACATGAGGGCTCCGCTCGACAGGACGTGGCCGGCAGCGGCCGGCGGTGCGTCTAGTCTGCGCGATCGCCGTGCCCGGGTGTAGCGCATTGGCCCGGCACCTGCCGGTGCCGGACCGTGTGGAACGCGCAGCAGGATCAGCGGAAGCCGGCGATCGTGGCCTTGGTGTTGACCAGCACGCGCTGATTGTCGGCGGTGCTGGCATTGCCCATCGGCACGCCGTTGTAGCTGATGTTGGGGTTGGACCAGTAGTTCAACCGCGGGCAGCCGCTGGTGCAGTCGTAGGCCATGATGGTGCGCCAGCTGTTGCCGTAGCGGTAGCCATGGCCGTACGCATAGGGCGAGGTGCTCGGGTCGTTGGTGGCATCGTGGCGCGCACTCTGCAGATGCCCGATTTCATGCGCGAAGCTGTAGTAGCCGGTGGCGCAATCCCAGTACACCGAGGCGAAGGCGCTTGCGGCGGTCGAGCCGATCCCCGACGCCAGTCCGCAGTAGCTACTGTTGTCCAGCACGATCACGCCCACATCCGCGGTGTAGGTGTTGCGGCTGGTGTGGATGCTGTCCATGTAGCCGTCGTTGGTGACGCGGAAGCGCTGCAGGTCGGTGGTGAAGTTGCCGGTTTCGGTGTAGCTGGTGGTCTCGTAGCGCGCCAGTTGCAAGGTGATGCCCACGTTGCTGTTGATGTAGCCCTGGTTGGCCTCGGCCACCGCCAGCTGCACCAGCGATTGCATGTTGCCGCCATAGGCGGTGACCGCCTTGTTGGTGGCGACCACCAGCACGCGGATGGTGGCCGGGCTGCCGGACGATGCGGCGGCGGCGGTGACGCGTCCGTCGCCGGGCATGTCGAAGCGCGGCAGCAGGCTGTATTCGGCCGGATGCTCCTGCGGCATGCGCTGCTCGTCCACCTGCACCAGCACGTGGCGGCCATCGGCGAGCGGACGCAGGCGATACAGCTTGCCGGCGTAGCGGATGGTGCCGGTGACGGTGTCGCCGCTACGCACCAGGATGGCCGAGTTCAACGGGTCCACACCCGACAACGTGCGCGCGCGGGTGCCGGCACGCGGGCCGAGGTTGCCATACCAGACGCTGTCGCCGCCTTCCAGCGCATCCACCTTGGCTTGGGTGGCGGTGATGGTCTGGCCGTCCAGCTGCAGTTCCAGCAGTTTTTCCGTCGCGGTCACCGCGCCGGCGTCGAGCTGGACCACCTGTGCGTTGGCAGTGGACGGGGCGGTCAGCAGGCGTTGCAGCGCAGGTTCGGCTGCAGCGGTGGCAGTGGCGCTGCGGCTGAGCGCCGGGCCGGTCTGGTACAGCGGCTTGCCGGCAGCGGCGGCCGACCCGGCCAGGCACATGGCCACCAGGCCCAGCGTGGTGCACATCGACTTCGACTTCATCGTCTCTCTCTCCTAAGACATGGAAGTAACGGATGCGAAACACCGGGCCCCTGTCCCCGGGACGTCATTAGGGCGCGCCACAAAGGACAGATTGCAAGTTGTTACAAAGGAAAATTACAGTTTTGTGATGTTTGCCGATGACTGGATGCGATTCCGGCGGCGACATGGAAGGAACCAGCGCACAGTCCGGTGCGAGTCGCGGCACCGGGGGAACGCAGCGGCGAGGACACGTGCAGAATCTGGGCAGCACGCTGCCCCGCTGCATGCTGGGGGCGTTGCGTTGGGCCATGCGCAGTGCGGGACAACGGCAGACCGGTACGATCAGCGCACCGCTTGGCGTTCGGTCAAACCAAATGACAGCGACACTGGCTGATCGGTTTACGCGCTCGGCGGCGCGGTGTCGGCACGCATGCCACACCGTCTCGTGCGCGCATCGGCGCAGCGATCAGCCGGCCTGCTCCACCAGATCGGCCAGTTCATCCTCATCGAACCCGGCGAGCAACCGCGCCTGGATATTGAACGGCCCATGCAGGTAGCCGCCGGCGTACTCGCGCAACAGGGCCTTGAAGCGCGCACGCGGCTCGACGCCGGCCTGTTCGCAATACCAGCGGTACCACCGCGAGCCGGCCGCGACATGGGCCACTTCTTCGCGCAGGATGATGTCCAGCACGTCGGCGGTTGCCGCATCGCCGAGCGAGCGCAGCTTGACGATCATCGCCGGTGTCACGTCCAGGCCACGCGCTTCGAGCACGCGTGGCACCAGGGCCATGCGTGCCAGGCCGTCGTGCGCGGTTTTCTCGCACATTTCCCACAAGCCGTTATGCGCGGCAAAGTCGCCATAGTCGTGGGCATGCGCCTGCAGGCGCGCGCGCAGCAGCATGAAGTGGCGCGATTCGTCGTCGGCAACTGCCACCCAGTCGGCATAGAACCCCTCCGGTAGCCCGCGAAAGCGATACACCGCATCCCAGGCCAGATCGATGGCATTGAGCTCGATATGGGCGATGGCATGGATGAACGCGGCGCGCCCTTCCGGTGTTCCCAATCCGCGTCGCGGCAGCTCGCGTGGATGCACCAGGATTGGTGTTGGCGGCCGCCCCGGCATGCGGATCGGTTCGGGCGCAGGCGCCGCCGAATCGATCATGAGATGGCCTGCGCGAAAGGCCGCGGCGTACTGCTGGGTCAGTGCAACTTTCTGCAGCGGGTCGGCCTTGTCCAGGCACAGGCGCGCAGCAGCGAACAGATCGATGCGTTCGAACGAACCGATGCTCATGCCGTCGGCCACGAGTGACCGCTTGCAGCAGCCACCCAGCACGCCCGCAAGCGCCCGCAGGCGTCCTGCCTTGCACAGCTTGCCGGCAGCATCAGCGCGGCCAGTCGGCCGCGCCACCGCGGTGACTCAGGCGCGACGACGCTTCTTGGCATCGTCCGAGCGCAGCTGCTGGATGCGTTCGAAATAGCCCGGCTCGATGCCGGTGATGTACTCGCCGTTGAAGCACGAGGAATCGAACTGCTTGATCTCCGGATTGCCTTCGCGCACGGCCACTTCCAGGTCTTCCAGATCCTGGTAGATCAGCCAGTCGCAGCCGAGGAATTCCTGGATTTCCAGCTCGCTGCGGCCATGCGCAATGAGCTCTTCTGCCGCCGGCATGTCGATGCCGTAGATGTTGGGGTAACGCACCGGCGGCGCGGCCGAGGCCAGGTACACCTTGCGTGCGCCAGCGTCGCGCGCCATCTGCACGATCTGCCGGCTGGTGGTGCCGCGCACGATGGAATCGTCCACCAGCAGCACAACGCGGTTGCGGAATTCCAGATGGATCGGATTGAGCTTGCGACGCACCGACTTCTGCCGTTCGCCCTGCCCCGGCATGATGAAGGTGCGGCCCACGTAACGGTTCTTGACGAAGCCCTCGCGGTATTTCACGCCGAGCACGTTGGACATTTCCAGCGCCACATCGCGCGAGGTATCCGGGATCGGAATGATGGTGTCGATGTCGTGGTCCGGACGCAGGCGCAGGATCTTTTCGCCCAGCTTCAGGCCCATGCGCATGCGCGCCTTGTGCACCGAGATATTGTCGATCATCGAATCGGGACGCGCGAAATACACGTATTCGAAAATGCACGGCGCGTTGTTGGTCGGCGACGCGCACACTTCCGAGAACAGCTCGCCACGCGCGGTGATCACCAGCGCTTCGCCCGGGCGCACGTCGCGCACGCGCTGATAGCCCAGGATGTCCAGCGCGGCCGATTCGGAGGACACGATGTATTCGGTGCCTTCGGCGTGCTCGCGCTTGCCCAGCACCAGCGGACGGATGCCGTGCGGGTCGCGGAACGCCACCAGGCCCAGGCCCAGTACCACGCTGACTACCGCGTAGCCGCCCTTGCAGCGGCGGTGCACACCGGCCACCGCGCGGATTGCCGCTTCGGGGGTGAGCATGCGCTGCGCGTCCAGCTCGTAGGCGAACACGTTCAGCAGCACTTCGCTGTCCGAATCGGTGTTGATGTTGCGGCGGTCGGCTTCGAACACCTGCTGGCGCAAGGCCTCGGTGTTGATCAGGTTGCCGTTGTGCGCCAACGCGATGCCGTAGGGCGAGTTGACGTAGAACGGCTGCGCCTCGTCCATGCCTTCCGAACCGGCGGTCGGGTAGCGGCAGTGCGCGATGCCGACGCGGCCTTCGAGCACCGCCATCTTCTTTTCGTCGAAGACGTCGCGCACCAGGCCATTGGCTTTTTGCACGCGCAGGCGCGTGCCGTCTGCGGTGGCGATGCCTGCGGCGTCCTGCCCACGATGCTGCAGGACGGTCAGGCCGTCATACAGCTGCCCGGCGACGTTCTGGTTGCCGACAATACCGACGATGCCACACATGGTGCGCGTTCTCCGCTTCGGCTTGCGCCGTTACTGTGAAGGTGGCCGTGCCTGGCCTTGGGATTCGACCCGAGCCGGGTCGCTTTCTCCGCCGCGAACCTGCGCCGGATCGATATTGGCCGGCATCGCCTGCGTCGGATCACGTCCGTCGCTGGCAGCTTTGCCGGGTTTGCCAAGCGCACGCGTGATGGTGTCGCCCAGGCCGGAACCGCCAAGTGCCTTGCCCAGGTCCGTATTATCGCCTGCCGAGGGCAACTTCCCCAACTCCGTTGGCAAGTTGCCGAGTTCCATCGATGGCATCTCCATCGATGGCATCCGCCAGGCCGGCAGCTGCGCGCGCATCCAGCCCGCACCGGGCTGGAGCATGGGCAGCAGCACTGACTGGCGCCAGGACGGCTCCCGCGGCAGCGGGGTGAAGCCCATCAGCAGCACCAGCACGCTGGCCAAGAACGCGCCGCGCACCACGCCCAGGCCGAAGCCGAGCATGCGGTCGGTGCCGCCAAGCTTGACCGCGTCCACGCCGGCGCGGATCAGCATGCCGATCACCGCCACGCTGATCAGCACGCCGACAAACACCATGGCGTAGCCACCGAACGACTCGGTGGCCGAGGGATGCTTGCCATCGGCCAGCCAGCGCGCCGCCGCGCCGCCGAACAGAAAGGTGGCCCAGCCGGCCAGCAGCCACGACAAGGTGCCGACCACGATGGCGACGAAGCCGCGCAGCAGGCCCAGCAACGCCGACACCACAATGATGACGCCCAGCACCATGTCGATCATTGGCGAGGTCTCCGCGCGGCGCGCGCGCCGTTACTGCATTCTGGCTCGGTCGTCATTGCCCTCCCCTCCGTGGGTGCGAGGCGTTCAAAAATCCAGCCGCAGCCGGCAGCGCAATGCGGGCAGCTAGCGGACACATGGCGGTGCGCCAGCCGTGCAGTGTACGAGCGGCTGCCACACACGCAGCGGCCGCGCTTGCTTGCGGCCGGCGCAGGCGTTTATGGATGCGGGCGCACCATGCCGGAAATGCCGACCTTGGCGGCGACCTGCGCACGCAACTGCTCGGCATCGCCGCGATTGGCCACTGGCCCGACACGCACGCGGTTGAGCGCGCCCTTGTCGGTACGAACCTGTTCGACGAAGGCGCTGAAGCCGGCGGCGCGCACGCGGTCGCGCAGGGCGTCGGCATCTTCGGCGCGCCCGAATGCGCCCAGCTGCACGGCAAACCCGACGCCGCTCGCGGCAGGTGCTGGCGGCGCGGTCGGCGCAGCGGCAACCGGCTTGGCAACTTCGGGCTTGGCAGGTTCTGGCTTGGCCGGCGCTGCCTTGGCAACATCTGGCTGGGCGGGTGTCGGCTTGGGCGCTTCGGCCGGCTTGGGTGCCGCTGCGACCGGCTTGGCCGGTTCCGGCGGAAGGCTCTCGGTCTTTGGCGCAGCCGGCGCGCTGGCAGCGGCCACGCTGCTGCTCGGTTTTGCAGTCGGCGCGGGCGTCGGCGTCGCGACCGGTGCCGGTGCGGCGGCATTCGCGTCCAGCGTCACCACCTGCGCATTGACGTCGCTGCGCACCTTCACTGCCTGCAGGCGGGCCGATTCGGCCTGGGCCTGATCGGCATACGGCCCCACGCGCACGCGCCAGGCGGGGCGGCCACCGATCTGGGTCTTCTCGCTGAAGCCAGGCAAGTTCGCCTGCTTGAGCCGCGCAATCACCGCATCGGCATCGGCGCTGGTGGCATACGCGCCAAAATTCACCGCGTAGTTGCCGGCCGCCACTTCTGGCGCCGACGGCGCGCTGGAGGGGTTGGCCAGATCGGCGGCATCCGGGTTGTCCTGCACCGCTGCAGGCGCGCTGGGGGCACCCGCCATACCCAAGGCGCCACCAGCCGGTGCATTGCCCGGAGTGACCAGCGGCAATTCACGGGTTTCGAATTCGCCATTGCCGGGCGCGGCAGGCGCTTCGAGCGGGACGTCGGCCACGCCGCTGGATGGCGCGGGGCCCTTGACCAGCATCGGAAGGAAAATCACGGCAAGTGCCACCAGAACGATGGCGCCAATCAGTCGCTGTTTCAGAGCAGTGTCCACAGAAGAGAGCTAAAGGCGGCGTGGCGGGGTGCCGCGGCGATTATAAGGCCGGCGCCACCCCGCCGACCCTAGTGGGCTGAACGAAGTGCGGTTAGCGCGTCGGCAACGGTAAGAAAGGAGCCAAAGACCAATACACGGTCGCCGGGCCGGGCGGCGGCCAGCACCGCGCGTAGCGCATGCGCAACATCGGCATGACACGCCGCCTGGGCCGCGGCCGTGCCCTGCAGACGCTGCTGCAGGGCCTGAGCCGATTGGGCGCGGGCACCTTGCAGTCCCGCCAGCGTCCAGCGATCCACCTGCCCCGCCACTGCCTCCACTACGCCCACCGCATCCTTGTCCGCCAGCCCGGCATAGACGGCATGGGTGACGCCGGCGATCGGCTGCGCAGCCAGTGCCTGACCCAGCGCGCGTGCAGCCTGCGGGTTGTGCCCCACATCCAGCAGCACCTCCACGCCGGCGACGTCCATGCGCTGCAGGCGCCCCACCACCTGCGCATCGGTCATGCCCTGCGCCCAGGCCGCTGCGGGCACCTCCACCGGCAGCACCTGCAGCGCCGCGATGGCGGCCGCGGCATTGGCCAGCTGCACCGGCGCCAGCAGGGCCGGCATCGGCAGCTCCAGGGTCACGGCCACATCGCGCCAACGCCATTGCCGGGCGTCGATCGGCTCGAAGAAGTAATCGCTGCCGGCGCGGATGGCGTTGGCACCCAGTTGGTAAGCGCGCCGCAGCACGCTGGAAGGCGGGTCGATTTCGCCCAGCACCACCGGTTTCCAGGCGCGGATGATGCCGGCCTTCTCGGTGCCGATCGCTTCGCGATCCTCGCCCAGCCAGTCGGTGTGGTCGATATCCACGGTGGTGATCACCGCCACGTCCGAATCGACGATGTTGACCGCATCCAGGCGCCCACCCAGGCCGATTTCCAGCACCGCCAACTCCAGCGCGGACTGCTGAAACAGCCACAGCGCGGCGAGCGTGCCGTATTCGAAATAGGTTAGCGTGGTATCACCGCGCACCGCCTCGACCGCAGCAAACGCTTCGACCAGCTGCGCGTCGCTGGCCTCATTGCCGTCGATGCGCACGCGTTCGTTGTAGCGCAGCAGATGCGGCGAGGTGTAGGCGCCGACCTTCCAGCCGGCCGCGCGCCCGATCGCCTCGATGAAGGCAACCGTCGAGCCCTTGCCGTTGGTACCGCCCACGACAATGACGTGCCTGGCGGGCGCTTCGATCTGCAGGCGCGCCGCAACCTCGCGCACGCGCTCCAGGCCCATGTCGATGGCGCTGGGATGCTGCTGCTCGATGTAGGCGAGCCAGTCGGAGAGAGAGTCGGTGGCGTTCATGGCAAGGGTTGCACGGAAGAGGCTCACATTATCGCCGTTTGTACTTGTGCAACGCACACCGCAGGGCTGCTCAAGACATCGCGATTGCTTCGTCAAACGAAGTGACACGAGATCGACCAGCACATTGGCGAACGCCGCCACGCACACAGTCAAGCGTCTTCAGCGACCACCGCAATACGCATGCCCAGCGCAGACCGTTGACCACGCAACCGCACCGGCATCTGCTGCTCCGGATGACGTCGGTACAGTGCTTCGTCGATGCACAGATGGCCTGGAAACCGATGCGCGAGCGGCCCGCCACTCAACCGGTATTTGCAGGTCCGCGCAGTGCGCACATAGGCGGTCTGCATGACATGCACTTCTTCAAACTCAACACCGGCGATGCGCGTGTAGACCCAAGGCCCACCTCTGGCCAGCACCAGCCAACACAAAAAACCCAGTACGGCGGCGCGAGACAGACCACCAAATTGTAGTGACCACGTGCTTGCCGATGACCGCCTTCCATCCACCGCCGCGGTACGCCTGCACGACAACAAACGCCGTCAATCCAGCACCCAGCAGCCACATCGGTGCGACCCAGCGTTGTCCGGATAGAAACGGTGCGGGAATGAAATCGGAAAACGCCCCGAGCACCAACAACGATCGCACTCGCAAACAGCGTGTAACGAACGGCGTTCGGCCGGCTGCGGATTGCGACGGTGTGACGCGTCATTGCGTGCCCTGGCGCCTTGCCTAGGTCGTCTTACAACGCCCGATGCTTGGCCTCGCCGAAAAACGGCGTGTGGTGGGCGCAGTCGTTCAAACGGACCACTTCGAGATGATCGACGTCGTCGCCTTCGAGCAGGTTGAGCGTGGTGGGCGCCTGGCGGAAGCTCCACAGCTTGGACAGCGGCAGGCCGAGGATCTTGCACAGGATCACGCGATTGACCGCATCGTGCGCAACCACCAGCAAGGTGTCGTCGGCACCCAGCCCATCGGCGGCACGCGCCAGGCCGCGCCAGCTGCGGTCCAGCACCTGACGCAACGATTCGCCGCCCGGCATCAGCACGGTGTCCGGCTCTTCGCGCCAGGCGCGCAGGCGGGCGGGATCCTTGTCGTTGATCTCGCTGGCCAGCAGGCCTTCCCACTCGCCATGGGCGATTTCCTGCAGGTCGGCATCGGTCTGCAGCAGGCTTTCGCGCGATGCACCCAACGCAGCCTTGGCGGTAGCCTGCGCGCGCGACAGCGGCGAGGCCACTGCGCGGTCGATCTGCAGCGTGTGCAGCCGTTCGCCCAGCGCACGTGCCTGCCCTTCGCCCACCGGCGACAGCGGGATATCGATCTGGCCCTGGTAACGGCCTTCGGCGTTCCACGGCGTCTCGCCGTGACGAGCAAGCAGGATGCGCATGCGCTGAGAGTTCCTTGGGGAGGGGCGGCTCGCTGCGGCGAAACCGGACCGCATCATAACCGCTCCCCGCCCCCTGCCCGGCCGACCCAGCGCACACCCGGCGCCTTCGGTACCTGCAATGCGGGCGCCACCGCGGTCATGATCCAGCGCAGATCGCTTTGTGCAGCGGTCGAGCGGGTCATCGCCGGGTCGGAGGTCCAGTCGCTGCTGACCGACTCCCGTTGCCGTCGAACCCCAGACCGACCAACTGCCCTGCGCATCCATTACCGGCACGCCGGCGTTGCCGCCACTGATGTCCATCTCCGACACGAAGTTGACCGGCACCGAGCCCAGGCGCGTGTCTTCGAACCGGCAGCGCTTGGCCCTGATCGCCGTCAGCGACGGCTTGGGCGCGTCGAGCGGGGCGGCGCCAGGTGCCTTTGGCGGCCAAACCACCCCGCGTGGTGAACGGCGTGCACGCCACGCCCGCGGATGCACGCAGCGGCAGGCCTCCGCTCAGGCGCGTCCCAATGCCGGATCGCTGCGACTGGGCCGGCCGGTTTCCAGATGCCCTGCCAGCCGGCGGCGAAATGCCGCACCCGGTTGCTCCACCACCACGTCGTACCAGTGATCGCTTGCCGCCAGCGCCAGATGGATGGTCTGGCGCTGGCCACCGGCCAGCTGCAGCGAGCGTGGACGGGGGTCGCCGTGGTCCAGCGCGCGCAGTTGCAGCGTGCAGGCCTGTTGCCCGGCATTGCCGATCTCCAGCACCAGCGCATCGCCCTCCTGCCGCGCTTCCAGCCACGGCGCTGCCTGCTGCGCCGATGCGGGCCGCGCAACGCCGGCAAACTCGCGCAGGAATCCATTGGGCCCGTGCACGCGCAAGGCATACGCGCCATCGGGTGCAGCGCCCACCGGCACGTCGTCGAGCTGCGTGCCCGGCAACACGGTGTAATACCAGGGCCCGCCGCTGGCGGCGCCACTGTAGACATTGAAGGCCGCCGCCGCGGTGCCGGTGTTGACGAACTGTAGCTGCAGCGCTTCGCCCGCGTGTTCGCGCGCATGCACCTGCAGGGCGTAGGGCAACGCGCGTGCCGGACGTTGCCCCGGCTCCTGGCGCGGCATGCGCGCCGTGGCCGGTGGCGCCGGCAGCGGCTTGTTGCGGACCGCAGCCATGCGCGCACGGTAGTCGTCGATGGAGGGCAAGGCGCTCAGCGCCGAATCGTCCGGCTTGCGGAAGTCGAACACGCTGGTGAGATCGCCGCTGACCGCACGACGCCATGGGCTGATATTCGGCTCGGCCACACCGAAGCGACGCTCCAGCAGGCGCAGCACCGAGGTGTGGTCGAACACCTGCGAATTGACCCAGCCGCCCCGCGTCCAAGGCGAGATCACCAACATCGGCACGCGGATGCCCAGGCCGACCGGCACACCGTTGTACGACTCGCCGCGCACATCGACATTGCTGCGCCCCATGCGTGCGTCCAGCGCCGGCAGCGGTGCCGGCACATGATCGAAGAAGCCATCGTTCTCGTCGTAGTTGATGATCAATGCAGTCTTGGCCCAGACCTCCGGATTGGAGGTCAGCGCATCGATCAAACGCGCCACCAGCGATTCGCCATAGGCCGGCGGTGCTTCGGGATGTTCGCAATACGCGGTGGGCGGAATGATCCACGACACCTGCGGCAGGCGATTGGCCTGCACATCGTCTGCAACGGCCGCAATCAGGTGATCGGCCTGGGTGTGTGCTGCGTTTTCTGCGGTGGACCCAGGCACGCAGGCACGTGCGCGCCGATAGCGCTCGTCGGCGCGATCGAGCCCCCGGTAGTGCGCAAAATACGCCAGCGAGTTGCAGCCGAAGTTGTCGTATTCCTGATACACGCGCCAATCGATGCCGGCGGCCTGCAACCGCTGCGCATAGGTGGTCCAGCCCATCGCCGCGTAACCGGGTTTGTCGCGCGCCATGTCGGCGGTCCAGTTGCCATCGTCGGCGTTGTCGGCCACTTGTGCGCGCAGGTCGCCCACGCTCAGGCCGCTGGTGCCGGTGAACAGGTACATGCGGTTGGGATTGGTCGGCCCGTGCATCGAGCAGAAATAGCCATCGCAGATGGTAAAGGCGTCGGCGAGCGCGTGGTAGTACGGGATGTCCTGACGCTGGAAATAGCCCATCGTCAGCTCGCCCTTGTACGGCACCCAGGCGTCGTATTCGGCCCAGCGTGCCGGGTCCTGTCCGTGGCCGGCTTTCCAGGAGTGGTCCAGGCTCTTGATCAGCGGCGCGCAGGTGGTTTGCGAATCGAACGCGAACGGCAACAGGCGCCGTCCATCGGCCGCAGGCTGGCTCCAGACCGGGTTGCCGTCGCGCAGTTGCAACGCATGCGGGTCGCCGAATCCGCGCACGCCGCGCAGTGCGCCGAAATAATGATCGAACGAGCGATTTTCCTGCATCAGGATCACCACATGCTCGATGTCGCGCAACGTGCCGGTGCGCGAATTGGCCGGCAGCGCCAGCGCGCGCCCGATCGACGAAGGCAGCGCCCCGGCCGCAGTGAGTGCAGCAACCCGCTTGAGGAAATCGCGGCGCGAAGCAGATGACGTCATGACCAAAATCCTAACGAAGCCCGTGCAATGCAGCACGCGATGCGGCTGCAGAACACGTGTATAGCGGGCGAGCACGACAGTTTTGCGACAGCCACCGTCATCAATGTTTCATGAGCCGTTGACACCCTGCGTCGCGAAACGCCGGTGTTGCACCGCGCGTCCGCCCTCAGCCGTGCTCGAACAGGATTCCCCCATGACTTCCGCTCGTCGTTTTGATGTCACTCCGCTGGCGCTCGCCCTGGCCGCGCTGCTTCCCGTCATGGCGCAGGCCGCCGACCCGGTGACCAGCGTGGCCGACGCACCGGCAACACCGGCCGATGCCACAGGCAATGCAACGCAGCTGGACGCCATCAACGTGGTCTCGCAGGGCAGCACGCGGCAGGTGCAGCGCATCAGCCGCCAGGACATCGAACAACTCACACCGGGCAGCAGCGCCTTCAAGGCCGTCGAAAAACTGCCCGGCGTGCAGTTCCAGTCCGCCGACCCGTTCGGCACCTACGAGTGGTCCACGCAGGTCACCCTGCACGGCTTCGATCAGAGCCGTCTGGGCTACACGCTCGACGGCATCCCGCTGGGCAACATGAGTTACGGCGTCACCAACGGCCTGCACATCACCCGCGCCATCATTTCGGAAAACCTTGGCTCGGTGGAAATCGCGCAAGGCGCCGGCGCGCTCGGCACCGCCTCCAATACCAATCTCGGCGGCACCATGCAGTTCTATTCGGCCGATCCGCAGACCACGCCCGGCGCGCGGTTGGTGCAGACGATGGGCAGCGATGCGACGCGCCGCACCTTCGTGCGCGCCGACACCGGCGACCGCAACGGCTTGTCGGCGTACCTGTCCTACGCCAATGCCAGCACCGACAAGTGGAAGGGCTTCGGCGACCAGACCTCCGAACAGGCCAACCTCAAGACCGTGTACCAGTGGGGCGACGGCAACCGCCTGAGCCTGTTCGTGGATACCTCGCGGCGCAAGGAATACGACTACATGGATCTGTCGTTGACCAGCCAGCGCGCACTGGGCTGGGACTACGACTATCTGCAGCCGGACTGGGCCACCGCCGTGCAGATGGCGCGTGCGTATCAAAACACCGGCGCCACCAGCGGCGTGGCCAACGG
This sequence comes from Xanthomonas sp. WHRI 6106, assembly GCF_040202405.1. Taxonomy (NCBI): domain Bacteria; kingdom Pseudomonadati; phylum Pseudomonadota; class Gammaproteobacteria; order Lysobacterales; family Lysobacteraceae; genus Xanthomonas; species Xanthomonas sp. WHRI 6106. Next base: position 46,276 of record NZ_JBEGFC010000001.1, on the reverse strand, counting down.
TTACCCGCAATCGCTGGCCGGGCTGCCGAGCGATTACAGCTGGCTCGATGCCAGCTACTACGCCGGCGGCGGCCTGCGTCGCGACAATCTTGCCGGCCTGTCCGGCACCTTCGTGTTCGGTGGCGCAACGCTCGATGCCACCGGCTACTACCACGCCAATCGTGGCGAAGGGCAATGGGTGACGCCGTACGTGGCCACCTCGGCGCAGGTTCCGGTGTCGATGCGTACCACCGATTATGGCCTGGACCGTTTTGGCGGCACCAGCGCCTTGAAGTGGTCGTGGGGCAATCACGATCTGGAAGTCGGTGCATGGGCGGAAAACGCGCGCACCACGCAGGGCCGCAATTACTTCGCGCTCGGCAACGAGGGCTATACCTCGCTGTACAACGTCCTTGAGGCACAGACCCCGTTCCGCCGCGATTTCCAACAACGCTACACCACCCAGACCCGCATGCTGTACCTGCAGGACACCGTGCGCCTGCTCGATGACCGGCTGACGCTGAACTACGGCGCAAAGGCGCTGGACACCACCACACGCGCGCAATCGCTGGTGCCGACCACCGCACTGGCGCAGGGCCGCATCCGTGCCGAAGACAACTTCCTGCCGCAGGTGGGCGTGAACTACAAACTCGACGAGCGCCAGGACATCTACGCGTCCTACAGCAAGAACATCGCCGCCTTCGGTTTCACTCCGTTCGCCACCTCGCAGGCCGCCTTCGACCGCAGCCGCTCCACGTTGGAGCCGGAAGAATCGCAAACCGTGCAGATGGGTTACCGCCTGCAGGACGAGCAGTTCCAGCTTTCGGCCGATGCCTACTTCACCAAGTTCTCCAACCGCCTGTTGACCACCTCGCCGTGCACCGCGGTGCAGACCTGCGCCTCGATCCTGAGCAATGTCGGTGCGGTACACAGCACCGGTGCGGATCTGGCCCTGATGTGGCGCCCGGTCGAAGGCCTGAGCTGGTTGAACTCGCTGTCTTGGAACCGCTCGCGCTATCAGGACGATTACCTCAACAACGGCGTGGTCGCCACCTCCGGCAAGGACGTGGTCGGCATTCCGGCGCTGATGTTCTCCTCCAGCGCCAGCTACCAGCTCGGCAACCTGCGCCTGGACCTGGACGGCAAGTATGTCGACAAGCGCTACATCACCTTCCTCAACGACTCACAGGTGCCGTCGTACTGGCTGTTCAATGCCGGCGCACGCTACGACTTCGGCCGCGTCGGCCCGGTCGAGAATGTCGCGCTCGCCCTCAACATCACCAACCTCACCGACAAGCGCTACTTCGCCAGCACCGGCACCAACGGCTACGTCGCCTCCGATCCGGACGGCTACAACCAGACCATGGTGGTGGGTGCGCCACGGCAGTACTTCATGAGCCTGGATGTGAAGTTTTAAGTAGCGCTGCAGCGCCTGAAAGCGCCCTCATCCGGCGCTACGCGCCACCTTCTCCCGCGCGCGGGAGAAGGCCGGCCGGCGGCGTCTTGACGCCTCAAGCCGGTCCGCAGCGCCTGTTCCCCATAGCTTCGCGCTTGCTCGACTTATCGTATCTCGCCTCACCTGCTTTCTGTCTTCCTTGCCGTTCTCGGCCTCATCTACTTTTTGCCTTCTCCGCTTTTCCTTTGCCTCCCCCAAGCGTGGCCGGTCTTGCACAGCGGCCTCCCTCCTTATCGACGTCCCTGCTTGCCGACTTCCCTGTCGCTGGACTTCCTTGTACCTCGACTTCCTTGTACCTCGACTTCTCTGTCGCTCGACTTCCCTGCCCTTCCCCCGCCTGCGGGGGAAGGTGCCCGAAGGGCGGATGGGGGCAACCGCCTGGCAACAGACGCATCCTGTCTGCCCCCCACTCATAACCACCACCACCCGACCCGGACTGCGCCGGGACCATTGCTCCTGCACCGCCACATGCATCCGCCTGGCCCCCGCATATAATCAGCGGCTTATCTTTCACTCAGCAGGCCCCGCCAGATGGCGCAGACGATGAAGGCGCTGGTCAAGCGCGAAGCAAACAAAGGCATCTGGCTGGAACAGGTTCCCGTGCCGACGCCAGGCCCCAACGAGGTATTAATCAAGCTGGAAAAGACCGCCATTTGCGGTACCGATCTGCATATCTACCTGTGGGACGAGTGGAGCCAGCGCACCATCACCCCCGGCCTGACCATCGGCCATGAGTTCGTCGGCCGCGTGGCCGAGCTCGGTTCGGCGGTCACCGGTTACCAGGTGGGCCAGCGCGTCTCGGCCGAAGGCCACATCGTCTGCGGTCACTGCCGCAACTGCCGCGGCGGGCGCCCGCACCTGTGCCCGAACACGGTCGGCATCGGCGTCAACGTCAACGGCGCCTTCGCCGAATACATGGTGATGCCCGCGTCCAACCTGTGGCCGATTCCGGACCAGATCCCGTCCGAGCTGGCCGCGTTCTTCGACCCCTACGGCAATGCCGCGCATTGCGCGCTGGAATTCGATGTCATCGGCGAAGACGTGCTGATCACCGGCGCCGGCCCGATCGGCATCATTGCCGCCGGCATCTGCAAGCACATCGGTGCGCGCAACGTGGTGGTCACCGACGTCAACGATTTCCGCCTCAAGCTGGCCGCCGACATGGGCGCCACGCGCGTGGTCAACGTCTCCAAGACCTCGCTCAAGGACGTCATGGCCGACCTGCACATGGAAGGCTTCGACGTGGGCCTGGAAATGAGCGGCAACCCGCGCGCGTTCAACGACATGCTCGACTGCATGTATCACGGCGGCAAGATCGCCATGCTCGGCATCATGCCGCGCGGCGCCGGTTGCGACTGGGACAAGATCATCTTCAAGGGTCTCACCGTGCAGGGCATCTACGGCCGCAAGATGTACGAGACCTGGTACAAGATGACGCAGCTGGTGCTGTCGGGTTTCCCGCTGCACAAGGTGCTGACCCATCAGTTGCCGATCGACGATTTCCAGAAAGGCTTCGACCTGATGGAAGAAGGCAAGGCCGGCAAGGTTGTGTTGAGCTGGAATTGATTGGCTAATGGTGCAGATACGCAAAAGGCGCCGCGAGGCGCCTTTTGTATTTCGGTCTTCAGAAGTGCTTGAAAACGCAGCGAGTGGTCCTTGGGTGCAGGCGAGCGCTTCAAGACACGCGACGTCGGCGAGGCAGACAAAGCTCAGTCGGTCGAGTGCGCGGTGCCCTCACCGCCCGCGGGACACGCCGTTAACCCGTCCATAGCGGCTCGCTGGCGGCATCCATGCCGCCAGCGGCGAGGACACCGCACCAGACAGTTGGCTGGTTACTTTATTGAAAAACGAAACAGCGCGTCAGACGGCTTGGTTGCTCGATTGAATAACGAAACACCGCTGCCGCCACTTTGCTGGTGGCTTCATTGAAGAACGAAACCCGCATCAGATGATTTACTGGTGCTTGTTGAAAAACTCTGCGCAACGACCATCTCCACTGGTCCTTGCCCGCCCACCGTCGCGGGACCCTTGGCGGCATGGATGCCGCCAAGGAGCTACATGGACGTACTTGCAGCGTGTCCCGCGATGGTGGGCGGGCAAGGGCCCTGCAGCCAAGACACAGATCAACCGCTCTACAAGCAATCGATCCGCACGATGCAATCACGCCAAAACAAAACAAGCAAGATTAAAGCAAAGCGTCGTTTAAACAGGCGGCGAAGAATCCACGCGGCCGCTCTTGCCGCCTATCCCCTTCGCAGCCGACGCGTCAGAGCCGCTGCTTAGTCCATCGCCATCACGGCCAAGTGACTGTCGCCGTCGCCACCAGATGGTTCTGCGAATTCTGCCGGCCAAAACCGAATTCGGCCGCTTCGCTGGTGTCGTAATAGCCCACGGTCAGGCCCAGCGGGCCGAAGGTCTTGCCCACGTTGACGCCGAAATCGTTGTAGTCGTGGTCCACCTTGCTGAGTGCGGCGGTGTAGATGCTGTGCCCGGCATGGGCGCCAATGGTGAAGTTGTGCGGCAATGCCCAATTGGCATCCAGCGCGTAGTAGTAGCCGTCCGTGTCGGTGCCGTACAGATCGTTGGTGTAGGCAAGGGTCAGGCTGTAGGTTTTCAGGAATGTGGTCTTGGTGATCAGCTCGGCGTAGTTGGACGCGCCCGCGCCCAGGTACTGATAGCGGTTCACCATCACATCCAGGTTGAAGTTGGCGCTCAGGTCGGTGTTGTAGCCGACGAAGCCGTCCACCTCCCAATTCGGATCACCCGCGCCGTAGTCGACATTCGAACCCCAGGTGCCGACGTAAAAGCCATACGGCAACTTGTAGGTCAGCCCGGCCTGGAACGCCGGGTCTTCGTTGGTCTGCGAGATACCGCGGAACAGGTAGTCGCTGGTCACCGCAAAGGTCCCGCTGAGTGGCGAGGCAGGCGCGTCTTCCTCCTGTGCCTGTGCCAGCGGCGCGACAGACAACAACAGCAACGACAGACAACAGGCGAGCGGGGTCTGCTTCATGGGGCATCTCCTGGAGCGATGGGCGGGCGGATGGCGCGAAGCGAGCTGCACTGACTTCTTAGTCGAACTGTCATTGCAGCGCAACATGAACGTTGCGCTCGCTGGATCCAGCGCACATCCTGCACAAGCCGATGACGCCGATCAGGCCTCCGTCTCATCGACCAGCAGAGCCGAATCTTGATGGGACGGGAGTGGAGATTGGGATTCGGGATTGGCCACAGCGAAGCGAATCCCTGCCCTGCCCCAATCCCCTATCACCAATCCCCTATGACCCATCCCGATTCCCGGCTGGTACCAGCCGGCTAGGTCAGGCCGGAAACACGCCGTAGTGGCGCGCGGCCAGGCGTAGTTGCTGCCCTGGCTGAAAACTTCCGGCCGACGCCGGCAGTTCCACTTCCACCTCGTTGCCTGCCGGCTCCAGCGTCGCGCGCAGGCGCAGACGCGCGCCGCTGCGCTGCGACCAGGCCACCGTGGCCGGCCAGCCCGCCTCGTCGGGGACCAGGTCTTCCGGACGCACGTAGACCTCGACCGGACCTGCGGCCAGGGCCGCATTGGCCGCGGGCAGCGCATGCCCGGCCACCTGGATCCGCCCCTGCGCCAGCACCCCGGGAATGCGGTTCACCGCCCCCACAAACGAATACACAAACGGCGAGGCCGGCTTGTCGTAGATCATCGCCGGCGTGTCGAGCTGCTCGATGCGGCCGCGGTTGAGGATGGCCACGCGGTCGGCCAGTTCCAGCGCCTCTTCCTGATCGTGGGTCACGAACACCGTGGTCAGGCCGGTGCGCTCGTGCAGCTCCCGCAGCCAGCGCCGCAGGTCGCGACGCACCTGCGCATCCAGCGCACCGAACGGCTCGTCCAGCAGCAGCACGCGCGGCTCGATCGCCAGCGCGCGCGCCAATGCCACGCGCTGCCGTTGGCCGCCGGAGAGCTGGGTGGGATAGCGCTGCTCCAGGCCCTGCAACTGCACCAGCGCCAACAGCTCTTCCACGCGTGCACGGATGCGCGCTTCGGCCCAGCGCTCGTTGGCACGCCGCACGCGCAGCCCGAAGGCGATGTTCTCGAACACGTCCATATGCTTGAACAGCGCATAGTGCTGGAACACGAAGCCGACCCGGCGCGATTGCACGCTCATGCGGGTGGCGTCCTCGTCGCCGAACAGCACCTGCCCGCCATCGGCATGCTCCAGCCCGGCCATGATCCGCAGCAAGGTGGTCTTGCCCGAACCTGAGGGACCGAGCAGGGCCAGCAACTCGCCCTGGCGCACGTCCAGGGTGATGTCGTCCAGCGCGGTGAAGGTGTCGAACTGCTTGCGCAGGCGGTGGATGCGGATGCCCATGGTCACCTCAGTGGCGGTGGTTGGCGGCCAGCGCATCGCCGTGCCGCCATTCCAGATATGTCTTCAATGCCAGCGTCAGCAGCGCGGTCAAGGCCAGCAGCGAGGCGCAGGCAAATGCGGCGCTATAGGCGTATTCGTTATAGAGAATTTCCACGTGCAGCGGCAGCGTGTTGGTGCGCCCGCGAATATGCCCGGACACCACCGATACCGCACCGAACTCGCCCATCGCGCGCGCCGCGCACAACAGCACGCCGTACAGCAGCCCCCAGCGGATATTGGGCAGGGTCACCCGCCAGAACATCTGCCAGCCGCTCGCGCCCAGGCTCAGCGCAGCCAGCTCTTCATCGCTGCCCTGCTGCTCCATCAGCGGCATCAGCTCGCGCGCGATGAATGGGAAAGTGACAAACGTCGTTGCCAGCACGATGCCCGGCAACGCGAATACGATCCGCGGCAGCTGGATCACAAATTCGCCCAGCGCCGGCAGCTGCACCCGCCACCCTTCGTCGATCAGCGGCCAGGCCCAGCCACTGCGCCCGAAGATCAGCACGAAGATCAGGCCTGCCACCACCGGCGACACCGAGAACGGCAGGTCGATCAGGCTGACCAGCAGGCGTTTGCCCCGGAACTGATGCTTGCTGATGGCCCATGCCGCAGCGACGCCAAAGACCAGGTTCAGCGGCAACACGATCGCAGTCACCATCAGCGTCAGCTTGATCGCCGACAACGCATCCGGGTCGACCACTGCGCGCAGGAAAGTATCCCAGCCGCCACGCAACGCCTCGGCGAACACCAGCACCAGCGGCAGCAGCAGGAAGGCCAGCAGGAAGGCCAACGCGCCCAGGATCATCAACCACTGCACCCAGCGCGGCTCGTTGGTGGCCGAGTCGGTGATACGGCGCGCCTGCTCGGTCATCGTGCGTGTCTGCAACAGGGAGGGCAACGATGAAACAGCATCGCTCATGCGGGCCTCCGTTGATAGCGCAGCAGGCGTGCCTGCAACGTATTGACCAGCAGCAGGATCACGAACGACAGCAGCAACATGGCCGCCGCAATCGCGGTGGCGCCGGCGTAGTCGAATTCTTCCAGCCGGATGGTGATCAGCAGCGGCGCGATCTCGGTGGAATTGGGCAGGTTGCCGGCAATGAAGATCACCGAGCCGTACTCACCCACCCCGCGCGCAAACGCCAGCGCAAAGCCGGTCAGCACCGCAGGCCACAGCCCCGGCAGCACCACCCGCCACACCGTTTGCCAGCGCGAGGCACCCAACGTGGCGGCGGCCGCTTCCAGCTCCCGCTCGCTTTCGGCCAGCACCGGCTGCACCACCCGCACCACGAACGGCAGGCCCACGAACACCAGCGCCAGCACGATGCCCAGCTGGGTGTACGCCACCTTGATGCCGATCGCCTCCAGCCAACGCCCGACCCAGCCGTTGCCGCCATACAACGCGGTCAACGCAATACCGGCCACTGCTGTAGGCAACGCGAACGGCAGATCGATCACCGCATCGAACAAGCGCTTGCCCGGAAAGCTGTAGCGCACGAACACCCAGGCCACCCAGGTGCCCATCACCGCATTGAAGGCACCGGCCGCAAACGCAGTGCCGAAGCTCACCTGCAACGCCGACAGCACGCGCGGCTCGCTCCAGACCTTCCACAGCCCCTCCCAGCCCAGCCCGCTAGTCTTGATGAAAATCCCCAGCAGCGGGATCAGCACGATCAGGCCCAGCCAGGTCAGGGTGATGCCCAGACTCAAGCCCAACCCCGGCATCACGCGCCGGCGCGATGGCGACACCGGGCCGGATGCAACCGATGTCCGCATGGCTACTTCTTGGCCTGGATCTGGTCGAACAGACCGCCGTCGGCAAAATGCTCCTGCTGCGCCTTCTCCCATGAGCCGAACGCCTGCTGGATGGTTACCAGCTTGATGTCCGGAAACCTCGCCATGTCGGCCGCATCGGCAAATTCAGGATGCCGCGGGCGATAGAAATGCTTGGCTGCCAGCTTCTGTCCCTCGGGCGCATACAGATAGCGCAGGTAGGCTTCGGCCACCTCGCGGGTGCCACGCTTGTCCACGTTCCTGTCCACCAGCGCCACCGACGGCTCGGCCAGGATCGACAGCTTCGGCACCACGATCTCGAACTTGTCCTTGCCCAGTTCCTCGCGCGCCAGCAGCGCCTCGTTTTCCCAGGCCAGCAGGACATCGCCGATCCCGCGCTGGACGAAGGTGGTGGTAGCGCCGCGTGCACCGGTATCGAGCACCGGGACGTTACGGAACAAGGCCTGCATGTAGCGCAGGATGCGCTCGCGGTCGCCCTTGAAGATATGGTCGGCATAGGCCCAGGCGGCCAGATAGTTCCAGCGCGCACCACCGGAGGTCTTCGGATTCGGCGTCACCACCGCCACGCCCGAGCGCAGCAGGTCCGGCCAGTCGTGGATATTTTTCGGGTTGCCCTTGCGCACTAGGAACACGATGGTCGACGTGTAAGGGGCGCTGTTGTCCGGCAGCCGCTTTTCCCAATCGCTATCGATCAGCTTGGCCTTTTCGGCAATCGCGTCCACGTCGTAGGCCAGTGCCAGGGTGACCACATCGGCTTCGATGCCGTCGATGACTGCCCGCGCCTGCTTGCCCGAGCCGCCATGCGAGGTTTCCACGGTCACCGTGTCCTGTGGATGCTGCTGCTTCCACTGGGCTGCGAAGGCGGCGTTGTAGTCGCGGTAGAACTCGCGGGTGGGGTCGTAGCTCACGTTGAGCAGCCCGATGTCACGCGCGCCGGCCGGGCCAGCCAGCGCCAGTAGCGTGCAGAACAGGGAAGCAAGACGGATACGGGGGTGTGTCACAACGATCTCCTGGCCGGTGGGCGCAGCTGAACAGCAAGCATGCCATGCTGCGCAGCGGCACGCAGGCGGTGAAATGACATCCGCGCCGCCGCTTATGCCGATTTTGCATGACGTAGTGGTATGCCATTGTGATCGTTAACATTGCGCTTCTTTCCTTGCCACAGCGACCGCCATGACCCGTCCGCCTGCCGCGCTCACCGCCCACTACGCCGCCGAACTGGAGACCCTCCAGTCCCAGGGCCTGTTCAAGTCCGAGCGCATCATCACCGGCCCGCAGTCGGCCCGGATCACCCTCGCAGACGGCCGCAGCGTGCTGAACTTCTGCGCCAACAACTACCTGGGCCTGGCCGACCACCCGGACATCATCCAGGCGGCCAAGGACGCGCTGGACACGCATGGCTTCGGCATGGCGTCGGTGCGCTTCATCTGCGGCACCCAGGACCTGCACAAGCAACTGGAACGCACCATCGCCGAGTTCTTCGGCACCGAAGACACCATCCTTTACGCGGCCTGTTTCGACGCCAACGGCGGCCTGTTCGAACCATTGCTTGGCGAAGCGGATGCCATCATTTCCGACGCGCTCAACCATGCCTCCATCATCGACGGCGTGCGCCTGTGCAAGGCCAAGCGTTTCCGTTACGCCAACTGCGACATGGCCGACCTGGAAGCGCAACTGCAGGCCGCCGACGCGGCCGGCTGCAAGACCAAGCTGATCACCAGCGACGGCGTGTTCTCGATGGACGGCTTCATCGCCCCGCTGGACGAGATCACTGCCCTGGCCCGCAAGTACAACGCGCTGGTGCACATCGACGAATGCCACGCCACCGGTTTTCTCGGCGCCACCGGCCGCGGCTCGGCCGAGGTCAAGGGCGTGCTGGACCAGATCGACATCTTCACCGGCACCCTGGGCAAGGCCATGGGCGGCGCACTGGGAGGCTTCACCACCGCAAGGCGCGAAGTGATCGAACTGCTGCGCCAGCGTTCGCGACCCTACCTGTTTTCCAACTCGCTGCCGCCGCACGTGGTGGCCGCCGGCATCAAGGCGTTCGAAATGCTGGACGCGGCCGGCGAGCTGCGCACGCAGCTGGTGGACAACACCCGCTACTTCCGTGAGCGCATGACCGCGGCCGGCTTCGATCTCAAGCCCGGCGTGCACCCGATCAGCCCGGTGATGCTCTACGACGCGCCATTGGCGCAGAAGTTTGCAGAGCGCCTGCTCGAGGAAGGCATCTACGCCATCGGCTTCTTCTTCCCGGTGGTGCCCAAGGGGCAGGCGCGCATCCGTACCCAGATCAGCGCCGCACACACCCGCGAGCACCTGGATCAGGCCATCGATGCCTTCATCAAGATCGGCCGCGAACTGGACGTCATCAAGTCCTGAGCATGCGCACGGTCCTGCGCCAACGGCTCCTGCTCGCGGCGCAGACCGATGCCCAGGCGCAGCGGCTTGCCGATCGCTGGGAAACCCGCTGCCTGCATTGCCGGCGGCGCCTGCAGGTCCGTGCCGACGGCGAGCCGCTCGGCCACACCACCCTGGAACACGTGGTACCGCAGGCCTGGTTCGGCCGGCGCGCCGCCGCCGCGCTCTGCGCGCTGGTGGGTGACGCCCCCAATGACGCACGCAATCTCGCGCTGGCCTGTGCCAGCTGCAACCACGCCAAGGGCAGGCGCCATGACGCCAACGGTGCTGGCGATGCGCGCGCCGTCGAAGTGGTCGGCGCCTTGCTCAGCGCGCGCCTGGCGCGCTGGCGGGAGCCGACATCAGCGCCCGGACTTCCGCCGCACTGAGCTCGCGCCAGGCGCCCTTGCCCAGCGCCCCCATTGCCAGCGAACCGATCGCCACGCGCACCAGCCGCAGCACACCGATATCCAAGGCCGCCAGCAGCCGGCGGATCTGCCGGTTGCGGCCTTCGTCCAGCACGATTTCCAGCCAGGCATTGCGCTCGCCTTCGCGCAACAACCGCACCTGTTTGGCGCGCAGCAACACCCCGCCGCCGTCCAGGTCGGGGTCGATCACTCCGGCCTGCAGTTGCGCCAGCCGCTCGGCACTCGGGCGGCAATCGATCTGCACGTGATAGGTCTTGTCCGGCCCGCTGCCCGGGTCGGTCACTGCCGCAGCCCATTGCGGGTCATTGCTGAAGAGCAACAGCCCCTCGCTGGCCTTGTCCAGCCGCCCCACCGGCGCGATCCACGGCAAACCGGCGCCATCGAAGCAGCGGTAGACGGTGTCCCTGCCCTGCTCGTCGCGGGCCGTGGTCACCACACCGCGCGGTTTGTTGAGCATCAGGTACAGGCGCGCAGGCCCGGCCAGCGGCTGCCCATCGACGGTAATGGATGCCTGCTGGTCGGTGCGGATCGGAAACTCGGGGTCGCGGATCACCCGCATGGCGACGCTGACCCGCCCATCGGCGATCCAGCGCGCCGCTTCGGTGCGCGAACACACACCCAGCTTGGACAACACCCGCGCCAGCCCATGGCGTGGCGCAGAGTGATCGGCACCTGCAGCCGATGCACGCACGCCGCGCACCGGGGCCGCCGGGGCGCGCTGACGAGGCCGGGACGTCGCCGGCGGTGGTCGCCGGGTCATGCCGTCCCGACCGTGCGGCTTACTTGGTTTCGACCGGCTTGACGTCGGCAGCAGGCGCAGCCGGCGCCGGTGCGGCCACCGGACGCGCCTTGACCACGCGCACGCCGCGCGCCTTCATCCAGGCATCGAATTCTTCGGCGGTCATGCGCTTGCCGTTCTGGCTCATGTCAAAGCGCCACGGCGTGTTGTCGAAAGCGGTCGTGGCCTTGTAGGCCGCCGGATCGTTCGGGTTGACGGTGCCGCCCGGTGGAATGACCTTGGCCAGGTCCTGGCAGCCTTCCACGCGCAGGCGCAGCAGCACGCGGTCGACCGATTGATCACTGCTATACGGCTGTGCCAGCACGCCGGTGGGCATGCCCAGCTGCACGCTGCGGGCATAGAACTCGGCAGCGGCCGGTGCGATGACGGTGGCGGGCAACGGCAGCGGCTGGGAGACCGTGTTGCCGGCGCAGTTCGGTGCGGCGTAGGCGGCGGGAATCAAGGCGAGACAGAGCAATCCTGCCGAAGCGGTACGCAGCATCGTGGTTCTTCCAGTAAGAGTGTGGTGTCGACGCGGCGAGTGTAGGCAGCGATGAACGCTGTTTCAACAGGAACCGCATATCGATGGCAACGCAGACAGCATGGCGATCCGGCTGCGGCTGAATTCGGGAGTTTTCGGTTCACACATAGACAAAACCCGGCACGAGGCCGGGTTTTGTATGAAGCAAGCCAGCGGCCAGATTAGTTCTGGACGTTCAGCTCGGTACGACGGTTCTTCGCACGGCCTTCCGGATTGTCGGAACCATCCGGGTTGGCGTTCGGAGCAATCGGACGGCTCTCGCCGTAGCCGATCGGGCCGACCAGACGCGACGCATCAACGCCGTTCTTGGTCAGGTAGTCGTACACGGTGGTCGCGCGACGCTCGGACAGCTTCTGGTTGTACGCGTCGGTACCCTTCGAGTCGGTGTGACCGGCAACCTCGACCTTCAGGTCGGGGTAACGCTTCAGGATCTCGGTCGCTTCGCTCAGGATCGACACGGCATCCGGACGCAGGGTCGACTTGTTGAAGTCGAAGTTCACGCCCTTCAGGTCGATCGAGACAGGAACCGGGCAACCGTCCGGACCGATGGTCTGGCCAGGCTGCGAGTTCGGGCACTTGTCGTCGCAGTTGTTGACGCCGTCACCGTCGTCATCCAGATCGGCGCAGCTCGGAGCAACCGGAGCCGGAGCCGGCGGCGGAGCGGTCGACGGAGCCGGTCCCAGCGGGATCACGACGCCGACCGAAGCCAGCACGTCGCCGAACCAGTCTTCCTGCGGAGCAGCAACGCTCTGGTCGTTGAAGTCGGCGCGGTAGGCCAGTTCAGCACGCACGGCGACGCGCTTGTCGAAGGTGGTCTGCAGACCGACACCAGCCTTGGCGGCAAAGTTGCCGTCCTTCTGCTGGCCCGGCGACACCGGGTTCGGGGTCGCGTCGAATTCTTCTTCCGAACGCTGGTAGCCCAGACCGAACAGCAGGTAGGGGTTCCAGCCGCGGCCTTCCTGGATGAAGTGGCGACGCAGGTCGAACGAGATGCCGTACTGGCTCCAGTTCTGGTCCTGGTTGGCGTCGAAGTTCGGGTTCTGATAGTTCAGTTCACCGTCGATCGACCAGTTCGGGCTGACGAACTTGCCCAGGCCCAGGGTGACGAACGGAGCATCATTGGTCAGGCGATCGCTGTCCTGGAAGTTGAAGCCAGCGCTACCGGTCAGGTACCAACGGTCATCGAACTCCTGCGCGGAAGCAGCCTGGGCCACTGCCAGACCGCCGAGCAACGCGGCAGTGAGAATTTTCTTGTTCATTTATACAGCTCCTTCTTTGGGAGATAAAACCGATAGAGGCGGTGTTCTTGGTAAAGATGCTCGTCACATCCAGAGCCATCGGGGCGCAGATTAAGCCGGCCTCGGTGAAGATCGCGTTAACGGTCATATAACATGTGAAAGCAATCGCCAGGGCCGCCGAGCCCATTCGATATTACGTATACAGTTTCATGAAGAAAAGGGCCCGGCGCTCACTTTCGCTTATCGGAACACATGAACATCAGCCGAATCGGCGCGATTGAAGACGGTTCCATTCAAGGCACCTTCGGGTGCCCCGACGTGGCAGGAAAACCACATAGGTGAACGCCAGGCCCCGTGCGAGCTGAATTGTGGGGTGCGTGGTTGCAGCGCACTGACTTCACAACGCACCCTGAACTTCCCATCAGGAGCATCCCGATGAAAGCCGTCGCCCTCACCAGATCCTTGCCGATCGACGACCCTGCATCACTGCTTGACATCGAGCTACCAAGCCCCGGGGCGCCCTCGGGGTATGACTTATTGGTACGGGTGGAAGCGATCTCCGTGAATCCGGTCGACACCAAGGTACGCGCGTCCACGCCGCAGGCCTTGCCCGAGCCGATGATCCTGGGCTACGACGCGGCCGGAGTGATCGAAGCGGTCGGTCCGGAGGTCACCGCGTTTGCGGTAGGCGATGAGGTGTATTACGCCGGCGATGTCGGCCGGCCGGGCAGCAACGCGCAGTTCCAGTGGGTGGATGCACGCATTGCCGGCTGCAAGCCGACCTCGCTCAGCTTTGCGCAGGCAGCGGCATTGCCGCTGACCACCCTGACGGCCTGGGAGCTGCTGTTCCAGCGCATGCCCTTCGCCTTCGACGGCGCGCGTCAACGCGGTCGGCACCTGTTGATCATTGGCGGCGCTGGTGGCGTTGGATCGATCGCGATCCAGTTGGCACGGCATGCCGGCTTCACGGTGATCGCGACTGCATCGCGCCCGGAGAGCATTGAATGGGTCCGGCAGATGGGCGCTCATCATGTGATCGATCACCATCGTCCGTTGCACGCGCAGTTACAGGCACTGGGCCTGCAGACCTTGGACGCGGCGCTGAACCTGGCCGATACCGACCGCTACTGGCAGCAGTTGGGCGAAGTCCTGGCACCGCAAGGGCATATCGGCCTGATCGTGGAGCCGCGCGGTGCGCTGACCATTGGCGGCCCCTACAAGTCCAAGTGCATCGGCATCCATTGGGAGCACATGTTCGCGCGGGCGCGCCACGCGACCGACGACATGGTGGAACAGCACCGCATCCTCAACCGCGCCGCGAGCCTGATCGATGCCGGCGAGCTACGCACGACGCACACCGAGACGCTGTCGCCGATCAACGCCGAAAATCTGCGCCAGGCGCATCGGCGCCTGGAAAGCGGCAGCACGATCGGCAAGCTGGTGCTGGCCGGCTGGTAACCGCATCGGTGGCTGCGCCGCAGCTTGCACGGCGGCGGCAGTGGATGCGCTGCACGCTGCCGACGCCTGCCATCCGGTGACAACGAGCGCCGGGATCTGGCCCGCTGCGGCTGCGTGGGCAGACGGTACGCAAGAAGGCGGTAGCGCGCACGGAGGGCGCGATGGTGCCTGCGGTGCTGTCGCGACGCGAAATCCGCTACCGGGGCTTGCCGCCACGCCCGTTTGACGGCATCGTGCGCACTCCGTACGCCAGCGTATCCATCTCATGTCGCCCGCCACCGGCCCTTCCGCCTTCCCGCACCTGTTCACCCCGCTCGATCTGGGCTTCACCCAACTGCGCAACCGGGTCCTGATGGGCTCGATGCACACCGGGCTGGAAGACCGCGCGCGCGATTTCCCCAAGCTGGCCGCGTATTTTGCCGAGCGGGCGGAGGGCGGTGTCGGCCTGATCGTGACCGGCGGTTTCTCGCCGAACGTGGTGGGCTGGCTCAAACCTTTCGGCGGCAAGCTGTCGTGGCCCTGGGAAGTACGCCCGCATCGCCAGGTCACCCGGTCGGTGCACGCGCACGGCGCCAAGATCTGCCTGCAACTGCTGCACGCCGGGCGCTATGCCTACCATCCGTTGTCGGTGGCGCCTTCCAAACTGCAGGCGCCGATCAATCCCTTCACCCCGCGCGCGTTGTCGGCATCGGCAGTGGACCGGCAGATTGCCGCGTATGCCCGCGCAGCGCGGCTGGCACGCGAGGCCGGCTACGACGGCGTGGAGGTGATGGGATCGGAAGGCTATCTGATCAACGAGTTCACCGCCGCGCGTACCAACAAGCGCAGCGACGCCTGGGGCGGCGACGCAGCCAAACGCATGCGCTTTGCCGTGGAGATCGTGCGCCGCATCCGCGAGGCCTGCGGAGAGGACTTCATCATCATCTACCGATTGTCGTTGGTGGACCTGGTCGAGGACGGCAACCAGTGGCAGGAGATCCTGGCACAGGCGCAGGCGATCGAAGCGGCCGGCGCGACCATCATCAACTCCGGCATCGGCTGGCATGAGGCGCGCATTCCGACCATTGCCACCTCGGTACCACGCGCCGCATTCGCCAGCGTGACCGCAAAGCTCAAACCGCACCTGCGCATTCCGGTGGTGGCGAGCAACCGCATCAACATGCCGGAGGTGGCCGAGCGCATCCTCGCCGACGGCGCGGCGGACATGGTGTCGCTGGCACGGCCGTTGCTGGCCGACCCGCAGTGGACCAACAAGGCGCGCGCCGGGCAATCGCACACCATCAATACGTGTATCGCCTGCAATCAGGCGTGCCTGGACCATGTGTTCGAAAACAAGCTGGCCACCTGCTTGGTCAACCCGCGCGCCGTGCACGAAACCGAGCTGGTCTACGCACCCACGGCCACGCCCAAGCGCATTGCCGTGGTCGGCGCCGGACCCGCGGGCCTTGCGTGCGCGACGGTGGCGGCAGAACGCGGTCACCGGGTGACGCTGTTCGATGCGAGCAGCGCCATCGGCGGCCAGTTCAACGTGGCAAAACGCATTCCCGGCAAGGAAGAATTCACTGAAACGCTGCGCTATTTCAGCCACCGCATCGAGGCCACCGGCGTGCAGCTGCGGCTGGAGACGCGCGTGCAGGCAGACAACCTGCAGGACTTCGACGAGGTGGTGCTGGCAACCGGTATCGAGCCGCGCAAGGTGGACTTTCCCGGCGCCGATCATCCGATGGTGGTCAGCTATCTGGACGTGGTGCTGGGCCGCCACGTCGCCGCCGGCAAGGTGGCGATCATCGGGGCCGGTGGAATTGGCTTCGATGTCGGCGAATTCCTGGTGCATGAGGGTGCGTCGGTATCGCTGGATCCACAGCGCTGGATGGCCGAATGGGGCGTGGATCCGACGTTCGAGGCTCGCGGCGCGCTGTGCAAACCGCAGCCCGAGCGCCCTGCCCGCCAGGTCTGGCTGTTGCAGCGCAGCCCCGGGCGCCCCGGCGCGCGGCTGGGCAAGACCACCGGCTGGATTCACCGCGCAACGCTCAAGGCCAAAGGCGTCAAGATGCTCGGTGGTGTGGAGTATCTGGGGGTGGACGATGCCGGCCTGCGCATCCGCGTGGACGGCAGCGAGCAACTGCTCGACGTGGGCACGGTAGTGGTCTGCGCCGGGCAGGAGCCGCGGCGTGAATTGCTTGCCGCGCTGCAGGCCAACGGTCAGCAACCGCATCTGATCGGCGGCGCAGACGTGGCCGCCGAACTGGATGCCAAGCGTGCCATCAACCAGGCCAGCCGACTCGCTGCCACGTTGTAAACAACCCAACTCGAACGACGCCGGTGCGCCGAGAGCTGCCCTCACACCGTGGCACAGCTTCGGTCATTGCGCATCTGACGATAAAGCGCATGCGGCTTCTGCCTGTAAGCGGAACGCGTCCTTGCCGACGTAAGTGGTTTCGTCGTGCGCCGTGCGCGATGACATCGTGCGTTGCAACGGTCTCGTGTGACAGAAAAGCGCGCATGCGTGTTCGCTGCCGAACACGCAATGCGTGCAGGCCGTGTGAACTAAAAAGTAGCGCGCGCCATCGTGCTTGCGCTGCATCGCCTGCCGTTTCGCAACGCGCGCGTGTCGCTCCGTCAATGCGACGCGTGCGGCGTGTTGCGATGCGTGAGCCGACACCGGCGCAACGTAGGCGCAGCCGCGCTGACGCTGCGTCAACCCTGCCCATTCAGCCACGATTGTGTGATCGGCGCCTACCTTGCGCCAACTTTTTGACCCACCCACTTGGTGGGCACCTCCGGTAGATCTCTCTTCGCCGGAGACCGGGCGGCCCGTGACAGGTCGCCTCCCCATGACGCCAAGCCCTTCGCACTGGTGCACCCACATTGGGCGCTCTGCGGATCGGCCCATACGGAGCAAGGAGTTCTATGAAACTGGCTTGGATACTCTGGCTGTCGCAATTATTGCCGCAGCCTGCTGCAGATTCGTTGTGTTTGAGTACCACCGTCTATCTGGAAGCGCGCGACCAGACCTTGCGTGGCCAGCAGGCCGTTGCAGAAGTTGCGTTGCGTCGGCTGGACAGCGGGCTGTGGGGCGACTCGATGTGCCAGGTGGTGACCGCGCGCAAGCAGTTCGCACCCACCATCGTCTCTCCGGGTACGCAGTTGAAGAATGACGATGCCTGGAACAAGGCATTGGGCGTGGCCCTGGCTGCGGAGCGCAACTGGGCGTTGCCCGTGGGGCAGCGCAAGGAGATCGTGCCAGGCGCGAGCCACTTCGCCGCCAGTGCAATCGCCAGCCCGAGCTGGCGTAACGCCTATCAGGTTGCCACCATCGGCGACCACACGTTCTACCGCGTGCAGAAGCTGCGTCCGCGCACTGCGTCCTGACCGACATCCCTGCCTTGCAATGCGCTGCGGCGTGTCGTTACCGCCGCCCGCATGCACGCAGTGTTTGCCGCCGTTCCCACGGATAACGATCTACCGCATCGCGCTGCGTTTGATGTCGCGCGCTGCACGCAGGCGTCCGCGGTGCGCCGCCAGTAGATCACTGCGCGTGACGATGCCGAGCACGCGCAATGTTTGCGCCCCGTCGACGACCACCAACCGCCCCACCCCGGCATCGCTCATGTGATCGGCGGCATCGCGCAACGAATGCTCTTCACCGATCACCACCGGGGCGCGTTGCACGAGTGCGCAGAGCGGCAGATCGTCTGCGTGGCGGGAATCGAGCAGATCACGGC
Organism: Xanthomonas sp. WHRI 6106; assembly: GCF_040202405.1. Lineage (NCBI taxonomy): Bacteria > Pseudomonadati > Pseudomonadota > Gammaproteobacteria > Lysobacterales > Lysobacteraceae > Xanthomonas > Xanthomonas sp. WHRI 6106. The sequence continues at coordinate 28,088 of NZ_JBEGFC010000001.1, read as the reverse complement.
GTGTCAGCACGCCCCGCAGCGCAGCGTCGGATCCGATCACGGGGAAGCCGTGATGGGTGATGCCTGCTGCACCACTGCTCAACCACTGGCGTACCTCGTGCAGGGTTTGCGTCTCATGCAGGCTCACCACGTCGCGGCTGCACACGGTGCGCACGGCAATCTGATCCAGGTGATCCGCACTGTAGTCCGATGGAACGCGCACACCGCGACGCACGATTTTTTCAGTCATGATCGTGTGCCGCATCATCAGGCCCGAAACCAGATACGCCGCCGCGCAGGCACCCAACAACGGCACTAACCCCTGCGTTTGCTGCGTGGCTTCGAAGGCAAAGATCACCGACGCCAGAAATGCGCGTGATGCGCCTGCAAACATCGCCGCCATGCACACCAGTGCCGCCATTCGCGGATCCACGCCCAGGGCGGGCGCATACGTCGCCAACGCGATCCCCAGCACGCCACCCAAGGCGCCGCCGATGGTGAACAACGGTGCGAGCGTGCCGCCGGACGTGCCGCTGCCCAGCGCCACCGACCAGGACACCAGCTTGGCAACGCACAGCACCAGCATCGTACCCAGCCCCGCGCTGCCGCCCAGCACGAGAATGATGTTGTCGTAGCCCACACCCAACGTGCGCGGCACCCAATAGCCGACAATGCCGACGACCAGGCCACCGATCGCAGGCCACCACATCCAGTGCAGCGGAATGTGCTCAAAGGCGTCTTCGATGCCGTAGGTCAGACGCGTCACCCCAACGCTGATCGCACCGACCAGCGCGCCCATCGCGACATAGGCGAACAATGCGCTCAGCATCGCCGGCGGCAATGTCGGCATCGGAAATACCGGCCCGCTGCCTTCGAACACAGCATGCATCGCAGCGCCGACCATCGCAGCCAATGCCACCGGAATCAGCGAGCGCGCGCGGCGTTCGAACAGCAGCAATTCGATCGCCAGGACCACCGCAGCGATCGGTGTCGCAAAGATCGCGGCCATGCCTGCGGCTGCACCTGCGGCAAGCAAGGTCTTGCGCTCGTCGGCAGTGACATGCAACCGCTGCCCCAGCAGCGAACCGAGTGCGCCACCGGTGGCGATGATCGGCCCTTCCGCACCAAACGGCCCGCCAGTCCCGATCGCCACCGCAGACGATGTCGGCTTGAGCCAGGTCATGATCGGCGGAATGCGGCTGTCGTTGCGCAAGACCTGTTCCATCGCTTCGGGAATGCCGTGCCCGCGAATCGCGCGCGAGCCATGGCGAGCCATGATGCCGACGATCACTCCACCGAGCACCGGCACCGCAATGGCCCAGGCACCCAGTGCGTGTCCTGCCGGGCTGACCATCTCGGTGCGCAGGCGCCCGAAGTACGCAAGATTGGTCACCAGTCCGATCAACGCGGTGAGCACCTGCGCCACGCCGGCCACCACGAATGCCAGCATCACCCCCAAGCTGGCGATCCAGATCACGCGACGTTCCAGCGGTGGAGATTGCTGCGGCAAGTGGGCCTGCACCTGCGCGGTGCCCAACGCGGGGACAAGCGGAATCGCCACGCGTGATTGCGTGGTGTGAGCAGAGTCGTTCAAGGGGAAACGCCAGAAAATGCGACGCGGCAAAGGCTACGCCGATCACCTCGTAGTAGCTGGCTGGAACTTAAATCGGCGCGCGCACCGCATCGGCGAGGCATGTCGTTCGATCGAGCACGCGACCTCCCACGCGCCTGGCAGGACACCACGGCAAAGACGTCTAGCTCTTTCTCTCGTCGCATCGAGCCGGCGGCGCCCTACATGCGCCACCTGGCTCGCCTTGCGCATTCGCTGGCCACACGCAGCCGCCCGCACCACGCTCGCTGCTGGCCGGACGACCGCACGGCAGCGGCATACGCCCGCCTAAGAGCGGCTGACAACATCACCGTGCAGCCGCCAGGCGGGCGCGGTCGGCGCCCGGAATCGGCATGTACCACGCGTACTCCGGTCCCGAGCGCGCTGTCCACAGCTACCTGACGACTGCTCGCTACGTTCTGTTGGCTGCTCTAAGCTTGCGCACCTGTTCCTCATTGGATTGACCATGAAGCTTTACACCAAGCCGGGCGCCTGTTCGCTGGCAGATCACATCGTGTTGCGTTGGTCCGGGCTGCCCTTCGACCTGGTCGTGGTCGATGCAGCCACCATGAAGTCGCCCGAGTATCTGCGCCTGAACCCGGCCGGTGCGGTGCCACTGCTGGTCGTCGACGACTGGGCCTTGACCCAGAATGCCGCCATCCTCAACTACATCGCCGACATCGCCCCGCTTACCGGCCTGGGCGGCGATGGCAGCGCGCGCAGCCGCGCCGAGATCAACCGCTGGATCGCCTTTTCGAATGCCGATGTGCATCCGGCCTTCAAGCCCATCTTCGGCAGCACCGCCTATCTGCAGGACGAGGCCTTGATTGCGCGCAGCCAAGACGATGCACGCAGCAAGTTGCGCACGCTCTACACCCGCGTCGACGCACATCTGCAAGACCGCCAGTGGCTGGCCGGCGACAGCCATACCGGAGCCGATGCCTATCTGTTCGTGACGGTGCGTTGGGCCAACAAGGCAGGCGTGGATCTGAGCGGACTGAGCGCACTGGATGCCTTCTTCCAGCGCATGCAGGCCGACGCCGATGTGCAGGCTGCGCTGTCGGCCGAAGGCCTGGCGTAAACGCCACCGCTGCCTGGTGATGCGACGTGGCTGCCAGCGATGTGCATCGCCGAAGATGCACGTCGCAAGGCATCCCGCCTCAGGCGCACCATCGCCGCGCATCGCATCGCTTGTCGAGACCACCGGCATGCGGCCACAAAAAAACGCCGGGCAGTGCCCGGCGTTTTTTACTTGCGACACACGTATGAATCAGCCCAGCAGGTGCGACACGCCGCTGCGCTCTTCTTCCAGCTCGGCCAGGGTCTTGTCGATGTACTTCTGGCTGAAGTCGTCGATCGGCAGATCCTTGACGATGGTGTACTTGCCGTTTTCGGTGGTGACCGGGAAGCCGAACATCACGCCCTCCGGAATGCCGTAGGAACCGTCCGACGGCACGCCCATGGTGACCCACTTGCCGTTGCTGCCCAGCACCCAGTCGCGCACGTGATCGATGGCCGCATTGGCAGCCGACGCAGCCGAGGACAGGCCACGCGCTTCGATGATCGCCGCGCCGCGCTTGCCCACGGTCGGGATGAAGGTGGACGCATTCCATTCCTGGTCGTTGATCGCATCGCCGATGGAGGCGCCATCAGCGGTGGCGAAACGATAGTCCGGGTACATGGTCGGGCTGTGGTTGCCCCACACCACCAGCTTTTCGATGCCGCCGACCGGCTTGCCGAGCTTGGCCGAGAGCTGGCTCAGCGCGCGGTTGTGGTCCAGGCGCAGCATGGCGGTGAAATTCTTCGGGTCCAGATCCGGGGCCGACTTCATCGCGATATAGGCATTGGTGTTGGCCGGGTTGCCGACCACCAGCACCTTGACGTCGCGCTTGGCGACCTTGTTCAACGCCGCGCCCTGCGCGGTGAAGATCTCCGCATTGGCCAACAGCAGGTCCTTGCGCTCCATGCCCGGGCCGCGCGGACGCGAACCCACGAGCAGGGCGACATCGACGTCCTTGAACGCCACTTCGGCGTCGTCGGTACCGACCATGCCGGCCAGCAGCGGGAACGCGCAATCTTCCAGTTCCATCATCACGCCCTTGAGGGCGGCCTGCGCCTTCTCGAGCGGCAGTTCAAGCAACTGCAGGATGACCGGCTGATCCTTGCCCAGCATTTCGCCCGAGGCGATACGGAACAGCAGGGCATAGCCGATCTGGCCGGCGGCGCCGGTCACAGCAACACGAACAGGTGCTTTCATGGGATGTTTCCTCTGCTAAAAAGCGTTGGTGGGGGTGGCGCGCTGGCGGGGCCCAAGGCCTGGCGGCGCGCGTTGACAAGCAAACGGCCGCACAGGGCGGCCGTTCGACAGGATGCGATCAGGCGGCGAGGATCTTGTTCCACTCCGCAACGCGGTCGGCCTTGGCGGCCAGCACGGCGTCGGTATCGCCTTCAATGGTGAGGGTGTTGATGGTGTCGCCCTGGGCAACGCTATCGACCACGTCCAGGCCCTGGGTGACCTTGCCGAACACGGTGTGCTTGCCATCCAGCCACGGCGTGGCGGTGTGGGTGATGAAGAACTGGCTGCCGTTGGTGTTGGGGCCGGCATTGGCCATGGACAGCACGCCGCGCTCGTGGCCGACACCGTTATTGGTCTCGTCTTCGAACCGGTAACCCGGGCCGCCGCGACCGGACCCTTCCGGGCAGCCGCCCTGGATCATGAAGTCGGCGATGACGCGGTGGAAGCTCAGGCCGTTGTAGAAGCCGCGCTTGGCCAGGTTGACGAAGTTGGCAACGGTCAGCGGAGCCTTCTCCGGGTACAGCTCGACGACGATCGGGCCGCGGGACGTGTCGAAAGTGGCGATCAGGGACATGGAAATCCTTGCAGGTTCTGGAGTGATCAACAGCCCATTAGGATACACCCGGGCGCGTGACCAGCCGCGCGGTTACGACCATGGTCCAACGGTCCTGACCGCCCCGGCCGCTCGGCCCGTCACGCTGGCTGAATGGGCGATCTGAATCGACTTTGGTCAATTGGCAACGGCAGCGCAATGAAACCGCTATAATGTCGGGCTTACCTCATCTCAAGACTGGCGCCAGACAGGGGCCCTTTCCGCATGTCCATTGAAAAACTCCGCAATATCGCCATCGTCGCGCACGTCGACCATGGCAAGACCACCCTCGTCGACTGCCTGCTGAAGCAGTCCGGCACCCTGTCCGAACGCACCGTCTTGGCTGAGCGCGTGATGGACAGCAACGACCAGGAAAAGGAACGTGGCATCACGATCCTGGCCAAGAACACCGCCATCACCTGGCAGGGCAACCGCATCAACATCGTCGACACCCCGGGACACGCCGACTTCGGTGGCGAAGTCGAGCGCGTGCTGTCGATGGTGGACTCGGTGCTGATCCTGGTCGACGCGATGGACGGCCCGATGCCGCAGACCCGCTTCGTGACCCAGAAGGCCTTCGCGATGGGCTTCAAGCCGATCGTGGTGGTCAACAAGATCGACCGTCCCGGCGCACGCCCGGACTGGGTGATCGACCAGGTGTTCGACCTGTTCGACAAGCTCGGCGCCACCGACGAACAGCTGGACTTCCCGATCGTCTATACCTCCGCACTGAACGGCTACGCCAGCCTGGATTCGGACGTGCGCGACGGCGACATGACCCCGCTGTACGAAGCGATCATGCAGCATGTGTCGGCCCCGGACGTTGACCCGGACGGCCCGTTCCAGATGCGCATCAGCCAGCTGGACTACAACAACTTCGTCGGCGTGATCGGCATCGGCCGTATCCAGCGCGGCGTGCTGAAGAAGAACATGCCGGTCAGCGTGATCGACCGCGAAGGCAAGAAGCGTCAGGGCAAGGTGCTGCAGGTGCTGGGCTTCCTCGGCCTGGAGCGCATCGAGCAGGACACTGCCGAGGCCGGCGACATCGTGGCCATCTCCGGCATCCAGGAACTGACCATCTCCGACACCGTGTGCGCGCTCGATCACCCCGAAGCGCTGCCGGCGCTGACCGTGGACGAGCCCACCATCTCGATGACCTTCCAGGTCAACAACTCGCCGTTCGCCGGCAACAAGGACCTGTCCGGCGGCAAGTTCCTGACCAGCCGCCAGCTGCGCGACCGCCTGGACCGCGAGAAGGTGCACAACGTGGCGTTGAAGGTCGAGGAAGGCTCGGACGCCGACAAGTTCCTGGTCTCCGGCCGTGGCGAACTGCACCTGTCGGTGCTGATCGAAAACATGCGCCGTGAAGGCTACGAGCTGGCCGTGTCGCGTCCGGAAGTCATCATCAAGGAAATCGACGGCAAGCTGATGGAGCCGATCGAACAGCTGGTGGTGGACATCGAAGAACAGCACCAGGGTGGCGTGATGGAAAAGCTGGGCACCCGCAAGGGCCAGCTGAAGAACATGGAGCCGGACGGCAAGGGCCGCGTGCGTCTGGATTACATGATCCCGGCGCGTGGCCTGATCGGCTTCCAGAACGAATTCCGCACCCTGACCCAGGGCTCGGGCCTGCTGTTCCACGTATTCGACCATTACGGTCCGAAGGAACAGGGCGCCATCGCCAAGCGCCAGAACGGCGTGATGATTGCCAATGCACCGGGCGCAACGCCGGCCTATGCACTGGGACCGTTGGAAGAGCGTGGCCGTCTGTTCGCCGCTGAAGGCGACAACGTGTACGAAGGCCAGCTGATCGGCATCCACTCCAAGGACAACGATCTGACCGTCAACGCGATCAAGACCAAGCCGCTGACCAACATGCGCGCGTCGGGCAAGGACGATGCAATCAAGCTGACCCCGGCCATCAAGTACACGCTGGAACAGGCGCTGGACTTCATCGAAGACGACGAGCTGGTGGAAGTCACCCCGAAGGAAATCCGCCTGCGCAAGAAGTTCTTGACCGAAAGCGACCGTAAGCGCGCTGGCCGTTCCGGCTAAGCACTGACGACCACTGTCGTGAGCAACACGCCCTACAGCCCGGATGCGCGCGCGCATCCGGGTCTCCACGCGATTGCCTTGCTGGAGGCGGTCAAGGGCACGCTTGCGTTGCTGGCGGCGACGGGCCTGGAAATTCTGGGCCCGCTTCCGTTGCAGCATGCGGTCAGCACGCTGATCCGCCGTTTCAATCTGGACCCCGACCACGGCGCACTGCCGTCGTTGCTCAAGACCATCAACCCCGATGCCGTACACCTGGCTGCCGCGGCCATGCTGGCCTATGGCCTGCTGCATGTGGTGGAAGCGTGGGGCCTGTGGCGTGCCCGGGCCTGGGCCTCGGTGCTGGGCTGCCTGTCGGCGGCCATCTATCTGCCTTTCGATATCTATGCCATCGTCCGCCATCCCGGCTGGACCGCCTGGGCCGTGCTGGCGATCAATCTGATCGTGGTCGGCGTATTGGCGCGCGATCTGGTCCGGCGTCGGCGCCGCTGACCCGCCCTGCCCGTCTGCGGGCACGCCTTATCCGTTGTCACCCCGACGCAGCGCCGTTAGCCTGCGGACAGTTCCCGGGGAAGACCATCCATGCGATCCACCGTCCTGTCCTTTGCGCTGTCGCTGGCCTTGTGCAGCTGCGCGCATGCCGATGACCCGGCACGCCCGGCAACCGCGGCCGCCCCGTCTACCGCTACGCTCGATCTGGTCGATGCCGATGTCGCCGGCCTGCAGGACCGCATGCGCGATGGCGGCACCACCAGCCTGGCGCTGACGCGCGGCTATCTGCAGCGGATCGCCAGCATCGACCGCGCCGGTCCGCAGCTCAACGCCGTGATCGAACTCAATCCACAGGCCGAAGCCGATGCGCGCACGCTGGATGCAGAGCGCCGCGCCGGCCGCGTGCGCGGGCCGCTGCATGGCATTCCGGTGCTGCTCAAGGACAACATCGACGCGCTGCCCATGGTCAACAGTGCCGGCTCGCTGGCCCTGGCCGGATTCCGCCCGACACGCGACGCCTTTCTGGTGCAGCGCCTGCGGGCCGCCGGCGCGGTGATCCTGGGCAAGACCAACCTGAGCGAGTGGGCCAACTTCCGCTCCACCCAGTCCAGTTCCGGCTGGAGCGCCCGCGGCGGGCTGACCCGCAATCCGTATGCGCTGGACCGTAACCCGTGCGGCTCCAGCGCCGGCACCGGCGCGGCGATCGCCGCCAGCCTGGCCACGCTCGGCATCGGCACCGAAACCGATGGCAGCATCACCTGCCCGGCCTCGGTCAATGGCCTGGTTGGACTCAAGCCGACCGTTGGCCTGGTCAGCCGCGACGGCATCATTCCAATCTCGTCCAGCCAGGACACCGCCGGGCCGATGACGCGCAGCGTGGCCGACGCGGCCGCGCTGCTGCAGGCCATCGTCGCACCCGACCCGCAGGACCCGGCCACGCACACTGCGCCGTCGTCCACTCCAGACTATCTCACCCACCTCAAACCCGACGGCCTGCGCGGCGCGCGCCTGGGACTGCTGCGCAATCCACTGCGCGAGGATCCCGCGATCGCCGCCGCATTGGATCGCGCCGTACAGACCTTGCGCGCGGCAGGTGCCACGGTGGTTGAGACTGCCCTGGTCACGGACGGCAAGTGGGATGCTGCTGAGCAGATGGTCTTACTGGTCGAATTCAAGGCCGGCTTGAATGCCTACCTGCGCAGCCATGCCGCGCCGGTCAAGGATCTGGACGCCCTGATTGCATTCAATCGCGCCAATGCGCAGCGCGAAATGCCTTACTTTGGCCAGGAGTTGTTCGAGCAGGCGCAGGCGGCGCCGGGCCTGGAGGACCCGGGCTATCTGCGCGCGCGTGCCAGCGCCAGACGGCTCGCCGGCGATCAAGGCATCGACGCGGCCTTGAAGGCCGACCGCCTAGACGCCCTGATCGTGCCGACCACCGGCGCCGCCTGGGTCACCACGCTCGGCAAGGGCGACACCTTTCCCGGTGCCGGATACGGCGCCGCAGCAGTGGCCGGGTATCCAAGCCTGAGCGTGCCGATGGGGCAGACCCAAGGCTTGCCGCTCGGACTGCTGTTCATGGGCACTGCCTGGAGCGAGCGACGCCTGATCGAACTGGCCTATGCCTACGAGCAACGCAGCCGCGCGCGGTTCGCGCCCGGCTATGCGCCGAGCGCACCGCCGTCGACACCGGGCGCATCGCAACCGAAGACGGCCGACTGACCGCACCGCAAGGCAATGCGGCGGCGGTACGGGCATCAACGTCGTGAGACAGCCTCACCCGGCTGTCGCGCTGTTTGCCGCCCAGGCAGCTGCGCACCGTCGTCCGTCCGATGCGCAGCATGGCGAACCGCTTGACCGCCAGCGCACACCTACGCGACAGGCATGTCTGCCGGCAACGCTAGATCGATGCTGCAGGCTCGCCGTCTTCCGCACCCGGCGAACGTACGCTCTCCGGCGAGATCGGTTCTGCGGCGCGCGACACCGGCTTTTCCTGCGCCGCAATTTCGGCGCGGATCCTGGGCAGCGCATAGGCGTGCTCGCGGGTCAGGAAATCGATCATGCGTTCGCGCACCAGGCAGCGCAGATCGAACGCATCGCCGGAATTGCGCGCGCTTACCAGCAATCGTACCTGGATGGTGTTGTCGCTGGTATCGGTGATCTGGGTGACGCAAACGCGGCCATCCCATAGCGGCTCGCTCTGACAGATGCGTTCCAGTTCAGAGCGCACCGCCGCGATCGGTGTGCGGTAATCCAGCCACAGGAACGCGGTACCGAGTAGGTCCGCACTGGCGCGCGTCCAGTTCTGGAACGGGTTTTCGATGAACCAGGTCAGCGGCACCACCATGCGCCGCTCATCCCAGATCCGTACCACCACATACGAGCTGCCGATCTCCTCGATGCGGCCCCATTCGCCTTCCACGATCACCACATCGTCCAGACGGATCGGCTGGGTCAGCGCGATCTGCAATCCGGCGATCAGGTTGCCGAACACTGGCTTGGCCGCAATACCGGCCACCAGCCCGATGATGCCGGCCGAGGCCAGCAAGGTCTTGCCGATCTGGCGTACTTGCTCAAAGCCCAGCAGCACCACCGAAATGCCGAGCAGGATCACCGTGCCCATCACGACACGGCTCAGCACCCGCGTCTGGGTCTGGATGCGTCGGGCAGTGAGGTTATCGGAGACTTCGATCGGATTGCTGCGCAGGATCGCCGCCTCGCCGGCAGCGACCGCACGCACCAGCAACCAGGTTACGCAGCCGACGATGCCCACGTGCAACAGGCTCTGCAACGCAATCAGTGCCTTGCCTTCCAGCGGAATGGCTTCTGTGGCGATCCGCAAAAACAACAGCGGCAGGATGAACGCCGCCGGCAACGTGATCACGCGGATGATGCGCGCACGGCGGTAGTCGCGGCCCTGCATGCGGCGAAACAGCCACAGCATCAGCGACCAGGTGACGACGCCGGCCAGCAGCGCGGCGCCAAGCGGAATTGCGTATTCGCGGATGACGTTCCAATCGGCAGTCAAACCGTTCCTCCTGTGGGGGGAGAGAGGGATGGCTGCCAGAGCATGCCGCAAGCGGCATGAGCGTCACGTCATGCGCACACGCCGCTCATGCGCCCAGCGGTTGCGACGCCACCTGTTGCTGCTTGCGCACGATTGCCATCGCAATTTCCAGCGACTGTTCGTAGTTCAGGCGCGGATCCACGCTGGAGCGGTACGCGCGCTCCAGATCGCGCTCGGTCAACTCGCGCGCGCCACCGGTGCACTCGGTGACATCTTCGCCGGTGAGTTCCAGATGCACGCCCCCCAGCCGCGTGCCGGCGGCCGCATGCAGGTCGAACGAGGTCTCCACCTCGCTGCGGATATTGTCGAAACGCCGGGTCTTGTAGCCATTTCCGGTGCTCTCGGTATTGCCGTGCATCGCATCGCACACCCACAGCACGCGGCGCCCGTCACGCTTGACCGCGTCCAGCAGCGGCGGCAGTTTTTCGGCAATCTGCGCCGCACCCATGCGATGGATGAAGCTCAGACGTCCCGGCTCGTCTTCGGGGTTGAGCACATCGATCAGGCGCAGCAGCTGGTCCGGCTGCACCGACGGCCCCACCTTGATCGCGATCGGATTGCGCACGCCGCGCAGGTACTCCACGTGCGCGCCATCCAGCGCCGCGGTGCGCATGCCGATCCACGGGTAGTGCGTGCTGAGGTTGAACCAGCCCCACTGGCGCGGCACCTGCCGCGTCAGGCCTTCTTCGTACGGCAGCAGCAGCGCTTCGTGCGAGGTGTAGAAGTCGATGCGATTGAGGTTGTACACCTCCGAGCCGGACAAGGTCTCCATGAAGCGCACCGCATCGCCGATCGAAGCCACCATCTTCTGGTAGTCCGCCGCCAGCGGCGAATAGCCCACCCAGTCCAGATTCCAGTACTCGGGGTGGTGCAGGTCGGCGAAGCCGCCGTCGATCAAGGCGCGCACGAAATTCATCGTCATCGCCGAACGCGAATGCGCGGTGATCATGCGGCGCGGATCGGGCACACGCGCCGCCTCGGTGAAGGCAGGCGCATTGATCACATCGCCGCGATAGCTCGGCAAGGTCACACCATCACGGGTTTCAATATCGGCCGAGCGCGGCTTGGCGTATTGCCCGGCAAAGCGGCCCACCCGTACCACCGGAAGGCGCAGGCCGTGCACCAGCACCAGGCTCATCTGCAGGAGCACCTTGAGGCGATTGGAAATGGTGCCCGATTCGCAATCGCTGAAGTTTTCCGCACAGTCGCCGCCCTGCAGCAGGAAGCGCTTGCCCTCCTGGGCTTCGGCCAGCTGGCGCTTGAGCGCGAAGATCTCCCATGAGGTCACCAGCGGCGGCAGCTGTCCCAACTCGTCCATGGCGGCCTGCAACGCGCCCTGGTCCGGATACACCGGCAGCTGCAGCGCTGGTTTGCCACGCCAGCTACCGGGCGCCCACGACGAGGCAGCGGTATCGGAAACGGAAGTTGGGGCGGAAAGATTCATGACGAGGCTCCTGGACAGCCCGTGATGGTGGCAGAGCCGGGCGCGTCAGGCAAAGCAGCGATGCGAAGTCCACTGCCAGCATCGGGGCGCGGTCACATCAGAACCTGCACCGCTACGGCGGACGCGGGTGAACGGCAAGCAAAGCGCCGATAGTGGGTACGACTTCCAACCTACGCCAGTGTTGCTCGCGAGCAGCAGGTTGAGGGGTTACCCATCGCTGGCCAATCGTGCAGCCGCCATGCCCCCGGGCTGCTTTCCGCTGCCATCGCCGCCATCCTGCTGTCCTCCGTCTCAGTCACGGCCGCCGCCATCGCCGCCGAGGCTGCCGCCCTGCAGACACCGAGCTGGATACCGTCTGTACGAAAGCGCGGCGCAACCACGCGCTACCGCGTTCAGGTCAGCGGCAGGCTTCCGCCTCCAGGCTCCGGCCGCCATCGCCATCCATTCAGCCGCACACCACGCGTCAGTGGTGAACCAAGCTACGTCGCGCCTTGAAGCCGGCATACAGCGCCCAGAGTGCAAGCGAGACAAACCAGACCATGCTCCACATCGGCATGCTCAGGCCCAGAAAACGCCAATCGATGTTGCCGCAGTCACCAGTGCCGGTCAGCACGGTACGGAACACTTCAAAGGGCCCCATCGTCTCGCTCAGGAAGCTCAGCGGCGGACCGCATGACGACATCATGTCCTTGGGCCGGATCTGCACCCAGACATGCCGCGCCGCGATGCCCATGCCCACGCCTGCCGCGATGAAGCTCAACACCCCGTAGACCTTGCGCGCCCCAGCGCGCCGCGGCCCGTGCAATGCGCCCAGCAGGAAGAACACGGCCAGGGCGGCAAATGCGATGCGCTGGAAGATACACAGCGGGCACGGTTCGAGCCCAAGGTGCAACTGCACATAGATCGCATAGGCAAGCAGTCCTGCACACGCAAGAAAGCCCAACAGAAACTGCGCCCGAAAACCCCAACGAAATGGATTCATCGTTACTGCTTGCCTAGGATCGAGCCCCGATTATCAGTCATCGCCGCCGCCGTGACCACGCACGCCTCCACGTGCCCGTCGCATGCCGCGAAGAATGCCGCAGGCCAGCCTGACGACTCAGTCTGCATCCGGCCACTGCACTCTGGCGATCGACGGCACGCACCCCGAACGCGCCCGCAGCCCATGCACGGAACAGGGCAATACCCCACGCGCAGCATCCTAAACGCGCTGAAGGACACCTGCCGCACATGCCGGGTACATGCCAAACAAAAAGCCCGGCATCAGCCGGGCTTTTCGAGAATCCTGCAAAGTGCGATCCGATTACTCGGCCACTTCCTCTGCCACGACCGGACGGTCGACCAGCTCGACGTACGCCATCGGCGCATTGTCACCGGCGCGGAAGCCGGCCTTCAGGATGCGCAGGTAGCCGCCGGGACGGGTCGCGTAACGCGGGCCCAGTTCGACGAACAGCTTGCCCACTGCTTCCTTGTCGCGCAGGCGGGCAAACGCCAGACGACGGTTGGCAACGCCATCGACCTTGCCGATGGTGATCAGCGGCTCGGCGACGCGACGCAGTTCCTTGGCCTTCGGCAAGGTGGTCTTGATCAGCTCGTGCTTGAACAGCGAAGCGGCCATATTGCGGAACATGGCTTCGCGGTGCGCGCTGGTGCGGTTGAATTTACGACCGGATTTCTGGTGACGCATGAGTGTAATTTCCTAAAGAATGTTGAGACTGCTTTGAGAGACGTTGTCGCCATCCTGGCGCTGCTGAATGGACTGCGGTTGGTCCGAGCCGGCCGTCCTTCGACCGGATGTCATCGCGGGCTCTGGCCCGTCGATGTAAAAAACAGCATGGGCGCCCGAAGACGCCCATGCCTTGATGCATTAACCAAGCATGCCGTGCTGGGCGACGCCGGCCGGCGGCCAGTTCTCCAGCTTCATGCCCAGTGCAAGGCCGCGCTGTGCCAGCACTTCCTTGATTTCGGTGAGTGACTTCTTGCCCAGATTCGGGGTCTTGAGCAGCTCCACTTCGGTCTTCTGGATCAGATCGCCGATGTAGTAGATGCTCTCGGCCTTCAGACAGTTGGCCGAACGCACGGTCAGCTCGAGGTCGTCGATCGGGCGCAGCAGCACCGGATCCACGCCGCTGGCAGCCGGCTTGGCCGCACCGCGATCACGGTGGGTGAAATCGCCGAACACCGACAGCTGATCGCTGAGGATGTCGGCGGCGGTGCGCACGGCTTCCTCGGCATCGATCGTGCCGTTGGTTTCGATATCGATGACCAGCTTGTCGAGGTCGGTACGCTGTTCGACGCGTGCAGCTTCCACGGCGTAAGCAACGCGACGCACCGGCGAGAACGACGCATCCAGCATCAGGCGACCGATGGTACGGGTCTCCTCGTCCGGACGACGACGCGCAGCAGCCGGCTGGTAGCCAAACCCACGCTCGATCTTCAGGCGCATGTTCAGTGCGGTGTCTTTGGTCAGGTGGCAGATCACGTGGTCGCCGTTGATGATCTCAACGTTGTGATCGGTCCTGATGTCGGCCGCAGTGACCGTGCCCGGACCCTGCTTGGACAACGACAGCGTGGCGCTATCGCCACTGTGCATACGAATGGCCACATCCTTCAGGTTCAGCAGGACGTCAAGCACGTCTTCCTGCAAACCTTCGACCGTGGTGTACTCGTGCAGCACGCCGTCGATCTCGACCTCGGTGATCGCAAAACCGGGGATCGACGACAACAACACACGACGCAGGGCATTGCCCAGCGTGTGCCCGTAACCGCGCTCCAAGGGTTCGATCACGACCTTGGCACGGTTGTCGGTAAGACGTTCGATCTGCGGACCACGGGGGCGCAGAACCTGGTTGGCGGTAACCGTCATGTTGCGGGGTCTCCTGCGAACCTCCGGCAATGCCGGAGGCTCTCCAATGTGAATTACTTCGAATACAACTCGACGATCAGCGCTTCGTTGATATCCGAAGGCAGGTCAGCGCGATCCGGCACGGCCTTGAACACGCCGCTGAACTTCTTCGAATCGACTTCAACCCACGACGGCGTCATGTCGTGCTGCTCAGCCACGGTCAGGGCTTCCTGCACGCGGAGCTGCTTCTGTGCCTTTTCCGACAGCGTGATCGCATCGCCAGCCTTGATCTGGTACGAGGCCAGATTCACCGACTTGCCATTGACCAGCACGCCACGGTGCGACACCAGCTGGCGCGCGGCCGGACGGGTGACGGCAAAGCCCATGCGGTAGCACACGTTATCCAGGCGGGTTTCCAGCAACTGCAGCAGGTTCTCGCCGGTGTTGCCCTTCTTGGTCGAGGCCTTCTTGTAGTAGTTGCGGAACTGGCGTTCCAGCAGACCGTAGATACGCTTGACCTTCTGCTTCTCACGCAGCTGGGTGGCGTAGTCGGAGAGCTTGCCCTTGCGAGCCGCGCCGTGCTGGCCGGGCTTCTGCTCAAGCTTGCACTTGGAGTCCAGCGCACGCGCCGGGCTCTTGAGGGAAAGGTCGGCGCCTTCGCGGCGGGCGAGCTTACAGGTAGGACCGATATAACGAGCCATTTCTTATCGCTCCCTTTAGACGCGACGCTTCTTCGGCGGACGGCACCCGTTGTGCGGGATTGGCGTCACGTCGATGATGTTGGTGATCTTGTAGCCCACGTTGTTCAACGAACGCACGGCCGACTCACGGCCCGGACCCGGACCCTTGATACGCACTTCCAGCGACTTCACGCCGTAATCGAGCGCAGCGCGGCCAGCCTTTTCGGCGGCAACCTGAGCAGCGAACGGGGTCGACTTGCGCGAACCACGGAAACCGGCGCCGCCGGACGTAGCCCACGACAGTGCATTGCCCTGGCGATCGGTGATGGTGACGATGGTGTTGTTGAACGAAGCGTGGACGTGCGCAACGCCGTCAGTGATGACGCGCTTGATCTTCTTCTTCGTTTTCTTTTCTGCTGGCTTGGCCATGATCTATCCCTTACTTCCTGATCGCCTTGCGCGGACCCTTGCGGGTGCGGGCGTTGGTACGGGTGCGCTGACCACGCAGCGGGAGACCACGGCGATGACGCAGACCGCGATAGCAGCCCAGGTCCATCAGTCGCTTGATCGCGATACCGATTTCACGGCGCAGGTCGCCTTCGACGACATACTTGCCGACTTCGGCGCGCAGGCGCTCGATTTCGGGTTCGGACAGATCACGAATCTTCGTGGTCGAGGTAACGCCTGCGGATTCGCAGAGCTTCTTCGAACGGGTACGGCCGATGCCGTAGATGCTTTGCAACCCGACCCAGACGTGCTTCTGGGCTGGCAGGTTGACGCCTGCAATACGCGCCATGACGCGATTCTCCAACTGAGTGATGGCCCGACAGCGCCCAGGCGCCATCCGGCAGGATGGATCAAAAGTGAACTCGGAATTATAGCAAGGCCTCGGATTGCTTTGAAGCCCGTGGAACCAAAGGTTCCATGGACCCGGCGTGGGGAGTGTGCCCTCGCTCCGGCGCCGGACGGTGTTGATCCAGAAACCCTCTCCGAATCGCCTGTGCTACTCCCGCACAGGACCACCCCGTCACACCCGCGCGCGAGACGTCGCGCGAGCCGCCCTTCTGATCGGAAGATCGTGGCCCGGGAACCAGGCCGTCTTCACGTAATGAAGATCTAGTGTACCACTTAACCGCGCGCCAGACCGCCGCGCGAGCCGCCCTTGAGGTTGGCCTTCTTCAGCAAGCTCTCATACTGATGCGACATCAGGTGCGCCTGGATCTGGGCAATGAAGTCCATCACCACCACCACCGCAATCAGCAACGAGGTACCGCCGAAATGGAACGAAGTGCCGAGCTGCGTACGCATGATTTCCGGCAGCAGGCAGACGATCACCAGGTACAACGAGCCGGCTGCGGTCAGGCGCGTCAGCACGCCATCCACATAATCGGCCGTCGCCTTGCCCGGACGGATGCCCGGAATCAACGCGCCCGACTTCTTGAGGTTGTCGGCAGTTTCCTGCGAATTGAACACCAGCGCAGTGTAGAAGAATGCAAAACCAATGATCAGCGCCGCAAATACCAGCATGTGCACCGGCTCGCCAGGACCCAGCGCGTTGGCGATCTTCTGCAGCCACGAGCCAACACCGCTACCCGACGCCGCCTGGCCAGACCACATCGACAGCGTGGCCGGGAATGCCAGGATGCTGGATGCGAAGATCGGCGGGATCACGCCAGCCATGTTGAGCTTCAACGGCAGGAACGAGGTCTGGTTCATGTACGCATTGCGACCGCCCTGGCGGCGCGCGTAGTTGACCGTGATCCGCCGCTGCCCGCGCTCGACGAACACCACGAACAGCGTAAACGCCAGGATGGTGATGACGATCAACAGCAGCGAGATGAAACTCAGATTGCCTTCGCGGAACGCCTCAACCGTCTGGATCGCGGCAGACGGAAGGCCCGCCACGATGCCCGCGAAGATGATCAGCGATACGCCGTTACCGATGCCGCGCTCGGTCACCTGCTCGCCAACCCACATCAGAAAGATGGTACCGGCGGTCAACGCGATCACCGCGGTGAGCACGAAACCCATGCCCGGCGCATACACCACCGGAGCACCACCCGGCGCCGTCTGATTCTGCAGCGCCAGCGCGATACTGCCGCCCTGCACCACTGCCAGCAGCACCGCACCGATACGCGAATACTGGGTGATCTTGCGTCGGCCGGACTCACCTTCTTTCTGCATCGCCTTGAGCGCGGGAAAGATGTGCGTGGCCAACTGGATCACGATCGATGCCGAGATATACGGCATCACATTCAACGCAAAAATACTGAAACGGTGCAGGGCGCCGCCCGAGAACATGTTGAACATGTCCACGATGCCGCCGCCCTGCGCCTGCATCAACGAAAGCATGGCATCGGGATTGACGCCCGGCACCGGCACATAGCAGCCGATGCGATAGACGATCAATGCCCCAAGGACGAACAGTAGCCGCTGGCGAAGTTCCGTGAACTTGCCGAGCCCGCCACCGAGGTTACCAATGCCAGCCTGCGCCATCTGCCGATTACTCCTCTACGCTGCCGCCGGCAGCTTCGATTGCCGCCTTGGCGCCCGCGGTTGCCGCAACGCCCTTCAGCACGAACTTCTTGCTCAGCTCGCCCTTCAGCACGATCTTCGCCTTCTTAGCGCGGCTCGGGACCAGATTGGCCGCACGCAGCGCTGCGAAATCGACATCGCCGGCATCCAGCTTGTCCAGCTGATACGACAGCACTTCTGCGGTATCGCGCGCCATCTTGGAGCGGAAACCGATCTTGGGCAGACGGCGCTGCATCGGGGTCTGGCCGCCTTCGAAGCCGGCCTTGATCTTGCCGCCACCCTTACGAGCGAACGAACCCTTGTGACCGCGACCAGCGGTCTTGCCGAGGCCCGAACCGATACCACGACCGACGCGGGTGCGCTCGGTACGGGCGCCGTCGGCCGGCTTGAGGTCATTAAGACGCAGAGTCATGGGATTACTCCTCAACCTTGACGAGGTAGTGAACCGTATTGATCAGGCCACGCACCTGCGGGCTGTCCTTCAGTTCACGCACATCGTTGAGCTTATTCAGGCCCAACGCACGCACCGACAGGCGGTGACGCGACTGGGTTCCACGCAGGCCACGCACCAGGCGCACCTTCACGGTCTTGTTGGTGTCCTTAGCCATGGTTGAGCTCCTCCACCTTCTTGCCGCGCTTGGCCGCAACGCGTGCCGGCGACTGCACTTCCGACAGACCCTTCAGAGTCGCGCGGACCAGGTTGATCGGATTACGCGAACCAACAGCCTTGGCCAGCACGTTCTTGACGCCAACCGCTTCCAGCACCGCGCGCATGGCGCCGCCTGCGATGACGCCCGTACCTTCCGAAGCCGGCTGCATGTACACGCGTGCTGCACCATGGCCCGACTTGACGGCATGCCACAGGGTGCCGTTGTTCAGATCGACAGTGGCCAGGTTCTTGCGTGCCTGCTCCATCGACTTCTGGATGGCAACTGGCACTTCGCGCGCCTTGCCATAACCGAAACCGACCTTGCCCAGACCATCGCCGACCACGGTCAGCGCGGTGAAGGTGAACTGGCGGCCGCCCTTGACCGTCTTGCTGACGCGGTTGACCGCGACCAGCTTTTCGATCATGCCATCGTCGACTTTCTCTTCGCGGTTACGGTCGCGATCACGACCCCGCGGTGCACGTTCTTCTGCCATCTTGATTCCTTGATTGATTGAGTATGTACGGCTCGAAGCCGCTTATGGTTGTGGAGTCACGCAGTGTTCCCGATGCCGCTGCAAAAGAACGGGTCGGTCCGGCATCTCCCTGCCGGCGGTATCGCGGACGTGGTCGATGACCACATCCGCAGCAGTACTTAGAACTGCAGGCCGCCTTCGCGAGCTGCATCGGCGAGCGCCTTGATGCGGCCATGATAGCGATAGCCCGAGCGGTCGAAGGCGACCTTCTCGATGCCCGCAGCCTTGGCGCGCTCGGCGATCAGCTTGCCGACCTTGACGGCCGCATCGCTGTTCTTGCCGTTCTTCAGGCCGTCCTTGACGTCGGCCTGCAGGGTGTTCGCAGCAGCGATCACCTTGGAACCGTCGGCAGTGAAGACCTGGGCGTACAGGTGCTGACCGGTGCGCAGCACCGACAGACGGGCGACGCCCAGCTCACGGATGTGTGCACGGGTCGATTTGGCACGACGCAGGCGGGCAATATTCTTGTTGATGCTCATGATATGTGTCCTACGGAAGCTGAAGGAAGAGCGCGTTCCTGTCAAAAGTCCGCACATGGATGTGCGGGCTCTTGCGAGGGACTCGCCATTAAGCCTTCTTGGCTTCCTTGCGAATGATGACTTCACCGGCGTACTTCACACCCTTGCCCTTGTAGGGCTCCGGCGGACGGAAACCGCGGATCTTGGCGGCGACTTCGCCGACGCGCTGCTTGTCGGCGCCCTGGACCACGATTTCGGTCTGGCTCGGGGTCGACAGCGTGATGCCTTCCGGCGCCACGAACACCAACGGGTGCGAGAAGCCGAGCGCCAGGCTCAGATCCTTACCCTGCATGGCGGCACGGTAACCGACGCCGACCAGCTCGAGCTTGCGCTCGAAGCCTTCGGACACACCCTTGACCATATTGGCCAGAATGGCGCGCACGGTGCCGGTGATGGCGATCTGCGACGGATCATTGGCCGACAGCGTGGCAACGTCGCCATCGATGGCGATTTCCACGCCCACCGGCTTGGGCAAAGTCAGGGTGCCCTTCGGGCCCTTGACGCTGACCAGCTCAGGCTGGACGTTGAGCTCAACACCCTTCGGAAGGGAAACAGGCTTCTTGGCTACACGGGACATGTTCGATTCCTTCCCTTAGGCCACGAAGCACAGGACTTCACCACCAACGCCGGCTTCGCGAGCCTGCGCATCGGTCATGATGCCCTTCGACGTGGAGATGATGGCGATACCCAGGCCACCTAGGACCTTGGGCAGCTCGGTCTTGCCGCGGTACTGGCGCAGACCCGAGCGCGAGAAACGCTTCAGGGTCTCGATGACCGGGCGGCCTTCGAAATACTTCAGCACGATTTCCAGCTCCGACTTGTTGTTTTCGGTGGCCGTAACGCGCAGGTCGGTGATGTAACCCTCGTCCTTCAGGACCTGGGCGATCGCAACCTTGATCTTGGACGACGGCAATTTCACCGTCTGCTTACCAACCGCGGCCGCATTCTTGATGCGAACCAGCAGGTCGGCGATGGGATCAGTCATGCTCATATGAGTACCTTTGAGTGCACCGATATCCGCTTTCGCGAAAATCTTGTGTTTTCCTGGGGACGGGCCAGGACCCTTGACGCCACGTCAAACCCGCACGGGCAAGACAGAAGCGGAAGTATACGACAAAAGAGCCCGACTTGCGTCGGACTCCCTTGTTGAACAGAACAATCCTGCTCAAACCGGCCGCGAGCGGCCGGGCTGCTGTTACCAGCTTGCCTTGCGCAGGCCCGGAACGTCGCCGTTCATCGTGGCCTTGCGCAGCATGTTGCGACCCAGGCCGAACTTGCGGTAGACACCGCGCGGACGACCAGACAGCTCGCAACGGTTGCGGTGGCGGCTCGGCGACGAATCGCGCGGCAGCTTCTGCAACTTGGTCGACGCATCGATCTTCTCTTCGTAGGATGCATCCTGGCTGGAGAGGATCTTCTTCAGCGCGTCACGCTTGCCGGCAAATTTCTTCGCCAGCTTTGCGCGCTTGATGTCGCGGTGGATCATGGAGGTCTTTGCCATTTCGGATGTCCTCTATGGTCAGTTACGGAACGGGAACTTGAACGCTGCCAGCAGCGCCTTCGCTTCCGCATCCGTCTTGGCGGTGGTGGTGATGGCGATATCCATACCGCGGATCGCGTCGACGGCGTCGAAGTCGATTTCCGGGAAGATGATCTGTTCCTTCACACCCATGTTGAAATTGCCACGACCGTCGAAGGAACGACCGGACACACCACGGAAGTCGCGCACGCGCGGCAACGAGATGTTGATCAGGCGATCCAGGAACTCGTACATCTTGGCGCGACGCAAGGTGGTCTTGCAGCCGATCGGCCAACCGTCACGAATCTTGAACGATGCGACCGAAACGCGCGACTTGGTGACCACCGGCTTCTGGCCGGAGATCTTGGACATGTCGGCGACCGCATTTTCCAGAATCTTCTTGTTGGTAGCCGCCTCGCCCACGCCCATGTTGAGCGTGACCTTGACCAGCTTCGGCACTTCCATCGGATTGGTGTAGCCGAATTCCTTCATCAGGGCCGGCACCACGTTTTCCTTGTAAAACTTTTCGAGACGAGTGTTCATGATCTCATTCCTCAGGCGTCGAGCGCCTCACCGCTGGAGCGGAACACACGCAATTTGCGTCCATCCTCCAGCACCTTGAAGCCAACGCGCTCGCCCTTGCCCGTTGCCGGGTTGACGATATTGACGTTGGAGATATGGATCGACGCTTCACGCTCGACCACGCCGCCGGCGACACCCGCCTGCGGGTTCGGCTTGGTGTGGCGCTTGATGACGTTGGCGTTGGAGACGATCACGCGATCGCCGTCCACACGCACCACTTCACCCTGCTTACCCTTGTCCTTGCCGGTGTTGATGACGACCTGGTCGCCCTTCTTGATACGGTTAGCCATGTGTATGTCCTCCGCTCACAGCACTTCGGGAGCGAGCGAGACGATCTTCATGAACTTCTCGGAACGCAGCTCGCGCGTCACCGGCCCGAAGATGCGGGTCCCGATCGGCTCCTGCTTGTTGTTCAACAGCACAGCGGCATTGCCATCGAAGCGGATCAACGAACCGTCGGGACGGCGCACACCCTTGCGGGTACGCACCACGACGGCGTCGTAGACTTCGCCCTTCTTGACCTTGCCACGCGGAATGGCGTCCTTGACGGTCACCTTGATGATGTCACCGATATGTGCGTAGCGGCGCTTGGAGCCGCCCAGCACCTTGATGCACATCACTTCCTTGGCACCCGAATTGTCGGCGACATCGAGGTAGCTCTGCATCTGGATCATGATTCAGATCTCCCTTATTCGGCCGAACGGGTGACGATTTCCACCACCCGCCAGTTCTTGGTCTTGGACATTGGCGCAATTTCGGTCACGCGCACGACATCGCCTTCATTGCAGGCATTGTCGGCATCGTGTGCGTGCAGCTTGGTCGAGCGCTTGATGTACTTGCCGTACAGAGCATGCTTGACCTGGCGCTCCACCAACACGGTGACCGTCTTGTCCATCTTGTTGCTGACGACACGGCCTTCGACCGTGCGCAGCGTTTGCTTTTCGTTATTGTCGCTCATCGCGGCCGTCCTTACTTGGTGCTGCCGAGCAGGTGCTTGACGCGAGCAATCTCGCGGCGCACCCGGCGGGTTTCGTGGGTCTTCGGCAGCTGGCCGGTGACCTGCTGCATACGGAGCGAGAACTGCTCCTTACGCAGGTCGGTCAGGTGGGCCTTCAGTTCGTCAGCCGACTTTTCGCGGAGTTGTTTGATATCCATCAGCGCACCGTCCGGGTCACGAAAGTGGTCGTCACCGAGAGCTTGGCAGCGGCAAGGCGGAATGCCTCACGTGCGGTCTCTTCGGGAATCCCCTCGATTTCATAGATCATGCGGCCCGGCTGAATCTGCGCGACCCAGTACTCCACGTTGCCCTTACCGGAGCCCATGCGGACTTCGATCGGCTTCTTGGTGATCGGCTTGTCGGGGAACACACGGATCCACATCTTGCCGCCCTTCTTGACATGGCGGCTGATCGTGCGGCGTGCTGCTTCAATCTGGCGCGCGGTCAGCTGACCGTGCGCCGTGGCCTTGAGGCCATATTCGCCGAAGCTGACGGCGTTTCCGCTCCATGCCAGGCCGTCATTGCGGCCCTTGTGCATCTTGCGATATTTGGTTCGCTTGGGTTGCAACATTGCCGTTACCTCGCTTCACGAGCCGGGCGCGACGGGCGGTCACCACGGTCGCCGCGATCGTTACGATCGTTGCGCGGGCTGTCGTCCTGCTTTTCCTGGCCAACCTGGGAGAAGTCGAAAACCTCGCCCTTATAGATCCAGACCTTGATACCGATGATGCCGTACGTCGTGGACGCCTCGGCAAAACCGTAATCAATGTCGGCACGTAGCGTGTGCAGCGGCACGCGACCTTCGCGGTACCACTCCGAACGGGCGATTTCTGCACCGTTGAGGCGGCCAGCCACGTTGACCTTGATGCCCAGGGCACTCAAGCGCATCGCGTTACCAACCGAGCGCTTCATTGCGCGGCGGAACATGATGCGACGCTCGAGCTGCTGCGCGATCGACTCGGCGACCAGCTGCGCATCCAGCTCCGGCTTGCGCACTTCGGTGACGTTGATGTGCGCCGGAACGCCCATCAGTTCGCTCACTTCCTTACGCAGCTTTTCAATATCCTCACCACGCTTGCCGATCACCACGCCCGGACGGGCGGTGTGAATGGTGACGCGGGCGGTTTTGGCAGGGCGCTCGATCAAGATCTTGCTGACACCTGCCTGCGCGAGCTTCTTGCGCAGCATTTCACGCACTTTCAGGTCGGCTGCCAGGTAACCGGCGAAGTCGCCCTTGTTTGCGTACCACTTGGAGTTCCAGTCTTTGGAGATACCAAGACGGATTCCAGTCGGATGAACTTTATGACCCATGGTCTTTTCCTTTCCGCTTACTTGGCGGCGCCGACAATCACAGTGATGTGACTGGTGCGCTTGAGGATGCGGGTACCGCGGCCTTTCGCCCGCGCCATGAAACGCTTCAGGGAGGGACCTTCATCAACCATGATGGTCTTGACCTTCAGCTCGTCGACATCCGCGCCCTGATTGTTCTCGGCATTGGCAATAGCCGACTCCACTACCTTTTTGATCAGGTGTGCAGCCTTCTTGTCCGAGAACTTCAGCAGATTGACCGCACGCTCGGCGGACAAACCACGCACCTGATCAGCGACCAGGCGGGCCTTCTGCGGGGAGATGCGCGCGGTGCGCAGGATTGCTTTCGCTTCCATCGTCATCTCTCCTTACCTGCTCGACTTCTTGTCGCCACCGTGACCCTTGAAGGTCCGGGTGACGGCAAATTCGCCGAGCTTGTGGCCGACCATATTCTCGTTGACGAGCACCGGAATGTGGTTCTTGCCGTTATGCACGGCGATGGTGATGCCTACCATTTCGGGCAGGATCATCGAACGGCGCGACCAGGTCTTGATCGGCTTCTTGCTACCCGCAGCGGACTCCACCTTCTTTGCAAGGTGGTGATCGACGAACGGGCCTTTCTTAAGTGAACGTGCCATGGTCGATTAGCCCCTACGATCGCGGACGATGAACTGCTGGGTGCGCTTGTTCTTGCGCGTCTTGTAACCCTTGGTCGGAACACCCCACGGGGTGACCGGATGCGGATTACCCTGACCAGCCTTCGCTTCACCACCACCGTGCGGGTGATCGACCGGGTTCATGGCCGCACCGCGAACGGTCGGGCGAACACCGCGCCAACGCTTGGCGCCGGCCTTGCCCAGCTTCTCGAGGTTGTGCTCGTCGTTGCCGACTTCACCGATGGTGGCGCGGCATTCGACCGGCACCTTGCGCATTTCGCCCGAACGCAGACGCAGCGTGGCATAGATGCCCTCGCGAGCGACCAGCTGGACGGCTGCACCGGCAGCACGTGCGATCTGAGCGCCCTTACCCGGCTTCAGCTCGATACCGTGAACCGTCGTACCGACCGGGATGTTGCGCAGCGGCAGCGTGTTACCGGTCTTGATCGGCGCATTCGCACCAGCAATGACCTGGTCGCCAGCCTTCAGGCCCTTCGGGGCGATGATGTAGCGACGCTCGCCATCGACGTAGCACAGCAGGGCGATATGAGCGGTACGGTTCGGATCGTATTCGATCCGCTCCACACGCGCCGGAATGCCTTCCTTGTTGCGCTTGAAGTCGATGATGCGGTAGTGCTGCTTATGGCCACCACCGACGTGACGCACGGTGATGCGGCCATGGTGGTTACGACCACCGGACTTGCTCTGCGAGTCGAGCAGCGCCGCGTGCGGTGCGCCCTTGTGCAGATCGGGAGTAACCACGCGCACGGCGGAACGACGGCCGGGAGAGGTGGGTTTGAACTTCATCAATGGCATGGGATGGACCTCAGGCCTTGGCCGTTACGTCGATGGACTGACCATCAACCAGGCGGACGTACGCCTTGCGCCAATTGCCACGGCTGCCAGCACGGTTACGGAAGGACTTGCTCTTGCCCTTGACGTTGACCACGTTGACTGCCTTGACCTTGACGTCGAACAGCTGCTCAACCGCGGCCTTTACATCGGCCTTGGTGGCTTCGTTCGAAACTTCGAAGACATACTGGTTGGAGATTTCCTGCAGGCGCGCGGTCTTTTCGGAGACTCGCGGAGCACGCAGCACGCTGAAGATTTTTTCGTTGCTGCTCATGCCAGCCACTCCTCGACCTTCTTGACCGCATCGGCGGTGATCACGACCGTATCGGCCCCGACCAGCGCGACCGGATCCAGACCCTGCACATCACGCACCTGCACATACGGCAGATTGCGGGCGGACAGATACAGGTGCTCGGAGGCTTCTTCGGTGACGATCAGCGGGCGCTTGCCCACATCCAGTCCCTTCAGCTTCTCGATCAGACCCTTGGTCTTGGTCGCTTCGAGGTCGAACGCGTCGACGATCATCAGACGACCCTGACGGTTCAACTCGGAGAAGATCGCGCAGATGGCCGCGCGATACATTTTGCGGTTGACCTTCTGCTCGAAGCTGCGCGGCTTGGCCGCAAAGGTCACGCCGCCGCCGACGAAGATCGGAGCCGTCAGTGCGCCATGACGCGCGCCGCCGCCCTTCTGCTTCTTCGACTTCTTGGTCGTGCCCGCAACTTCCGAACGCGTCTTCTGTGCCTTGGTACCAGCGCGACCGGCGTTGCGATAAGCGACGACGACCTGGTGAACCAGATCCTCGCTGAATTCGCGACCGAACACGGCATCGGAGACCGAGACCTTGTTGTTGCTACCCGTGATAACGAGTTCCATCGTCATCTCTCCTTATGCCTTGCTCGCCGGACGGACGATCACGTCGCCACCAGCTGCGCCAGGCACGGCGCCGCGGATAGCAATCAGACCACGCTCGACGTCGACCTTGACCACTTCCAGGTTCTGCGTGCTTTGCTGCACGGCGCCCATGTGGCCCGACATCTTCTTGCCCGGGAAAACACGACCCGGGGTCTGGCGCTGACCCAGCGAACCCGGCGCGCGATGCGACAGCGAGTTACCGTGGGTTGCATCGCCCATACGGAAGTTGTAGCGCTTGATGGTGCCCTGGAAACCCTTACCCTTGGTGACGCCCTGGACGTCGACCTTCTGGCCGACCTCGAAGATGTCCGCCTTGATTTCGCCGCCAACGGCGAAATCGCCGAGCTGCGCATCTTCAACGCGGAATTCCCACAAGCCACGACCCGCTTCGACCTTCGCCTTGGCGAAGTGACCGGCGGCCGGCTTGTTGACCAGTGCGGCGCGACGCGCGCCAACGGTAATCTGCACGGCGCTGTAGCCGTCAACTTCGACGGTCTTGATCTGCGCGATGCGGTTCGGAGTTGCTTCGATCAGCGTGACCGGTACCGAGCGGCCGTCTTCAGTGAAGACGCGGCTCATACCAGCCTTGCGGCCCACGAAGCCCAACGAATATTTCTTCGTCATGGTCGTAGTCCTCAGGTGAGCTTGATCTGGACGTCGACGCCAGCCGCGAGTTCGAGCTTCATCAGCGCGTCCACGGTCTTGTCGTTGGGGTCGACGATATCGAGCACACGCTTGTGCGTGCGGGTTTCGTATTGGTCACGCGCATCCTTGTCGGCATGCGGGGATACGAGGATGGTGTAACGTTCGATCTTGGTCGGCAGCGGGATCGGGCCACGCACTTGCGCGCCGGTCCGCTTGGCCGTTTCGACGATCTCGCTGGCCGAACGGTCGATCAAACGATGATCGAACGCCTTCAACCGAATCCGGATCTTTTGTTCCGACATGACGGAAGCTTCCTTCGTTAAAAGAGCGACGGGCAAGGCCTCTGGGATACCTGCCCCGATATTCCTGCGTTGGTGAAATCGCCGTACTTCCTGCCGACGAGGGCTTTCCTCCGCCCAAAAACTGAGGCAGCCCGGTAAACCGGCCTGCCCAGACGGAAAAGTATAATGCGCAGCTAGAGCACGGTCAACAACGTATGAGTTGTTGAGTGCTCCATGCAACACGACCTTCCCGGTCTGGCGAACACGAGCGGCATCCTGCCGTTCTTTTCGCTGTAACCCAGCGCCCTACCCAGGGACACCGAGCCGCGCATTATAGCGACGTAGATTTCAGCGCGCAAGCGCAGAACCTGCAGCCGGATGTCGGTAAACCAATCTAGGCCGAGGGGCAATAAAAAGGGCCGGCTTGCGCCGACCCTTCCGTGCGACGCCAGCGGCAAACGCCGCCGACTGCAGGCACTGCTTACTTGATGACCTTGGCAACCACGCCGGCGCCGACGGTGCGGCCACCTTCACGGATTGCGAAGCGCAGGCCTTCGTCCATCGCGACCGGGTTGATCAGGGTCACGACCATCTTGACGTTGTCGCCCGGCATCACCATCTCCACGCCTTCCGGCAGCTGGCAGGCGCCAGTGATGTCGGTGGTGCGGAAGTAGAACTGCGGACGGTAGCCCTTGAAGAACGGGGTGTGACGGCCACCCTCGTCCTTGGACAGCACGTAGACTTCGGCTTCGAACTCGGTGTGCGGCTTGATCGAACCCGGCTTGCACAGCACCTGGCCACGCTCCACGTCGTCACGCTTGGTGCCGCGCAGCAGCAGACCGGCGTTGTCGCCTGCCTGGCCCTGGTCCAGCAGCTTGCGGAACATTTCCACGCCGGTGACCGTGGTCTTCTGCGTGTCGCGGATACCGACGATTTCGATTTCGTCGCCCACCTTGATGATGCCGCGCTCGATACGACCGGTCACCACGGTGCCGCGGCCGGAGATCGAGAACACGTCTTCGACCGGCATCAGGAACGGACGGTC